>CAYIKZ010000020.1:0-2900 GCA_964364285.1 uncultured Candidatus Saccharibacteria bacterium | reverse complement strand
TGCCTCCCTAGGAAACCCCGGGAGAAGCGAAGCGTATCCCGGGGAGGAGGTCATTGTTGACATGATTTTGCAAGATGATAAAATTAGTTATCGTGATTTTTCGCGAATTGTGTTTCTCCAACGGAGGATTAATCATTGGCTAATATTGTCAGTGCGGTTTATGACGAGTTGTCGCCAGAGGACCAGGTTCTCATTCGCCAGCACATGCGTTCCATCATCTCGCAGTACAGAAGGAAAGCGGTGATGAGTTTGCAGGCGATTGCGCAACTCGATGACCCAAGCCGTACTGTCGAGATGACTGCGATTGAAATGACCGTGTTTGGTCGGATGGTTCTCAACCAGCAACAGCGTTATGCGCTGTCGGGTTCGCCTTTGGAGATATTTCCTGACTTGGAAGATCTTCGAATCAACCCCGTAGACTTTGGCTGCCCTGAAGTCGCTGTCGAAGTCTTCTGAAACAAAAGCCAACAAGCGATGGGACGTCTGATCAAGGCGTCTCTTTGCTTTTGTTTAGATATTTGATATCTTTTAGGTGAACACTTGTTCACCTATGCAACAAACACAAAACTTTAAAGTAATTGCGCACATAGACATGAATTCATACTTTGCTTCTTGTGAACAACAGGCAAATCCTTTTTTGCGTGGTAAGCCAATAGGTATATGCGAACATCTTGGTGGTATTATCATTGCTCCTTCCATAGAAGCAAAGAAATTCGGTGTTAAAACAGCAATGCCTGTTTGGGAAGCAAAAAAGCTCTGTCCTCATATTCAGCTATTCCATACAGACCCTGATAAATACAGGGAAACAACTGGAAGATTCTTGAGCATCTTCCTTAAACACACTGAAAAGATAGAGAAGTACAGCATTGATGAAGCTTTCTTAGATTTAACAGACAACGTAAAGAACTTTAAAGATCCTTGGGCTGAAGCTTCAAAAATAGCTGAAGAGATTAAAAAAGAAATGCATACTTACGTTGGTGATTGGATTAAGTGTTCTATTGGAATTGGTTCTGACAAACTCATTGCTAAGATTGCAAGTGATCTTAAGAAACCAGATGGTTTAACTGTTGTTCGTCCTGAAGACAAAGGTAGTTTGTATGAAAAACTTTCTTTGACCGACATTCCTGGAATTGGCAGACAAACAGAAAAAGCACTAAACATGATGGGTATTAAATCTCTTCGAGATTTAAAAGATTTTCCAGAATCAAAATTAGTTGCTCATTTTGGAATACAAGGGCATCACCTCTATCAAATGGGACAGTTAGAAGGAAGTTGGAAAGAAGATTTTGCTGATGAAGGTAAAGAAGACCAGGAAGCTCTTAAATCAATGGGGCATGCATATACACTTCCTGTTGCTAGTGCTGATGCAAAAATAGCTTTGCAAGTTCTTTTCAAGCTTTCTGAAATGGTTGGAAGACGGCTTAGAGAAGCAAAGCTTTCTGGGAATACTGTTCATTTCATCCTTACAGATCGAAAGAATGAATATTTTAACAAACAGAAAAAATTAGGTAGATACATCCAAGATGGAAGGGAAATCTTTCTTGAAGCAGCAAAGATTTTTGAAAACAGTGAGCATTACAAAAAGAACTTTAAGTTAATTGGTGTTACAGTTTCTGGGCTTAAAGAAGAAGTTAATCAGCTTTCTTTGTTTGATATAGACCAGACAAAGAGTAGATTGGTTAAATATTTAGATGAGATTAATGATAAATATGGGGAGTTTACGATCAGCAGAGTTCCAGCTTGGGAGGCTAGGAGCTTAATTCGCGATTCTGTGGGTTTTGGACGAATGAAAGAATTTAAAGTAAAATACAAGACAGGGAAATAACCAAGAATATTTGAATGAAAGTATATTTCGTAAGACACGGAGAAACTAAATACAACCTTTTGCATCTCCTGATGGGCAGTAGAATAGATGAGGTACTGGATAAACACGGGGTAGAGCAGGCAAAGGAAATTGCCAAAAAGTTGGATCATAACGTTGATATTGTTTTTGCATCCCCAATGAAACGTGCTCAACAAACTGCATTTATCATTAGCAGTGAATTAAAGCTTTCTGTACACACAAGAGATGAACTCGCAGAAAGAGACTTTGGTAAATTAACAGGGAAATCATGGGCTGAGGTAGAGCGATTAACCGGAACCAATTTTCAATACATTGAAGAGCATTTAAGTGTTGATTTAAAAAAATACAACGTTGAGTCTGGTAGCGCAATAAAAATAAGGCTATTGCATTTTCTCAGTGATTTAAAAAAAGAATATCCAAACAGATTTCCTTTGATTGTTTGTCATTCTGGAATAATTAACTTGATGTATCAGCTTTTTCCAGTAACAAAGAAATTTGACACTAAAAATGCCTCAATCCACGTTTTTGAAATTTAATGGCTGTTAAGAAATCAAAAAAAGAATTTTACGTCATCTGCCAAAATATCCGCAGTCTTTTTAATGTTGGTTCAATCTTTAGAACAGCTGATGCGTTTGGAGCTGATCGTATATATTTGACTGGTATAACTGGGAGACCTCCAAGAAAAGAAATTTCTAAAGTTGCTTTGGGCGCTGAAGGATACATTCCTTGGGAATATCATCGTCAACCAGCGAGACTGATCAAAGCTTTGAAAAAAAACGGAGTTAGAATAGTTGCTTTAGAACAAGTTAAAAACAAAAGCATTGATATGCGTAAATGGAAACCAAAGTTTCCTATGGCATTAATTTTGGGTTATGAACCCAAAGGTTTACCAAAATCATTGATTAAGTTGTGCGATGATGTTGTAGAGATCTCAATGTTTGGGGAAAAGGAAAGTTTAAACGTTGGAGTTGCTTTTGGAGTCGCTGCAAACCACATCGCAGGAGCTACATTCAACATTCTAGCGCAACACCCTCATTAAATATCTGGTGAGGCGTTT
>CAYIKZ010000019.1:0-8319 GCA_964364285.1 uncultured Candidatus Saccharibacteria bacterium | reverse complement strand
TAGTGATTATATTAATATTGAAGATACAAATAGTATATCAAAATGATGTATTTTGCGCGACAGTTATTAATTGACCCAACCCGAAATAAAGAGTATACTAACAGTCTTGCTTCATATCCCTGAAGCATCGACATTTTAATCTGCATCGCTTTGGATATGAGTATTGCAGGGAAGGAAAAACATGACTGATCAACAAGTTCCAGCTACTCCGGTTGAAACACCAGCTGTAGAAGCTAATGTACCAAAGCAAACTGAAGCAAAAACTGAAGACACTAAATAGTCTTTGAAAAAACAACTCTGGAAAGAGTTGCTTTTTCTTTTAAGCTCGTTTGAAGAAACTTCCTTTTTGATCTTTTGGGATACCTGGTCTGCTAGAGCTTCTTCTGTGATGCTCAAACTTTGGTTTTCTGTTTCTATCGTGTGGGTTTGGTCTGCGTCCTTGAAACGGTCTTGCAGGATGATCCTCATGTTTAGGTATTGGTTTTTCAGAAAGAACGGATTTTGATACAGGTAAAGCTTTCCTTATTAATCTCTCAATGCTTCTAACATCACTGCGCTGATCTGGGGTTGCAAAGGAAATTGCGCGTCCTGCCATTCCTGCTCGTCCGGTTCTACCAATGCGGTGGACATAATCTTCAGCGTTGTCCGGTAAATCAAAGTTAATAACTAATTCGATTCCAGTAACGTCTATACCTCGAGCGGCAATGTCTGTTGCGACAAGCACTCTGAACCTGCCAATTTTAAAGCCATCTAAAGCAGCAATACGTTGGCTTAAGGAACGGTTTGAATGAATTTCTGTTGCAGTATGACCCAGATCTCTTACAATCTTGGTTATTTTTTTTGCACCATGTTTAGTTCTTGAAAAAACAAGAATGCTTCCTTTGTATTGATCGAGGATGCTTGCAAGCAAACGAAGTTTGTCCTGTTTATCTACAAAGAATAGTTCTTGGCTAATTGCTTGCACAGAGGTTCCTGCTGGTGCAACTTCAACACGCAAAGGCATCATCATGTAAGAGTTTGCTATATTAACAATTGCTTCAGGCATGGTTGCAGAAAAAAGCATTGTCTGGCGTTTCTTAGGAAGGTGAGAGAGAACTTTTTTAATTTGAGGGATGAAACCCATATCAAGCATTCGATCAGCTTCATCTAAAACGAGAATGTCTGCTTTAGATAGATCTAAGCGCCTTGTTTCTAAGAGATCATTTAATCTTCCCGGTGTCCCGATTATTATATGTGGATTTGTGTGTAACATCTTAATCTGTTTACTAACAGATTCCCCGCCAATTAAAATAGCAGTTTTTAAACCAAGAGAACCACCTATTTTCTTAAGTGTTTCATTAACCTGCAAAGCAAGTTCTCTTGTTGGTAAGATGACTAAGCCTTTGCTTTTACCACCGCTTTGAGCAAGTCTTTGAATCATTGGGATACCAAAAGCAAGAGTTTTGCCGGTTCCTGTTTGAGCAATACCCATTAAATCCTTGCCTTCAATAGCAGGAGGGATTGATTGTTTTTGAATTGGTGTTGGCGTTTCAAACTTGTTTTTAGCCAGGATATCCATCAGTTTTGGAGCGATGCCAAGATTGGAGAATCCGAATACTGGTTGAGATTGCATTACGTTTTCCTTAGAGGATTAAGCGAACAATGCACTAATCATAGCAGAAAACAAGGATTTTAGCTTGGTTGGAAAAAAACAAAAAACCTGGGAATATTTCCCAGGTCCTAATCTAATTTTTTAGTGTTTCATGAATTCGTAAAGGTAGAACCCTAAAATTATTATTGCACCTAATACAATTGAAGCCTCAAGGGTATAAATGGATTTTTTAGTTTTGGATGCGTCAACTGATTTACTGGTTAGTTTGAAAATCAAAAAGAACGCTACAAATACTATTATTGATATCCAACTTTTAGTTACCCAGTGATGTCCTGTAAAACTAGCAAGCCAGTTTTTAAAAGAAGGAGAGAGTTCCGCACCCAATGTAATCACAACAGTAAGTATTATACTGATGGTTGCAGAGTAAGCTGAAGAATATATTGAGGAAAGTTTGTTCATATATTTATTAAATAGCACCCCATCTTGCAGCAGCTGAGATTACAAACCCCATTAAACCAAGGCTTAACCCAAGCCCTGCGGCAATTGCTGTTAAGTGAATTAATCCTTTGCGAAGTCCTAAGTCTTTAAGCTCTTTAGCGTCTATTTTAGAAATGAAATATATAGTTACTGCCAAAGGGATGGCAAAAAGGAATATGTGCTCTTTAGCTTCCATAGCTATTGTGTGTGCCCAAGGTGCATTTCCAGCTTTTATGATTGGTTTAACTAGGGGACCATAGAACTTAACGTAGTAATATCCGCCGATAATCCAAGTAAGAGCATAGCCAACTAATCCAATGATTGCAGTAGCCATGCGTCTTCGTATTGTTCCAGAATTAGCGATTGCCTCACCCAACAACCAAAGAAAAGCGTCTATTCCCACGATCGCAAATCCTAAATGAAGACCTATCAACACCGGTTTTGCAGACAAAAGAGTTATGATATCCATGTTTGAATACTAACAAAAAACACTAGCTTTAGCTAATGTTGTTTGATACTAGGTGAATCTATAAACTTTTTTAGTTAATTCATTTATTCCTTGTCGGAGAATACTACTAGCCTTTGGGAATATTCTTGAGAAGATTTATCCCAAATTCCCTTACATGTAATGAGATTAAGATGTGCTTTTCCATCGGTCGAGGTGAATATGTTTCTGGTTTCCGCGTTTGATGCATAAGTTCGGCTTTCCCGCACAATAAACGTGGTAAGAGCTCCATTAATATCTTCCACCACAATCTTGTCTCCAGGCTTTAGACTGTGTAATTCGGAAAATACTGCTTTTGTGCCATCTTTCCAGTTGACATGTCCATCAATCACGGCGCTTCCTTTCTCACCAGGACGAGCGCCCAGCTTATACCAAGCTGTATTGTACGGAAAACTAGGCACATCCATTGATCCATCGGAGGCAATACCTACTTGTTCTACTATCGCATCTATCTTTAGCTTTGGAATTTTGATACGAGCAGGCACACCAATTTCCTGTGTACGGACAATCTTAGAAAGCTCTGGTATATTAGTAGACTCGCGGGTATATTGAAAAACCAGAATTACAGATCCGACTAAAACTGTTGCTAATAGCCCTCGTTTTAGGATTTTGTTGAGAATGTCTGCTTCCTTTTTATTAAGATGGCCATAAGTGCGACACCAACAAAAAAGACTACCGGAATTTGCAAAGGCAAGTTTGTAGTACTGGGATTAAAACCAGTTTTTGGTAAAGTAGGAGTAACTACCGGAGTTGCAGCAGGGGTTGGAGTAGGTGTTGGAGTTGGAGTTACTGCTAAGGTACAGACAGGCTTTGTTACAGAGTTAGTGTCGAGTGTAACTGCTCCGTTGCGCGCAAGAAGACGACCGTTTATGGAAGCTCCTGTGGTAGCGGTAATCGAAGTTAAAGCCATAAGAGTCCCCAAGAAATTGGAATTAGTGCCAAGAGTAGCAGATGAGCCAACCTGCCAAAAAATATTGCAGGCTTGTGCGCCATTAATAAGACTTATATTACTACCTGATGCTGTAGTAAGAGTAGAACCCATTTGAAAAACAAAAACTGCGTTTGGATTACCTTCGCCATCTAGGGTTAAAGTACCAGTAAGACCAAGAGATGAAGCAGAATTATATACGCCCGGAGTCAAAGTTCGGCCTCCGAGATCTCCTGAAACTGTGACAGCTCCGGTTTGTCCGGAAGCGGCGTTATACGCCGTAACTAAATCTGTCTGTCCTTGTGCCGCCACTGCGTTGGTTATATGTTGGGAACCATTAACAGTACCTGGTGGAAATCCAGTGACCGAAGTGCCTGGGGTCAATCCAAGATCTCCATTAAGAACTGTGGAGCCAGTATTGGTAATTGTGGAGCCACCAAGAACAGCAAAATTACCTGCTGTGCCTAAGCTTATCGTAGTAGCTGCTAGTGTGGTGTTGGTGGCGGTAAACGCAAACGAAACAGCCAGCAAAACCATTAAAACTTTATTTAATATTTTCATATTTGATCCTTGTGTTAATTGATTTGTGATAAACAAAAAAACGAGCAAAGCCCGGTCAAAAGTCATAAATTTCTGATTGGATTTTGGAAGCAGTTTGCTTACTTAGTATAAGTATACCCTCAATGAGGATTAAATATCAATAACTGTATAGTTAACACCATACGGTTTCACTCTGGTAGTCTAATCGTGGTTTTCCAGCCTTGATTTTTATATAGAATACCTCTTTAATTAAGGTATGCAGAGTATAAAAATACGTAATCCAATAGAAGGATGGTTCTACAAAGGTGTCTTTAAAAGACTGTTTTTCATGTTTGATCCAGAGTATATTCATGACCGCATTACTAATGTAGGGGTGGTTATGGGAAGATCTTCTTTTGGACGTGCTCTGACTAAGATAATGTTTGGATACAGCAATTCCGCACTAGAACAAACAGTTTCTGGTATACGATTTAAAAATCCAATCGGACTGGCTGCTGGGTTTGATAAAAATGGACAACTGACTCAGGTTTTGCCTTCAGTTGGTTTTGGTTTTGAAGAGATAGGTTCTGTTACAGGTGAACCATGTATAGGTAATTCTGGTCAGCGGCTTTGGAGACTTGAGAATTCGCAAAGTCTTTTAGTTTACTATGGTTTGAAAAATGACGGATGCGAAATAATCTCTGAACGCCTTAGTAAATTGAAGTTTGAATTTCCGATAGGGATAAGCGTGGCAAAGACTAATGATCAAAACACAGTCAATGAAGAACAGGGAATCGCTGACTATACAAAAGCATATATGACGTTCAGAAACAAAAACATCGGGGATTATTTTACAATCAATATTAGTTGTCCAAATGCTTTTGGTGGAGAGCCATTCACTGATCCGGAAAAGCTAGACCGTTTACTTATGGCAATTAGAGAGCAAGACCCAAGCCTTGGCAAACCAATATTCCTTAAAATGCCGGCTGAACTTCCTTTTGATGTGGTTGATAGGATAATAGAGGTGTCTAGAAAAAATCACATCACTGGATTTGTCTGCACTAATCTCGCAAAAAGTAGATCCAATCCAAAAATAAAAGACCAATCTGTTCCTGATGTTGGAGGAATGAGTGGTAAGGTTGTCCAGGATTTATCAGATAACCTCATAAGTTATATGTACAAAAAATGTGGTAAAGAGTTTGTAATTATAGGATGTGGTGGAATCTTTACAGCCGAGGATGCCTATAGAAAAATAAAGAAAGGAGCAACGTTGTTGCAGATGATAACAGGGATGATTTTTGAAGGACCACAGACCATTTCTGATATAAACGCAGGGCTTGTAGAGTTACTAAAAAAAGACGGATACAATAATATATCACAGGCAATAGGGGTCGATGTTTAAATTTTTTTATTGCTGTTCAAACTGTTGGGCAATAGCCAAACCAGCTTCTCGTATTTCTCCCAAGGTGGATTGTGGTGTGATAGGTATTTGTATTGATACACCTTTTCTTGGTATGGAACCCCATATCCCATTTGCTTTACCTATCCTTAGAGCTATTGTCTTGTTGTTAGGGCTGAGGCTTTCAAAATCAATATCAATGCTTCCGTATCTACCTACGTCTTTTTTGTTAGCGGATGAAAACACAGTTTTGACCCCCTTGTCATAAAGGAGTTGGCAGGCATCTAGAAGAGGAGCTTCAACTAAGTTTCTTAAACCTTCTCTATCTTGAGGGGTTAGACCACCTTGTTCAATTGGTTCGATATCCGAGATTGGAGTAGAGTCGTTCAAAGGTTCTCTCGTTGTTTCTGGGTGTGGTTCATTCATGGAATAAGGATAACAAAAAATCGCTTTTGAGGCGATTGCTTGGTTTTCGGTTCGACATCGTGGAAGATGTTAGAATTATCATGTCTATCGCAACGGCACAAATATAAAGCCTGGAAACTCCTGTTTTAATATTTTAGTTTTTGATTTTCGTGTGATTTTCCAGACTGAGTTTTTTATCGGAATAATCATTACCCCATTTGTTTTTAATTGTTTTACGAGGTCATTGGGTAAATACTCTGCTGCAGCAGAAACCAAAATGCGATCAAAAGGAGCTTCAGAAGGTAGTCCTATTTTTTTGCCACTTATTTCCATAGAAACATTTTTCAGTTTGTATCTTGCAAGATTATGGAGGCCGAAATTTACAAGTTCCTTAATTTTTTCAACTGCAAAAACCTGACCTGTAGGTCCAACGGCTTTAGCGACTAGGACCGTGGTCCATCCTGATCCTGATCCTACATCCAATATTTTTTGTCCTGGTTCAATATCCAGCAAATCTAGCATGAAAGCCACAGTGCTTGGCTGCGAAATTGTTTGCCCAAAACCTATTGGTATTGGAAAGTCCTCATAGGCCAAAAGGGTATTTTCTTTGAGAACAAAATCTTTACGATTAACTTTCGTAAAAGCTTCTTTCATGGCCTTGGACTTTAAAAGACCTTGTTTGACCAAATAATTTTTTAATTTAAGTTGTGGTCTCGTCATATTCTTAATATATCAAACAATCGCCTTTAGGGCGATTGTTATTTTAAGTATTATCCTATCCTCAAAACATCATCTAGTGGTGTGTTAAGGGTAGGCGGTCTCAAAAAGAGGCCGCTTGCCTGTTGTGGGTAGCTCTCTAGTTACCCGTTGTTGTCCTCCTATTAAAGTTTGTGGGGTTTTGTGGAGAGGAAGTAGTGCAGTGGCGTTACACCCTGCACTCCCTGGCGTTCTGCCCGTTCCATCTGGAGATTGTTTGCCCATCCTTCACACTTAAGTCGCATCTGTCGGGCGTGTCGTCTTTCATCGCGATACGGGATATCGCCACACTTCATGTCGCTTGTGGTTGTGCGGCACACCAGTGGCCGCGCTTCGTGTACTCCGCAACTGCCATCTTGCTGGAGTAGCGGGCATGGTTTTCCGATCCAAGCCTGCGCCAGCAAAAGCGGGTTGTGAACTTTTTTTGGAGCAAACGGGAGATGCAATTTCAACCACGCACTCCATTTTGCCAGGATCTCCCGCGCTTGTTCGCGCAGCCTTACCCTGACAGGCGATGCCAGTCTGTTGATGTGGTCTGTGATTTCCTGCATTTCTTCTGGAAAAACACAGACTATCTGATGACAACACCAGCTACAACCGCGGCCACAAGCCACGACAATTCCTGTTGTTTGTCGCTCCGCAGCTTGATACTCGTCCAGAGTGTCGTAGAGCGCCCGAGTGAAACCGGAGCGCTTAGCCCTCTCTTCAACAGCCTGGGTAAACGCTTCTCGTGTCATCTCGAGCGTCACAGATCCTCCTGGGAAGTAGTTTTAGTTCTGCTCCGAGGGAGCTCAATATACTAATGAAAATACATAGACAAGTCAAAAAATACTAACGAAAGCTAATGTTTTTTGTTTGGCTTCGAATCGTGGTTGATATTAGAATTTGGTTTAGTCAGATTTTTTTGCTCTTTATTATGCCTACAATGCCGGAAATAACTATTAGAAGCCCGAGCAGTTGTCCTCCGGGACTATCATCAACTTCACCATACACAAACATAAATGCCCCGAACAATATTGCGATAATGAAGAAAAATATTCTGCTTTTATTCATATAACAATGATAACAAAAAATACCTGCTTGTAACAGATATTTTTTTGGCTCGACATGTGTTATACTTAAATCGCTTGTTACTAATCCAGGTGCGGGTTTTAGTAGCTTTGTTTACAACGTCAGCTATTCATTCGTGGCTTCCTTTCTGAACGTTTTTTGGATCACTAAAGTCGAAGGTTCAGCCTTAGAAATGGACGACTCCTCTTGCTATGCTCGTATATTGGTTGATTGCTTTCGTCATCGTAAAATTGTTCTTTATGGGAAAAACTGTTTCCACGTTGGAAGCGACAGGGAAACTTGATAATGAAATTAAATAATTAACTAAAATCATATGGGAATAATTCTTTGGATTATTTTTGGAGGTATTGTCGGTTGGATTGCGTCGTTAATCATGAAAACTGATGCCCAGCAAGGTATAATATTGAATGTCGCGGTTGGAATCATTGGTGCGGTTTTAGGCGGTTGGATTATGAGCCTTCTTGGCAAGGGCGGAGTGGGTGGATTTAATCTTTACAGCTTCTTGGTCGCTTTGTTAGGAGCTGTGGTTCTGATTTGGTTAGTAAAAATGGTCAGTCGGTAAAATTCTAAATTTGCGTGTGATAAAAATAAAAAACACCATCAGTAGATGGTGTTTTTGTATACCAGGAAACCCCGGACGGAAGAGCCGACAGGAACGGTTTGCGAAT
>CAYIKZ010000018.1:0-9323 GCA_964364285.1 uncultured Candidatus Saccharibacteria bacterium | reverse complement strand
AACTCCTTGGCATTACTCTACCAAGGAGTGCAATATGTATCTGAGCTTATGCAGATTCTTACAAAAAGGCCTTATTATTGGCTATTTGATCTCAAGCTTTGCTGGGGTTTGATATTCAAAAGTTACAGTAGGATTGGGGTTATATTGACTGGTTGTGATTTGATATGTTCCTTTTAAATATGCTTTGATTATATTTTCATTGCCGTCTTTTGCAGATGTATCTATTGGAGAAGTTATTCCTGAAATATTAAACATGGAAAATATATAGCAAAGACCGCTCACACCTGGATGGCATGAGCGGTCTTGCTTGAAGGAATATCTTGTGTGCTTACGGACGACGGAACCGGAGGACGAACTTCAGAGGAGCATCGCTCCGTTCCGAGTTCTTAAACCAGAGATTCCTGTCATACTCGAAGTTCACCGGATCACCAAAGTGATAGATACCGTACGCGTAGTGGTTCGGATCCTGGAACTGTCCAGGGTTGGTGATGAACAGCGACTCGGGAGGACTTCCCTCCCAGGGATTGTTCATGCTGCCAACGAGTCCCCTGAAATCGACCCCGTTGTTCGACGTGATCGAGTTCTCAATGCAGTTGAGTACTCCGTTCCCGACCCAGTTAAGCGTAACGCTATCCGGCGTAATGTTCGTACACCGGAGCGTCGGCACAGCAACCGATTTGGTGATGCTGGCTGAGACAGGGGTACCGTCCAAGCCAATGCAAGTGACCGTGATAGTCACCTGACGCTTGTTGTTCACCCGAACCGGCATGGTGCTGCCGGGGCTGTAGACGAGCGCGTCGTCACTCACCGAAGCAGTCGCCTTCACGGTCTTTGGGTCAGCCGTCGTTGGCGTGCCGTTGAAAACCGGCGCGCTACACGAGCTGATGTACTGCTTGTTGAGCGCGAACGTCACCGTGCTGTTGAGCACGATGCCCGAATCCGCGATGGCGCTGCCGTCGATCGACAGTGTCGGCTTTCCGACAACGTTGACCGTAAGGTGAAGCGTAGTCTGCTGTACACCTTCACCGTTGCCGGTGATGGTGTAAGTACTCGCCTTGGAAGGTGAGAGCAACAGAGTGGCGTTCGGAGAAACCGTGACGCCGTTTACGTACTGCGGGTCGTTGTCACTTCGAACAGTGACGCTCAAGCAGTTCCTGAAGTCCAGAACGACCGAAGTCGTCTGGCCAGAACTGATTGTCACCTGCGAAGAAGGACTGATCGTCCCTACGCAGGTCTTTGTAACAGGGTTCGTGATTCCACGTTCCCCGCCGCAAGCCAAAACGAGCAGGCTCGCCGAGAGCAAATAGATATTCCGCATTTGACCCTCCTTAAAGGTTTGCGGGGTTCGTGGTTGGCACTGCAAACAATGCAGACCAATCGTGTCTGCATTGTAGAATATTATTCAATATTTGTCAAGATTCTTACAAACACCCAATAAACGGGGCTATTTTACTTCTATCTTTGCGGGGGTTTGATAGTCTACGATTACTGACTGACTTGTATTTGCTGAGTTTAGATCAAATGAGATTGATGCACCGCTTTTGATGTTTGCCACTATAGGATTATTGTTTGAGTCAACTGCAGTTGTTGATATTTGAGATGCAAAACCAATAAGGATATATGAGCTACATACCACAACCTCATCATTCATTGTAGTGCCTGAAAGTTTCTGTCCACCAAAGCCAGAGTATACAAATGGTGTGCTAGAACTCACGGTTGGCGCCAACCCATAATTTATTCTCCTATTTATACTCAACCTACACGTTGGTCCTAACGTTGCTGTCGCGCTTTGTTGTGCTGCAACAGTTCCGTTTGGTGCTGTGCTCCATGCATCAATATAATATGTCATCGTAGGGAAAGAACTTGAAACCTCATTTGCACCTGTTGAAATACTTACAGGCCCGGTATAGTTAGTAGTTGAAGACGGTGATGTATACGCTACTGTTCCAGAGCCACCAGCAGTTAAGCTTCCTCCCTTAATGGTTGCGTTTGTGCAGGAGGATAGATTAAAGGTTATGGTTACACTCTTGTCACCATTAACTGTTGCTTGCTGACCTGATATTGTACATGGGTTTGTTTTAGTAACAGTGACTGTTTGCTGAGGCACCTGTGGACTACCTGCATCAAGATAGTAATCTTGGGAGGTGTTTTGAATTGTTACAGAATATCCATCTGTTGGGTTATTAAGCTGAACTGAAACAAATGTTCCATTAGTGACGTCAATTAACTCTAAAGCGGAACAATTGCTGGTTGTCCAGTACAGTTTCGAAGTTGGCGCAAAAGATGAGACTGGATTTGGATTTGCGTAGAAAGAATTGATAGCACAAGCACTTGCAGCTGCAACAGTGATTGTAACAGACAAAGGAGACGCACCTCCTGTTAAAGTAAATGTAGTTGTACTTGTTAAAGGACCAGTGCTTTTTTGAGTCAACCCTGTAACATCCCCTATTCCCTGGTCAATGCTAAGGCTTCCGCAATTGGAAGCAGTCCAAGTTAGCGTTGCTGAATTTCCAGAAGTAATGCTTAAACTAGGAGATGTAAAATTGCTTGTAAGACAGTTGTTACCTCCTTGGGCAACGCTGATTGAGATAGATCCAACTGGTGAGCCGTTTGGATCTTGAAGATAGAAGCCGTATGGTCCTGGGTAAGCCAAAGAACCTGTTCTGTAAGTATCAGAAGTTGCATAACTGGTTGTTAGTACATCACCAACAAATCCGCCTGTGTCTGCGTAAAGCTCAAGATATGCACACCCTGTTTGAGTCCAGTACAAGTCTGCAAATCCGCCTGAGGCAACTGGATTTTGATATGATCCAAAAGAATTAACCACGCAGCTGTCTGCCTTAGCTTTCTGAACAGGGAAATTAACAGAACTAACTATTAATAAAGTTAAAACCAAACCCTTTATTAAGTTATTCTTGTTTTCATTGTAAAATTTAAAAATCTTTTGCATATATGTCTCCGGTTATTTAATCTTCTTTACAAAAGAGATGACGAAATTGGTTGTCGTCGGAGTAAGCTTTTGTATAAGGATGTTAATATCACCGTCTTCTCTTTTGCCATATAAGCCTGCGGAGGTAGGTTCAGTTCTCTGATTAATAATCCTGTAGTTGTTCTTCTCCAAATATTCTAAAGATTCTGCAAATGCAGCAACAAGCTTGTCCTTGGAATTGTAATCAACAGTGTACTGAATCTGTTTTTTCTCGTAATCAACTAAATAGCTTTCATTAACCTTGGTAGCATGAAAGATCAGCTCTTCTGGGAAACCAGAGATTACTTGTCCTTCAGCTGCATCTGTTCTTGGAAAGACCTTTGGCTTGTTACTTTGTTGGTACCAATATGTTAATCCTGCTAAAAGCACGATTAGCACAACTATACCCAAAAAGCGCATAAGTTGTGCGTTTTTACCTGTGTAGTCCATATGATGGTGATGTTTAATTTTATATTTGTGTCGCACTAGTTTTCTTCCCTCTAAACTATGTATCAAATATATCAAAAAAAACCCAAAGAAACAAGCCTTGCATTTTTCCACAGATTATGTTATTGTTTTGCGGTATGAAAAACGATATTCACCCAACATATCATAAGGACGCTAAGTTTTCCTGCGCATGCGGAAATAGCTTTACCTCAGGCTCTACCAGACCAGAAATCCGCGTGGAAATCTGTTCTAAGTGCCACCCATTCTATACAGGCAAACAAAAGCTCGTAGACACAGCAGGTATTGTTGATAGATTCAAAAAGCGCGCTGCGGTATCAACCCAGTTGGCTGCTTCAAAGACTGTCAAAAAGCCAAGAAAAACTTCAGCAGAAAAAAAAGCTAAATAGCTATTTCAAAAGCTCTTCAAGCCTTCCTTAAGCACGACAACAAACATAGGTCGTCCTTTAAAGACAAAGGCTTGGAAGAGCTTTTTTGTTTGGTAATAAATCGGGTATACTTAAAGATATGAAAGAGCCCTACAAAAAAATACTAATTGAATACAACGACCTCTCAGAAAAACTAAGCCAAGCTTCTCCTGACGAAATTGCAAAGCTAGGTAAAAAACAGTCTGATCTTTTTCCTGTTGTTGAAAAAATCCAAGAACTAGAAAAAAACGAGCACGAACTAAAACAGAACCAGGAGCTTGCTGAAAGCAAAGATGAACTTGCTGATATTGCCAAAGAAGAAATCAAAATCATCAACAGACGAATTGAGCAACTAGAAAGCGATATAGAAACCCTGCTCATTCCATCAGATCCTTTAGATGAGAAAAACATCATTGTTGAAATCCGTGCTGGTGCTGGTGGAGATGAATCAGCACTCTTTGCAGCTGAACTTTACAGAATGTATACAAAATTTGGAGAAAAACATGGCTGGAAAACACATATGATTTCTTCAAGCAAAAATGACATTGGCGGATTTAAGGAAGTTGTCTTTGAAATAATCGGAAAAAAAGTGTACAGCAAAATGAAATACGAATCAGGAGTTCACCGCGTTCAAAGAGTGCCTGAAACAGAGAAATCTGGAAGAGTTCATACATCTACAATAACGGTGGCAGTGCTACCAGAGTTTGAAGCAGTAGATATTGATATTCCAATGAAAGACCTAGAAATGACCGCAAACACAGCTTCAGGGCATGGCGGTCAAAGCGTTAACACGACATATTCCGCTATAAAGATCGTGCACTTACCAACAGGAATTACAGCGCAGTCCCAAGATGAAAGGTCTCAAGCTCAAAACAGAGAAAAAGCCCTAGCAGTTATTAGATCTCGTGTTGCCGCGTATTACCAAGAACAAAAAGAAAAAGAATACAAAGACAAAAGAAACTCTCAAATTGGAACTGGAGACAGATCAGAAAAAATTAGAACATACAACTTTCCTCAAGACCGCGTTACTGATCACCGAATCAACCAAAACTTCAACCAAATTAGCGTGATAATGGAAGGCAAACTAGATGATATAGTAAACAGCCTCATTGAAGAAGATATTAAGCTTAAAAAAGCAGCACTCTAAAATGCGAGAAATATTAATTGCAGAGGTTCTAAAAAAGAGCAAGGAATACGTCTTAACCCATCCTGAGATCAAACTTTCCACTGCCCAGAAAAAAAGATTAAACAAAATGGAAACCCTAATTAAAAAAGGGTTTCCTTTGGCATATGTTCTTTCGTATAAGTGGTTCTATGGACATAAAATATGTGTTAACAAAAACGTTTTAATTCCAAGACCAGAAACCGAAACCCTTGTTGATTTAGCAATATCATGGGCTAAACAAAACAAACCTAAAACAATCATTGATATTGGCACAGGATCTGGCGCAATCATTGTTTCCTTAAAAAGAAACATTAAGACCAAAGCACAGTTCTTTGGGTCAGACATATCTAAGAAAGCACTTCTTGTTGTAAAACAAAATGCCAAAGGTTTAAACATTTCTTTCAAACAAGGAAACTTAAGCTCCCCTTTTACAAAACTTTTAAAAAAGAATTTTGAGAATGTGTTAATTACCGCAAACCTACCGTACTTAGAGCCAAAACAACTTCTTGAAAAAAGCATTCTAAAAGAACCACGTCTTGCTTTGGTTGGAGGCAAAAAGGGGCTTGAAAAAATAGAGCGCCTACTAAAACAACTTTCAAAGCTCAACCTTAAAAACTCCCTTATTCTTCTTGAAATTAACTACAACCAAGCAAAAAAACTCTCCTCAGTTATCCACAAACTAATGCCAAAAGCAAAAACAACAATCCACAAAGACCTCGCTTTGTGGGACAGAATTGTTGAGATAAAGATAAAATAAGAGAACAACTTGATATTTAAAATCCCAGGTGTAATATATATCTAACCCAGAAGGTTGGTTTAGTTATATGCTCAGTGGGCACAAAGAAACACGCCACATACTACCACGCGGTAGTATGAAGTAGCTTGAAATAGCATCTCAGGTGAATGACGAACGACTTTGCTGATATCACTAGGGCGCTAGGCCCATCCTTCGCAGGTACAAGCATGGAGGATGAACCCAACAGCGAGCACTTGTAGGCTAACACGGCTCGTGCCAAGACCTGTTGGTTGCCAAGCAGCACAAGGTTCGCGGATCTATGCGCTGCTCAACGAAGACGTCGGTACTGCCCGGCGTCTTCCTCATTTCAGACACAAAAAAACCGGCTTGTTCAACCGGTTTTAAAGTTATTCTTTAACTTCAGGAGTTTCAGTAGCTTCAGGTTTTACTTCAGCAGCACCCTCAACCTTACTGACGTCTTCAACAACAGGAGCTGAAAGGTCTACATCGACTGTTCTAGGAGGAGATACTTTAATAACAACGTCATCTTTGTCAGTCAAGATTTCAACCTTGCTATCAACTTTCAAGTCGCTTACATGGACTGAATCTTCAAATGCGTCCAAAACAGATATATCAACAACAATGTTGTGTGGTAAATCTGCTGGTAAACATTCTACTTCTACTTCATCCAAAACAGTAACCAAAATACCACCGTTTTCTTTAACTGCTTTTGAAACACCAACAAACTCCAAAGCAACCGTTGCTTTGAGTTTCTCAGTCATGCTTACTTCATAAAAGTCTGCGTGTTCAAACTTGCCTGTTAAATAGTGGCGCTGAGTGTCATGGATAATTACATTTCTTGGCTGACCATCAATAACCAAGTTAATCAAAGTTGATTCACCAGCTTTGCGGAATACTTTTTCAAAAGCGTTTAGCAATAATGCTAAATGCTCTGTTTTCTTGTTATGCCCGTAAACTATAGCTGGCATAAAGCCCTGTTTTCTAAGCTTTTCAACAGGTGTTTCTGGTCTGGTTTGTGCCTGTAACTCTATTTTTTCCATACAAATATCTTTTAGGGGTATATAAATATTACTGTGATATTCTAACAGCTATCACTAAAATTTACAAGTCCATATATAAACCCTATTTCTAAACCCTAACTCGTGAATACTTTTACGAAATTACCGTCAAACTTGTTTAAAAACCTATGTAAATCTAAAACATCATTGCTTGAGAGCGGTTGTCTCTGAGAAAACTTCTTTGTGTCATTACTAGTAAGATCTGTAATCATACCTACAGAGAAAATCTCACCACCATTAATAGATATACCAAAAACTACCGAGCTTTTACATTGTGCGCAGTCAGAATGCACCAAAAGCGTTGCTTGGCTGTTTTCCTCTTGTTTAGTATCAATAATCTTAGTTCTGTCTAAATTGTATTTATACCCACAAACAGGGCATTTCAGGGCAAAAGACAGCCATTCAATAACCTTCTGGAAATCTATTTTTTTCATCATGGTCTTCTCCTTTCCCTAAATTGTATCAAATTAATCAAAAAGAACAAAAAAACTACAACCTTAATCCCTTGGCATTAATCGCAACTGCTTCTGCAATACCCATTGAAATTGCAATTGTCATCAAAGAGCTACCACCATATGAAAGCAAAGGCAACGGAATTCCTGTAACTGGCAATATCCCCATGTTCATTCCAATATTAATAACCACCTGACCAAAGATCATAAAAAATATTCCAATAACAACAAAACGAGAAAGATCATCACGACTAATACGGTAGATAACCAGGAGCCTGAAAAGAAGAATAAAGTAAAGAATTAGAATAACAGATGAACCAACAAACCCAAGTTCTTCTGATGCAGATGCAAAAATAAAGTCAGTTTGTCGTTCTGGCAAAAACCTTAACTGTGATTGCAAACCTTTCCCTAATCCCCTGCCTGTTAAACTTCCTGAACCAATTGCAATCGTTGCTTGTCTAACATTGTAGCCCTGTCCTCTTGGATCAAGACTAGGTTCTAAAAATGTTTCAATACGATTCCGTTGATAATCCTGCAGGAGAAACTTCCAAGAGATTCCTGCAAAAACAACAAAGATTAAAAAGAGATATATAAAAACTTTTTTGTTAACTGTGCTGAAAAAAAGCATTCCTAACCAAATGATGAAAATAATGATTGCGGAACCAAGATCTGGTTGCTTAGCAATGAGAAACATTGGGATCAAAGCGTAGATGAATGAAAGGAGAATATTTTTCCACGTATTAATCTCCCCTCTTCTCAAAGCGAAAAATCTTGCGAGGATCAAAACCATAATCAACTTCATAAACTCAGCTGGTTGTAGATTAAAAAATCCGAAATTAAACCAGCGGGAACTTCCTTTAACTGTAATACCAATAATTAACAAAGCAACAAGCGACAAAACAAAAACAACATAAAGATACCGACTAATCTTAGTTGTGCTTCTAAAATCAAAATACGCGAAAAAGAAAAACAAACCAACGCCGATAACCGCATGTATGAGTTGCCTTGTAAAAACCTGAGTGCTTCCTGAAAGACTAGTGCTGTAAAGCAAAGAAAGGCCCATTAGCAACAAAAGAAAGCAGGTTACTGCCAGGGATATATCAAAATGCTTAATTTTACTGATAATTGTATCCATGCTACTCCGCGGCTTTTAAATTAATGTCATCTAAAATATTTGTTTCAACAAAAATCTTTGGATCACCTAAAACATTTGCGGCAATTGGTAAAGGCCAAAACATCTTGTAATCCCTAGTTTGTTGAGAAGCAACAGTATTCGCAGTGTACTGAGTAACTGCGATCACTTTTCCTGATTTGTCAAAAACAACAGCATTAACCTTTACTGTTCCTAATGTATACGTACTTTGGTTGTACAAACTATTTGAAATGTAAAAACCAATAGGATCTGTTTGATCACCATACTTTGGAACTCCGCTCTTTAAAACAACATTTGGCAAACTAAATCTTCTTTTCCAAACCGGATCAGTAATTTCAACCTTAACACTTACTGGCGCTTGGAATATTTTAACGTTCGGCATAACTATATACTTTTGTTCCCCCCCAAGGATAAAAGTCTTGCCTTCTTGAGAAACCAGGTCTTTCCCTTCTGCGTCTTGAAAATGAAAAACATACTTTAACTCAGAAGCAACCAAATCCTTGTTTGCGTTCTTTATCAAAGCATAAGCAGAATAACTGCTCCCTAAAATACTTAAAGCATTTGTTTCTAAAATCTGGACGGGCAAACTAGTAACAATTGCCTCATGAACACCAATCTCTCGATTAACCTTAAAGAAATGCAAATACGTGGAAGAAACAGAATACTTAGCAATAAAAAATATCGGAATTAAAAGAATCCCCAAGACATATATTGCATAGCGCTTTCCTTTTGAAAAGCTCTGCAAAAACTCCTTGGTCTCTATCTCCTTTTCCTGTATTTCAATCTCTATTTTTTCTTTCTGGAAGTCACTCATAGTTTCCTTAAGTATACCACAAAAACTCATTGCATAAGCTCAGATACATATTGCACTCCTTGGTAGAGTAATGCCAAGGAGTTT
>CAYIKZ010000017.1:0-10774 GCA_964364285.1 uncultured Candidatus Saccharibacteria bacterium | reverse complement strand
GAGCAACTCCATGGTAAGGAGTAGGTCATCGGTTCAATTCCGATCAACGGCTCCAGTATTATTTTAGAAAGATTTTATCACCGCTTTATAAAGCGGTTTTTAATTGTCTTGTTTTCTTCCTATACTTGGCGTATATTCATATATAATCAGCGAGAGCTGGTTCTTGCAGTTCCTTTTGATGGGAGCGATTATGGTTGAGATAGCAGAGACCGCACAGGTCATGGTCCAGTGCAAGGTCGCTGCTTCTGACCTGCACTTGCTAGATCCACAAAACGAGTTTCTGGAATATTGCCAAAGCGAGGACGGTCGCTCTGCAAAGAGAGACTCAGCCCAGCTGAAGGCAAAATTTTGGGATGGTCCTAAGGCATGGGACCACTCGTCAAATGATCAGAGAGAGGTTTCGTTCAGAGTCGTGGTTTTGCTCTTGGCGGCTTTGGTTCATGAGATTGAAAGACTGAAGCCAGGAGGGTCAGCATGAGCAAGGAACCAGATTCGTTGAAATATGCGCGAGTCCGGCTTCAAGAACTTTTGAAGCTCGCAGTCGCGTTGCATCTGCACGAGGAGTTTCTCGGGAAGTGGTTCGAACTATGCAACTCAACAAACTATGTTGAGCTTGAGCACCTTTTTTCCGAGCACTACGGGGCATTAGAAGTATCGGCGCTTTACAACAAGGCGTCAGATGACGTCAGCGTTCTCGTAGAGAAGTACAGCGTTGTTTTAGATCAGTACGTCTGTATGATGCAATCAATCGTCGCTGTAGCCCACCAGTAGCCCCCAGGAGGTTCTGTTTATGATCGTTGTAGACCAGAGTGATCATGGCACGCCGGGTGATGATCAGCATTTGACAGCCGAGCTCTCGCTCGCACGGACGGAGTTTCGTGAAGCATACGCGAATCTTCACCGCATCGAGCCTGACTCGTCGCTCCTGAAACACCCTGGGTTCGAGTACAGCGCTGTACACGATATCCAGGGGTACAACGAGCGTACGCTGATCATGCGCGAGCGCACCCGTGTGATTGTGCGTCGCAGGGCGCTCGATTTGCACAGTTCCAACGGTAGTTAAAACAGGAGGAAAGATATCTGGTTTTGCGTATGCCATCATAACATTGATGAAGAAACGCAAGAACCATACAAGCAAAGGTGCCTTGGCGCGCTGGATTCACATCCTGCAACCCAAGGCCCTTTACTTTTTACGGTCTTTATGTTAAATTTTAATAGTTAATTTTATCTCTTGCCGGCTTAGCTCATCCGGTAGAGCAACGGTTTTGTAAACCGTAGGTGGTCGGTTCGAGTCCGACAGCCGGCTCCATAATCGCATAAAGGATAATATCAATGTCTCAAGATAATTTGATTAAGCTGGAATGCACAGAGTGCAAAAACTTAAACTATCATTCCAGAAAAAACAAGAAGTTAACACCGAAGCGCTTGGAACTTAAGAAGTTTTGTAAGCATTGCAAGAAGATGACAATGCACAAGGAAACCAAGTAGTACAAAACAGCTTGTAAGCCTTGGGCTTATGAGCTGTTTTTCTTGGGGGTGTAGTGTAACGGTCGCACAAATCTCTCCAAAAGATTTAGACTGGGTTCAACTCCTAGCACCCCTGCCAAAATTGTATTTCGAAATGTTTTATTAAAGTAAGTTCTAGACCTGTTTTTAATTTGTTTGATTTAGAAAACTTATGTATGCAAAAACCCCTCACAGGAGGGGTTTTGATCAAAATCAAGTAGATCTATATCTACGGAAGTATTATTATATTAATTTATTATTACTGTCAATATTTATGTGCATTAGTGATTGCTAGTGTTTTTTGTTATGCTTATTCTGATGTGGTGGCCGAGTGTCTAGGCGTCTACCCGCAAGGTGGAATAGGTAGGTTTAAATCCTACCCACATCTCCAAAATTATGACATCACAAGAATTTATTGAGAAAAGATTAAGGCAGTTGAAACCTGAAAAATCAGAAATGAGTTTTTCATCGCAAGATCAACTTTCTGAGTTTATATTTAAGACAATAATGTCTAAGAAGTTCAGAAAGTTTAGTGTTTCGGAGGAATATCAAAAGCAAATTAAAGAGGCGATAGATAAAAGTGTAAGTAAGAATCTACCTATTAAGTTTGTTTTTGTTTTTGGAGGCTACAAGTTATGGCGCTTAGACGAAGCTCCAGATGCTGACTGGGCAGAGCTATTTACACTGATGTACTATGCAAAATGGTTAAAGCCAATTACGGAGGTGTATAAACCCGGGTTGGTTTTTGATTTTTGTTCTGATGATGTAATCGTTGAAAGAATGAATAATATACCTAAGAATGAAACCGAAAGTTATGCTGATAGTTTTAGAGAGCTTCTTGATTTTCTTAAAAACTATTTACCAGAGAATATGAAGATTACATTGACCCCAGTTGGTTCTCTTTATACACCTGAAGAATTTGACGAAGATTTGAAAGACAAAATTAATTTAATGGAAAAACAGTTGGGTGGCTTGCCAACTTTAGACGAAAGACACAAAAGGATGGTTGAGATGAATGTCAGATTAAAACCAGGGCAGGATAGCGATCCTTTGTGGCACGAAAAAACAGAGTTGATCCATCGAGCGTATTACACAGTTAGCCGTAGAAGGCCATACACTAGAGACAAGGATAAGGTTTTGGTATTTTGTACACCGATGGAAAATTGTATTCCAGTAGGAACCACGAAGACTTCAGTGGCTAAGTTCTGGGTTGGGGTTGGCGCTTTAAAAGTGAAGGGAGATGAATACGTTGAATATGTACTCTCGCCATCTCAGTTAGAAAGTTCAGAATACGAATGGGAAAGTGTTTCCGTTCAGGGTTTAACTGATAGTAATTTTAAAAAATTGAGAGTGTTAAAGTAGTTTTTTGTATTATACAAATATATGATTAAAAGACTTTTTGGTTTTTCTGAGTTTTCTGCTCCATTAGGGATTAGAATTGTTACGTTTGCAACCGCTGTTCGTTGGGCTGGTTGGGGATTTGCTGAATCCCTGCTTCCTGTGTTTATCTTTTCTTTTTCCAGAAGCTATGCAGAAGCTGGTTTGATTCGTGCTTCGTATGATGTCTCTTTCATTCTCGCGCTTCCCATAATTGGTATGGCTGCTGATCGTTTTAAAGCAACTAGTATAATTCTGGTTGGGCTTTTGTTGTACACCCTTATTGGAGCATCATATTTTCTTGCTGGGGTTACAGGAATGGTTTTGTTTGTTGTGTTGGGTCGTTTTTTAAATGGTATTACTTTTGCTATGGATTCTGTTGGTAGGGGAACATATTTCAGAAGAAATGCTTCTGATGGTAAGCTGGCAACAATTTTTGGATATTTTGATACGATTGCTAATTTTTGGTGGGTAGTTGCTGCTTTGTCTGGAATGTGGCTGATCCAATATTTTTCTATTCATCAGCTCTTGTTCCTTATTACACCAACATCTTTGATTGCTTTTTTTATCATCTGGTATTTTCAGAAAACCCCAGAGGTATTTAAACAAACCGGAGAACCTGAGAATTTTAATCAGGTTTATGGTTTAGCTTTAAAAGAGCTTATCCGTTGGGATTGGAAATTAAAAGCTGTTGCAATGTTTAATTTCTTCATTGCTTTGATTAGTTCAGTGCTTGCGTTCTTTCTTCCAATTCAAGCATATACAGATGGTGCTGGTTTAAGTAAAACCATTTTGATTGGTGTGATGTTTGCTTTGCCATATATTTTTGGTTGGTGGCTTGGGAAGTGGTTTGATAACCAGGGGTTGAAGACTTTTGCATATGGACTTGTAGCAATGGCATTGTTGGTTATTTCCCTAGTTTTTATCGGATCCTTCTGGTGGCAGGCTCTTGTTGCTTTCTGTGTTGGGCTTGTCTTAGAGTTGATCTCTGTTGGTAATAACGAGCTTATTACGGTTTGTGCTCAGCCTGAACATTTTGGCAGGGTTGGTAGTATGATGTCCCTTATCTATGATATTGGAGCCTTGGTTGGTCCTTTGATTGTTGGTGTGATTATAGATTCACAAGGGATTAAGTTTGCGTATGTGGTTATGTCAGTTTTGATGATTATTTTGGTAGGAATAGCGTACACATTAAAATCAAAGCTTGATTTTAGTAAAGTTGTTGCAACAAATGTTTTGCATAAAAAAATGCATAGGCACATTTAAACAGTGTGATATCATATATCTATGACTGATTCTGAAACAAATCCTTGGGAATCACAAGATCCTGATGCTTGGAAACAAGAACAGGTTGAGATTCCACCAAACCCAGAGGTAAGAGCGAATCTTTTGCAATCACTTAATCGATATGCTGATTTTTTATCTCATCAAAATGAGTTGGATGAGTCTTTGGGCATGTCTGATAGGGAATGGATACATCTTGCGAGCAATGCCATGCAAGTAATTTGGAGTAGTCATGACTTAGATCCAAGTGTTGCTTCAAAAGAAAGCATTATACATCTAGAGAGTTTAATTCGTGGTGCATATGAGTCTTTTCGCGAAGTTGGTGTTATTGAATCACGTGTTAGGAATGAAATCGTTGATGAACTTAATAATATAAAGAAAAGCTTGGAATAATAATGCATAAGTTTACTAGAGAACAGACACAGATCATTTGGGTTCTGGCCTTAGTTAATTTTTTTAATTATGTAGACAGACAAGTAATTTTTCCGCTGTTTCATAACATTCAAGTAGAGTTTGGCGTGTCAGATACACAGCTTGGATTGTTAGGTAGCGTTTTTATGTTGGTACATTCTTTAGCCAGCGTTCCTTTGGGTATGCTAGCTGACAAGTATTCAAGAAGGCTTTTGATAACTGCGGGGGTTACTTTCTGGAGTTTTGCTTCTTTCTTTTCAGGTATGGCTACAAGCTTTAAAGCTTTGCTTGGAATTAGATCTTTGGTTGGTATAGGGGAGGCAAGTTATGCTCCTGCAGCAACAGCCATGATTTCAGATAATTTTCCGCAAGAAGAAAGAGCAATGGCTCAGGGGTATTTTAATGCCGGCATGTTTATTGGTGGAACGCTTGGTGCTGCTTTAGGCGGTATTATTGCATATCATTTTAATTGGCGTTATGCTTTCTTTTTTGTTTCTGCTCCAGGATTTTTATTGGCTTTTTTTAGTAGTCGTTTGTATGACAAAACAGAGAAGAGCATTCATCCTAAAATTCCTTTCAAACAACTTCTTAAAAATCCAGCTTTGATTTGGGTAATTGTCGGTGGAACTTTAACTGCTTTTGCAGGTGGGGGATATATTGCTTGGGGTGTTGAGTTTGTTAGAAGGTACAAGGGGTATAATATCCAAGAAGCTTCTATAATCCTCGGGCTTACTATGATGATTGCCGGTGTGTTAGGAGTCTTTATCGGGGGTTATGTTGCTGATAGGTTGCACAAAAAGTTTGCTTGGGGTAGAAGTGATACTATTGCATGGTCTTTGTTGATTGCCGCGCCCTTGATGTTTTTGGGCTTGCAAGCACATGGAAAGTATTTTCTTTTGTTGTTTTTTTTGGGTTCAATGTTTTTAAGCGCATATCACTCTCCTGCCACCGCCGTTATTCATGATGTTGTTCCTAAGCATATGCGTGCTACTGCTTTTGCTTTTTATGTATTAATAATTCATTTGTTTGGAGACACAGCTGCTCCGGCAGTTGTAGGAAGGATTTCTGATTTAAGTCAATCAAGGTTTGGTGGGGACGGGGGATTGCGTCATGGTTTGGAGTTTGTAACAATCTTTGTTTTTTTAGCAGGGATTTGTTTCTTTTATGTTAGTAAATCAATTAGAAACAAAACATCTCCGGAATATATTGAAGAATAGTTGTTAAATTGAAAGAGCCCCTTCTTGCTAGGATGGGGCTGCTTTGTTTTCAAATGAAAGGGCTAAAAGTGGTATACTGAATAGATATATGAAAAGAGCAATACTTTTAATTTTCCTGCTTACAATCATTGTTGTTGCTGGTATGTATTTCATTTCAAAGGTAAAGACAAAACCAAAACAACAGACTGTAACCCAACAATTTCCTTCTGGAGAAGGTGTTTTTCCGCTTCTAGGAACATCATTTCCTGCTGAGAAAAAAGTGGATACAATAACTCCACCGCCTCTTGTTGAAAGTGTTGTTGGTGTTGAAACAAACAAGACAACAGAGCAACCTAAGGGTCTTAGTACAACTAATACTGTGTCTACAGAAACAACAGAAGCCCCAGGCTTTAAAGTTTGCGGGGTTTCTGAGTTGCGTTTTAGTATTTCAGTTCCTGTTGCTTGGACATGCAGTCTTGAAGAAAGAAATGGTAATGCTCTTGTCTTTTATTTAGATTCAAAAGAAATTGGTAGTATTGAAGTTTTTCTAGGGACTAATCAAAGTTATGAATCATTGAAGCAAGAGATGTTTGCAAACCCTGAGAATAGTTTGGTTGTTGAGAATAATATGTTTTCAATACAAGTAATTACTTTTCAAAATTTAAGGTATGCAAAATCTGTTGCCTTTATTCATAGTGGCAACACATATTATTTTAGAAACAGCTTGATTGATAGAAGTGGGGACTTTGTTTTTAAGCTTTTCTAGCTATTTCTTTAAACCCTCAAAAGATCCTGCGCTTGTTTGTAATTGGAACTTTGTCTTTTCACGAAGTTCTTTTAAGTTTCGGACGCCTTGATAGCTCATTGCTGATTTAAAGCCGTCTAAAAGATCATTAACAATCTCTGCAACTGTTCCAGTAACAACAACCTCCTCTGTAACGCCTTCTGGTCTGCGCATTCGATCAAGATTTCCTTTTGCGATTCTTTTTGATTGAGATGCGATTGAAGCAGAACCCTCGTAGTTTTTAACAGGCAATCCTTTTTTGTTGAAGTAGAGTTGAGCTGCTGATTCTTTGGAACCAATTAAGAGGTAACCTGTAAAAACAATGTCAGCACCTGCTGCTATTGCTTTAACCATATCTCCGGCATTTTTCATGCCACCGTCAGCAAAGACTGTTCCATTGTAGTTTTTTGCGATTGCAGATGCTTTAGCAATTGCAGTTAGTTGAGGAATTCCGATACCAACCTCAGATGTTCTACAAACATGACCACGTCCTTGGTTTACTTTGACTCCGTCAGCTCCGTTTTCAAAAAGGAATTTAGCGCCTTCTGGTGTTGAGACATTACCAACAATTACTGGAAGTTTAGGGTATTTCTTTTTGACTGCTTTTAGGGCTTCTTTTGTGTTTATGGAAAAAGCTCTGGCTGTATCAATCATTAGAATATCTATTCCTGCTTTGACCTGTAATTCTACTTCACGCATGTGTCTTGTGGTGAATTCTTTTCCAACACCAATTGATCCAGCTATCAAAAAGTTTCCTTTGCTGTTTCTAGTTGCTCTAGGATGATGATTTTTGTAGAACAAACCATGCGCTGTAATGAGTCCAACTAAATGCCCCGTTTTGTTAACAAGAGGAAGTTTCTCTATTTTGTTTTCTCTAAGGATTTTTTCTGCGTCTTCAAAGCTAGTATTTGCAGGAGCAACGACAACTTTGTTTTTTCCGCCCATTAAGTCTTTGATCTTTTTGTTTTCATTGGTTTCATAGAGCCAATCGCGTGTTGAAAGAATACCAACTGGTTTTTTGTTCTTGTCTACAACAACAAGAGAATATATTTTGTATTTATCCATGATCTCTTTTGCTTGTTTCAGTGTTTGAGCAGGGGATACTGTTAGCGGGTTATCTATGTATGCTGAATCAGTTCTTTTGATTTTCTGAATCATCTCCAACCTTTCTTCTATTGGAATTGTTTGAGGGATAAAACCCATTCCGCCTTCTCGTTCAAGTGCAATCACCATTTCAGCTCCAGTTACTGATTCCATGTTAGAGCTACAGATGGGGATATCTAAGTGTATGTTTGATACTACACGGGTCTTAAAGTCGTGTATTTCGCTTCTAGAACGTATTTCTGAGTATTTCTCGGGTAAAGTTACATCTGAGAAGGTTACAGCGAAATCAACAGGTAATCCTTTGCTTTTTAAGTATGCGTTTACTTGTTGTTGTTCTTTTGGGGTTAGGGTTGTCTGCATATTTTTACGTTTAATTACACACCATATTGAAGTATACTCTTTGAAAACAAGGGGAGCAATGATTGAAAAAGCATTGATTTCCTAACAGATATATTAGGGTGTAGTTTAAGCCTTTTTTGCCCCTGTATCTTAGACCATTGACAAAACCCTTGATTTTACTAGCTTTTTTTAATCCCTGTGCTATACTATCTCAAGAAAGATAATTAACAAATACTTATGGCAAAACCAATGAACAAGTCCCAACTGCTACAAGCATTGGCAGAAAAGACAGGCAAGAGCCGTAAAGAAGTGGCAGAAATGCTAGAAATTCTCGTAAGCACCGCATACAGCGAAGCTAAGAGAAATGGTGAATTCACCATCCCTGGCTTGGGTAAATTGCAGAAAAAGGATCGTGCAGCTCGCATGGGCCGAAACCCTGCAACCGGCGCCCAAATCTCAATTCCTGCCAAAACAGTGGTTAAGTTTAGAGTCGCAAAAGCAGCTAAGGATTCAATTCTTTAATTAGCTTCTAGCGAAACAAAAGAACATAGTAAACGGGTGCAAACTGTTTCTGTGTTTAAAGAAATATATACAACCTCCTGATATGCCAGGAGGTTTTATATATCCTCATAAAATCAAAAGACATCAACATCTCTGCTGACGTCTTGGACCAGTGGTCAAGCTTTACCATTGGTCCTTTGCTTTTTTTCGATTGTGTACCTCCTCCTTGAGCTAACGCGTCTTTTTCACGATCCACCTAATCAAGATGTTGTACGTGCATGAGCACGCAAATGCCCCCTTGTAGGTCCAACCTTCCAGCACAAGATTGAACGTTACTGGTTCCCAGAGTCCCAGCAACTTGCGCAGCTCCAAAGTGCAGGAGAAGCTTGTCTGGAGTTTTCCCTCCGTATCTTTCACGGTTGAAAACCTCAGCAGCTTACCATTGACCTTCCACACCTTGGTAGTTGCTGATCTCGGGAGGTTGATGGAAGAAATCCGGTACGCCACCGCTGGCGTGAACTCTGGGGTGATCTGAGCCAAGACAGCTTCGATCGCTCTGATGCAGATGTACTGATGCGCCACGATTTTTGTGGTAGGCATGGACTCTCCTTCTCGAAAGGATGTTACCACCGCCTGGGTGGAAGTCTCCTGGGCATTCCAGGTGAGGTTATGGTAGCACTGCGAAAATGAGTCTGCAATGGTGTATAATTTAGGGGATGAGAGCAGAACAAGTTCAAAAAACAGCCTTGTTGTTAAGAATATCCCTAGCCTTTGTCTTTATCTATGCTGGGGTTAGGTCTTTGATTAATCCAAATGACTGGGTTGGTTTTGTTCCTATGTGGGTTTCTAATTTTGGTTTTACAAGAGAGAATGCGCTCTTTGCCCATGCGTTACTTGATATTGCTCTTGGTCTTTTGTTCTTAGGAAATGTAAAGGTTAAGTTCTTTTCTCTGATAGCTGCTGTTTTGCTGTTTGTGATTGCTTTAGCTCCTGGATTAGGGGTTTTGGATATAACTTTCAGGGATATTGGGTTGGGGATTGCTGCTCTTGCATTATTTTTTGCGGTTTAGCAGTGGATTTGATATAATAGGTTCAAGATGTGTATAACTAATTACACAGAAATAATAATTGATTCGCGAACCTAAACCCAATAATTTTGGGAGTTGAGAGGTTCGCTTTATTTTTTCGCACACCTATATTAATTTAGCTTGTTAATTAATTTAAAAGATCCAACTGGTCGATTTGGATTTAATATATAGTTCGAAAGAACTAAACAAGGAAACATATATGAATTATTACAATGGAACATATCAGGCAAGTCTTTTAGACTCCATGCAGAATCTTTGGTTTAAAGTAGTTGGCTACTTGCCAAATATTTTAGCAGCAATCATCTTCCTGATTTTAGGTTGGATGGTAGCTATTTTCTTGGGCAAGATTGTCCAGAAAGTTTTGCTTGCAGTTAAAGTTGATACGCTTGCAAATCGTTTGGGTCTTGATCATTTGTCACACCGCACAGGCAGAAATCTAAGCATTTCCAATTTTGGCGAGTGGTTAGTAAAATGGTTCTTCCTGATCGGTTCATTTATCGCAGCAGCTGACATTTTGGGATTAAGCCAAGTCAGTCAGTTTTTGTACACAACAGTATTTCCATATTTTGGAAACGTAATTGTTGCTTGTGCAATTTTGTTGATCGGTATGATTGCAGCAAACTTCTTATCAGCTCTTGTTAAGGGAGTTGTTGCGGCAGGTCAATTGCACGGTGCAGATGCACTAGGTGCTGTAACACGCTGGGCAATTTTGATTTTAGCTTTCTTAACAGCATTGGATCAGTTGAAAGTAAATACTCAATTCATCCAGAGCTTGTTTACAGCAGTCGTTGCCATGCTTGCTCTAGCTGGAGGCTTAGCCTTTGGTTTGGGTGGCAGAGATCATGCAAAAAAGGTTTTGGACTCTCTTGAGAGAGACTTAACCAGCGATAGATAACTAAAACAAAAATCCCTTTGGTGGGAATATTAAACAACAACCCCGATTTAACGGGGTTGTTGTTTTGGAGCCTATCTATTTAGTTGTCTAAGGCTAGGGGATTAACGTTATCGGACAGAAAAAATAATTCCTTTTCTAGAGAATCAGTATGTGTATTTAGTTTTTCTTTGTTTTTGTTTCAATTCGATCTTTACTAAACTAAGTATATCAGATATTTTGCCTTTTGTAAATACCTTGTATGCGTCCAGGTCAGATTGCACTCTTGGGGTAATTGGTTAGTATCTAAAGA
>CAYIKZ010000016.1:0-10890 GCA_964364285.1 uncultured Candidatus Saccharibacteria bacterium | reverse complement strand
GCCTCCCTAGGAAACCCCGGGAGAAGCGAAGCGTATCCCGGGGAGGAGGTCATTAATGTCCTTGTTATTTAACCTGTTTGACTAAGCTTGTGAATACTTCTGGTGCTGCTATTGCCAATTCTGACAACATTTTTCTGTTAATAGTGATCTTTGCTTTCTTTAGAGCTCCAGCAAACCTGCTGTATGTGATTCCATTGTCTCTTAAAGCAGCGTTTAATCTAATTAACCAGAGTGCGCGCATATCACGTTTTTTGTTGCGACGATCTCTGTAAGAGTACTTGTCAGCATGTAACAGAGCTTCTTTTGCAGCTACGAAGTTTGTGCTTCTTCTGTTTTCAAAACCCTTAGTTCTTTTGAGTACGTTCTTTCTTCTTTTGGATGCGGCTACTCCGCGTTTGATTCTTGTCATGTTATTTATGTGTAATTAAAATTGCGATTCCTGGGTTTGACTTGTTTAAAGTCATGTCGCGTCTCTTGTTCTTTGTTGTCTTTCCGGTATCGCGGGCATTGAAATGATCTTGTCCTGCTTTGCGGTAAACAATTTTTCCTGAGCCTGTTTTCTTGAAACGCTTTGAGGCTCCTTTGTGGGTCTTCATTTTAGGCATGTTATGCTAGTTTCTTAGTTATTAGTATTGAGACGAATGGTCCTTGGCGTTTAGCCGGGACTTCAGTTGCGTAGTTTGGAACAAAGGTTAGGAACTTTTTTACTACTTCAAAACCCATTTCAGGGTGCGCTTGTTCTCTTCCACGCATTAGGAGATCTACTTTTACCTTGTGTCCTTCTTCCAGAAACTCAGAAGCCTTTTTTGCCTTGATGCTCATGTCATGTTCTGAGATGCGCAGGGAAAGGCGGACTCCTTTAACGTCGATCTTCTTGATCTTTTTTTTCTGTTGCTGCTCAAGCTTTTTCTGGTGGTAGCGGTACTTGTCGAAGTTAATTAGCTTAACTACAGGTGGTTGTGCTTGGGGAGACACTTCCACTAAATCAAGTTCTCGCTCTTGTGCCAGCGCTAAAGCATCAGAGGTTTTCATGACTCCGAGCTGTTGCCCGTCTTCATCGATAACCCGAACTTCTGGGACACGTATTTGGTTGTTTGTCCTTGTTTTTAACAAACTATTTAAGTAGCCCTTTTGATCCTAATTTAATTTTAGATCAAATAGATTATATCTATTTTCACCTTAAAAGTCAAAGGTGGTATACTAATACTATGTTATCCGCCTTTCTATTCATCATATTAGTAATAGTCATTATGGGCCTGCTTTACAGGGAGGCTTTGGTTTATGGTTACAAGCACGGTGGAATCTGGGGCTTTATTAGGATGTATATTGCCATGCTTATTAACAAAACATTCGGTATTTTCTTTCATGCATAAGTCATAGCATATGTGTGTACCTGTTTGTTTGACAATAACTAGATGTCGGTGTATTATATTGGTAGATACGGTGGAAAAAGCATATAGTTCAGTAAAATTATATAGTTAAGTTTGGAATTGCTAACCCCCCCCTAGCTCTGTAACAGGATCTAGGGGCTTTTTAATACTCAAGGAATTAATGAAAAATTTAGTTATTATTGACGGAAGTAATTTTTATCACAAGGCTAAAAAATTAGCTCCTAGTATTCATTTGAAGCGGAAAAGGAAGTGGTCTATGTTGCTTTTGAGGGAACAGTTGTTAGTAAGGCTTTAGGAATAGGCTGTACAGAAACTTTTTTATACAGAAAATATGGTTGCATTCCGGTCTAATATAAATGTATAGTTTTAAGTCAGATTTCTACATATTGTTGGGTTTTTTGTAAGAAATATGTATAATTTAATGTTGACAAAATTGTATAGTAATGTATACTTAGTAAGTACTAATATTTACTAGTTAATTAAATTTTTTGCCTCATAAATTAGATATAAATCTGGTAGCAAATATATTAGGGGTGACTCAAACAACATTACGCCGTTGGGATGCCAACGGGGTGTTGTCTGCTAGACGTGATCACTCAACATCACACCGATATTATTTTGATAATGATATAGAAGATTTTTTATCAACTAATTTTAAATATCTAAATAATGTCGCTATTAATTGGGCGTTTTCAAAAGATGACCCCACAAGTGTGACGCTATCAAGGTTCTATTGCCAAGATTCTTCAATTTTTAAAGCTCGTTTGACTAAACTAGAAACAGAATTGCTGACGGATCCTAAACTGAGAGAGTCTTTTTCACTCGTTACTTCATTGGTTGGGGAAATAGGGAACAATTCATTTGACCATAATATAGGGAATTGGCCTGGTGTCCCGGGAATTTTTTTCGGCTATAGTATACCAGAGAGAAAGATAGTCCTTGCGGATAGGGGTCAGGGTGTTTTGGCTACTTTACGGAATGTAAGAAGTAGCCTGTCAAATGATAAGGATGCGTTAATCGTGGCTTTTACGGAAGTTATATCAGGTAGATCATTGGAAGCCAGAGGAAATGGTTTAAAATATGTGAAAAAGGTAATAACCGAGTATGCTATGAACTTATCATTTCAGTCTGGTAAGGATGAGGCGATAATTAATAGGGGTTTTATAGTAGAAGAAGTGAAAAATAATTTAAGAGGCTGTTTTGTTGTTTTAGATTATAAAAATTTATAATAAACTAACTATGATTTTTGAATTAAAAAAATTTGGAACTACTTTGACATCTAGGGACAGTGGTCGTGAAGCATATAAGGCTATTGAGTCTGTCTTGCAAAACTTACAAGCTAGTGAAGAAATTATTTTGGATTTTAAAGGAGTTAACACATTTTCACCTTCTTGGGGAGATGAATTTGTGGTGAGTCTAATTAAAAATTTACAGAATCGCGTTATTTTGGTAAATACTCAAAATAAGTCTGTTATTGAAACTTTCAAATTACTGTCGGAAATAAATGCTATTGATTTTAATTTTAGGTAACCGACGGCACTTGCAAAGGCGTGTCAAATCTAACTTTTTTATGCTATATTCAAGATAAATAGATATGCAAAAACAATCAGAAAAAACTGAATATTTTTTTGTAGACGAAGCTGGAGACCCGGTCTTTTATAATCAATACGGAAAATATATTGTGGGACAAGAAGGCTGTTCCAAAATTTTATTAGTTGGTTTTGTTAAAACTAAGGATCCCAATGCTATTAGATCCAGCGTCTTAAAGCTTCAAAAAGAAGTTTGCGAGGATATCTATCTCAAAAACATCCCTTCAATTGAGAAAACAAGAAAATCTTTTCATGCGAAAGATGATGCTCCAGAAGTGCGAGAGAAATTCTATAAAATGATATTAAATTTAAACTTTTCCGTCGAGATTTTTGTAGCAAGAAAAAAGGAAAATATATTTAAAAAAAGACATAGTGGAAAACAGAATTTATTTTATGACGATTTAGTCATTCAATTATTTAAAAACAAGCTACATTTAGCCTCAAAAAATATTATTTATTTTGCTGTAAGAGGAAATAGAGAAAGACAAGCTCCATTGCAGGATGCGATTCAAACAGCAAAAAATACTTTTGAACAACAGCATAAAGTAGCGGTAAATTCTCAAATAGAAATTCTACCGCAAAGCCCAATTGGGGAGCCATGCTTGTCTGTAGTAGATTATGTTAATTGGGCTGTACAAAGAGCCTTTGTAAAAGGGGAAATGCGCTACTATAAATTCATAGAAAGTAAAGTTAAATTCTTAGTAGATATTTATGATTTCGATAAATACCCTAAAAACTTTTATGGTCGCTCAAACGTGTTTGATGTAAATAAAATAAGCCCCTTATAGCTAGGCTGGTAAACCAGCGCACGGCATGGAGCCGACTTTCGCACATAAGAGACTTTATCTATAAGTAGTATATAACCATTAGTATTTTTTGGGAAGAGGGTATATCCACAGCATAAAAACTCCTTAAGATAGCAATTAATTACAATATCAAATGGATGACATGAAGATTGAAAAAAAACAATATTTATGTAATACTAGTCTTTGCTCCTAACGGAGCAACTTCTTATGGGGATGCCGGATTTTGACAGGGGAGTGACCTTTGAAAATATGCAAGCCGAGTATGCTCAAAACCTCGTAACATTCTTGAGCACAATCATAATTGGCAATTTTATTGCTAAGGTGAAGAACGCTTTTGCGCTTCCTTCACTTGTTCTTGCTTAATCTTTAGGTAAGAACGTGCGCCTCTTGTCTTTTCGCGACAAAAGATCACGCACTTCATTTGCGGAATATATTCAGATGTTTGGTTTAGGCATCTGAAAGAAAACTTCTAAATCGACCCTGTAGTTAGTTCGCGCGTTTGTTGCTTCAGGGAATTAAAGCGCCCTAAGCTTGTGAATAATTATCAAAGTAATCTTTTCTGGACGCGGGTTTAACTCCCGCCATCTCCACCAGATTATATAATTAGTCTTTATCAGCGCTTTTTTAGCGTTGTTTTATTTTACACTTCCGTTGATTGTGTTGCGTGTAGCTGTATCTAAGATGCCAGTAGCCTTAACTTTCCCCTTTTTTTGGTATTTTATTAAAGCGTTTTGCGTCGTTTTTCCAAAAGTTGATTTTACAGTATTTTTATCCCATTTCAGAAAACCTCTAGAAACCAAATAGTTTTGTAAATCTAGGACATCATATCCTTTACTTCCTAATTTTAAAGTTGTTTTAAAATCGTAATATTTGGTAGTTATTGAAGTTAGTGGCGTAGTTTTTGGGGTTGAGACAGAGATGATGACAGATTTAAGCGTTTTGCCTCCAGTGCCGTTCGCTGTCAAAGTGTATGTGGTTGTGGTTAAGGGAGAGACAATCTTGTTGCCAGATTGGTTTACTGAACCTATCCCAGAATCAATTGATAAAGTATTTGCATCCGAAGAGGTCCAAGTAAGAATTACTAGTTCTCCTGGATTTATTGATGTTCTGGATGCGGCAAAAGTTACTTGAGGTGCGATTGATGGGGGAGTTATGACTACTGGGTTGAGGGTTGAGGGTATGCTGTAAGTAGGAGCAGATGAGCTTATACTGTCTGCATCCCAGACCGAACAGCTTTGGTTGTAATCAAACAAATAGATTTTGTCTCCTATACCATCGAGAAATATACCGCCAATATCTATGTATATTGTTTTATTTGCTGCACGCCACATACTTAAGCAACCAATACCGTATTCAACGAGGTAAGAGTCATTGTTTTTGTCACTAACAATTATGTTGTCTTTGGTATCAATAACGGAATCAACATAATATGGTTTTAGGTTTACTTTGTCTGAGTTTGTGATTGAGCATTTTTTTGAGCTCGCATTTGTAGAGGTATAAATATCATCAAAATATGAAGGGCTTGAATACGTATCTATGTAAATGGTTTGTCCTTCATAGAAGGTTGAGCTATAACAACCGTAACCAGTTGTCACTATATAGTAATCCGAAGAATCTGCTATTACTATTTTGTCGTATCCGAATACTTTGGATACCAAAAATGATTTTACAGTTATCGTCGGTGCAGGTGGAGTGTAGCTTGGATATGAAAAGGAAGGTGTTGAACTGTTGTTATGGAAATGGTATTCGCCGTAATTGAGTCCCCAAGAAGTACAATTTGTCCTGCATGTGTGTCCACCTAGAGAATCCGTGTTACCAGGGTGTGCTTGTGCCTCAGTATTAGGAAGAAATATGTAGGACGCGACTAGAAGAGTAAAGGTTAATAAGAATTTTTTCATGATTTTAATATCTTGTTAATTCATTTTTAACATATAGTTAATGACTATATTAGTCAAATAAATATGAAATAAAAATAAAATGTATTTTTTAGTATTACAGATTTCATTCTAAAAACAACGAAACCTGCCTTGCTACAGACAGGTTTCGGGTTATTCGTTTCGGATTTCATGCGGTGCTTTTTCCCGCAGTTTCCGAACCAATTCAATTGCCTCCTTTTGCGTTGATTGTTCAGCTGATCTGGCCGCACACGCCAGGTAGTGGTTGCTCATCTCCGCTTCGCCCATTGCAAGCATCAAGCAGTGCTGCTTGATGCAAACAAAGACTGAAGAGATGAAGAAGGTCTGGGATGCCTTTGCTTCGCTTCCGCGATTCACTTTCGTGAAGTCTTCGCAGAAAAGATGCAGAAGCTCCTGCCAACTTAACGAGGCGTTTAACCGTGGATTGTCAATGAACCACGACCAGTCCTCGAAAGCAACTCCAGCGAATGCGACTTCAAAGTCGTAAGCGCCGAGCCTCTCTCCGTCTATCACGAAGTTAGCTGGGCTTCGGTCACTGACGATTACAGCAGAGTTTCTCCTGAGTTCTTCTAGAGGTTCAAGGAACGCGAGTTCTTCGAAGCTGATGTCAATGTTGAAGTAGCTCTTCAGGAACTTCACGACCTTTGTCTTGTAGTACGACGTTGTTCTGCTTGCTTCAGCGATCAGGTCCTTGCCGAGTGGAGTCCGCGAGAGAATGTCTTGGCTCTGCCTGATTGCATCGGCTATTCTCTCAACTTCATTTTTGCCGATGCAAATTTCAGTTACTGCCTTGCCTGGAAGCATTTCGGTGATGAAGATCATCTGGTTTTCAAAGACGAACTCTGCCAGATGGCGCGGAATCAGGTATTGACCAACCTGAGACGCTTGGTGCAGTAGAGTGCTTTCTCTGATTACCCTGGCGATGCGGTCAGTTGCTTCGACAGGGAAGACTCGCAGCACCAGCCCGTGCATTGTGCTTGGGAAGCGCAGGAGAAAGACATCCTCCTTGTAAGCGGTGATTCGCTGGACCTGCAACTCTTGCAGGGATCCACTCGTGCAGAGGCTCACGGCTGATTTAACCTCTGGGTCACACAGGTTAAATGCCCCAACCGTAAGACCTCTGTCGAGGAATCGGAGCGCCGCGCTTCTAGCGAAGTCGTCGTTTGTCATTGCGCCCCTCCAGCATCGTGTGGATGTGACGTAGGCTGCTTGCAACAACCGCAACCTCTCTGCTGACGCCTTCCTTGACCTCGTCGTACTTCGTCATCGTGAACGATGGCATTGTTGTCGGGTTCTTGAACATAATCACCGTTGACGATGGAAAGCGTTTCTGGATCAACTTCGCTGTCTTGACTTGTTTCCCATTGGGGGTGACGAGCCGCGGGTAGCGGATGATCTTCGATTCGCTGAAACTTCTGAAGACCATCTCGTGACCAGTGTCGAGCCACTCATCGGCAAAGATGTCTTCTCCAACGAGGACGTAGCGTGGTTGGCGAAACTCCTGGAAGCCGGGATCGAGGATATCAATCTCGAGATCTTCGAGACTAACCTTTTCGGGTCGGGCTTCGAGGTAGTTCTGCCAGAAGAACTTGATGCCCTCGCGGACGTTCGTTGTTCCGCTTTCCCTGAGTAGCTTTCGTGAAGCTTCCTTGCCGAGCCCCCATTCTTCTGATCTGTAGTTTGGGAAGTTCATGCTGCACCACAGTCGGATGAAGTTGGCGTAGGTGATGTAGCGGCCGAGGCGGGGAAGTCGTTCCATGTCCCAGTCTTCCAGAACCCGCATGCATTCAGTGAGCGTGCGCGGAGTGCCGAAGTAACGTTTGCCGGCTACATCCAGCGATGGTAGAAGTTCGTCTTGGATGTAGACCTCGATCGCAGCGATGTGTCCGAAGTCGTGACAGACATGAGCGTTCCTCGTGTACAGCACTCCTTCCTTGGCCATTTCTTTGAGGTTCAGGAAGTTGAAGTACATCGAGATGCTGGGGGCATATAGCCCGCAGTTGAGGTACCATGTTTCGGGCATTTGCAACCCGATCGAGAGATCGTCTTCAAAGCATAGTTCGGTGAGCTGGATTTGGTATCCTAGCCTGATGAACTCGTCGTGAAGGATCCTGGTGGTCAGGTCGCCGAACGTTAGCATGCCTGCCTTATGGAGAAAGGACAGGTCATCATGGATGCGATCAGCGTCTACGATTCTTGATGCAGTGACCTCAAAGAGGCCATCAGCCAGCTTGATGATTTTCATAGCCCCTCCTTGAGGGTGTTGAGGACGTTGTGAAGGTCGGAAAATGCCTTCAAGCGAGTATACACAAAAAGAAGAGTTTTTTCAATATATTTAAGAGGGTGTTTAATTTAAAAGCCACCCTTGTGGGTGGCCTTTATTATCAGCTGGCATATCAGCTGTGTGTTCAGTTATTTATTCATTATTGTTTTAATGTTTATCCTTATTGCATTCAAGATGTTTAGAGTTTCGTCCCAAAGACCTTTTACGCTAATTTTTGTTCCAACTTTTGCATCTGCTAATGTTGCAACTTGTCCGTCTTTTGTAAACTGTGTGTTAGCATCAGTTTTTATTGTTACATTACTGACAATTCCATCGTGAGTATTCTGCACTGTTATGGTGTTTCCACTGACTGCTGTGATTAAGCCTTTAGTTTTTGCCCGGTGGGTATTAGCTGGCATGTCTAGTACTGTTTTTGCAACAATAGTTGTTCCTGTTAAAGTTCCTTTAACAACTACCTTGTCATTTACTTTGAGATCAGCAAGAACAATGCTTCTTTCAAATGGGTGTCTCATTTGAGCGTTTGCTGTGGTAACTGTATAAACAGTTCCATTTGCGTCAGTTAAAGTAAAACCGGTTGTGTTGACAGCAGTTACTTTTCCTGTAAATGCTCGATGTTCGTCGTTTTCAAAGTGCTCATTGAACTGTGTTCTAATTTCAGACTGACGATCTTCTTTTTTGTTGTCATCTTTGTTATGTGCTGAAGCTGCGAATGGCAAAATGGTTGTTAATGCCACAGCTCCTATAGCGGCGTATTTTCTTAAGTTTTTCATAGTTTTGTCCCTTTCTTGATTTATGTATTAAGAGATTTGATTTTTAAGGCTTCTCGACCTTTTGCATATGTATAACGGGGTGGGAAGCGGTTTCTTACAGCATGTTTTTTAGTGTATAATGGGTGTCAATGAATGAACTAGATTTTGAAAAAACGTATAATGAATTTGCTGACAGTATTTTCAGGCATTGTTTTTTCCGTGTATCTAGTAGGGAAGTAGCTAAGGATTTAACTCAAGAAACCTTTGTTAAAACATGGCAGGCGTTAGAAAAAGGCAAAGAAGTATACAATATGAAGGCTTTTCTGTATAAGGTTGCAACCAACCTAATTATTGATTACTACAGGAAGCATAAGGAAGTTTCTTTAGATGACTTGCAAGAAAAAGGCGTGGATTTCGTTAAAGAGAGTAGACAAGCACCGGATTTTATGGACTTACAGGTAGTTTTAAGGGAAGTACACAGTTTACCTGAAAAATATCGGCAGGTCTTAATGATGCGGTATATTGAAGACCTTTCTGTGATTGAGATAGCGGATATGATCAGTGTTTCTGAAAATACCGTTTCAGTATAGATTCACAGAGGTATTCAGATGATAAAAAAGAATTTAAACATAGAAGAATTAAATGAATAACGAAAGATTTGAAAAATTAATAGCCATTCTAAGATCTGTAAGCTTAAGCAGTGAAGAGAAAGCAGAGATGTTTAGAAACATCAAAACTGCGATAGCTGAGGATGCTTTTAGGGAAGAATTAAAACCTAAAGCGTTTTCTTCTTTTAACTTTGGCTTTTTAAGAATCTTTGCTAACAGATACGCAATTGCAGTTGTTTGTTTAGTGGTTTTGGTTGTTTCTTCCGCAGGAATATCACAAGCAGCAGAAAAATCTTTGCCCGGAGATTTCTTGTATCCGGTTAAAATTCAGTTTAATGAAAAGATAAAAGCATCGTTTGCTAATACGCCTGTTAAAAAAGCAAAGGTTGAATCTGATCTTACAATTAAGAGATTAGAAGAAGCAGAGGCTTTGTCAGCACAGGGAAAACTTGATGCTCAGAAAAAAGAATCCATAACTAAGAGTTTAACTAAGCATTCTGAAGAAGTTACTAAGAACATTACTAAGGTTCGAGAAAACGTCAGTCATGGTGCTGCTGTTGATTTAGATGATCAGTTAGGTTTGTCTTTAGAAGAACATACCAAGGTTTTAGACCAACTTTCTGAAGGGACAGAAGATGCCAAAGAGCCTGAAGAGCAAAAACAGTCTTTTGAAAACAAACATGATGGTTCTCAGAATGATTCTAAACGGGTCATAAAAGAGTTAAAGAATAGAGCGGAAAAATCATCACATCGAAAAGATGATACAAACAACCGTGTTAAAGAGGGTATAGTTCCCTCGCAATAAAAAACACCCTCCTTGTTGTTGACAGTTTTTTTCTTAAGGCGTATGCTATATTTAGTTAACCTCACTGCTTTCTCATTTACGGGACGGCAGTTTTTATTTATACTATTTTTTTGAGAGCAATAGTTTTTATTGATGGGAATAATTTTTATAACAAGCTGAAAGAGCTTTGTGGAAACGAGAAGAGATATCGTCTTTCTGATTTTGATTATGCTGCCTTTTCTAAAAGGCTAGTAAAAGATGATGAACTTGTTGAGGTTAGATATTATTTAGGTGCTTTGAAAAGACAGGGGGACGATAAGACAGAGAAGATGTATGCTGATCAACAAAGGTTCTTTGCAAAGCTACAGAAGCTAAATGTCAAAATCATCCTTGGTCAGATTATACAACACCCGGATAAGAGTTTTCATGAAAAGGGCGTCGATGTAAGGATAGCAGTTGAAATGATTAGGCTGGCTAGAGAGAACAGGTATGATATCGCGTATTTAATAAGTTCAGATACGGATTTGGTACCGGCCGTAGAAGAAGTTTTAAAGTTCAACAAAGCGTTGCATTATGTTTGTTTTCCAACAGGGCAATCTTTTGGGATTACAAAAGCAGTTGGTAGAAATATAACGTTATTGCGTTTTGAAGATATTAAAACTTTTCTTCTTTTGAAAAAATAGCTTTTTACAAGGTTAAGCACCCTCCTCTGCATAAGCTCAGATACATATTGCACTCCTTGGTAGAGTAATGCCAAGGAGTT
>CAYIKZ010000015.1:0-11237 GCA_964364285.1 uncultured Candidatus Saccharibacteria bacterium | reverse complement strand
CTTCATGTTCTAAGTTTACCCTTACGGTGTTGCACTTACTTGTTGAACTTACCGGAACAAAGTTTGCTTAAAGACGAAAAATTCAGTGAAATATTACAAAAGGTTGGGGATAACTAGCTGAAACAAAAATAACAGAGATCCGTCTGAAACTGCTTAGAAAGGCGGTTTTTTGTTTATTTTTCAATTAAAACTACTAGATATTGTGGTTAGAATGACATTTTGACCAATGGGAAAGCGTGGAATATAATGATCTTGTAGTGGTAAAAAGTGGATGTAAGTGGGGATAAGTGGAGCCTTATCCACAGACTGCGTTCCACCTATCTTTATCATCAATAATCCAGAACAAATGTTTATCGGCGAATATACACTAAGCATTGATGAAAAAGGCAGGTTATCAATACCGGTTAAGTTTAGAAATGACTTAAAAGGTAAGGCCGTTGTTACCCGCGGTTTAGATAGCTCTCTTTTTTTGTACTCTCAAAATGAATGGCTAAAGCTAGCAGAAAAACTTGCTGCTCTACCAATCTCCAAAGCAAACACTCGTGCATTCTCTCGTTTAATGCTTGCAGGAGCTATGGATTGTGAGATTGATAAAGCGGGGAGAATAAATATCCCGGACTATTTACGAGATTTTGCAAAGATCAATAAGAAAGTTGTTGTTGCAGGACTCTATAATCGTATTGAAATCTGGAGTGAGCAAGCTTGGACCAAATACAAGAAAGCTACAGAAAAAGACAGCAATGATATAGCTGAACAATTGGGAGAGATCGGAGTATAACATGGAAGCAAAAAAAAGTTTCCACACCCCAGTTTTGTTAAACGAAGTTTTAGAGTTCTTAGATCCAAAACCAGGTCAAACAATCATTGATGGAACACTTGGTGGTGGTGGACACTCATTGGCTCTTGCAAAAGCAATTGAACCTAAAGGAATACTAGTTGGTATTGATTTAGATCCAGCTGCTCTTACAGAAGCAACCGCAAAAATAAAAGACGCAGATATAAAAAGTGAGATACATTTTGTTAAAGGGAATTACAAGGATATTAAGAAAATTGTTAGTGATCTTGGTTTAAAAGAAATAAATGCCATTATTATCGACATCGGTATATCAAGTTATGATCTGGAAGGATCTAATCGTGGATTTTCTTTCCAAAAACATGAACCTCTAGACATGCGCTTTGATCCTGAAGCAAGACCAGCACACAAAGAAAAAGAACCGTTCACAGCAAGATATATAGCTAACCATTATTCAGAAAAAGAATTAAAGCAGATATTTGATCAGTACGGAGAAGAAAAGTTTAGTTCAAGAATAGTAAGAGGAATCATTGAACACAGACAAGAGAACAAAATAGAGACAACAGAAGATCTTTTTAACATCATTAAACATAGTTTACCAGCAGCTTTTCGTTTCAGAGCAGGAGACAGAGCCAGAAGAATCTTTCAAGCTTTAAGAATAGAAGTTAACAAAGAGCTTGAGAACCTAGAGAAGTTTTTGCCAGACGCATTTGAAATACTAGCAAAGAACGGCAAGCTCGCAGTCATATCATTCCATTCCTTAGAAGACAGAATAGTAAAACACTTCTTCTTAGAAAAAGCAAAAGGTTGTATTTGCCCACCAGATTTTCCACAGTGTGTTTGTGGAAAAGAACCTCTTGCTAAAATCCTTACCAAGAAACCAATAACAGCAAGCGAAGAAGAACAAAAAGAAAATAGTAGAAGCACACCAGCTAAATTAAGAGTAATTCAAAAGATTTAATCAAAAGGAACTAACAAAAACAAATGGGAAGATATTTCGCACTATCAATGAACTTACCAGCTCAACACCAAAGGTACTCAAGAGAGAGCAGGGTTAAAACAACAAAGAATAATATTCTTTTAAACAACAGAACAGGAGTATTTGTTTTTGTTGCTCTGTGTTTAATGCTTTTAACATACCTAGTACAAGTAAATAGCTTTTCAACAAAAGGATATGAGATAAAGAGCTTGGAAAGGAAAATCTCTTCCCTAAAAGAAGAACAGAAAGTATTACAGATTCAATCAGCAGAACTTCAGTCATTCCAAAGAATTCAGGGAGAAACATCAGTTATTAACATGGTTCCAGTTTCAACAATTACATACATTCAAACAACAGCACTTTCTGAAAGATAACAGTTAATCCAATTGCATGCATGAACAAAGATCAAAAAAAAGATTTCTTTCGTAGAATCATCGTTTTAAAATCAGTCTTAGTCTTGTTCGCAGCCTTAATGCTTTTAAGGCTTTTTATTATTTCCGTGGGACAACATTCCTACTATATGGCTCAGGCAGAAAGCCAACACGGTTACTATCAGAAATTAATTCCAACTAGAGGTGAAATATTCATTCAGGATAGATACTCAGACAAACCATACCCTATTGCAACCAACTCAAAAAAGGATTTAGTCTATGTTGTTCCTCAAGATATTTCAAAACAACTTGAAACAGCAGAAACCCTTGCTAAAATAACCAGTCTTGATCAGACGGAGCTTTTGTTAAAGCTTTCTGACCAGAAAAGAAAATACGTTGTCATAAAGAAAAACCTGTCAGAAGAAGAATCTAAGGCTATAGCAGAGGCAAAGCTTCCAGGTGTCTTCCTAGACCAAGAAAACACTAGATACTATCCTGAGGGGCAATTTTTGAGCCAGGTCTTGGGTTTTGTGGGCTACAAGGACAATGGTGATGAAAAAACAGGACTCTATGGTCTTGAGAAATACATGCAAAAAGATCTAGCAGGAATCCCAGGAGAAATCTCAGCAGACGTTAGTGTTAATGGTGCTGCTATACCAGGAACTCAAAAACAGTTCACTCCAGCAGTTGATGGAACCTCTTTACATTTAACAATTGATCGAGCAATTCAATTCAAAGCAGAAACCATAATCAGAGAATCTGTACAAAAACACGGTGCTGATTCAGGAACAATAATAGTTGCAGATCCAAAAACCGGTGCAATTCTTGCCATGGCAAACTTCCCAAGCTTTGATCCTAATGAATACAGCAAAGCAAAAACTCCAGCCGTATATATTAACGACGCAACAACAGAAAACTATGAACCAGGTTCAACAATGAAAACAATAACCATGGCAACAGGGATCAATTTTGGTTTAGTAAACCCATCTACAACATACAATGACACTGGTTTTGTTGATGTTGATGGTTACAAGATTAAAAACTCAGATGGTAAAGCACATGGCATTGTTCCAATGACTAAGGTTATTGATGAGTCATTAAACACTGGAGCAATCTTTGTTCAAAAACAAATCGGTAATGAACGTTTCTATGAATCCCTAAAAAACTTTGGTTTTGGAACAGCAACAAACATAGAACTACCAGAGGCAATAGGGAACTTAAACAACTTAAAAACAAACATTACTGTTAACTTCTACACCGCAGCTTTTGGTCAGGGTATTACTGTAACACCACTTCAAATGCTTCAATCATATTTACCCCTTGCTAACAAAGGAAAGTTAATGCAGCCATACATCATTGACTCCAAAGTTCTTCCAGACGGTTCGGTTATAAAGACAGAACCTAAAATGTTAAGAGAAGTAGTTTCAGAAAAAACAACAACCTTAATCTCAGGGATGTTAGTTGATAACGTGGAGAACGGACACGGTAAACAAGCTGGTGTCAAAGGATATTACATAGGTGGCAAAACAGGAACAGCTCAGGTTGTTTCAGGAGGTGTTTATGTGCAAGATGATAATATAGGGTCATTTGTGGGCTATGGTCCAACAGAAGACCCAAGATTTGTTATGATAGTAGATGTAAAGCATCCAAGAGATGTTAAATATGCAGAAAGCACAGCTGCGCCGGCATTTGGTAAAATGGCTGAGTTCATCCTAGGATATTACGATATTCCACCAACTAGAAAATAGCTATGAAAAAAATCTTTCAAAAAATACTTCTAAAATATTCCAGAGCAATACTGCATAAATACAAGCCAGAAATAGTTGCGGTTACAGGAAGCGTTGGAAAGACTTCTGCAAAAGAAGCCATATTCTCAGTTCTTCGCGCAAAATATCCAAACTCAGGCATTATTCGTAAGAACAACAAAAACTATAACAATGAATTTGGTTTGTCTTTTACAATCATTGGTGTTGATTCACCAAAGAGAAATCCTTTTAAATGGATCTTTGTTTTCTTAAAGGCTTTCATTCTTTCAAGATTCTTTTCCCACTATCCAAAAGTTTTAATCTTAGAACTTGGTATTGATAGACCAGGGGACACGGATGTTTTAACTGAGATCATTAAACCACACATTGCAGTTTTAACAACCATCGGAGTTTCTCATCTACAAAACTTTAAAAACGAAAATCAAATCTTTGAAGAAAAAAGAAAGATATTTAAACACCTCGGGGTAAATGACTACGCGATCATAAACCAAGATGATGTAAAGGTAAGAACAGCAGCAAGTGGACTTAAATCAAAAGTTTTAACTTATGGTTTTGATAACTCATCTGATCTTTGGATTGATGGATACAACCCAATCTATGAAAAGGGAGGAACTTACGGAAGTTCTTTCACTTTAAAATATCTTGGTGAAAAAGAAGATATCTTCCTTCCAAACACAATCGGCATTCAACACGTTTCAGCAGCAACAGCAGCCGCGGCAGTTGGCATTGCACAAGGCATGGATCTTTCGCAAATATCTGCAACATTAAGATACTACAAACCAGAACCAGGAAGAATGGGAATACTACCAGGAGAATATGGCACAGTAATCTTAGATGACACATACAATGCAGCACCTCTTTCAATGCACGCGGCTTTAAGAGAGCTCGCAAGCTTTCCAGCAGCACACAAGGTCGCGGTTGTTGGAGACATGTTAGAGCTAGGTCCTCAATCAGAAGCAGCACATATTAATATAGCAAACGAGATTAAAGAACTTCAATTAGATGCTGTTATCTTTGTTGGTCCAGAAATGCGTTTAGCATATGAACATTTAAAGAAGAGTGTTTTAGGTGAAAGCATTCAGTGGTTTAAAAGCTCAATACTAGCAATTCAAGCAGCAAGAAAATTGTTCGCAGGAAATACAGCGATGTTGGTTAAGGGTTCTAGAGGAATGCACATGGACAGGATTGTACGGGAAGTAATGAGAGACAAAGAACACGCAGAAAGCCTTTTGGTTTAGCATTGATTTAGGGCGCCAGAATTGTTAATATTATCGGGCTAATCAAATATTATGGCGCTATCGTCTAGTGGCTAGGACGGCTGGTTCTCATCCAGTAAACCGGGGTTCGATTCCCCGTAGCGCTACCAATTTCCTTAAAACTTAGTAATTTGGTACAATTTAAGCAAAGTAATTAATCAAAACTATATGAACGATGAACGAGGAGAAATACCCCAAGAGGCTGTGGGTGAGGGATTGGAAGTTGATAAAAATTTAAAATTTCAAGAAACTATCAAAAGTCCTGAATATCAAGCAAAGCTAGAAAAAGTTTTATCCGAAGTTCATAGATTTGCTGCTCGTGTAAAAGAGCTAGCAGCGGGAAAACCAACAGATGCAGAAGTTGCTCAATTAAGAAAAGGATATTTTGATCTTTCAGATTTAGCGTTGAAAGAACATGACTCCTTGCCTAATGACGCTACTAATGAAGCTCAGCACTCAGTTATGGGCGTAGATGGCTCTTTTATGGCAACTGTTAGAATCAAAATGTTTGAAGATTTGGGTGATGGAGATTATAGCGGTCAAACTCCCGCAAGAAAATTATTTGAAATAGTGAACCCAGGATGGGGTTGGGGTTTATATGATGAAACAATTAAAGAAAAAAGAATACGATTGGCAAATGGTCCTAAAAGCATTGGCAAGGACTTGTTTATATTAGTCATGGATTATTCTTCATCAGAAGAAGTTAAAAGCACTTTTCTTTCTAATTTGCAAGATAACTACCACAGGTTCGTTCAATTTGCTCAAGGATTAGGAATGAACGAGGCAGAAATAAGAAACAAAGCTAGAGAAGTCGCTTTGGCATCTCTCAAAGATCGTGGTGGGTCAATAGATTTCCAGCAAAGAATGACAAAGAGCATAGATGAGCTAATGGAAAAATTGGTTTAATAATATTTAAGGGGCTTGGCGCAGTTGCTGAGTCTCTTTTTTTTGACCGCAGTGTTAAATATTCACATAATAAGCAGTTTAAAAAATAAAACGCTTGGTTACTAGATTATGACCTTCAAAAACATTCCCTTTGGTTCTCTTGAATCCTTTAATGTAATTCTAGAGATCCCGAAAGACAGTCCCGTAAAATACGAATACAATCATGAAAAAGATGCCATCATACAAGACTTTGTTTTTAAAGATGGTTTTGTTTTTAAATACAACTATGGTTTCATTCCTGAGACCTTGTGTGGTGATGGAGATCCACAAGATGTGATGATTCTAAACACCAAGCCTTTAGAACAAGGTAAAACATATCAGTGCAGAGCAATAGGCATAATCGAGCTGCTTGATCGTGGAGAAGAAGATAACAAACTCCTCGCTGTTATCATTAACGACTCTGAATCAAACAACATTACTGACATATCATCTTTAACAGAAAAAGACCTTCAAGATTTTAAAGACTTCTATGCTGAGGTCGCTAGACAAAAAAATAAAACCATGGAGATATTAGGTTTCCATGACAAAGAACGTGCTTTGTCTGAGCTTTCCAAAGCACATCAAGCATTTACTGCTTAATTAGGATATAATAGGGGTATGGAGATAATTTCCTTACCTATCTGGGTAATCTTCTTTTTAATATTTGGAATTCTAGCGTTAGTGACTGCACTAACTGCTTTATTTTTCCCAATTTTTTCTAGACCTAAAAAATATACTAACAGCGAAGTTCCTGCTGTTGATTCAGAGGACTTTCTTCAAGCGTTGGCTGGCGTTGCAAACGCCCCGGTTCAAAGCGGGGGACAAGCAAAACTTTTAAACAATGGTGAACAGTTTTTTCCTGAAATTCTAGAAGCCATAAACAAAGCTGAAAAAACAATCAACTTCATGACCTACATCTGGACCAAGGGAAAGATGAGCGATCTTGTTTTTGAGGGTTTAATAAAGGCTCTTCATCGAAAAGTAGAAGTTAGAATTGTTCTAGACGGTTTTGGTGGAACTGGTATTGATGATGAAAAACTAGAGATCTTTAAAAAAGCTGGTGGAAAAGTTTGTTGGTTCAGACCGGCTCACTTAGGAAAGTTAACTCGTTTTTACAGAAGAAACCATAGAAGAGCAATTATCATGGACGGTTTTGTTGGTTTCATCGGTGGCGCTGCCATTGAAGACAAGTGGCTTGGCAACGCAGAAAACCCTGAACACTGGAGAGACTCAATGGTTAAAGTAACAGGTTCAATGGCTGAGAACTTGCAATCTGCATTCATTCAAGTTTGGACTGATACATACGGCGAATTCCTAGTTGGTAGAAAGTTCTATCCGCATCAAGGCAAACACGAAGGAACAACAGACTCGACAACCTCAAAGCATGTTTCGATTATTAGTTCTCCATCTTCGGAGTTCCATCCAATTAGTAATGTTTTTTGGCTTTCCATAAAAGCGGGGAGAGAAAAGATATATTTAACGTATTCATACTTTGTTCCTGACAAAACACTAAGAAACATCCTTAAAGAAAAAGCAAGAGAAGGTATTGATGTAAGGATTCTTCTTCCAAATGATTACATTGATGGCAACACAATTCGCTGGGCAAGTCATCGTTACTTTGAAGAACTACTTCAAGCAGGCGTTAAAATCTATGAATACCAGCCAACAATGATCCATTCAAAGACAATTGTTGTTGATGGTAAGTTTTCAATCGTTGGTTCTGCGAACTTTGATATACGATCAACAGAGTTAAACAAAGAGAACATCCTTTGCATTGCGGAAAAAGGCTTTGCTTCTGATTTAGAAAACACTTTCTTCCAAGACTTAAAACATGCTAAGCAAATGAAGCTCGGAGCATGGAAAAAGCGTTCTTTCTTTAGACGTATAAGGGAACGCTTTGCTTCGTTGTTTGAAGAACAATACTAAAGAATTAAATAGTTGTTAAATTTCTTGGTTAGAAAGCAAACAAGCCAAAATTTAATCTGTGGCTTGTGTTTCTAAATTTGTTTCATGGATTTCAGGCAAAGAAACCTTTTTGACCAGTTCTTCAAAATCAGGAAGCTCCTGGTTATTTTTTAAACCCATGTGTTCTAAGAATTCAAGCGTGGTCTCATAAAGGATTTGTCTGAAATCCTTTGGGTTAGGTGTTTTTTGAACCAAACCACGGATTGATAAAGCTCTAAGGCTGTATTGGCAGTTAACCCCTCTTATTGCTTCAATCTCTGCTCTGGAGATTGGTTGTCTGTAAGCAATGATTGCAAGTGTTTCAATTGTTGCATCAGAGAGCTTTTCTCTTAAATCAGCATTCAAGAAGTTTTTAATAACCGTGCTATTCCTAGCATTTGTTGCGAATTGCCATGTGCCGTTTGATTCAAGCAGCACTATACCTGATTCTGCTCGATTTTTTGATATTTCCTGAAGTGCTTTTTCAACTGCTTGAGTCTCCTGTTCTAAAACCTTGGCAATGCTACGAGCGGATAGTGGTTTAGATGCTACGAAAAGGATGCTTTCAATTGTGCTTTGGAGTTGGTCCATAACTTTAATCTTGGTTTTCTGTTTTCTTAATAATTATCTCGGAAAAAATTTGTTCTTGTTCTACTGTTAAGATACGCTGCTTGATTAATTCGAGCAAAGCAAGGAAAGTGACAATCACTTCTGTTTTGTCTTTTGCTGTAGCAATGAGGTCAGACATCCTTGTTTGAATCTTTTCAGTAAGAAGATTTTGGAGAGAATTAATCTTTTCTTGAATTGAGATTACTTCTTTAACAGTTGCTTTAGGAAGATTATTAATCTCCTCTAGAGACTTCAAAGTATTTAAAATGCAGTTCTTTAAAGTATCAACATTAACATCAGAATCTGGATAGAAGGAAATTTTTTCATCAAAAGAAACCTCTCTTTCAAAAGATTGTTTTCTTTTGTTGTCCAAGGTTTTTAAATACCTTGCTGCTTCTTTAAACTTTTTGTAAAGTAAAAGCTTTGCTTCAAGATCAATGGCAATTTCTTCCTCTTCCTTTTCTAACTCAAGGGTTGGAAGAATTGCTTTTGATTTAATAACTAAAAGCTTTGCAGCAACAGAAAGATAGTCCGCAAGGGAAGTTGGGTCTATGATTTCAAGTTGTTTGATGTGTTGTAAGAACTGTTCTGTAACATTGGCCAGAGCAATCTGTGTAATGTCCATCTTCTGCTCTTCAATGAGTTGAAGGAGCAAGTCTAAAGGACCATCGAATTGTTGTATTTTTATTTTCATTAAAGAGCTAACTATTTCTTCTTGAGAATATCAAGCTTGATGTGAACGTCTTTGAGCTGTTGCTCAGTAACTTCTGAAGGCGAGCCAAGCATTGGATCTTCAGCTCTGCCGTTTTTAGGGAACGCTATAACTTCGCGGATATTTGGTTCATCCCATAAAACCATCAAAATACGGTCAATTCCAGGAGCATTTCCAGCATGTGGAGGGGCACCGTATGAGAAAGCTTCAATCATGTGTCCAAACTTAGAATCTACTTCTGCTCTAGTATATCCTGCAATCTCAAAAGCTTTGTACATTGTTTCTGGTTGATGGTTTCTAACAGCACCGGATGAAAGCTCAAGACCATTACCAACTAAGTCATATTGTTGCGCAATTATCTCGTATGGATCCTTAGTCTTAAGTGTTTCAATTCCACCGTATGGCATTGAAAAGGGATTGTGTTCAAAATCAAGTTTATCAAGCCATTTATTCCATGAGTACATTGGGAAATCATAGACCCAGCACCATGCCATGATACTAGGGTCCTTAAGGTTTAGGCTTGAGCCAAGCTCGCTTCTTACTTTACCTAAAACTTTGTTTGCAACTTCTGCTTTGTCTGCAGCAAAGAAAATGACATCTCCTGGTTGTGCTTTTACTTCCTTGATTATTTTCCCAGTTAATTCATCACCAAGAAACTTTGTAATGGGGGATTTAATCCCATTTCCTTCAAGAGCAATGTACGCTAAACCCTTGGCACCTTCTTCTTTTGCAACTTCAGTCAACTGGTCAATCTGAGAGCGACTAAAAGAAGATGCATTTGGAGCAACAATTGCTTTTACAATTCCACCATCAGATATTGCTTGTGCAAAAACACTGAAGCCGCAATCACGTACAAGTTCTGTAATGTTTTGAAGCTTCATCTCAAAACGAAGATCAGGTTTGTCTGTTCCATACATATCCATTGCATCAGCATACTTAAATCTTGGGAAGGGGAATTGCTGAATCTTTTTAGTTGAAAACTTTTCTGTAACTTCTTTAAAGAGATCTTCCATTTCAGCCCAGACGTCTTCTTGGGTAGCAAAAGACATCTCCATGTCTAGTTGATAAAATTCACCGGGGGAACGGTCTGCTCTTGCATCTTCATCTCTAAAGCAAGGAGCTATTTGGTAGTACCTTGGAATCCCACCAACCATCAAGAGCTGTTTGAATTGTTGAGGAGCTTGTGGAAGGGCGTAAAACTTACCAGGATGCAATCTTGAAGGAACCAGAAAATCACGAGCACCTTCAGGAGATGAGTTTGCAAGGATTGGGGTTGTAATTTCCCAGAACCCTCTTTCGTCCATGAAGTTTCGGATGTGCTTTATAACTTGGGCTCTTTGTCTTAAGTATTTCTGGATCTTTGGTCTTCTTAAATCAATAAAGCGATATTTTAAACGAATATCTTCATTCGCCACATCTTCATCTCTAGCAACAGGAAATGGAGGTGTTTTTGCTTGTGTTAAAACCTCAATGCTCTTAGCTTTTATCTCTACCTTCCCAGTTTCAAGGTTTGGGTTAATGAGCTCAGGAGCTCTGTTTTCTACAGTACCAGTTACTGCTAAAACCCATTCATCTCTTATCTTTTCAGCCACAGACAAAACTTCAGATCCTGAAAGTTCTTTATTTACCGTTATCTGAACTAGACCTGTATGGTCTCTTAAGTCTATGAAAACAAGGTTGCCGTGGTCTCTACGGGAGTGAACCCAGCCTTTTACCAATACTTCTTGTCCTTCCTTAGATCCTGTGTCTGCTGCTAACGTTCTCTGCATAATATATTCTTTCAATTAAAGTATTAGAATTTTATCAGAAAACGGTGAATTTTTCAAAGTTTTGTATGCGTCCAGGTCAGATTGCACTCTTGGGGTAATTGGTTAGTATCTAAA
>CAYIKZ010000014.1:0-17675 GCA_964364285.1 uncultured Candidatus Saccharibacteria bacterium | reverse complement strand
AACTCCTTGGCATTACTCTACCAAGGAGTGCAATATGTATCTGAGCTTATGCAAGGTGTCGCAAATTCTAGTTTGGTCGGAGTTTGCAGAGGATGTTCGAACTACCTGTATAAATTGCTATGCTTATCCAGAGTTATAAATAAGGACAGGTCGTCATTGATGGATTCGTAAACCGCCCGATAATCCGCCGTTATATTAATACTGCGATAACCTTTGTACTTGCCTATTAAAGGGTGATTATTTAAAATTGGATTAAAAGGGTCATCTATAAACAAAAACAACCTTTGGTCTATCTTCGTTTTTAAGGTCTTAAACTTTGCGGTTTGCTTCTTGAAATTTTTGTGAAATATAACCTGCATCTGATCTAAGAATTGAGATAATCTAGAGCTTCTTTGGCATTACTGAAGACAGGAGAAATATTTTTTCCTAAGGCATAATCTTTTTGAACCCGCCCGATCAGTTCTTCTAATTCTGGCGTCATTCTTGGTATCGCTGAAAAATATACTTCCTTACTTCTAATAAACTGTTTTAAGGAAGCGTTTACCACTGCGCTTAAAGTCAGCCCCAAATCTGCAGCGACCTTTTGGGCATTTTCTTTGACTTCTTTATCAGTTTTTATATTGATGATAGTTTTCATATCCAAAGTATATACAATAGATATTAGCTTGTCAAACAATGAGTTGGGGGCTAAGTTATGTTGCTTGCTTTGTTAATTTAGATGGTATAATTAAGGGAGTAATTAATAACTTTAAAGATATGAATATGATTTGGTCTTGGTTTAAAAGAAATGTCTTGTATTTTGCTTGGGAAACTTCTTTTTCAGCACTTGTTGGTAGCATGTATTTTAGCGAGATAAAGCATTTTCTACCATGTACTCTTTGCTGGTATCAAAGGATTTTGATGTATCCATTAGTCTTGATTATCGCAGTAGCTATCGTTAAGAAAGATAGAAATATAGCAGATTATGTTCTACCTTTCACTGTGATTGGTGGTTTGATAGCTTTTTATCAATTTCTCTTAACAAAAGGCGCTATACCAGACACACTGGCTCGTTGTTCTTTAAGCGGTATCTCATGTACTACTAAATATGTAGAATGGCTAGGGTTTATAAACATACCGTTTATGTCTTTTGTTGCTTTTGGTTTCATTGCCTTTTGCATGTTAATATATATTAAAGAAAATAAAGGGAGATAATTATGAGAAAAGAAATCGGCATTCTATTAGGTGTTGGATTATTAATAGTAATTTTAGTTGGCTTAGGAATGTTTCTTGCAAAGTCTGGAGGAGAGAGCGTAACAGCAAGCGTAAATGTTTTGCTTGATGGCGCTGTGTATCAAACAAATTATCAGGGAGAAGGTAAAACAGCAAAAGTTAATGTTGTTGAGTTTGGAGACTATCAGTGTCCTGCTTGTTCTGTTGCTGAACCAAAGGTTCAGGAATTGCTTGCTAAGTACAAAGATAACAAGGACTTTAATTTTGTTTTCAGAAGTTTTCCTTTGCCACAGCACCAGAATGCAATGATTGCATCAGAGGCAGCTTTGGCAGCAGGGGAGCAAGGTAAATATTTTGAAATGCATAGCAAGCTATACACAAACCAAGCAGAATGGGAAAACAGTCCTGATCCACTTGATATCTATGCAAAATACGCAACAGAGATTGGTTTGAATGTTGATGCTTTTAGAGAAGCTGTCAGAGGTGAAAAGTTTAAGGCTCAGATTTTGAAAGACAAGAGTATTGGTGAATCAATTAGCGTAAATGCAACTCCTACATTCTTTGTTAATGACAAACCATTTGTTGGAATTCCAGGAAATGACATGTTCCAGGCTGTAGAAGATGGACTGAAATAGCGTTGACTAGGGTGGGTATTTAGGGGTATACTATCTAAAGTAAATCCTTGAATACCCACGTTGCCTGACACAGCAAGCAACCAATCAGCTCTTACAAATCTGTGTAAGGGTTTTTTAAAACCCTAAATATGGTGCTGGTAGCTCAACTGGCAGAGCGTCCGCCTGTGGCGCGGAAGGTTGCGGGATCATCCCCCGTCCAGCACCCCAGACGGTATCTAATATAACAGAGTTTGGTTGATTGGATACCATCACAGGAATCTCGGCATTATACGTCGGGATTTTTGTGTTTTAGGGGCAAGCTTGGTTACGGATTTGCTGTTTAGGGGTGAGGGACCTGAATAAGCATAGTATTCCGTTGTACTATGCTTATTTCCCCTTTTTAACATAGCGTAGTGGACAAAATCGTCTTTTTCGTAATGATGCATAAGTGTCATATTACAAAAACGCATAGAGGAATGCTTGATTTATTGGGTTTATACTGGACAAGTCTTTGTGGCTAATTATAGCGACTTTTTGTGTCAAGTCGTAATATACATATCCTTATTGCACTTTTTGTTGATATCTGGTAATATGGAAATGCATATTTCAACTTAAATAAAACAATAAAACTATGGCAAACAAAGCACAGCAAAATCAATTTATAGCGGGTGCCCATAAGAAGCACTTCTGGGGCAAAGACTACGAATACCAGAGTTTTTTGCCGTCCCCTGTCAATCGTCCTTATGAATGGCAGGACAAAAGAATCCCCGTCCTCTTGGAAGAAGCGATCCGACTTGTCGGTGAATTGAATGCCTACTCCATCCTTGTTCCAGATGTAGATTTTTTCATTCAAATGCACGTACGCAATGAAGCGGTTAAATCAAGTCGCATTGAAGGGACTCGCACAGGTATGGATGAAGCCGTCCTGCCGGAAGAAGAAATCTCCCCGGAAAAAAGAGACGATTGGACTGAGGTACAAAATTATATCAAAGCAATGAATACAAGTATTGTTCGACTTAGCGAGCTTCCGATCTCAATGAGACTTCTACAAGGAGCTCATAAAATTTTGTTGTCTGGTGTTCGTGGCGAACATAAGCAACCGGGAGAAGTTCGCACCGGACAAAATTGGATTGGTGGTACAAGTATTCAAACAGCCGCTTTCATTCCACCTCATCCCGAAGATATGGGAGAAGCCTTAAAAGATCTCGAGTTTTTTTGGCACAACAAAGGATTAAACATGCCCCATCTGATCAAGATGGCCATTTCGCATTATCAGTTTGAAACAATTCACCCATTCAATGATGGTAACGGAAGAATTGGTCGTATGCTGATCGGACTTCATCTTATTGAACTTGGAATTCTACGAAAGCCGACACTATATCTTTCAGACTTCTTTGAAAGAAACAAAGGGGCGTATTATGATGCGCTTACTTTTGTGCGTGAGCGAAATGACTTGGATCAATGGGTTGTATTTTTTCTCTCGGCAGTCATTGAGACAGCTAAAAAAGGCAAGGACACATTCGAAAAGATTATTGATCTACGCGCTCGCTACGAGAAACAAATTATGGAGCTTGGCCGGCGAGCCAAGCTAGCTCACAAACTGCTGTTGCAATCATTCTCTACGCCAGCATTTAAGGTTTCCGACGCTTCCAAATATCTTAATGCCTCAAACACAGCGACTAATACTCTTGTTGGCGAGATGGAGCGCGTCGGTATCCTCAAGGAAGTAACTGGTTTTTCCCGTAACCGGATTTTTGTTCTGCATGAATACCTAGACCTCTTCAAGAGATAAAACTATGCCAAAGGAAATTGCCATTAAAACCAAAGAAGAGACTTACTACAAATGCGCTCATTGCGGAGATGAGATTTTTTGGAATACCCATAAAAAGCTTACTTACTGCAAGTGCAAAAAAATTTGGGTGGATGGATGCGAAGACTACGTCCGGATCGGTGGTGATAAGGGAGACTACGAAGTAATCAAAAAACGTATATTAAAGAATAAAACCACCAAGAAGATTTATGATCAATTAGGTCCTGAGTTCGCGGTTGCTAGGATGGTTATTAATAAACGAATAAAACACGACTTAACATGATAACATTTTACTGGTATGACGAAAGCAGTGCAATTCTAGATCTAGATGTATTAAGCTATTAAAAAAGTAAGCTTTTAGCTTACTTTTTTTGATTCTTTAATGCTGCAATGTCATTAGTTAGTTGTTTCATTGTTGACTCAATGTTTAGAAGCAGCTCTGCGTTTTTTCTCTCATAAATCGTGTCAGCTTGATCTTCTTCTTGAATCTCTCCGACATCTTCCTGAATTTCATCAATATCTTTTTCAAGTTTTTCAACATCTTCCTGAATTTCATCAATATCTTCTTCAACAGCAACTAAGCTTTGAGTGTTCCTGTTAACAGTCATTTGAATGAAAATTGAAAGGTAAATTGCTTCTAGAGAAACGGCTGTTGTTAAGATTAAAAGAATGTCATTGGTAGAAACATTAAAAAATCTTAAAGCAAAGATAAAAATGAAAAGAGCCGTGTGTATAATTAACGACTTAGTTGAACCAACCCAATCAGTAATCTTCACAGGCAGTTGACTTGGCTTTTTGAATTTGTCTTTCTGTATTTCCATTGTTTTAATTATATCCCAGTGTTAACATATTTAAAAGGAGATCTGTGGAGAAGATACTGCTAGTATGGTTAAGGGAATCTCAGAAACACTTACTTGGAATTACACGAAGATACAGCCAACTTAGCTAAAAACTAGTGAATAGAAGGTTTAAAACGCTCTTCATTCACTGAATATTGACCTTTTTACGTGAATTAAAGAATATATAAATATATGAAAAGACTTTTTTTAACATCAGAGGTAGCTAGTGTAGCTCAGGACATAGCCGGAAAAATAAAGACAACCAGCGGTAAATTACGCACCGCTTTTATTACTACACCATTAGAAAAAGGACATGAAAATGATGACCTCCTTTGGCACGAAAAAAACAAAGAAGCTATGCAAACAGCTGGTTTTGATATCTTTGAATACAGTATTACAGGTAGAAGCTACGAACAAATCAAAAATGATCTGATTGAGTCTGATGTAATATATGTAGAAGGCGGGAGCTTAGTTTATATGATGAATCAGGTTCGTCTTACCGGATTTGATGTATTCTTAAGAGAATTCGTACAAAATGGTGGTGTATACATCGGTACTAGCACAGGAAGTTTCATCGCAGCTAAAGATATTTCTCCAGGACTTGCCTTGGAAAGTTATATAGAAGACAACTTTGATCCTAAAGGCATTGGATTAGTAAACTTTTTAGTAATGCCACATTGGGGTACTGATGAGTTTAAGGATGCGTATCAAAAAGTACCGGCCTTTGCGTATAAAATGAAAACGCCTATGATTATTCTAACTGATACGCAGTATGTTCAAGTTAATGACGAGGTTATGCAGATTGTCGATGTGAATGCTACTAAAGAATAACTTAGCTATCTACTCAATTTATACCCAATGTTATTAACCGTTTGGATCGTATGTATCCCAAACGGCTTATCAACCTTGTCTCTAAGGTTGTGTACATGCACATCAACAACATTAGTGAATCTTTCTGTGTTTGGTCCCCATGCATAACTTAAGATCATTTCTCTTGTTAAAACTTGTTCTGCGTGTCTCATCATATATTCTAGGATTCTAATTTCTTTGTCTCTGAGTCGTATTTTGTTGCCTCGCCTTTCCACAGAATGTCTTTTTAAGTCTAAACGAAGGTCATCGTATGAGAGGATTGTTCCAAACTCAATCCTTTGTTTTCTTAATGCCGCCTTTATTCTTGCAAAGAGTTCCGCTAATTCAAAAGGCTTTGTTATATAGTCATCAGCGCCTACATCTAAGAGTTTAACCTTGTTTTCATAGTCTTGTATAGCTGAAAGTACTATGATTGGCATGTCAAAGTTAGCATTGCGTAGCTGCAAGCATATTTCATCACCATTTTTGTCCGGTAGTTTGTAGTCTAGGATTATTAGGTCGTATTTGTTTGCAACTGCCATGCGCAACCCTGCGTTACCACATTTCGCTATATCAACATTTATTCTTTCGTACTTGAGTGCAGAGGAAATGATCTTTGCAATAGATGGCTCATCTTCAATCAACAAAATCTTCATACCTGAATATTAAAGGAAAACCTTTTGGTTAGTCAAAAAGTTTAATAACTTTTTAATCTATATGATGATCTGTCCGTATCTAAGTTCAGATAAAGTTTTTATAACTTCTGAAAAATCTTCTGTTTTGTTTTTTTCGCTTGGCGCATTTCCCTTAGCCATGAATGGGGGATATGGCGCCCCATCAATCGTTGTCTTTATATAAAACTCTCTTAGTGGAACATTTTGAAGATCGCTTTCATCTAGCGGTTGCATTTCTTTTTTTAAGAAATCCGCATCCTGTGCCCCTATTTGAAAGGTTATTAATGTTCCAATGTTTCCTAAAACCGCATTTCTAATGTTTTCAGGGAGTTGAGCAATGTATTGGTTTGTTAAATGAACGCTTAAAGCATATTTCCTTGACTCAGAAAGCATTGAAATGAAAGCATCAGTCAAAAGGTTTTGGAACTCATCAACATAGAGGTAGAAAGGATGACGTTTTTCCTGTTCAATATGCGCTCTTTTAAGGACTGCTAGTTGAAGCTTTGTCATCAAGATTAAACCAAGCATCTGGGCATTAACTTCACCGATTTTTCCCTTGGAAAGGTTGATTAGTAGGATCTTTTCCCCATCAATTATCTCTTGAATGTTAAATGAGCTCTTTTTCTGACCAATTATGTTTTTCATCATTGTGTTGGTCATAAATCTTCCAAACTTTGAAGTGAAATAGTTTAACATTTCAGAACGATGAAACTCGGCTGTTTTAGCCATTTGTTTTTCCCAAAACTCTTGAACTATAGGGTCTTTAAGGAATTTTCTTTTACTCATCTCAAAGTTTTTGTCTACAAACAAACGAGGTATTTCTAAAAGAGTTCCACCTTCAGGATCAGCCATAACAGTTAACGCGGCATTTCTCATCCAGTGTTCAAATTGAGGACCAATAACTCCGGTTTGGTCAGGATCAAAGATTTTGTAAAATATTTGGATTGCTTCAGAAACAAGGAAATCTTTGTCTGTTTCATCTTTCCATTCAAGAAGGTTTAAACCAACAGGGAAGTCAGTGTTTGCAGGGTCAAACAAAACAACATCATCAATCCTGTTTTTAGGAATTCTTTGTAGTATGAAATCAATTGCTTCACCATGTGGATCAACGAAACAAACTCCACGACCTGCTTTGATGTCTTGTAAGACCATGTTTTGGTAGAGAGTTGTTTTTCCAGTTCCTGTTTTCCCAATCATATACATATGTCTAAAACGATCAGCTTTTTTCATGCCAATGATTCTGGTTGTTTCTCGGTGTTTGCTTGTCCCTATTTCAACTTCGTATGGTTGTTTGTTCTCTGTAGTCATATGTTATTCGATTCTAATTGTTCTTGGTTTCATTAATTGTAGTTCAAAAAATGCTTTGGGAAGGCTTTGTTCCTGGTTCTGTATTTGTGCTTGTTTTTGTTTAACTGTGATGGTTTTGTTTAGAGCTTGGCTTTCAGAGTTTAGTTTTTCAGAAATGAGGTTGTAGGTTTTTAATGGAATGAATTGTTTGATGCTTTCAAGCTTTTCAAGGCGTATTTTGATTAGCCTTTGATATTTGTTCGCATCAAAGCTAGAAGACTGCGCTTCTACGTGTTCGTTGCTGTTTTCCTGTTTTTGTTCAGGTTCTTTTAGTAGTTCTTCTTGCATCGTATTATTCTAGTAGTTTCATTGCGATTAAGCTTTCACAAGTTTGTTCAACAAAACGTTTAACAGGGCGAGCCCCAAAGCGTAGATCATTAATGCTTTGTATTTTCTCTTTTAATATCTCAGGATCAATGTTAAAACGAATGTTGTGTTCTTTAACTCTTTCTTCGATCTTTTTAATTTCCAACTCAGCAATTTCAACTAGTTTTTCAATGCTTAAAGGATTAAAGACTACTATTGCATCAAAACGGTTTAAGAACTCTGTTCTAAAGTTTTTCATCAAGATTGGCATTAAAGTTTTTTCCATGAAAGAAGGGGAGGAAACATCAGTCCCCTTTTTGAAAGCTTGAACAATTTCTTCAATCCCAAGGTTTGAAGTCGATATCACAATTGAGTTTGTAAAGTTAACTGTTTTTCCTTGTCCATCTGTTAGCCTTCCATCATCAAACACTTGAAGGAATATATCAAAGATCTTAGGATGAGCTTTTTCAATTTCATCAAGAAGAATTAGGGAATACGGTTGTTCTGAAATCGCGTTAGTTAATTGACCACCTGTTTCAAAACCAATGTATCCTGGGGGCGCTCCAATTAATCTTTGAACAGTGTGTTGTTCACTAAACTCTGACATGTCTATTCTAGTGAAAGAGCGCTCTGAACCATACACGGTTTTTGCAAGAACTTTGCAAGTTTCCGTTTTCCCAACTCCCGATGGTCCTAAGAACAGGAAAGAGCCGGTTGGGCGGTTTGGATTTCTTAATCCCATTCTGCCTCTTCTAACAATGTCTGAAACGATTTTAACAGCATTTTCTTGCCCTATGATTCCTTTTTCAAGCTCTGTTTCAAGGTTTTTAAGGAGTTTGCTATCATCTGTGTTTAAGGAAGCGCTTGGGATGCCTGTTTTTTCGGCAAAGACTTCAGCTACGTCTTGTTTGTTGAGTTCTTTTGAACCACTGGTAATCTTTGCAAAAGCCAAAGCTTCATCAAGCATGTGGATTGCATGCAGTGGTGATTTTTTCTCTGAAACAACTTTTCTTGAAAGCTCAACTACGGATTTTAAAGCTTCTTTCTGTATATTCATCTGGTATTCTTTTTCAAAAGCAGGACAGAGAGCCTCAAGGATTTGAAGTGTTTCTTTAGAATCGCTCTCTTTTAAAGATATTTCTTCAAAGTTTTGAAAGAATGCTGTGTTTTGTTCCAAGAGTTTTTGATACTTGTTTTCATTAACACTAATACAAAGACGAAGATCGTTTCTTTCTAGGAATGCTTCAAAAACATGATTTAGTTCAAATGTTTTGCTTTCAGAGATGATATTTTCAAAATCATCGATGAAGATGATGGTATCTGCGGGTAAGCTTTTGAAAGCACCATTTAGAAATGCAACTGCTTCAGAGTTATTTGCACCATTAATGTATTTCTTTATATTACTGCTATCTAGTTTAGCGAGGGTTGTTTTTTCAAACCCGGTTATTGTTCCTTTTGAAATTTGATATGCAAAACCTTCAAGTAAGGCAGTTTTACCTGTTCCACTTGCCCCTGTAATTAAACAGTTGTTGTTGTACTGTCTTTTTAGAGTTCTTGTAATACGACGCAATTCAGTATCACGGGCAATGACATTGCCAATGGTTTTCCGTTTGGTTTCAGTTTTTAAGTCGTAGTATATCATTTATATTATGCTGCCATTTTTTCTAATTCTCTAACTAAGGAAGAAGGGATATCTGCTGCGTCATTTTGAGGAGGGGAATATCTTATGGAGTTGTTTCCTGAAAGCTTTTCATGAGCACGACGAAGTTCCTGAATTCTTCTAATTTCAGTGATTGCGGTTTGTGCTGCTTGAGCCAATTGTTCTTTTTGTTTTTCAAAGCTCTGTTTAGAAACTTGTTTTTCGACTGTTTGTACTACAGGGATCTTTTCAGCAGGTTTGATGGTAGTAGTTTTTTCTGGTTCTGTGGTTTGGATTGTTTCTGTTTCTTTTTTTGCTCCTGTTGTTACTTCACGTTCTAGTACTATTGATTGTTCAACATTTTTGGACGAAGAAGGTTTTTCTGTTGTTTGTGCAATATCAATGTTTTGTTTGATAGTAGGTTTAATATGCACCCCTACTATTGTAGGGATTGCTTCGTTTATTGTATTAATAGTGTGTGGCTCTGCTTGTGCTAATTCAATTACAGTTTCTGCTCTTGAATCATCACCCTGTGGGACTTGAGTTATTTCTGTTGGTTTTAATCTGACAACAACCTCCCCTTTCTCTGTTATTTCAATATCAGGCGCATCTGGTTTTGGTTCGTCTGGAATAACTGGGGATGTTTCGGCTTTGAAGGTAATAACTGGGGAAGACGTAATTTTTTCAACTGTTTTTGGCAGTAGAACTGTTGTCGTGTTTGTGGAGGCTTCAGTTATTTGTTGTGGGCCTTCTTTTTTATATACAGGGGATACGATTGAATTATCCGCGTCTATTCTAGTAATTTGTATACTCTGTGCCTTATCCACAGAAATATCTTGGTGTTGCTTTTCTTGTTTTGGTGCTTGTGGTGTTTTGGCTAAATGAACCGCAGGTACAGTTTCTGTTGTACGGTCAGTAGTGGTGGATGTTTCTCTGGTATTAGTGATTATGGTTTGAATGTCGCTTGTTTCTGCAATTGGTACTGATTGATCTTGGGTTTCTGGCATTGCTTCCGCTATTGTTATGGCTGGTTTTATTTCTTTCGATGCTACATTTGAATTTACAGAAACATTAGCTGGTATTTCAGCATCTTTCTTTGAAAGGGTTATATCTTTGCGAATAGCGGCAGGTTGTTTTTTTACCATTTGTTGTTTTTCCGGTATTTGAGCGTCAGTGTTTGTTTCCTTGGTTCTTGGTTTTTCTTGGTGCATTGCCTCAGCTTTTATTACCCTCAACCCTTGTTGAAAGAATGAGAGTACTGGTTTTTCTGGTTTTGTTGTTTTAGTTTCTACAATTTCTGAATCTTTAACTTCTAAAGTAATACCAGTTTCTTTGGAAATTTTTTGAGCAGCTGGTGTTTGTAGAGTTGTCGTTGCTGGCTTTGGTTCTGGTGGCAGAACGTCAAAAGACTTATCCACAGTCGCTATTTCATAAAATTCATCATCACCTTGGTCATCTAACGTTTCTAGATCAGGGTCTGTTGGTTTGGTCAGAGCTTCAAAGTCTTTGTGTTTGTGTTCTGTTTGAGTTACATTGCCATCTTTGTCTAAGCATAGTTCTGTTACATAGATTATGTCACCGTTTTCATTGTGACAGGGGATTTGAACATACCCTTGTGTGTAGACTTGCTCTATATATTGTTTGTATTCATCCTTACTTATTGATCCAGGTTCAGTTGCTTCGCCATCTTTAAAGAATTCAAGCAAGCCCAGACGACCTTGTTCTTGTAAGTCTATTTCTCCATTAGCGTTTTTAAACAGTTTTAGGGTAGCGTATTCTCTGCTGAATGAGTGTGTTGTGGATAACGTCTCTCTTTGGCTTGATATATTTTGTTGAATTTGTGCTTCTTCCTCTGGAGTTCTTTCTTTTGGTTTTATTGAACCTTCATTTTCAGGATCTGTTTCTGTAGGCTCGGGTTCTTGAGTCGCTGGTATTTCTATACCCATGTTTCTAAGATGGTCTTCTAGTGTTCTACCACAATGCTCAAAATGATCGCACTCAGGTCCGCACCCTTGTACATCTTCATTTATATTTATGACATTTAGTTCCCTGTTCATTTTTGTATATATACTGAAATTAAAAAACACCTTCGATGGGGGGAGAATAGTAGGTGTTTAGTCTAAACTATTTTCCTGCTCGGGAAAATTAATTTGTTTGGTATCTGACTTATCGCATTACGCGAATTACAGTTGCGGCACAGTCCCGGAATCTCACCGGACTTCCCAAATATGTTTTAAAAGAAACTTGTGTATCTATACTAACCCTGAAGTGGGGGATTGTCAAACAAAACAAAGCCCCGCAAAAGAGCGGGGCTTTAAGAATGCGGACAGCAAGGTTTACCAATATCAGAATATTATTTTTTGTCCAGCATGTCAATATGGTGGAGATAATGGGACTCGAACCCATAGGAGCTAGATGGTAAACCTTGCTTCCCGCTAACCTGCTATCCCCACGCATTAGTTAATACTCGAAAAAGATTAAATATTCATTAGAAAAAAATTAAACCCGAGGTTGTACTCGGGTTTAATACGTATATATTTGTTAGAACAATTCTTTTAATCCGCTCTCGTTGTTTATATGTTCAACAGTTATTAGCCTTATAAAATATCTTTTACTCAATTCTTTTAATTCAGAAACAACATCATCAGGCAGGCGATAGGGGGTGATCCAAATGCTGTTTTGCCAGCGTTTAAATCCTAGTTGTTTTAACTTTGTTCTTAGATAGTCTCTCACAGCTCTTTTGTTTTCTGGGATATCAAAGATAATCATTTTCCATTTACCGTCTCGTTCTCTTTTGAATGTGTCTAAGGAAGCAATTCCTTTGTCAGAAGCTCTTAAATATTCTAGATCTTTGAGTTTATATTTTTCTAGGTAACCGCGCTTTTCTAGCTGATAAATATGAGTGTAAATCTTGCGATATGACTCGTGTCTGTAGAAACGCTTAATAAACGAGTAAACGTTGATTTTGCCCTGCTCGCGAATCTTTTCAAGCAACTTGAGTGTTTTCTGGCTTAAAACCTGTGACATGCGTTTTTGAACTCCCTATGTGATTAATTTTGTTTGTATTTCGCCGTATTTTTTGTTTCAAAGCAAATTCGGCTTAACTAACATAGTTATGATATTACATTTGACCGTCGTTCGTCAATAGTTCGTAATCTATCACCACAGGTTATCCACTAAGACGCTTTACAAAACAAAGCGTTATTTTCGTAAAGTTATATTTTACTCTTCGAACGTAGTATTTTTTTTCTTTGTACTTTTTCATACATTCATTGGTTGAAAGTGGATAATAGTATTACAACAAAATATGATATTGTAATAATTTTGTGCAAATTATTTGCTTGAAAATGTTTCTTAGAAATGATTTTGTTTCATATCCCATGTTTCTAGGCTTATTCACAACTTTTTGATCACTTTCATCTTCCAAATTTTCATCTAAATTGTTAAAATATTAGTAGATAAATTTGCTATCTCTTGATCCAGAGGTTTTCCGAAAATCGCCAACAAATCCTAGAGAATTGAAATAAAAAGCAAGAACAAAAGTGTCCGCAAAAAACAAAATAAAAAAAACAAATACACTTAAAGAAGAAGATCTTGAAAAAGATCTTTTGTCAGTTAACGAGGTTTCAGAGCAAACCGGCTATCACAGAGACTATGTTACGTATCTTGCAAGAACCGGAAGACTAAAAGCGAGCAAGATCGGAAATAACTGGGTAATAGCAAAAAGTGACCTTCAGGCGTACAAGAATTCAAGGCTCGGACAAGAGGCTGGTCTTTCTGATTTTGATGAACCACAAACATCAAAAGCTGAAGTTAATACAAAACAAAAATTGGAGCAGTTAAGAACAGAAGTTATTGACTCACAGATTGTTGAACAAACATCATTGCTTAAGAAAATTAGCAATGCAGTTGAAAAACTTTCAGGTGTTGCAGTAGCCCCTGTTATCAAAGTAGAACCAGAAAAAACCTTAAGCAAAGAACTTGATAAAAAGTTTGAAAGTTTTCAAACAACGTTTAAAAAAGAAGTTGCTGATTTAATTTCTGCTAAAAAAGAGCCAATTACAGACGAAGGTGCTTTGTATCACACACCAACAACCGCTCTTGGAAAAATATTAAACTCTGTAACTTCTCACCTTTCACAAACTAAAAATGGTTCAACAGCAGGAGCGAAATATTTAACTGCCGCACTTGCAATTATTGCTTTAGTTTTAGCAGGCGGAATAATTTATAACGCACAACTTGCAACAAAGAAAATCGCTGATTTAAAAAATGAACCAACAAAAATAATTTACGATGCAGGGGCTCCTTCTGTTGTTAAGTACTACGGCAAAGAACCAGTTCCTGAAGAACAAAAAATTCCTGTGAAAAGCGAAACGGGAATAGCAACAGGGACTGGTACAGGAACAACAGGGACAAAAATAATTTATGTTTTGGGTAAACAAGGTCCCGCAGGACCAAAAGGTATTCAAGGTGTTCCTGGTGTTGCAGGTCCTTCTGGTGAAAAAGGATCAGACGGAAAAGATGGTTTGGCTTGGGCAGGAAATCCAGTACCTCCTTGGTTATATGCACCCGCTCCACTTCCAAACACAACAACAACACCTCCAACAACGATTTTTAGCGCAACCGACCTTTCAACTACAAGACTTTTTGCTTCCACTGCAACAATTGATGATTTAACCATAAATAACAACGCTAATTTCAATGGTCCCCTAAAGGTTTTAGCTCATAATCAGCCACAATTAACAGTCGGCTATGATACTGGTAATCAGTGGTATACAAGCACAACATCAACTGGCGCAACAACCTTTACTTTCAAGGGTACAAGCCCAAGCGCAACGTTTAAACCTACTGTTGATTCAACAACTGCATTTAATTTCACGACCTCAACTGATCTCCCTGTTTTAACAATTGATACGCAAAACAGGAGAATCGGAATAGACAACGCAAGTCCAACAAGTGTTTTGGATATCTTACAAAGCGCAGATTTAAAATCACAGGCAATATTAAACAACACTTCAAACACTGCAAGCGGTGCTGCAGAGTTTTTGGTGCAAGCTGCAGCAGTTAGTACTTCTTTAGGAAGCCTTGCTCCTACCAACACAAGCTTTGGCTTTAATCGAGGTTATGTTACAACAAGTGGTGGTTCTGGTTTAGACATTGTCGCGACATCAACAAACAATGATGTCAGAATTTACACAGGAGGATATTCTTCAAGCACTGAACGTTTGAGAGTTAATGCTTTAGGAAATGTTGGTATTGGAACAGGAACAAATCTTTCTCGCTTAACTGTTGTTCAACCAGCTGATGCAACTAACATTGGCGGAACAACAGTAAGTAATGCTTCAACAACTATCACAGGTGTTGGTACAACGTTTACAACAACAGTAGGAGTTGGTGACAGAATTTCTTTGTCTTCATCACCTGCAACTTACGCAACAGTCACGGCCGTAACAAATGATACAACAATAGTTGTTGACACAGCGCTTGGAGATGGAACATCACAGACAATAAACTTGAAGAAATCAATTGTTCGAGCTGACGACAGCAGTGGTGCCACAAAGTTTCTGATCAACGATCAGGGCAATATTGGTTTGGGGATAGTTTCTGGTTTGAATTCAAAGTTAAATTTTGCCGCAGGCACAACTGCTTCAGGAGGAATACTTTTTGGTTCTGACACTAATCTTTACAGATCAGCGCCAGACACTTTAAAAACCGATGACAACTTCATATTTGGCGGGTCTCTTTCTACATCTGGTCCTCTAGTGGTTTTATCCACGACAACACCTCAATTAACCGTTGGTTATGATACTAACAACACTTGGACTACATCAACCAATGCTACTGGCACAACAACCTTTAATTTCCGAGGAACAAACTCTACGGCTGTTTTTGTACCACAGAATAATTCTGTGACTGCTTTTGATTTTAGAAAAGCTGATGGCACAACCTCTGTTTTGGATATTGATACAACTAATACCAGGGTTGGCATAAACAACGCAAGCCCAACAACAACCTTAGATGTTAATGGCACGTTCTTAGCAAGTGGTTCTTCAACACTAGCTTCAACTGCTGGTTCTACATTTACAGCTGGCAATGCCACTGGCACAAGCACAATAAACGGATCAGCAATTAGTCTTTCAGGACCAACAACAATTTCTGGAACTGGCACAACAGCTTTTGGAATTAGCGGTGTATGGACAAACGGAATTGTTACAAACAACAACACCATCAATGCAGGTTCCGGTAGTATTACAGGTGGTGCAATCACAGGCACTTCATTGACTAATAGTGGCATGACACTGGGCAGTGTTTTGTTTGCAGGAGCAGCTGGTTTAATCTCCCAAGATAATGCTCAGCTTTTCTTTGATGACACAAATAACACGTTTGGTTTTGGTACTACGAGATCTGGAGCCATCTCTGGTACCAATGCCAAGCTTGTTATTAAAGGTGCCGGAGCAACAAGCTCAACATCTTCCCTAGAAGTCCAAGATTCAGCAGGAGCATCAAAGTTCTTTGTTAGAGATGATGGTAATGTTGGAATTGGGACGAATGTACCATTAGCAAAGTTACATGTCGCAGGTTCAAAAGTTGATTTTGAAGTATTGAGTACTGGAAGCCTTAGCTTGTTGGGCAATGACGAAACAGCCGGTAATGCCACAAACCTGACCATGCGCATTGGCGCTAATAATAGCAATGGTTCTAATTTAATTTTCCAAAAAGGAGCATCTAACAGTGGTGCTGCTTCTACCGTAGGACATGAGTTGGGAAATATTTTGTTCCAAGGTGGAACTGGTAGTGCATTTGCAACTACTGCTAAGATTCAAGCTTTTGCTAACGGCACATTTAGTCCAACTAATTTACCAAGCTATTTAACTTTTTCAACAACCCCTGCCCTATCTGCAACTCCAGCAGAGCGAGTGAGAATTGATCAAGACGGAAATGTTGGTATTGGCACAACAAATCCAGGGGCAAAACTTGAAGTTGCAGGAGATGTAAAAATTGGCAGTTCTAATCCTTGGCAATTTGCAAAGTCAGCTCCGAAAACTTTTGATTTAGTGGCAACCAATGAAGGTTCTGGTGGTCATACATTTAGAATAGGGTTGGGTGGATGGACAGGTGATAATGTAGAAATATTTGGTAATGCAGGATTAACTACATCAGTTGCAAAATTTGGCAACAATACCAATTCCTGGTTAGCAGCAAACGGTGGCAACGTTGGTATTGGTACCACTACCCCAACAACCTTCAAACTTGAAGTAGCAGGTTCCATTGGTCCTGAAGCAGACAACACTAGAGACCTTGGTTCCTCAGGAAGAAGATTTGCCAATGTCTATGGTACAAATATTAATGCAACAAATCTCACAGCAAGCGGCCTTACTCCTACTAGAGTAACCTTTGCAGGAACAGCAGGGTTGCTTGTTGATGATGCAGACTTAACCTTTGTTACAGATACATTAACAGCAACAAAGTTATTAGCTCCAACATCTGTATCTACTCCGTCACTAATTAGTACATCAGCACTGACTATTACTCCAGCAGCTGGTTCTAATTTAAATGTTAACCTCTCAACTACTGGTGACTTTGCTGTTAACACAAACCAACTCTATGTTGATACAAGTGCTGCTAACGTCGGTATCGGTACCACCTCTCCTACAGCAAATCTGCAAGTTGCTCAAAGCACAACAGGCACAGGTACAGTATCGACAACAGCAACCCTAACAACAGTAACCGGTGTAGGTACCCAATTCCTTAACACCTTCAAAGTAGGTGATACAATCACAGTTAATGCAGAAACAAGAACAATCTCTGCTATTGCTTCTAACACTTCTCTTACCACAGATGCTTGGACAGGAACCAACTCAGGATTACCTTACACCCTTGTTGGTGGAACTAGACTTTCTGTCCTTGGAAGTGGAAATGTCGGTATCGGCATCACCACCCCAACAACCTTCAAACTAGAAGTAGCAGGGAACATTGGTCCTGAAGCAGACAACACCAGAGACCTTGGTTCTTCAGGAAGAAGGTTTGCCAATGTCTATGGTGCAACCATAAATTCTACCAATGTAAACATTTCGAGTTTAACTCAAGGCAGTGTTTTGTTTGCAGGAGCAGCTGGTTTAATCTCCCAAGATAATGCTCAGCTTTTCTTTGATGACACAAATAACACGTTTGGTTTTGGTACTACGAGATCTGGAGCCATCTCTGGTACCAATGCCAAGCTTGTTATTAAAGGTGCCGGAGCAACCAGCGCAACATCTTCTCTAGAAGTCCAAGACTCTACAGGATCATCAAAGTTCTTTGTCAGAGATGATGGTAATGTCGGCATTGGAACGACTGCTCCTTCAAGCAAGCTGGATGTGACTACCGCAGCCCTAGGAGTAACCC
>CAYIKZ010000013.1:0-20266 GCA_964364285.1 uncultured Candidatus Saccharibacteria bacterium | reverse complement strand
TCTTTAGATACTAACCAATTACCCCAAGAGTGCAATCTGACCTGGACGCATACACTCATTTTCTAAGCTGACTGATCTGATATATAATGACTTACAGATTAAAAAACCATGAAATTCACCCATCTTCACGTCCACTCTCACCTTTCCCTTCTAGACGGTCTTTCCCAGATAGACCCATTGCTTAATCGTGCTAAAGAACTAGGTTTTGAAGCCCTTGCTTTAACAGACCATGGTGTTATGTACGGTGCAATTGAATTTTACACCAAAGCTTTAGAACGAGACATCAAACCAATCATTGGGATGGAAGCGTACATAGCAATCCGAACTATAAACGACAAACAACCAAAGATTGATGACGACTATTTCCACCTAACCCTGCTTGCAAAAAATCTTGCTGGTTACAAAAACCTGATTCAACTAACAACCATTGCGCACTTAAATGGTTTTTACTACAAACCAAAAATCGATAAAGAGCTACTCAAAAAACACTCTGAGGGATTAATTGCACTTTCTGGTTGTCCTAGAGGTGAAATATATAGGGCGATAAAAAACAAAAACCTCATAGAAGCACAAAAAGTTTTAAGTGAATACGTAGATATTTTTGGAAAAGAAAACTTTTTTCTAGAAATTCAAAGAAACCAAAGATCAGAAAACCAAACAAGTGATTTTGATATTGAAAACGAAAAAGTAATCAAAGGGCTATCAGCCCTTGCTAAAACCGAAGGGCTTGGTTTAGTAGCCACAGCAGACTGTCACTACATCAATCCTGGTGATTTTGAAGCCCAGGATGTTTTAGTTTGCATTGGTACAGGAAAAACAGTAAGTGACACTGATCGTTTAGATATGACTACAAGCGACCTTTCTTTAAGAAGCGCTGAGGAAATGGCTCAAAGATTCAGTGACTACCCAGAAGCAATTGAAAACACTTCAAGAATTGCTGAAATGTGTTCTCTTGAGATACCAATAAACCAAAGGTACTTCCCTGTATACAAAACACCAAACAAAGAAACCCCAGAAGAATACTTAAGGACAATAACCTTTGAGAGAGCAAAAAAATTCTACGCTAAAAACGACAAACTCCCAGAAAGCATCATTGAAAGATTAGATTACGAATTAAACATCATCATAAACAAAGGGTTTGCAACATACTTCCTTGTTCTTGCGGACATTGTTAACACTGCCAAAAGCATGGGAATCATTACAAACACCAGAGGTTCAGCAGCTGGATCCATGGTTGGATACGCGATTGGAATAACTAACATTGATCCAATATACTTCCAGCTTCCTTTTGAGCGTTTCTTAACAATGCACAGACCAACCCCTCCTGATATTGACTTAGACATTGCTGACAATAGAAGAGATGACATCATTTCATACATCACGGACAAATACGGTAAAGACAAAGTTGCTCAGATAATAACATTTGGAACAATGAAAGCAAGAGCAGCTGTTAGAGATGTTGGTCGTGCTTTAGGCGTTGCATATAGTAAATGCGACAAAATTGCAAAAATGATTCCACTCGGAAAACAAGGCTTTGATATGACCATTGAAAAAGCACTCAATATATCAACCGACCTTGCTGAAGTCTACAAAATAGATCCAGAAACAAAAAAAATCATTGACATTGCAACTAAACTAGAAGGCGGAGCAAGACACGCGTCAGTGCACGCTGCTGGTGTTGTCATAACCCCGACAGAGTTAACTGATTACATGCCACTTCAAAAAGAACCAGACGGCGACCGTTTAATCACCCAATATGATATGTACTCACTGGATGTTAACGCAAATGTTAAAGCAATCGGTGCTGTTAAAATCGACCTTCTTGGTATTCGAAATCTTTCAATACTTGAGGAAGCAATCAAAATAGTTGAAGCAAGACACAATACTAAGATAGATATCTACAACCTACCGCATCCTGACAAGAAAACCTTTGAACTTCTTTCTTCAGGACACACATTCGGTGTTTTCCAGATGGGTTCTTCTGGAATGACAAGATACTTAAAAGAACTCCAGCCTAAAGACATTTTTGACATCATGGCAATGATTGCACTGTACCGTCCGGGTCCAATGCAATTCATCCCGCTCTTCATTGAGCGTGCGCATAACCCAAAACTTGTTACCTACCTTGATCCAACTTTTGAACAAATCTTGAAAAGAACCTATGGTGTTCTTGTTTACCAGGATGACCTTTTACAGATTGCGCACGACATCGCAGGATACACATGGGAAGAGGTTGATAAGTTTAGAAAAGCTGTTGGAAAAAAGATCCCTGCTGAAATGGCAAAACAGCGAGAAAAATTCGTTAAAGGTTGTGTTGTACACTCCAAATTCTCACAAAGCAAAGCAGAAGAAATCTGGTCCTGGATTGAACCATTTGCAGCCTATGGTTTTAACAAATCACACTCAGCGTCATATTCCACAGTTTCCTACCAAACCGCGTACATGAAAGCAAACTACACAGTTGAGTTCATGGCAGCTGTTATGACTGCTGAATCTGGCGATGTCGTTAAAATCTACGAAGCAGTTGAGGAATGCAAAAAAATGGGAATAAACGTCCTTCCTCCGGATGTTAATGAATCCTTAAACAACTTCACAGTCATTGATCAAAACAACATTCGTTTTGGTTTAAACGCGATTAAAAACCTTGGATATGATGTCATAACTCAAATAAAGGAGCAGAGAAAAATTGGGGGTAAATTCAAAAACCTTAAAGACTTCTTACTTAGAATTGAAACAAAAAACTTCAACAAAAAATCATGGGAAGCATTAGTTAAATCAGGAGCCCTTGATGCTTTTGGTGAAAGAAACCAAATGCTTTTCAACACAGAGAATATCCTTGAATTTGTTAGAGACCATGCAAAGATAAAGCAGTCGGGACAAGAAAGTCTTTTTGGTGCGACTCCAGTAGATGACTCAGATATACGCTTAACAGAAACAACAGCAGCAACGGATGATGAAAAACTACTCTGGGAAAAAGAACTCTTAGGACTCTATGTTTCATCACACCCTTTAAATAACTACAAAAATGTTTTGTCTCAGATAATGAAAGTTGGAGCATTAACCGATGAAATGATTGATGCAAACGTTTCTGTTGGAGGTATCATCTCCAAACTTAAAAAAAGCCTTACTAAAAAACAAGAACCAATGGTCTTCTTAAACCTAGAAGATCAAAGTGGAAGCATCGAAGCATTAATCTTCCCAAAGACTCTTCAAAGATTTGGAAACTTAATTGAACTAGAACAGATTGTTCAAATAACCGGAAGGTTATCTGAAAAAGACGGTGAGTTTAAACTCATTGCTGAAGAAGTCAGAGAACTACCAAACGATGACCTTTACCAGATGAACGTTCAGGACATTGAAAACAACAGCGTCATTGAAATATATCTGCCAGAAAAAGTAAGCAGACAAACAATGGATTCAATGAAAGCAATCCTAACAAGATTCCCAGGGAATACTACGGTTAACTTGTTAATAACCGATGAATTGGGAACACCACAAAAAACAATCAACACTAAATTAAAAGTAAGTTTTTCAGAACAAATGCTTAAAGAACTTAGAGCACTGAAGGAAATAACTAGAGTACTGGTAAAAAACGGAAGATAGAAATCGCAAAGCCGGGGTTGATGTTTCTATGAAAGAAAACACCTTCCCCGGCCTAAGTTGCGACGACGGCTAGTCCACGAACCGGCGCAGGAACTCGAAAACCCGATCGCCGTTGTGGGGTTCTTTGAGATCTTTGAGGTACTCATTGTACAGATCTTCGAACCCCATCTCAGTGCTGGCCAATAGCGTGAAGAACGCTGCCTTGGCAAGATCGAACTCGGTCATGCTCCGCGTCGTGATCATGGTCTGCCAATAACGACCAAGACCATACACCTTGAACATCGAAACATCAGAACGTGTTGCCGTCGTCATTTGTCTCCTCCTCAAGAGACTATCTGCTGTGGTGGATGAACTGCGGGAAATACAGCAGCTAAGAATACCTAATTCGCCTAAACTTGTAAAGTCTGGTATACTATCAACAGCTCTTGAAGCAATGATACAGCTACCAACTGTGAGCTTCAAACAACATAAAGTTAATTTGGGTGGAACCGTTCAACATTGAACCCCAAAGCATTTTCGCAAAAATCTTGCGTCCTTGCTTTGGGGTTTTTTTCTTCCCCCTCCATATCTTAATAAGTAAGAAGCAAACTATGCAAAACGAAAAACTACACAACTTAAGACACTCACTAGCACACATCTTAGCAAGCGCTGTTTTAGAAGCGTTTCCAAAAGCTCAGCTTGGGGTTGGTCCTGTCATAGAAAACGGATTCTACTATGACTTCCTACTTCCAAGAGCACTAACTCCTGAAGATTTAAACAGACTTGAAAAAAGAATGCGCGAGTTAGTTCGACAGAAACTCGAATTCAAGCATGAAGAAATGAGTTTCAAAGAAGCAAAGAAATTCTTTGAAGAGAAAAAACAACCTTTCAAAGTAGAACTAATTTCAGACATTGAAAAACACGGCACCACAGTATTTAAAGACATCACGGGAGATTCAGGTTCTGACAAAGAAAAACCAACTCATGTTTCTCTTTACCACACAGGAAAATTCGTTGATCTATGTCGTGGTGGACATGTAAACAACACTTCAGAGATTAAAACTGACGCTTTCAAGCTTGAAAAGACATCTGGAGCATATTGGCGTGGAGATCAAGCAAACCCTCAAATGCAAAGAATATATGGTCTTTCTTTTGAAACAAAGACTGAACTAGATAATTACATACAACTTCAAGAAGAACTCGCAAAACGAGACCACAGAGTTTTGGGTCCAAAACTAGGACTATTTCTTTTCAACGAACTTTCACCTGGTATTCCTTTCTACACACCAAAAGGAACAATCGTTAGAAATGAACTTGAAAAATTTGTTAGAGGAGTTTCGTATGGTCCTGGATACAGTGAAGTTAAATTTCCTCAAATGTTTGATGCTGAATTGTTTAAAACATCAGGACACTGGGAACATTTCAAAGATGATATGTTTACATTTAAAGTTGAAGGAAGAGACTTTGCTCTTAAACCAATGAACTGTCCTGGTCACATGCTCTACTTTAAACAAGGTCTGTATTCATACAAAGACCTTCCTCTTCGCCTTGCTGAATTAACAACACTCTACCGCAATGAGCTCTCAGGCGCACTTGGTGGAATGACAAGAGTCCGTGGTTTTGAACAAGACGATTGTCATATATACCTAACTGCTAATCAAGTTGCAGGAGAAGTTGCAGAACTTTTGAAGAGAATTATTCGAGTATACAAAATCTTTGGTATGAAAATTGGGGATGTATTCCTTTCTACAAAACCTGAAAAATCAATGGGTACCAAAGAAGAATGGAATGAAGCTGAAAATGCTTTAGAAAAAGCACTAAAAAAAGCAAAATGGAAATACGAAATAAACGAGGGGGACGGTGCTTTCTATGGTCCTAAGATAGACATGCAAGTTAAAGATACGCTCGGAAGAAAATGGCAGCTTGCGACAGTTCAACTTGATTTTCAAAACCCACAACGTTTTGATTTAGAATACGTTGACAAAGACGGAACAAAAAAACGCCCAATTGTCATTCACCGTGCTTTACTTGGATCATTAGAACGCTTCCTAGCAATCCTCATAGAACAGTTTGCGGGAGCTTTCCCACTGTGGCTCTCCCCTGTCCAAGTCTCAATTCTGCCAATATCCAAAAAACAGAATAAGTACGCGAGGGCTGTGGAAAAAGAGCTCAAAGAGCTCATCCCAGACATCCGTTTAGAGGTTGATGATCGTGATGAATCAATAGGAAAGAAAATACGTGAAGCTCAGATGAATAAGTCGCCATATATGCTTGTTCTTGGGGAAAAAGAAATGAAATCAAAAAAAATATCAGTTAGAACAAGAGCCCAAAAAGACCTTGGAGCCATGCCTTTAAAGAAGTTTGTTCCTAAACTTGTCAAAGAAATACAAGAAAAGAAATAGAGATGGTATACTTAAGGTGTTCCCTTTCAGGAGGACACCACAATGACATCGCGGACGAACACTACCGCTTCTCGGAGGTGATCATTCGAGCCCTCTCCGCTTAGGGCCAACAAGGCGGATCGTCCACGACCACTGAAACAAAACGAGGACCAGCTTCGCTCACGCGTTGCTGGTCCTCAAACATTCTCCTCAGTTATTTAACCACCACAGTCCCCTTCAAAGATGGATTCAAGTGATCATGGAAAGACCATGTACCAACTTGAGTGAATTGATATCTGTAATAGTTTCCTGTTTTGATTCCTTTCAAGGCATCAAAACCAGGAAGTGCTGTATGTGCTGGGTGTGGACCTGATGCTGGCCAGTGCGGATTAGAATCAGTGTTTGTAAACTGAATGTAATCCCCTTTTGTAATAGCTATACTGCTTGGAACAAATCCATCAGCTGTAATCTTAATTTCTTTTACTTCTGGCGTAGGAACTGCTTCAATATCACTGCCGTCTGAAAAGTGCGGTATTGAATTTTGGTCAGTGGTTTCTTTTTGTTCAACCTTTGCTACTTCCTTACTTTCATTTTTGTCTCCTGCTTGTTCTGTTGTATTAGTATCTTCATTCTTCTGAACCTTTGCATTACATCCTGCTGCTAAAAGAGCAATAGCTACTAAAGCAATATATATTTTTTGTTTCATATTGTCCTTTCTTTTTAGGTCTCAATATAATATACTAAGTTCTGTAAAAAATCTATGTCTAAAGAAAAACTCCCTAAAATATTAGCAATTATTGGACCAACAGCAACAGGAAAATCAGATCTGGCGGTTTTGCTTGCTAAGAAGTTTAACGGTGAAGTTGTTTCCGCTGATTCAAGACAAATCTACAAAGACATGGATTTGGGAAGTGGAAAAATATCCAAGAAAGAAATGCAAGGCATTAAACACCACTTACTTGATATAGCAAGTCCAAAAAGCGCATCCTACAATGTTTCTAAATTTAAAAAAGCTTCAGAAAAAGCAATATCCAAGATACTAAAAGCTAAAAAACTACCAATTCTTTGTGGGGGAACTGGTTTTTGGATAGATTCGGTTTGTAAAAACCAGAACTTTTCAGACGTTGCTCCAAACAAAGAACTTCGTAACAAACTCTCAAAACTATCAGCAGAAAAACTTTTTGCCATGCTTTCAAAACTAGATCCACAAAGAGCAAAAAACATTGATGCAAAGAATAAACGAAGGGTAATAAGGGCGCTGGAGATAATTAAAGGATCAAGAAAACCTGCTTTCAGAAACTTAAATGGCACTCCTAAATACCAAGTTTTGTATATTGGTTTAGACATGGACACAGCAAAGCTTCTTCAAAAGATATCAAAACGTTTAGATATACGGCTTAAAAAAGGAATGATCGCGGAAGTTAAGAAACTCCATCAAAATGGTGCTTCCTGGAAGACTCTTGAAAACTTTGGTTTAGAGTATCGTTTTGTTTCTCTGTACTTGCAAGGAAAAATATCCAAAGAAGAAATGCGTTCTAATCTTTTAACAGCAGTTAAGAAATACGCGAAAAGACAAAGAACATGGTTTAAAAGAAACGAAGAAATATTCTGGTTTGACCCAAACAAAAAAAACAGTCTTCAGAAAACTGCTTTGAAAACAAAAAACTTTTTAAAAAAAGCAGCTTAGGCTGCTTCTTCTTTTTCTTCTTCAACTTCGTGTTGTGGTTGCTCGCCTCTTGCAAGCAAAGCTTGGATAACTAGACTTACAAGTTTCTTGTGATTTAAATTTAAATCTCCCTTGCTTCTTAGCGCTTCAGCAATCATTCGTTTCTGTTCATTGCTTTCTCCGTCCCAGTAACTAATACCAATATATGTCGCAACATTATTTGCGATCATTTCAAGATCATTGGGCTTAGCAATTACAGCCTGATCAAAATATTCTTTGATATCTCCTAAAACACGCGCCTTAAACTCAACAGGATCTGTTGGGTGCGCCCTGTATTCAGCCTTTTTTGGATCATATATATTTGTAGGAAGCTCTTGTTCTGGGCTTTGTCCTCTATGCATAGTTACTCCAATTTTTTCTTTAATATTTCATTTACTAACTGCGGGTTGCCTTTACCCTTTAGTTCTTTCATTGCCATTCCAACTAAGAAACCAAAGGACTTTTGTTGACCAGCTTTGTAATCTAAAACAGCTTTTTCGTTAGATTTAATTACATTGTCTATTGCGCTTTCTATCTCACTAGTATCACTAATCTGCGTTAATCCAAGGTCTTCAATGATGTGGTCAGGCTCACCGCCGTGTTCAAACATCTCTGAAAAAACCTTTTTCCCTGCTGTTACACTAATCTTACCATCAGCAATATGTTTTAACAATTCAGCAAAGTTTTCCTGGGTAATTCTGCTTTCGCTTGGGTTAATCTTTGCGGCATTTAACAATGCGGAGAAATCCTGCAAACACCAGTTTGCAGCCATTTTTACAAGCTTCAACTCATCTTCGTTTGTATGTTCTGCTTTAATCCAAGCCTGTATTTCAGAAACAACTTCTTCAAAATACTCTGTTAATTCTTTCCAGTTAACGAGGTTTTGAATGTCTTCATCAGGCAAACCATATTCTTCTTCAAATCGTAGACGTTTTGCAGCGGGAAGTTCTGGAAGCGCGGACTGAAGATTTGAAATGAATTCATCAGAAAGTTTTAACACCGGAAGATCAGGATCAGGGAAATATCTGTAATCATTTGCTTCTTCTTTGCTTCTCTGTTCAACAGTTTGAGACGCTTTTTCATTCCAGCCCATTGTAACCTGTTTTGGAGTTTGACCTTCTTTAAGCATTTCAATGTGTCTTGCAATCTCGTATTCAATCGCAGACTCTGCAAACTTAAATGAGTTTATATTCTTAACCTCAACTTTGTAATTAGGGAGTTCTTGCTGTCCTGGTTTTCTAACAGAAATGTTTGGTTCAAGTCGCATTGTCCCCTTTTCCATGTCAGCACTTCCTGCTCCAATGTATCTAACAATGTTTCTTAACTCCTCTAAGAAAATCCTTGCTTCTTTAGCGGATGTAATATCAGGTTCAGTAACTATTTCAATTAAAGGACAACCAGCGCGGTTGTAATCAACCAAAGAATACCCTAAACCCTCTGGATGAATGTTTTTGCCAGCATCTTCTTCTAAATGCGCTCTGCGAATGCGTACTCTTTTAACAACACCTTCAACATTAATATCTAAGTACCCATGTTCTGCAATTGGTTTGTCATACTGAGAAATCTGGTACCCCTTTGGAAGATCTGGATAAAAGTAGGATTTACGATCAAACTTGCAGTTATTAGCAATTTTACAATTCAAAGCAAGACCAAGCATTGTTCCTAAGCGAACAGCCTCTTTGTTTGCAACAGGCAATGTTCCTGGCTGTGCTGTGCAAACCTCACAAATGTTTGTGTTTGGAACAGTTTCATCTGGATTATTCGGAGAATCACAAAACATCTTGCTCTTGGTTTTCAACTGAACGTGAATCTCAAGACCAATTACCGGCGTATATTCGTTTGTAACATTCTTTTCTTCCATGCTATTCTCCAAATCCTTTAGGATATTTCTTGTGCCAGTCAGTGATTGTCTGGTATGCGTGTCCAATATTGAAAATGTTTTGCTCACCCCACTGTGGACCAATGATCTGTAAACCAACAGGCATTTCAACAGAAACATCATCTTCTGCTTTTGCAAAACCACAGGGAATGGACAAAGCAGGAAGTCCAGCCATAGACGCGGGAATATTTAATTGGTCTGCAATATATCCAAACAAAGGATTGTCTTTAGCAGTACCAATCTTTTGAGCAACGTTTGGAACTGATGCACAAACCAATGCATCAACCTTTCCAAAAACTTCATTAAATTCATTAACTAAAAGTCTTCTGACTTTTTGAGCTTTCAAATAGTATGCGTCATAGTATCCTGCTGAAAGAGCATATGTTCCTGTCATGATACGACGTTTTGCTTCATCACCAAAACCTTCTTCACGGCTTTTGGCATATATATCTAAAAGTTCTTTTGCATCCTTTGATCTATGTCCATATCTAATACCATCAAAACGAGCAAGGTTCGAAGAAATCTCAGCTGGAGTAACAATCGCATAAACTAAAGAACCATATTTAGTTAAAGGTAAAGACACTTCAAAAATCTCAGCACCAAGCTCTTTTAGCTTTTGAATTGCTTCGTGTATTCTTGCTTCTACCTCTGGTTGCATTCCAGAAACAAAATATTCTTTGGGAACACCAATTTTAACACCTCTTAAATCACTTCTAAGGTTAGCTGCATAATTTGGAATATCTTTAACACTGGTTGTTGAATCCTTAGGATCATGTCCTGAAAGAATCTCTGCAGTGTATGCAAGGTCTTTAACGCTTCTAGCAATTGCTCCAGGGCTATCATTTGAAGATGTCATTGCAATGACGCCATAACGAGAAACACGTCCATACGTTGGTTTCCAACCACAAATACCACACAAAGATGCTGGCAGCCTTATGGAACCTCCTGTTTCTGTTGCTAGAGCAAAAGGAACTAATCCTGCCGCAACAGCTGCCGCAGAGCCACCAGATGAACCACCGGGAATTCTTGTAGTATCCCAAGGGTTTTTGCTTGGTCCATACGCAGAAGTTTCTGTTGATGAACCATGTGCAAACTCATCAAGGTTTGTTTTGCCAAGAAGAACTGATCTTTCTGAGTTTAATTTTGTAATTACAGTTGCATCAAACACTGGAACAAACTGATCTAATATTTTTGATGATGCTGTTGTTCTAATTCCCTTAGTTGAGAAAAGATCTTTAGCAGCATATGGGATACCAGTTAAAACAGAAGCATTCGGATCAGATACTAAAATCTTGTCTGCTTCAGCTGCTTGTAAGAGCGCTTCTTCTTCAGTAATTGTTAAAAAAGCATTGAGTTCATTTTCAGTTCCGTATTTCTTAACACGTTCCAAAAAATATTTCGTCAGTTCAACAGACGAGATTTCTTTTTTACGTAATTTTTCAGCTAGTTCGCTGATTTCTAAATATGCTAATTCCATTACAAAATACTTTTAATCTTAAGAAAATCATCCTTGCATTCAGGGAAAGAAGCAATGATTGCATCTCTAAACTCGCTTAAACGAGCAACGTCTTCCCTCAAAACATTTTCTAAACCAGTAACCTGGGAGATTTCTTCAACTCCATCTGTATTTACCTTTTCTAACTCAGAAACATAGTCTAAAACAACGGAGAGTTCCTTTCGGAACTTTTCGACTTCCTCATCCGTTAATTTAATGCGAGCCAAAGCCGCAATTTTTCTAACTTGTTCTGTAGTTAAAATCATGTTTTTACTTGAAATATTATACTACAAAAGCGACTCTAATGAAACACGGTCTTTATTAACTTTTCGCGCCCTTAAACTTCTTTAAAATATCAGAGTCAAAATTAAAACTTAAGGCTTTTTGTTCTTCAAAACGCTGTTCTGCAAAAACAACCAGCTTCTTAACTAAATCAACAGATGAAACTCCTGACTTGCGCCAGTTATGATGATACAAACTTCCAGGTAACGTATTAATTTCATTAACATACACTACTCCGGTTTTGCTGTTTATTAAAAAGTCTATTCTAGCAATACCAGAACAGCCGATCCCTTTGTATGCTTGCAAACCCAGCTCTTTCACTTTTTCTGACAATTCAGATGATATCTCTGCTGGAATTTGACTGTACTGAGCATTAACTCCCTGTCCTTTGCCTGCTGACAAATATTTATCTTGAAAATCAAAAAACTCTGTTTTGTTCAAAGGTCGTTCAACAGATCCGAGTTCTGGATCTTCATTACCAATTATTGGCAAGGTTACTTCAATCAAATCTTCAACACTCTCTTCGACTAAAACCTTGTTATCATAATGTAAAGCTACTTCAATAGCGTTAAGCAATTCTTGTTCATTTTTTACTTTAGAAATCCCTATGCTAGAACCTAGGTGTACTGGTTTAACAAACATTGGCCAGCTTAACTTTTTAATATCATTCAAAATCTCCTCACGATTGTTTTCCCACTGTGCTTTTACAAACCAAATATACGGCACAACTGATATATTTTGCGATGAAAGAACTTGTTTTGTTACAGCCTTGTCCATTGCAATCGCGGAAGATGACATATCACAACCAACAAACGGTACATTAGCAAATCTTAATAAACCCATTAAACTACCATCCTCGCCATTTGTTCCATGCATTGCTGGAAAAACAATATCTATATCCACTGACTTCTGAGTAATACCTATCCAAATAATCTTAAAATGATTATTCAAAGAAAGAGTTATTTTCTTAAACTTCAAAAGTTGATCTTCAAAATCAGGTTCCTTAAAAAAACTCATTTCTTTAAATACTTCTTCACAGTACCACTCGCCTTTTTTTGAAATGTAAACTGGCCAAACTTTAAACTCATCCAATGCCTCAAGCGACTGGATAATCGGGATGTGCGCTGTGATGATCGAGACTTCGTGCTCTGCACTTTGACCACCAAAAATGACTGCTATATTCTTCATGCCTTGATTATATCATTAATTAAGCGTACTGATCTGGCCAATCATTTTGCAAAACAACAACATCACCTGATACTGTCATGTGTGGCAAACTGGCAAAAGCCTTCAAAGCATCATCAAACCAAATCACTTCACCGTTATACCCTGAATCTTTAAGTCCATTGTATATATATGGTGTTACTGAATTGCGTATTAACAAGACCTTCTCTATACCAGCTTTAGACAACTCTCCCCCTATTTCTCTGTGAACCTCTTCAGAACGTGAGCCCATTTCTACTAAACCAGGAGTTACATAAAGTCTTCGATGATCTTTAATGTTTGCGAGAAAATCAATAACTGCTCTAACACCTGTAGGGTTTCCGTTGTAACTGTCGTCTATTGTCACAACTCCAACGCTATCTGTTTTAGGTTCCATACGATGTTCAAATGGCTTAGTTTTTCCAACACCTACAATTACCTGCTCCATTGTCATTCCTAATTTCAGAGCAACATCAATCGCTGTCAATAATGGTCCAATCTGATGCAAACCGAGCAAGTGACTATTAAAAACTTTGTTCTCGGAACCATAAGTAATATCAAAACTAGTTCCTGCTAAAGATGTTTTTGCATTTGAGACAACCAGCTTTCCAAGTTCGTCCCTCTTGAAGAAAGAATAATGCTCTTTATTTTTTGAAGTACCTTTCAAGAAATCTCGAATGACTGGATCTTCACCATTTACATACAAGGGTTTTTCACCTAACCAATCAGCGAGTTCAAATATGGTTTTTGCAGTGTTTCCTAAACTCTTAAACTTTTTTAAATGCGCCTCGTTAACCCCAGTTATGACTCCGATATCAGGATTAACCAAGCGACAAAGTTTACGAATATCTCCGGGATAATATTCGCCCATCTCAAAAACCAAAACATCTTCGTCATCATTTAAACTCAAAATGAACTTACTAATACCTAAAGGGGTGTTGTAATTAGAAGGGGCTGTTGCAACTTTTTTACCCTCAGCCAATACTGTTTTGAGTATTTCGCGCATAGTGGTCTTACCATAGCTTCCAGCAACAGCAATGCGTTGTGCTTTGTTTTTCAAAAGTTTTTTCTTTGCTTTACTGATGATTACAAACTCAAGAGAAATTTGTAACAGATTTATCACTAAAAGAACAAGAACTAAAAGGTATGGTAAAACTATTGGTCCGAATATTAACCCAACTATTAAATACCAAACATAAGCAGTGCTGATAGCAAAGAACAAAGAACAAAAATATATGCCCAATAATATGATCCAAGAAAGTATTAAAAGAACCATTGCCTTAGGAGTTTTAACTAAACTTTTTCTTTTAGACACATCTCTGAAATCTTTTGTTCTCCAATACCAAGCAAAAAACTCTCCCAAATCATATTCGCTTGCTTGAAGCATATACACAAGATTTTTGGGAAAAGAAAAATAATACCGGGAAATAAATTTTCTTAATATGTTGTTCATCTGCAAAACTCTTTAATTAAATCTGAAACAGCTTCTGGCTCTTCTTTATGCACAAAATGACTTTTACCTTCAAATACTTCTAACCTAGCGTCTTGTATCTCTCTAGCCAAAAAATTAGCATCCGCTAAAAGAGTGGCTTTATCATTTGAACCCCAGATCAAAAGAGTTGGTACTGTAATATCTTTAACAAGGTTAGAAAGGTCTTCTCTAATAATGTTCAAATATGTCCCTGTTAAAACACCAGCTGTCGAATAGTCACTTTGTACAAAGTGATAAAATCTTTGTTTAATCTTCTTTTGTAAACTAGGAAGAAGTAAAAATCCAATAACTAACTTACCAAGTTTAGCTAAAAGCATAAAAAATCCATTCCTTGTTGTATTCACTTTTGTTACACCAGCAGAAGCAATCAAAACAACTTTTTTAGGTGACATCTTTTTTTGTGCTAGCGCTTTTAATATGATTCTTCCGCCAAAAGAATGACCGATGAGATAGTCGGGTTGAACATTTATCTTTTCAAGAAACATCAAAACAAATTCAATATAGTCATCCAAGAACCAATCCTTTTCTGGTTTATCTGTTTGACCAAAACCTGGTAAGTCAAGACTTAAAACGCGAAAAGATTTAGACAAAGAATCAATCATCGAGTCAAAACCGTGCATAGTATCTTTCCAGCCGTGTAATAACAAAATCACAGGGCCATTACCCTGATCCCTGTACTCGGTTGCTAATCTATCAACAATTAGTTTCATCTTTTTATTCTTTTACATCCTTTTGATACGAAGCATCTAGTTGCGCTCTAACATCTTCAGATGCAACCAGCTTCGTCTTTGTATCCATGCTCTTTAATACCTTTAAAACTCTTTCATTAACAGACTTTAACCCACGCAAGAAAACAAAAGCATTATCATCATTCAAAACTGTTGCTACTTCCAAAGAAAGACGCTCTAACCCATCGAGGTTAATTATGCCTTTATATTTTGTAAGAACAGCGGCTGCTTCTGGATCATTAAGTTCTTTCAAAAAGCTTAAATCCATCTCAGGTCTTGGTGTTTCTCCAACTTTCTTTCCTGTGTAATGCATGTATATCTCGTGTGCCATGGAAGCACTAAAAACACCTGTCTCAGCATATTGTTCTCTAATGGGCTTGTTTGCCAAAGCAATTGCTCTTTGCTCATCTTCTCTTCGCGCTTGTGTTTCAGCCTGAATCTTTGCTTGTTCGTCCTTAAAAAGATCAAACTGATCAGCTTCTTTGTGCCCATCAGGATACAACCTGGTTATATCCGGATCATTTAAATCAGGCGCGTATTGTCTTTCAGTGTTTGTGTTCATATATCTAAATCATATCTATAAAGGGGGTAATAATCAACGGGGGGAAGAAGCTTTTGAAAACTTTCAAGTCTAAAGCCTCTGCTTTGAAAAGAACGTGCTAATTGTTCCCTGTTTTTTCTTGAAGCCTGCTTTAAAACCCTTTCTGCAACCTCTGTTTCTTTTTTAATGGTTAGTGTCTTAAGAAGTCTTGATATGTTTTTGTCATCAAATTTTTTAAGCATCAGTTTCTTCTTTATGCCATAATATCCAAAGTTCTTAAAATGCAAAAGATTTTCAAAATATGTTTCTGCAAGCAAAGCATCATTCAAATACCCAAGTTCTGTTAACCGATTAATTGTTTCTGATATTTCTTCTTTAGTGTATTTTTTTCTTTCTAATTTTCCACGTAATTGCTCTGTTCCTTGTGCCGTTAAAGAAACTAAATACAACGCATATTCTTTACAAGGCATTTTTTTACGCAGTCTTTTAACTCGTTCTTCTAAAGGATTCTTAAATTTGTGTTTTGACACTGAATATTGCATAAAATATAATGGGTCTATGAATAATTTCGCCTTTATACTTGAACGACTATCAACTAGAGCTAAAAACGCCTTAATTGCTGCTCAATTGATATCTGAGCAGTTAAAACATGACCATATAGGTACAGAACATCTTCTCTATGGAATTATATCAGAACGAAGCTCTTTTGCTTCAGAAATCCTTCTAAAAAGCAGTATTGATCTAACAGTCATAAAAGAACAGCTAGAAAAAGTTAACCAAGGACACTTAACAGTTGCGTGGAAACCAATACTCTCTGAAAACATAAAAAGCACCATAGAAAAAGCAGCGGTTGCCGCGACAAGATACCAATACCAGTTCATTGGAACAGAACACTTCCTTTACGGAATATTAGACGTTGAAGCAAACAGAGCAAAAGTAATCCTTTCTAAACTAGGAGTTGATATGAACGAACTAAAGCAAAACTTAATCTCAGTTTTTGAAAACGTTTCTAAATTTCCAACCATGCTTGATGAAAACATTGCACCAAGCGGACCCTTAGACAGCGCACCAGCAGACAGACAAAACTTTGGCTTTGGAGACAACCAAAACCCAAACATGCCAGGAAACAACATGCACGGAATGGGAGCTCAAACTGTTGCAGGAATCAAAGGATCAGCCTTGGATTACTTCACAACAGACTTAACAAAAAAAGCATCACAAGGAAAAATTGATCCAGTCATAGGGAGAAAAAAAGAAATTGACCGCATGGTTTCAATCCTAAACCGCAGAACTAAAAACAACCCGGTTTTAATTGGAGAACCAGGCGTTGGAAAAACAGCGATTGTTGAAGGACTTGCTCTAGCGATAGTTAAACGCGAGGTTCCTGATTCTTTGCTTGATAAAAAAATACTGGCGCTTGATCTTGCTTTAATAGTTGCTGGCTCAATGTTTAGAGGAGAGTTTGAATCAAGACTAAAACAAATCATTGATGAAATACGAGACAGCTCAAAGATCATTCTCTTCATTGACGAGCTGCACACTGTTGTTGGCGCTGGCGCAACCACAGGTTCTTTAGATGCAGCAAACATTCTTAAACCAGCGCTTGCGCGAGGTGAACTACACGCGATTGGCGCAACAACCCTTAGCGAGTACAAAAAACACATTGAACACGACGCTGCTTTAGAAAGACGCTTCCAACCAATTCTTGTTGATGAGCCTTCTCAAGAAGAAGCAATCGAAATATTAAAAGGACTTAGACCAAACTACGAAAAACACCACAAAATTACAATCACAGATGATGCCATAAAAGCAGCGGTTGAATTAAGCAGCAGATACATTCAAGACCACTTCCTTCCTGACAAAGCAGTTGATTTAATAGACGAAACAGCAGCTTACCTAAAAACTGTTGGTGTTAACTCAAAATCATTAAGAACCATAAAGAAACTGGAGACAGAGCTTGAAGAATTAGAGGATGAGAAAACAAAAGCAGTTCTTGCTCAAGACTTTGTTACAGCAGAACACCTTCGTATTCAAGGAGAAAAACTAGACAAACAAATATCAGAACTCTCAAGAACCATAAACCAGGTTCAGGGTGTTGTTAATGATCCTAAAAACAAACATCACCAGGAAATTTCAATTGAAGATATTGCAAAAACCGTTTCAACAATAACAGGCATTCCTTTAAACAAACTTGTTAAAACAGAGGCTGCAAAACTAACAAACCTTGAAGAAATCCTTCAAACAAAGATTATTGGTCAAAAAGAAGCTGTTGATGTCATCTCAAAATCAATAAGGAGATCAAGAGCAGGTGTTACTTCTCCAAAGCGTCCGCTTGGTTCATTCATTTTCCTTGGTCCAACAGGCGTTGGTAAAACAGAAACAGCAAAAGTCCTTGCAAGAGAAATCTTTGAAGACGAAGATGCTTTAATCCGGGTTGATATGTCTGAGTTCATGGAAAAGCACAATGTTTCAAGATTAATTGGTGCTCCGGCAGGATACGTTGGATATGAAGAGGGCGGGAGACTAACAGAAGCAGTCAGAAGAAAACCTTACTGTGTCATTCTTTTTGACGAGATGGAAAAAGCACATCCAGATGTCTTTAACATCCTCCTTCAAATCCTTGAAGAAGGACAATTAACTGATGCTTCAGGAAGAAAGATAAACTTCAGAAACACCGTTATAATCATGACATCAAACATTGGTTTACATGATTTAAACCTTCAGGCTGCAAAGATTGGTTTTGAAGAATCAGAGACAAAGAAAAAAGACTCTTCTAAATTTGAAGCTGAATACAACCAACTAAAAGAAAAGGTTACTCAAGCTCTTAAAGAACAATATAGACCTGAGTTCATAAACCGCATAGACAAGATCGTGGTCTTTAAACCTTTGGGATATGAAGAAATTAAAAAAATCACTGCGCTCCAATTAAAAGAGCTCTCAGATCACCTTAAAAACCAAGACATCACACTTCAAACAAACGCCCAAGTGATTAAATTCATTGCGGACAAAAGCTTTGATCCAAGCCAGGGAGCACGTCTGGTAAGAAGAAACATCCAAGACTTAGTGGAAGATCCTCTTGCAGAGAAACTAATCACAGACAAGTTTAAACAAGGTTCAACTATTAAAATTAAGCTTCAAAAAGAAAAGTTAATCTTTTCTTAATATATATTTAACAAATATTTAATGATCCTGACGTATATATAGTATGCGGCAGGATTTTAAATTAAACACCCAAAAACTAAACGAGCAACTTCTAGAGATGCTCTTCCCTACTCACTGCGTTGGTTGCAGAGAATACGGTATGCTTCTTTGCAGGAATTGCTGGGACAGCATTGATTTCCTAGAGGAAAAATACGAGGAAGTCATTTCTGTTTGTTCTACAAAACAACCCTTGATACGGAAAATATTAAATGCGTTAAACTGCGACTTAATTAAAGGGCTTAACACCACTGCTGCTGAGCTTGTGTTTAAGTTTCTACTAGAAAGACAAGCTCTTCCACAAGAAGACTTTGTAATTACCTTTGTTCCTATTCACCAAAGACAGCAAACCATTCAAGGATTTAACCCAAGCGAAGCAATCTCACAAGAATTCGGAAGACTCCTAGGAATGCCAGCATTAACACTATTAAGGAAAACAAAAGAAAAACCGAGTGAATATATTGCTTGTGATTGCAAGGGGTTAAAGGTTGTATTAATTGATACCTGTTTGGGGAAAGACATGGAGATTAAGGAATGTGCGAGGATATTAAAACAAGCAGGAGCAGAAGAAGTTTCCTGTCTTACTTTTACAAGAGATTTTTAAAGTTGAAAAAAGCACACAGGGAATGTATAATATCGGGAGTTAATAGAGGGACTTGGAGAGGTCGCATAGAGGCCTAGTGCGCTGGTTTGCTAAACCGGTAAAGGTGTCAAAACCTTTCGAGGGTTCGAATCCCTCCCTCTCCGCCAAAAATCACATTTCAGACAATTTAAGGAAGCTACGGGGCAAAAAGGGCTACTCTCTCGAAAAGATAGCTCGCCTTGCTGATTTATCGCTCAATACCATTGTTAAAATAGAGAATGGCGTTAATCAGAACCCGACCATTGAAACACTGACAAAGATCGCCAAGGCGTTGGAAGTTGGCGTTGATGATTTAATAAAATAATTATGCCGATTTTTAATGATTTAAATTTAGATAATTGGAAAGAGTCAGAAATTTTGACTGATAGTCTTTGGGTTATTCCCGAAAGAGATAAAACAGGAAAACATAATGGCTTTTATCACGGCAATTTTATTCCGCAAATTCCGCATCAATTTATTTTGAGATATACAAAGAAAAATGAAATTGTTTTTGATCCATTTTTAGGAAGCGGAACGACTGCCTACGAGGCAGAAAGTCTAAATAGAAATTTTATAGGCATTGATATTCAAAAAAAGCTCGTTGAGTATGTCAGTAAAAATATTGAGCAGAAAAATAATTTTTCTGATTTGATTGTTGGCGATAGCACAAAAATTGAAACTTTTGAAAAAATAAAAGAAGTTTTAAAAAATCACAAAAAGAAAAATGTCCAATTGGCAATTTTGCACCCGCCATATGCTGATATTATTAAATTCAGTGATTTGAAAGATGATTTATCAAACACAAAATCGCTAAAAGAATTTTTAGGGAAATTTGCAGAGGTTTTAAAAAATACCATTGAAATTTTAGAAAATGGCAGATATTTAGCAATTGTTATCGGCGATAAATATACTGCTGGCAAATGGATACCTTTAGGATTTTATTGTATGAACGAAGCGCAAAAATTGGGATTAACGCTGAAAAGTATTATAATTAAAAATATGGCAGGCAATCGCGCCAAACAAAATAAAGAAGGGATTTGGCGATATCGCGCGCTTTCAAGCGATTATTATATTTTTAAACACGAATATATTTTAATTTTCAAGAAATAATATGGAATACATTAAATCAAAATTATCAGACGATTTGGCACGAAAAAT
>CAYIKZ010000012.1:0-22175 GCA_964364285.1 uncultured Candidatus Saccharibacteria bacterium | reverse complement strand
CTACACTTTGTATATGATATACTACCTATGTCGCACAATATATGACAGAAACAAAAAACAAAAGCAAAGAAAAAACCCTAGAAAACTCCCTAACCAAATATATCCGGGAGTTTTTAGAGTATTGTGAAATTGAAAAAAACAGAAGCATGTTAACCATTCGTAACTATGCTCACTACCTTAATCGCTTTGCCCTGTTCTGCGTATCAGAAGGAGTTTCAAAACCAGAGCAAATTGATTTTGAATTAGTTAGAAGATACAGGCTCTACATCAACCGTTTAATCGATGAGTCAGGAAAACATTTAAAACAGATAACTCAGAACTATCATGTCATTGCTGTGCGTGCTTTCCTTAAGTACATGATGAAGCGTGATATTAAAACTCTTGCCCCAGAAAAATTAGATCTTGCAAAAACTCCAAGTCGAATGGTTGAATTCTTAGATTACGATGAAGTACAAAGACTCTTTGAAGCAACTGATGAAGAAAAAGAAGAAATTCTAAGACTTAGAGACAATGCGATCTTACAAACCCTGTTTGCAACTGGTCTTCGTGTTTCAGAACTTTGTTCTTTAAAAAAAGACCAGATAAACTTTAAAAGAAATGAATTTACAGTTCGTGGAAAAGGAGACAAGTTAAGACTAATATTCCTCTCTTCTGAAGCAAATGATGCTTTACAAAAATATCTAAAGAAAAGAATAGACAATTCAAAGTTTCTTTTCATTGCACACAAACAAGTTGGCATTGCTGTTGAAAAAGAAATTGCGAGCTTTGGACAAAACGCATCTGGATTAACTCCAAGAAGTATTCAGAGGATTATTAAAAAGTATGCCCTCATTGCTGGGATTATGAAAAAGATATCTCCACATACCTTAAGACACAGCTTTGCAACAGACCTCCTTCAGAACGGTGCTGATATTAGAAGTGTTCAAAGCATGTTAGGACACGCATCTATTACAACGACTCAAATATATACTCACATTACAAATCAACAACTCAGAGAAATACACACTAAGTTTCATAACAGAAGGAAGAAATAGGAAAAACACCCTTTTAAGGGTGTTTTTAAATTATATCTTCTTTTGTAACATTCTTGGTCTTCCCAATAGGTAAATCACCTAACTCTAATTTGTTAATTCGTATTCTCTTTAAATTCTTTACTTTGTAACCAACCTTGTTAAACATTCTTCTTATCTGACGCTTTTTCCCTTCATGAATTGTCATGTAGATTTTCCCATTGCGAATCCTTGCTTCTGCGGGAGCTGTTGTGTAGTCTTCACCGATAACTACGCCTTCTCTGATCTTTTGTAAATCACCATCTGTAATATCTTGGCTTAAAGTAACCTCGTATTCTTTTTCGTGCTCATACTTTGGATGTGCCAGTTGTTCTGTTAAATCACCATCATTAGTAAAAAGTAAAAGTCCTTCTGTATAGAAATCAAGACGACCAACAGTCCAAACCTTGCTTTGAAGTTCTTTTGGAAGAAAAGAATATACGCTTCGTCTCTTCTCCGGATCAAAACGAGAAGTAATGTATGCCTTTGGTTTGTTTAAAGCAATGTAGTAGAAGTTTTTCTCAGGTCTAATTAACTTACCTTTGTAAGTTACCTGATCTTTGTCAGGATCTACCTTGTCTCCAAGCTTTGCGATATTGCCGTTAATTCGAACTTCGCCTCTTTCAATCAAAATCTCAGAGCCTCTTCTTGAGGCTATGCCTGCATTGGATAGAAATTTTTGTAATCTTTCAATGGTCATAATTTACCACCTTCCACTTGAACCACCACCCCCTGAAAACCCGCCACCAAAACCACCAAACCCACCGCTAGATCCGCCTGGTCTTCCTCCGCCAATCCACCAAGGAAAGACACCGGTTTTTTTACCCTTTTCATAACCCTTAGAAACAATGTAATCAAAAAATAAACCAATTGGAGTAAAGAGTAAAGCCATTACTAATGAATATACCCAAGTTCCTAAGAACAGCCCAAAAAGTCCACCACAGAGGGCTCCAACAATACCACCTGCCCACCATGATTTAGATCTTGCGAAAACACTTGAAAGAAAAGAGAAGACAAAAAAGAAAAGAAAAAAGAAAAAGTTAAAGTTAATATTAACCTTTGGTTTTGATACTGGGATATTAACCTGTTCGCCCGAAAGCTTCTGAATGATTAAGTCTGTAGCTGTATTAACTCCACCATAGTAATCACTCTTTTGGAAAGCTGGTGTTAAAACATTTCGTATGATAGAAGCGGATTCAGCGTCAGTTAAATCACCTTCCAAACCATACCCTATCTCTATCCTCATCTCTCTATCTTCAAGTGCAATTAACAACAACAAGCCATTGTTCTTGTCTTTTTTCCCAATACCAAAATCTTTGAAAAGCTTTACTGCGTAATTTTCAATATAGTCTCCACCAAGATTTTTAACCGTTACAACAGAGACTTCATTAGTGCTTTGTTGTTCATACGCAGAAAGTTTCGTCTCTAGACTTTGTTTTTGTTCAACTGTGAATATTCCCGCAAAATCATTAACAAAACCAGATGGATTACCCGGCTTTGTGTACGCTAAAGCTTGAGACGCTGTTAATAGAACAACCGCGCCTAAAAGCGTTACAATGAAGTTTTTTCTGCTATCAATGAACATTAAAAGTTAACTTCAGGAGTTTTTTCTGCTCCTGCTTCTGCTTTAAACAATGTTCTCTCTTTAAAACCAAAGGTTTTTGCAATTATATTTGAAGGAAATGTTCTAACCGCGATGTTTATCTGGGTTACATTGTCATTGTATCTTCCTCGTTCAACTGCAACTCTGTTTTCAGTTCCAGCAAGCTCAGCGCTTAAATCCTGGTACAAAGGAACTGTTGAAATTGCAGGATTTGCTTCAATCACAGCAATTAAACGACCAAGGCTTGTTTCTAAATTGCTTGCAGCAGATGCTTTAGCATCAACTGTAGATGCAGCTGCAAAAGCTGTTCTGGCATCTGTTACTTCTTTTGCAAAAGCAAGTTCTTGTTTGCTACCTCCCTTTACCGTGTTAACAAGGTTTGGGATTAAGCTTAAACGTCTCTGGTATTGGTTTTCTACCTGAGCCCATTGGTTATCCACTGCTTTATTCGCCCTTACAAGGTTGTTAAAAGAAAGAACACCCCAAAGAGCTACTAAAACCAGTAATAATATGAACAAATTGAGTTTTTTCATGGTTTCCTTTTCTTGTGGCTTTAAATTTTAGAATTAATTTATGTCATTTGTACTATTATTATACTGTCTTTTAAGACAAAGGGGAAGAAAACATTTGCACAGGAGTATTCTTTGTGCTCTAATAATTATATATTTTGGAAACAAATATTCGGGATATACAAAAATGAAGATTTTAATTGTAGAAGACGAGGTAAGATTAAGCGATGTTTTAAAAAAGAACTTGGAGACAGAGTACTTCATAGTTGATGTTGCTAATGACGGAGAGATGGGAGCAAAAATGGGTTTAGAACATGACTATGATTTGATTGTATTAGATCAAATGCTTCCAAAAAAAACAGGAATGGAAGTATGCAAACTTCTCAGAGAATCTGGCAAAACAATGCCAATCATTATTCTCTCTGTTAAATCAGAAACCACGACCAAGATCGAACTATTGAATGCGGGAGCTGATGACTATTTAATAAAGCCATTTTCTTTTGAAGAATTGGTTGCAAGAATCAGGGCGCTTATGCGCAGACCACAAAGTATTCAGGAAGAAATCTACAAAGTTGATGATTTAACTCTTGATACAAAAAGACAAACAGTAAAACGCGGTGACAAAGACATATATCTAACTAGAAAAGAATTCATGCTTTTGGAGTACCTCTTAAAAAACAGGGATATTGTTCTTTCAAGAGCCATGATTATGGAACATGTTTGGGATATGTATGCAGATCCTTTTTCTAACACCATAGAATCACATATCTTAAGTTTAAGAAAAAAGATTGACCTACCTGACAAACAAAAGTTCATTCAAACAGTACCTGGCAGAGGGTACAAACTTAGTTTTGTGTAATTAAAAGCCTTTTACAGGGCTTTTTAAAATTGCTCATATATATTTTATATATTCTTTAGCTAAACTTCAGCATCTTTTAGCTATTTTTTTATTACTAACCAACTAACGAAACAAAACGGCAATCAAAAAACTACTAAGGAGGAACAAGGATGACAAGCACAGTGAGAGCTTTTCGAAACTGGAGTGCAGGGCGGTTAGAATTGAATCCAAACCCTTATCTTTCGGGAAATTTCAAACCCGAAGAATACCTAAGGACTTACTACCCTACCTTGCCTGAACCATCTGTTTTTGGGCATAAAAAAATGCTCAAGGATGTCTCCGAAGAAAACTTGATGCTATTACGCTTCTACGCTGATGCGCAAGTGCAGCTACAGCCCACAGGAGAATGGTTGTGGATGCTTGAGGTTGGAGGTGGTCCCACGATCTATCAGCTGATCAGCCTTTCGAGATTAGTTGATAAGATTTGCTTTACTGACTTTCTCATACCGAATCTACATTCGGTCGAGAATTGGATCAGAACCGGACATGACACGCGCTGGCTTTCCTACATCAGAGTAGCGCTGCAATACGAGCAAGGGAAAGCCCCGACAAACATGGAGATGTTGCTCAGAGAACGAGAGCTGAAGCGAAAAATGTCTCTGGTTAGATATGATGTGCTAAGAGACCGCTTTTTCGCGACAGCGCCAAAAGAGTATGATCTGGTCAGTTCAAACTTCTGCATTGAGTGTATCAGTCAAAGCAAGGTTGTCTGGCTGCAAGCGCTCCGAAACATTAGCAAGAGGATTGCAGAAGGGGGCTGTCTCGTCATGACTGCTCTGCGCATGGCGAGCACCTACAACATTCATGGTCGGATTCTGCCTGCAACTCCGATTGACGAAACAGATGTTTGGAAAGCACTTCGTGATCTTGATTTTTCAAATATCAAGATCAGTTCTCGCGACTGTCTCGGAAAAAATGAATACAATGGCATGATCTATGTCATGGCTCAAAAAGGTTCCTAGGAGATTCTATGACAACATTCAAGATTCGGAACGCTAGGACTTGTGACTACGAGGAATTTGCTGCTGCCGAACGCATCGCATGGACTGGAAGCGAGGTTCCTATCATCAGCAGAGAACAATTCCTAACATGGTTCGAGATTTTCCCGGAAGGACTGCTCGTAGTCGAAACAGACGGCAAAGTCTGCGGGCATCATTTCTCTCAGATACGGGAGTTTGATATATGCGACTACAAAGACAATCGTAGCTGGGACGAACTAACTGAAGATGGATTTTGCCGAACAACCCACGACCCGAAAGGAAATGTTCTCTACGGAGTCAGTGTCTCAGCATCAATCCGAGGCGCAGGCAGATTTGTTTTTGAAGCAGCAGTGAAACAAATACACTCACTGCATTTACCAAGGTATGTTGGAGCTTGCAGAATACCTGGACTAACGACGTACGCCGAAAACAAAGGTCTGAGCTCTGACGAAGTTGTCTCTGAGTATGTCTCAAATGTTCTCTTGGGGAAACTCAAGGACAAAACCCTCTCTGCTCTGATAGCAGTCTCCGGGGTTCGTTTCGTGCGCCTGGTTCCAAGATACTTCACTGATGCTCAGAGCAATAACTGGGCATGCCTCATTTGTTATGAGGCAGCTTGATTTATCCAAATCTTCGGAACCACCTTGGAGAGGCGCTTGATACAAAGCGCCTCTCCTTTTTAAGTACATAGTTTTTGTATATACTGTAAATACTTTTAAGAGGGATTATGGATTACAGATATCTAATTGAAATCTTTGCGGCACTAATCGGCATCTTCTGCATAGGCCTAAGCTTTGTCATGCTGATGCACTGGCGCGGTAAAAAAGGCGTCGGCTATTTTTCTTTAAGTATTTTAAGCGCAGGGTTGTGGATTCTTTCTGTATATTTTGCAGATATTTCAACAAACCTGCCAAATCTTGTTTTCTGGACAAAGCTTGCTTCTGTCTGCGCTTTGTTTTATGTCTTCTTTTTCGTTATTTTCGGATATTCGTTCAGGCACCCTGGAAAAAACTGGAAAATATACCTTGCACTAATTCTCCCTATTCTTGCAAACACCATATACCTCTACAGATTTCCATTAAACGAAGTATATGTTTCAGACCCGTTTATTGGTTTTAGTTATGACCATCCTGTTGGTGGAATTTTAAGTGGAAACTTTTCTTTGTATCTCCTACTCTTTCTAATCTACTACATGATTGGTTATGTTGTTTTGCTTTGGAAGTACGGAACACTCCCTCTTAGAACAAGGCTTCAAATTAAATACATCTTAATTGGAACAAGTATTTCCATTATTGCTGCAGCTCTGTTTGATATTCTTTTACCACTACAAGGCATTGACTATCTCTACGCGCTTGGACCTGCTTGTACTGCCCTGTTAATCCTAAGTACTGTGTATGCAATAGCGAAACATAATCTTTTGGAGATTAAAGTAGTCATCCAACGAGGAGTAATCTACTCTATTTTGATCGCTCTTGTTGTTGGTTTCTATCTTCTACTACTTTTTGTTTTGCGTTCTGTATACTTTGAACCAACAGGAAAAACCGCAAGCCTTGTTAGCGCGATTATTACCACCCTGCTAGGTATCTTTGGTGCTCCACTTCTAGAAAGAATTTTGAGGAAAATAACTGACAAGGTGTTTTTCAAAGAACGCTATGACTATTCCAAAGCAGTGCAAGAGTTAGTCAGAATATTGAATGAAGAGATTGAATTTGAAGCTTTAGTTAATGAAAGCAAAAATACTCTTCAGAAAATATTAAAAACTAAAACAATTCATTTTCTTTTTCTGAAATCAAATCCAAATTCTATGTCTTCTGAGCCGACTGCAAAAGAAGAACTCTTAAGCTCAGAGAATATACAGGGCATCAGAGAAATACTCCCAATAGATGAATTGAAAAACGAAATATTGCTGTCTGGTGCCAAATATTACAACGCGGAATTAATTGTTCCTCTTGTTGCTGGAGAAAAAGTTGTTGGCCTTGCATTCATTCCGGAAAAACTTTCTGGCGAACAATACTCTAATCAAGACATTGATTTATTAAATGTTTTTTCTTTTCAAGCAGGGATTGCTTTAGAAAAAGCAAGACTTCTTTGGGAAGTTCAAAGATATTCTAATGAGCTGGAACAACGTGTAGAAGAAAGAACTTTTAGGATTCAACAGCTTCAGCAAGAACAAAAAAATTTCATGAACGATATTTCACACTCACTTCAAACTCCATTGACTGTGATTAAAGGTGAGCTTGATTTTCTTAAGATGCGCTCAAAACCAATTAAAGAGCTTGGCAAGTTTGAAAAATCAGTTGATGAAATATCTCGCCTCATTTACAACCTGTTAAAGCTTGCAAAAATTGAGATGCAAGATATGGATTTTAAAAAAGAGCGAGTTAATTTAAGTGCTCTGCTTGAGGATATAATTGAATACTTAGATGTTCTTTGCAAAACAAATGATATTAAGATTATTAAGAATATCCAACCAGATGTTTTTGTTCTTGGAAATATTGAAGCATTAGAAACCCTTGTTACTAATCTAACAAGCAATGCTATAAAGTACATAGCGAACAAGAAAATAATTACGATCACGCTTCAAAAAACTGACCATGTCATCCTCTCTATTAAAGACACTGGCATTGGAATAGAAAAAGAAGATTTAAAATATATTTTCAACCGTTTTTACAGAGCAGGAACTACTAAGTCAGAAATTTCTGGTACAGGACTTGGTTTAGCAATCTGCAAAAAAATCGCTGAGAACCATGGTGGAAATATTTCCGTCGAAAGTGTTCCAAAGAAAGAAACAACCTTTACTATTAAATTTCCATTGAGCGCTTAGACACAAAAAAACGCTTTCGTTAATAAAGCGTTTTTAAAATATTCTAAACTAGTCTGCTAACTTTTCTGGCGAGTTATTTATATTTGCTCTAATAAAGCTTAATATTTCTTCTCGATTAAAGCTATCTAATTTTTGTAGTCTACCCCAAGAAGCAAGTGCGATCTTAGAATCATTGTTAGCTCTAGGAGTAACGATAACAGAACCTGGATTTTGACGTCCTATTATTTCCAATTCACTCTTAGTTTGTGTATCAATATCTTTGTAAGAAATCCATATGCCACCGTGCTCCAAATTATGAATCAACTGCTCATCTGGTAACTGGTTTTCATAAACCCCCCAGTTTGCTTGCTGTACATAATGTGGTCCGGAAGTTGGTGGGTTAGAATTGTATGGATCATGAGATGCCCCAACATCAATGTGAGTAGCTGACTGTAACTCAACAAGATCTCCTTTTAAAATAGGCTCTTGTGCTGGAGTCTTGTCATTCTTGAGCAACAAAATTCCAATACCAACAAACAATATTACTATAGTTAAAATGGTTGTAATGATTTTCATACTTTTTTAAGCTTTAATTATATTTTTAATTTAGCTTCAACTCGTTTTAATAGCACGGCGTTGGTTGCAACAATTATCGAAGAGGCAGACATAAGCAAAGCAGAAATTTCTGGTCTCAGCATTAGCCCAAATGAAGTGTAAAAAACACCCGCAGCTACTGGAATGGCCAAGACATTATAAATAGCTGCCCAAAAAAGATTCTGTTTCATCTTAGCGACAGTTGCTTTAGAAAGACGTATTGCAGCAACAATATCATAAGGGTCAGATTTCATCAACACGATGTTACCAGTTTCGATGGCAACGTCTGTCCCCGCACCAATAGCAATGCCAATATCAGCCTGCGCTAAAGCAGGAGCATCGTTTATACCATCGCCGACCATGCCGACAAATTTTCCTTCGTCCTGGAGTTTTTTAACATATTTTGCCTTATCCTCTGGCAAAACTTCGGCAAATATGCGATCAATACCCAAACCCTTACTAACTGCTTCTGCTACCTTAGGATGATCACCGGTGATCATAACTACTTCTAACCCTAATTCTTTTAATTTTTGAATGGTTTTTTTAGAACTTGGCTTTATAGTATCAGCTACTGCAGTTAGCCCCGCAATCTTCCCGTCTATAGATAAGATACTAAGAGTCTTTCCTTGGTTTGCTAGATTATCAATTTGTTCTCTTGCAACTGCTGTATCAATATTGTTGTTCTGCAACAATTTCTCATTGCCTGAAAAAATAGTCTTACCATCTACAACACCTTTGATTCCAAAACCTGCAATTGAAGACATTTGAATTCCTTGTTTTAGAACAAGCCCACGACTTTTAGATTCATCAATAATTGATTTTGAAATCGGGTGGTTAGAGCCTAAACCGACACTGGCTTGATATACCAAAACATCATCTTCACTGAAACCATTTAAACCAACAATATCAGTAACTTTAGGCTTACCTTCTGTGAGGGTTCCTGTTTTGTCTAAGACAATAGCATTAAGCCGAGAGGTGTTTTCTAAAGTTGCGGCGTCTTTAATGAGGATGTTATTTTTTGCGCCAATTCCTGTTCCTACCGCAACAACCGTTGGTGTAGCAAGTCCCAATGCATCTGGACAAGCAATAACTACTGCTGAGATGGCAAACGTTAAAGCAGTTAATGCTGATACATCAGCGCCAAAATACCAACTCAAAAATGTTACTAACCCTGAGCCAACTGCAACAATAACAAGTCTACCTGCCCAGCGATCAGCAATGCGCTGACCCGGAGCTTTAGAGTTCTGGGCTGTTTCAACCATTTTAATAATATGAGCGAGTACGGTTTCTGAACCCACTTTTGTAGCTTTGAACTTTACAACCCCCGTAACATTAACCGAACCACCAACTACTTTGTCGTTAACAACCTTAGAAACTGGCATTGATTCACCTGTCACTAATGATTCATCAATAGTACTTTCGCCTTCTGTAATTACACCATCTACCGGTATTTTGTCACCTGGTCTTACTAAAACGATGTCGTCTTGTATGATTTCAGCACTTTGAATACTTACCTCTTTACCATCTCGAATGACAGTTGCTCTCGGAGGCACTAAATTGAACAATGCTTGCAAAGACTCTGAAGTTCCTTTGCGAGAACGCATTTCCATCCAGTGACCAAAGAGCACAAAGGTAACTAACAACGCTGCTGCTTCATAGAATGTTTCTTCTGAACCAATGAAGGTTAGGAGAACACTGAAAGAATATGCTGCAAGGACACCAGTTGCTATCAAAACCGCCATATTGAGCTTTTTTGCCTTTAACGAATAATATGTACCTGTTATGAAGATAGAACCTGTCCAGAAGACAATAGGTGTGGTTAGAATGAAAAGAATCCAATTAATCGGAATTGGGGCTGGTAAATCGAGATTGAAAAAATTAACTCCAACCGGGGAATAGAGGAAAATCGGTATTGAGAGCAAAAATGAAATCAAGAATCGTTTACGCATATCTGCTTCCATGTGCTTGGCCATAGCAGGATTAGTCATTGCTGATTCATGATCATGATGACTCATCTCCTGCATATTTTCTGTTTGAGGGATAGTTGTTTCTTTAGGAATTAAATCCATGCCACAACCAGGGCATTTACCTGGTGCACTTCTTATCACCTCTGGATGCATCGGACAAGTATAGATTGTATTTGATTGTTGGTGATTGTGATTATTCATGAAAGTTATTAATATTTTGAAATCATTTCAAACAGTTTGTCGTTGTTTATAGCCATATTCGCATCATCAGAGACGTCTCTAACTATTCCTTGCTTGTCTATCATTATATATGTATGTCCTGGAAGTTGTCCTGCATGCATTGAAGACCCCATTGATACAATTCCGAGCTGACGAGAAAAAATCGCGTCCTGATCGAATAACGTGGTAACTTTTGCTAGGTCCGGCATTTTATCAATCGCTTTTTGCCAATCTGCTGCTGAATCAGCTACTACTGAAAGAGCTACTATGTCATCGCTGTTAAATCGATTATCTGTTCCAAAAGCTGCCATTTGATCCCAACAAGCCGGATAACACATTAATCCTTCATTGAAAAACAAAACAGCATTCTTACCCTTTAAACTAGAGAGATCATAAACATTCCCAGTTTTGTCTCTAAGCTGAAGGTCAGGCAAAGGCTTTCCTATTAAATTATTAGTGGTTGTTATTGCCTTCTGCTCCTGTTCACTAGTCTTGCTGGTATTTAATAGCGCTAACCCTAAAACTACTAAAGCAATTGCAATTAAGCCGACTAAACCCACTCCCTTTATTTTATCATTAATCATGTTTTTTAAATTGTTTAATAGCATAAATTATTAGCATGAAGAAAATCAACAAAACGATTCCTGCCCATACTGACTCTGGAACTTTTTGAGTAAATCCGCGAATCGAACTGACGATATTAGCAACAAAGATATTAGTAGAAAGCTGATAACTGGATTGCATCGCCAACCTATTTACTAGAGCTAAATATATTATATATATACCGACACCAAGAAAAACAAAACCAGCGACAGCACTAGCCAAGTTAAAATGCCAAGTAAAATCTTTGATCTTTAAAGTTCTTGGTTTTCTTAAAGAAACAAATTTTTGTGTGAAGTTTATCTTGTCCAAATAAAAAGCGATCAAGAATAAAGGAGCAACCATGCCTAAAACATAACTTAATGTATAAATACCGCCCCAAAGGATGCTTCCGCTTGCAACTGAAAGTGCTAAAACCCCTGCTAGCACTGGTGCGCAACATGTTGTTGCTATTGCTGAAAAAATACCGAGAACATAAACAGAGAGGGCGCTATATTTCTTTACCGAAGGTTTTATGAATGCCGGCAATGACATATCCATACCGATCAAAAGCGCTATACCTAAACCAGAAAGCATTAATCCACCTAAAGTAAAAACTAAATTATGATATCTATTAAATACCTGAGCCAAAGCTGAAGCCCCAAGACCTATTGGCAAGAAGACTGTCAAAATCCCTAAGAAGAATATAAAGGTCATTAAGACTACCTTATATCGTTCTTTAAACACTGACCCTAAATATGAGGGCAGCAAAACTGTTATGCAGCATGGTGCAAACAGAGCAGCTATTCCGGCAATGAATGCCGCGACTATTGATGTGCTTGAAAGTAAATCCATAAGTTATTCCTTAAACCTTTCGTCGTCTTCAACAGACAAACTTTTTGCTTCTTCCTTGTTAATGGCTAGTTTAGCAATGAGGTAATTGCAACTATCGTGTGTACTACACCACACTTCACAATCTTTTGCAGTCTTTTCGTCCGTGTATTTTAATTTACAAATTTTGCATTGGTAGATAGTCATAAATTTTTTAACCTTCTCCATGTAAAATGTTCGTAAACACTAGACCAATAAAAACCGAGAATGATTGCAAATAACAACTCCTCAAGCGGGATGCCGGTGACAAGGACACCTGATAAGTTTTCCAGATTCCAAACTTGCCTAACGTAACCCGGATATGCTGCAATTAGAACCAAAAAATAGAAGTAATAGAGGATGAAAAATAACACGGCACTAATAAACATCTTTTTTGTTAAATCTGGTCGGCAATAAGCAGCAAGCAAACCGCCAATTGTTCCCGCAATTATAAAATCGTATATTGGATTGAGGTTGGTGCTGAAAAAGAAAAAGATTATCAAAACAGGTACTGACCACCAAATGGCACGATGGAATCGGTGTCTGTAAGAATGGTGATTACTGGAAATCTTTCTTTCAATCTTATGGAATATCGCACTATATAAAGAGAAGACTATACCACCGGCTGCAAAGGCGAAAATCAAACTCTCAATATCGAAACCCGTACGGTGTGCCAGGTCAAAAAGTGATGGTGGGCTCCAATAAGCGGGAACAAAAATCGGTTCAGTAAATCCAAGTAAAGATGTCCACAAACTAATGATAAGCATTTCTTTCCTTGCTCTACTATTTTTCAGAAAAAAATAAATTATCGCCCATATCACGACAAGAAGTAAGCTCCAGAATAACCAAACTAGTTGTGGCTCATGAATATTGATCACTTCATTCTAAATCCCATATTAATGATCGTTCCGATATACCACCAACATCTTTTATTCTCAACTCAATATATTTTGGAACTGAATTAATGCTTCTAAAAATCAAAGTTCCTTCTCGATGATGACCACCAGGCCCAGGTCCTTCCCAAGACAAAGGTTCAAAAACATTCCCTTTATCATCAATTAAACTTATAACCTTTGTGGGATCCTGATCTAACTCTTCTGAGTGGGTAGTAAAAGTAACTGTGAATTTCCATTGACTTGTATTTTTTCCTAAATCTATCGGTGTTGCTTTAACGAGCACCGAACCTTGTTCATCAGTTTTAGTTTGCCATTGCTTTACAACCACCTGCTGATTACCCCTGTTCTGCCCTTTGTAAACCATAAAATAATAATAGGACAAAAAGATTAATATTAAAATAGCCACCAATCGCAAGTATCTCATACTCCTTTTACTTTCTGTACTTTATGAATCATGTATATAATTCCTGCGACGTTAAAAAGTAGTCCTACCCAGAAAAACTGCGTCTGGTATTGAGCAATAAAAGTTACCAATCCGACAGTTCCTAGAATGGGAAGGATATTGGTTAAATAATGCGCACAACAAGATATCATGGCAGCGGTCGATGTGGTTGCTGTTACTCCCAAGACTTTTCCTGAACCACGACCACTGGCGACTAATATTTTTAAATAAGTGTACAATCCAACCTGGATACCAAAACCTAAAGCTAGACTGATGATAAAATACCAATAGGTTGCGAATTGTGTTTTGGCAAACGACCAGTCTGAAATTAAACCAACTACTAAGAAATACAATATCAACATTATCAGGGTAGCAATTACGCCATTGCGTATCGGTTTTTCGATGAAAGATCGCTCCATAGAAATTTAAACGTAAGTAGCAGGGTCTTCATTGAACTGCTGTTTACAATACTCGGAACAAAAATAATAAGGATTGTTCTGATATTCTGTCTTTATCATGTCATTTACAGACATACCACAAACGGGATCTTTGTGCCCAACATTTGTTGGCTTAACAAAATAACCAGATTTAGTTATTTTTTTTATTAATGACTTAATTTTGTGATGCATAGTATATTTTTTAATGACAACTGTTATGATCAGAGTTAGATTCCACATCTTTTTTATCTTTGTTTTGACCTGTTTTTTTCTTAATTATGAAATGCCATATTGCATATACTGCCAAAAAACCTAAAATAATCCATGTGCCTACTCCGAAACTCTTAGCCCCTACGCCAAAAAAGAGAATCAAAATAACAGGTGCGAGACAGCAAGCCATCATCAACCACATCATTTTAGAATCATGGCTATTGTGATTCATATACTAGATTTGTTTCTACTTTTCAGTCTTAATACTTGAATTATGCATCCAAACCATGTAAGCACCGAATATCCATGCGAAGATGGCAAAAAGAATTGCGCCCCATACAAAACTTCCAAAGGTTAACCAAGTAAAACCGGGCAAGGTTTCAAATAGTGTGTGGTGCAGTTCTACTGCTCTTGTACTTCTCAGAGGTAAAAGCCCGCCTAATAGACAAACAATATACACTATTTCTGAACCAAGTATGCACTTCTTAACATAAGACGATAATGATAGTTTTCCCATATATTTGTTATTAAACGATTTCTCCGCGCTTCTCAAGCATCATGTGATGGATCGTTCCGACCTGAGCCCAGATTGCGATTAGAATAAGGATGATGGCGCAAAACAAAGCGTCAAACTTCGTAACACCAAAAACAAGATTATCGGATCCTCCTAAGATTGCGCCAATAAATACAATCACTCCTGCTAAACCCACGATAACACTAACTACATGCATTATTTTTGATAATTTCATATTTTTATTAGTTAATTAATCTAACATTTAAGCTTTTAAATCCCTTTCTTTTTCTTCAAACTCTTTTTTATCAATCTCACCCTTAGCATACCTTTCCTTTAGGATATCCAGGGCTGATTTTTTATGGAACTTTTCACAGTTACTTCCGCCAAATTCTTTGACTACCCAAACAATGAGCAAAATAATTACAACCCAAAAAACTAACATCATAATACCTCCTCCAATACCCCACATATGACCATAGTTGTACCACATATTTTTACCTATTTGATAAGGTGTAAACCTTAATTAATTCTTTAATAGCCTTTTCTTCTTGATTCTCATGTTTAATCTGATGCGTGACATGAGTCTTTAGGTGATTCTCAAGCAAAAAAGCATCCAAGCTCTTAAGCGACCTTTGAATCGAAAGAGACTGCTCCAAAAGAACCGGGCAATACTGTTCAGCTTCAATGGCCTTAATCAAACCCTCTAGTTGCCCCCTTATAATCTTTGCTCGATGAATAGCTCGTTTCTTAAGCTTCTGGTCTAACGCATGTTGCATACTTATCAACTGTTTTAATTCTTAAATACCCTATACCCCTATATACTATCATATGGCATTTTACTGTCAAGTCTAAAACAAAAACACCAGTCTAAACAACTGGTGCACATGATATATCAAATCTGGTGAGCCAGCCACAACGAGCTTCTCAACTTCTTAGGCACGAGCGGGACGAAGGGTACCACAGTTATAACAAATCTCTCATCGTCCTCGGACCAACTACTAACGATTTCATTGTAACTACTCCATCAGCCGAAACCAATCACGCATGCTGAGCTGAAGTCGAAGTATCTCATCTTCGGATAAAGGACTGAAGTGTGCGATTGGTCCGCGAATTGTATTCAAATTTGACATCACCTTCTCCACTGCCTTCACGCTTGAAAACATTCCTCCAAATACACTCCAATCAGCCTTGATGATCTCAGATAGTTCACCAAATGTCGTGAAGTCCAACAGTTCATCTGATCTACGAGTAACACCACTATCTATCTCGTCTTGTCTTTTCTTCTCTGCTTGTTGCTTAACAGTCGTCGGAATATGCCCATCGTCCCACCATGAGTCTCCATGCGCTGATACCAGCGAATCTCGTATAACCTTTCTGATTGTTTTCTCTAACGAATAGAATAGTTCATAATGGGGCGCCATTCGAGCAGCTTCATCTCTGAGCTCTTGTTCAATCTGTGGATAGTATGAATCATCCAATCCAGCCACCTCTTGATGGCCGCGCCCTAGGTCAATTACACGATCCTCCTCCACCTGATCAAGAGCATGTTCAAGCAGCTGGTTAGTAATCGCAAACAACTTGATCTTATCGCTATTACCTATCACTGCTTTCCCCCTCTGAGAAGATGTTCTCGTAAACTCTTAAAGATCGCGTCGAACACAGAGATATCGGAGGTAGCGGGTAAATGCAGATTGATTGTGTACCCAAGATTGATTGTATCAATGGCGTTCGGTAGCCCCGTTTGCACCGCATCGGGCGATTCATCTGTCTTGTGAGCCTGAACTTCGTCGGGCTCATCAGAATCGAATACTGCGAGACTCTTTAATGCCTTAAACGAACCCAATATCGCATTCACTGTCGATGACTTAGGCTCGAGTCCTGTTGCTTGCACTATGATACCTTTTAAATCACTGTCTTTTAGTTCGTGCGCATACTCGTTGATCTCATAGAGCGCAGTATAACCTTTGCGTAACGCCGCAGCAGCTACAGCACCAGATTCTGAGCCATTTCGAAATTTCTTGTAGGCGTCCGTTGGAATACCATCAGATCCTAGAAGACCAATACGTTTGAAGAAAGGAATTACTGGCCTTGCGCCACCCCCTGAAAGCCCAAGTTTTGTTGCAAGAAAATCCTGCGTAAACCTCGAAGGCGTAGCAGCTGACTTAACCTTTTCCAAAGCCTTAGAGATGTTCCCATATGCCAAGACATATGGCACCTTTGATTCGGATGAAACAGTTTTATCGTTCATATTCTGACTATATCAGAAACAGACGAATTCAACCAGATCTCCATTGAAACCCTGTATGGTGTGTCTAATACCGTTGGCGCAAACAGAAGCCCCGATCACTCGGGGCTTCTGTTTTCCCTCACATGTTATACATCCATCTATAGTACTCCATCAATTTCGAAAGCAAGTCTCGGGCATCTTCTTCTGTTAGTTCTTCTCCTCGTGCTCTCACTAACTCCTGAAAGTCCCGAACCTCTTCTTTTGTAAACTCATCTGGCGCGGTGTGCCCGTGATCATAAATCCTTCTTTCCTTTACTATGACCTTATGCGCTGCGCCTGGGCCCGTGATCTTTCTTGAGACGAAGCTCTTCCAGGTCTTCTCGACCAAGTCCTCCCACTGGAATGCGAGATTCATCGCCCGGTCTAAGCTCAAAGGTTCGCCTGTATGTCTTTCAATTCCGACCTTCAGCTCTGAAGCAAAGCGATGCCTGATGCAATGATCAGGATACCTGCCAAGCACCATTGTTCGTGCTACACTCATATACTCCTTTCGTTAAAGGAGACCATAGTAGCACAGAACATGCGCTGTTTGGCAAGGACAACAGCGCAACACATGCGGATTTACTTGGGGCTAATTGGTACGATCCCTGTTTGGGTTCTGATCACAGTTCTTTCAATTGATTCAGGTCAGTAAAATGAAAATGCCCCGAGTTTCGGGGCTTTTTTGTCAATGGGGCAATTGCACCCAGGATGATCATACCTGTGGAAAATGGTGAGCCCGGCAGGGATCGAACCTGCGACCTAGTGCTTAGAAGGCACTCGCTCTATCCAACTGAGCTACGGGCTCTCGAAAATTACAGAACTACACAATTTTAGCAAAGATGAAGCATTTTTTCAAGACATCTAAACTTGGTTTAGTGTTGCCTTGTAATCAGAAACAAACTTCTGAATGCCGGTATCTGTTAGCTCGTGATGGACATTAAAGCTTTGCCAATCTGCATTAAGGTCTAATTCTTTAGAAACAATTGAATTTAGGGGTTGCGCTGGTGTATATGTATAGCTTGAATCAGGCATTGGAAAATCTTTGCTTGCCCATTCTTCTAAAACCTTGGTTGGAACTGTTGCTAACTCAACACCAAGTTTAAATGAATATAAAAGATGTTCTAAATTTCTAATGCTTGCTGCAAGAATCCAAACATGACCATCCCCTTTTGCATACATTTCCTTTATGTTCTTTATTAACTCCATTCCGTCCTCTCCTTTGTCATCCAAGCGTCCGATAAAAGGAGAAAGATATACAGTTCCTGGAGTTGCACCTTTAGTAACAGAATATACTGCTGCTGCTTGTTCTTGAGAAAAAACTAAAGTAATATTAACCCGCATTCCTTCTTTAACAGACATTTCAGCTGCTTTTAATCCTTCTATTGTGCATGGGTATTTTATGACCGCGTTTGGAATCCAAGTATACATTTCTTTTCCTTGAGAAAACATTTCTTCTGCTTTAGTGTTTAAATCTGCAAATACTTCAATTGAAACACCAGCATCCCCAACAAATGGTGAAATGCTTTGAACAATTTTTTTGTATTCCTGATTTTGTTCTTCCTTGGAAAGCTTATGTCCTGATTTAAGAAGCTCTTGAATTTCAGGATTTTTTGCAATTAATGAAGGATTGGTTGTTTGCCCGTCAACAAAACCAATTAATTCTTTAATGCGCTTTGTTTCTTCTGGGTCCCCTCCGTCAACCAAGATTTTAGTTTTAGGTCGGTTTGTTTGATTAAGCATCTTTACTATCATAAATTTTTAAGGCACCCTCTGGAGATGTGTCATCAAAAACAATCGCAGAAATCGCATTACAAAAACGAACAGCTTCTTCTAAAGGTCTCATGTGTACATTTCTACCTGTTGCATTTCCTGCTGCTCCTGAAATATGAATTTGGTTGTGTAGTTGTTGTAAAAACTCAGGAACTTCCATTTTGCTTCCACCTGAAACAATAACCATGGTCCTGCCTGCTGCAGAAACTGCTTCTTTAAATTTCTCGGCTAAAACAATTGGATCATTAGTATCAATTAGTTTTGGGTACGTTACTTTAACAAAATCAGAACCTAGACTTACAGCAACACCGGTTGCCCCAGCAATGATGTGTGGGGCATATGGATCAGAAACATTTTTACCTCTTGGATAAACCCAGAGAATGAAAAACATTCCGTTCTGATGCGCTTTAAGGATTGCTTCACTAGCTTCTTTTAACATTTGAGTTTCATATTCACTTCCAAGATACAAAGTGTATCCCATTCCAACAATATTTAAACCGCTGTCTTGTTTAAACTGTACAACTTCTTCTGGTGTGATCATTTCCTCACTTAAAGGATCTTTGTCTTCTACTGGAACAATGTTTGTTTTAGAGTTTAATTTAATAACGTATGGCACTGTTGGGTAGTCTCTGCCATATTTTGAAAGCAACCCAAGCTGTGTTGCAAAACATGAAATTCTAGCTTTACTTGCAATCTTAAACATGTGCTCTGGATCAGCATCTTCTGGAGATGCGTCTGCACTCCCAAAATCATCGTTTAAGTGCTCTATTTTCTGATCACCAGCAAAAAGCATCATTCTTCTTAAACCATGAGTTACTAGTTCAATATTTTTTGTATATTCTGCTTCTTTTTCTTTTGGTACATCAGCAGGAACTTGAATTGTTTGTTTCTCCACCATTATTTTGCTCCTTATGTTTTTAGTTTAGTTTGGGACATCAAGCTAACAACTAAAGCAATTAAGATTATATTTTTAATAATATACTGGCCTTCTAGAGTCGGAGTTAAAAAGCTCTGCCAAGTTTGATCTGCTAAAAAAACAAGTGGCAAGAATGTCGTTATCATATGCAGGAAGAAAAGAGAAACAGCAATTTTTTGTGCTTTGGGGATCAAGAATAGAATACCAATTACCATTTCAAAGATTGCAAAACAAACTATAAACTGATTAAAAGTAAAGAAAGGCAATGTTTGTTTAAGCAAAGCATCAACAAGCGGGTTTGCGGGGCTTTCACTAGCGATCTTTAATATACCGAACCAGAAATACACTAGGAACAAGGAAAGCCGTGTCAAAGGCATGCTAATCTTTTTTGTATCAATTGAAGTAGACATTTTATCCTTAAAGTATACCAGTTTTAGTTGGGAAATGAAAAAACTTGGAGGTTTTCCCCAAGTTTTTTCCAGATCGGTTCATACCGATACACTCTTCGTCAAGTAAATATATTATTGAACAAACATAACTAAAAGTCAAACGAGGACCAGACCGGAATCGAACCGGCTTAACATTCTTGACGAAGAATGTTGACTACCTCAGTCACTGGCCCTCGAAAAATTAGAATACCACATCGAAATTAAAAAATTATTAACTCTTAATACAATCTTGCAAAGATTCCTGTAGAAAGTAAACGTCCTGCTGACTTTTCTTTTAAAACTAATTCTCCGTAATCAACATTTTTAGTTTTAAGGTTCTTTGAAAAATCATCAAGTAAGTTCTTAAGAAGCAAAGATGAAACAGAAACCGCGTATGCGTTTATAACCAAAAACAAGAAATCGTCAGAGCATAGAAGCTTCAGCTGTTCTAAAAGCTTGGGTAAATCTTCGCTGAATTTCCAGACTTCTCCTTTTGCTCCTCTACCAAATGCTGGTGGGTCTAAAATGATTGCATCATACTTTACACCTCTTTTAACTTCTCTCTTAACGAATTTAACAGCATCATCTAAAATCCAACGAATTGAATCTTCAGGAAGACCAGAGAGAAGCATGTTTTCTTTTGCAGCAACCAAAGAAGGTTTTGATGCATCAACGTGTGTAACAGAAGCACCAAGTTTAGAAGCTAAGACACTTGCAATACCTGTATATCCAAAAAGGTTTAGAACCTTTGGTTTCTTGTTTTTAGAATTACTTAATTTAGAAGCAATGAAATTCCAGTTTGCTTCTTGTTCAGGAAAAATACCGGTGTGTTTGAATGGATTTAATTTTGCGTAGAAACTTATCTCTTCGGATGTTTTTGGAATCTGGTATTTTAAGACCCACTTCTCAGGCATGTTTGGATTTGATATTTTCCAGTTGCCCTTTTCTTCCCCGCTTTTTTCATATACTGCGTCTGCTTTGTCCCATTCTTTAACATCTAGAGAACGGCTCCAAAGCACAGCAGGGTCTGGTTTTTGAAGCACAAAATCCCCAAACTTTTCCAAACGGTATCCATCGCCTGTATCTAAAAGCTCATAATCCTTAAGATTGCCCTGTTCTTCTAATATCATATACCCTAGTATATCTGGTTTTGTTGACCAGAAGCAATGTTTCGTGTAATAATATGCGAGTAAAAATACCATTCGGGGGTAGCTCAGTGGTAGAGCCATCGACTGTTAATCGATTGGTCGTGGGTCCGAATCCCACCCCCCGAGCCAAGAAACAACATCAGTTTTAAAAGCTGGTGTTTTTTGATATCATATTAACGTAGCCAAAGCTTTAATTGTTGTTCTTATTCACCAAGAAATGATCATAGTCACGTAGCGCTTTTCTCTCTTTTATTGTATACTGCCCATACATTAACAATTATTATGAATGAATTTCTAAAGATGGATATATTTTTTTCCATCTCAAGCGTTGCCGCAATAATTCTGACCGTACTAATAATAATTTTATTAGTTTACTTGATTAAGATCGTAAAAAATTTAAAATATATATCGGATAAAGCCCGAACAGAAACCGATAATTTAACCCAGGATATACAGACTTTGCGACATAATATTCATAGCGAGGGATTTAAAATCAAACATTTATTAAATTTTTTTGGGTCAATAATTAAACGAAAAAAGAAAGGTAGATAAAATGGCAACTAAGAATAGGCATTTGGTTCTGAAAGCAGGTTTGGGAGCGGCGGCGTTAGCGGCCACGGCAGGAGCATATTATTTTTTTGGCAAAGACGGGGCCAAGCATCGTAAATCAGCCCAGGTTTGGGTCAATCGCGCCAAAAAAGACGTTCTGGCTGAAGTAAAAAAACTTAAGAACGTAAACGAAAAAACATATAATACTGCTGCTGCGAAAGTCATGAAGAAATATGCGAAGTTCCAGAAGGAAAATCCTGAAGCTTACGCTTTATTGGCAAAGGAGTTCAAAACTCATTGGCCGAAGATTAAGAAGCACTTACCAACGGCGGCAAGAAAAATTGGCGCTTCGATGAGCAAGCCGAAGAAGATGAAGAAGAAAAGTTAGACAGGTCTCAAGTCTGGTATATAAATATACTCTGTTTGCCTCTGAATAATGGTTCTAATGTTGTCCACGATGTTGAGCCAATAAATGACCTCCTCCCCGGGATACGCTTCGCTTCTCCCGGGGTTTCCTAGGGAGGC
>CAYIKZ010000011.1:0-30617 GCA_964364285.1 uncultured Candidatus Saccharibacteria bacterium | reverse complement strand
GGGTCAAGCGTTTCTGCGCCGACAATGTATTGGGGCTAAGATAGGTACCGAAGACATGGGTTAGCACTCGCAAGAGTGTTAGCGGTAGAGGAGCGTTGTGTGCGCGCTGAAGCGGTAGTCGTGAGACGCCGTGGAGTGCACAGAAGTGAGAATGTTGGAATAAGTAATAAATATACATGTGAGAATCATGTTCGCCGAATATCCAAGGTTTCCTGGGCAACTATTGTCGTCCCAGGGTTAGTCGATCCTAAGAGTGGGCCTCAAGAGGTTCACCCGATGGAAAATACGGTTGATATTCCGTAACCACCATACAATTATCTAAGAACCGACGCATCATGTTAATGCTGGGGTGATCTGACTATTTGCGTTTGCCCAATGTAGGATGGAATTCCAGGCAAATCCGGAATTCCTGTACTGCCCAGTTCTACCTCGCAAGAGATGAGCTGGTTGGTTATAAATCTGAAGAAAGGCGAAAATTTCGCAAGAAAGATTGGCATGAAACAAGGTGTCAAGAAAAAGTTCGTAGTCATGTTGTATGGCGATCGTACCGTAAACCGACACAGGTGGATGGGGAGAGAATCCCAAGGCGTACGGGACAATGTTCGTTCAGGAACTCGGCAAAAAAGCGGCCGTACCTTCGGTATATGGCCTGACCTTTTATATGCTGGGTAGTGAGAAGTAAGATTGACATTTGGCTCCCAAAGATCACGAGAAGTGGTGGGGGACGTGGTTCGTTAAGAGCCAAGTGTCAGTCTGTTAAAAGTCGTATGGAGGTATGATACGGCGCGTTTACGAAGCTAGTGTACACATCCCGGAACTTTTGCCGGCAACCTTTGACCCTAAGGGTCGTAAATCGGTTGTTTAGGCAACGGCTTCTTTGCAGACGGGAGCGTGAAGCCACACTAGCTAAGACACAAGCTAATCTGTAGAGCCCGCTACATATGGGAGCGGGGACGGACACAACAAACTCCGTCTGTGACTTTCCATCTTCAGAGTGGTAATTGCTTGTGCCGGAGCTTGCTCCGGACGCGTTGTGCTTGTCTTGCGGAGACTGCAGATATTGTGCCAGTTCCTTGGCCAGTGTCTGTAGCTTCCGCGGACAAAGTAAATTTCTCAATTGCGATTAGAATAATCGTACTCACTACCCAGTATATAAAAGGCCCGCAGCGAAAGACCTCTCCCGACTGTTTACCAAAAACACAGGTCCGTGCTAAAGCGCAAGCTGATGTATACGGGCTGATGCCTGGCCAGTGTCAGAAGGTTAAGAGAACTTGGGCAACCTCGTTCTTCAAGCCCTGATGAACGCCGGCAGTAACTATAACTGTCCTATGGTAGCGAAATTCCTTGTCGCGTAAGTTGCGACCCGCACGAATGGCATAACGAGTAGAGGACTGTCTTGACGAACAACCCGATGAATTTACAGTGACGGTAAAGATGCCGTCTGCCCGCAACAAGACGGAAAGACCCTATGAAGCTTTACTATAGCGTGCTATTGAAATAAGAACTTTGCTGCTTAGCATAGGTGGGAGACTCTGAAGCGCCGCTCTGGCGGTTGCTGAGTCGAAATGTGAAATACCACCCTGTAAAATTTTTGTTTCTAACCAGTACTTAACCTATACTGGGACAGTGGCTCGTGGGTAGTTTAACTGGGGCGGTTGCCTCAACAGAATATCCAAGTTCCGTTACGCCTTGATTGTTAAAATCAAGGATGGATATTCAGGGGCGGTTCTGGAGTGATCCAGAACGCATACTGAGCTATATGCTGGAACAACTGTGCCTTAAATGGCTGAAGTGTTTAAAGTACTCGCGGTCAATCGAGAGTAAAAAACTTTAAACGCAGTCAATCAGCAGGGAAGTCATCTCAATTTATTGAGATTGACCCCTCAACGACTAAACGCTTGGCATCTCAAGGTTTGAGATGATGATATAGTCTGAACTATATGGCGACATATAGAATCCGAAAGGATACTTAATATGAACAGTAACGAGATTAAAAGTTTGGCAAATTCCATTAAATTAACAGATCAACAAAGAGCAATCTTGGTTGGATTAATGTTAGGCGATGGACATTTGGAAACTCAGAATAAAGGGAGAACTTTTCGTCTTAAAGTAGAACACTCTATAAATCAGAAAGATTATGTAGATTGGTTATATGATCAATTCAAAGAATTGGTTTTAACCAAGCCACAGATTAAAGAGCAAGAAATAAACGGAGTTACTTATCAAAAATACTGGTTTTCAACTATCAGTATTGGAGAGTTTCGTTTCTACGGCAAACAGTTCTATCCGAAAGGAAAGAAAATAGTGCCTGAAATGACTTCAAAATTAGTAACACCGTTAAGTCTAGCAATCTGGTTTATGGATGATGGATCTCTAAAATCTTCTTTACACAAAGCCCGAGTTATAAACACTCAAGGATTTGGTGAACAGGATTTGAAAAGACTCCAAAAGATGTTAGCAAAGAAATTTGGTATCATAACTACTTTAAGAAAACAGAAAGAAGGTAAACAAATTTACATCCTTTCTGCTGAAACAGAAAAGTTTATCAGTCTCATTAAACCTTTTGTCATTCCTTCAATGGAATACAAAATTAAGTTAACATAATTGCCTAAATGGTAACGGAGGCGTTTATTAAGGTAAGCTAAACGCGGATGGAAATCGCGTTGATAGTGCAAACGCACAAGCTTGCTTGACTGCAAGGCCAGCGAGCCGCGCAGGTACGAAAGTAGAAGTTAGTGATCCGATGCGTTAGAGTGGAATACGCAAAGCCCAACGGATAAAAGTTACTCTAGGGATAACAGGCTGATAGTGTCCAAGAGTCCACATCGACGACAGGGTTTGGCACCTCGATGTCGGCTCATCACGTCCTGGGGGTGGAGAAGCTCCCAAGGGTTAGGCTGTTCGCCTATTAAAGTGGTACGCGAGCTGGGTTCAAAACGTCGTGAGACAGTAGACTTTGCTGTCTATAAATTTAGCTATTTGCTGGAAACTCTGGTGTATCTCATGCTACAATAATATTGACCATTTAGTCCTTATTAAAGTAAAAATGTATGAGTGCAGACAACCAGCAGGAAAGACTAAGTTATTACATTTCCGGATATGTCGATGGTGAAGGAAGTTTTCATGTCGCGATTCAAAAAGTCGCACATGTAAAATTTGGATATCAACTCCTTCCCGAATTTCATGTCAGTCAATCTAAAGATAGACCACAGGTGTTAGAGCTTATTAAAAAGCTTTGGCAATGTGGTTATATAAAAGATAACTTTCGTGGAAAAGACAATAATCTGGTTTATGTAGTAAGAAATCGTAATGATTTATTAAACAAAGTAATACCATTTTTTAGAAAGTATAAAATGCTCTCTGAAAAACAGAAAGACTTTGAAGTGTTTGCTAGTATCGTAGAAGCGATGCAAAATGGTAAACATTCTGATAAAAAGAATTTTATTCACTTACTTACTCAAGCCCTCTCAATGAATGGCAAGGGTAAGTATAGAAAAATAAAGTTAAGTGATATCTTAAAAAACTTAGAATCCTCAGAGACTATACGCTAAATGTCCCGAATATATGCCGGGATGAAGATATAGTCCGACCTGTATAGCGATATACAGATCAAACTAGAAATAGTTTGGCGCCGTAGAGCACTATCAGTAATGGAAACGGTATTGTGCAAGTAACAAAAGTGTTGGTCCTTATCTGTTGTGGGTGTACGAAATTTGAGTGGGCACATCTCTAGTACGAGAGGACCGAGATGTATGGACCTCTGGTGTACCCGTTGTCGCGTCCGCGGCATGGCGGGGTAGCTAGGTCCAGTTCAGATAAGCGCTGAAGGCATATAAGCGCGAAGCTGTCCACAAAACTAGATTTCGTTGTTCTAGTTTACTAGAACGTAAGATTCGCAGAAGACTACTGCGTATTATAATCAAGAATTTTACGGATGATTTGTAGCAATACAAATTTGAAGTGAAGTTTACGATTCTATAGGTTGCAGGTGTAAGCACAGTAATGTGTTCAGCCGAGCAATACTAATTAATCGAAAGTTTTAATTCTTTTAAAAAATTAACTGGCAATTTGTGATTGAAGTTCTTCAAAACCACGCGCGCGCAGCGAACTGCGCATTAAGCACGATACTTAAGTGTCACGTGCGATTTAGGAAAGTGTCTTGTTCCCACAAGACAAAGACCCAAGTTAGGAAATCCTTTTCTAAATCGCAGGTGGCATTTACGGTGCGGTCCGACCTGATCCCTTCCCGAACTCAGAAGTCAAACGCATTTGTGCCGATGATAGCCTAGCGCATGCTAGTGCAAAAGTAGGTAGCTGCCGACTATTAAGAAAGATCCGTTAACGCGGGTCTTTTTGTTTTTTTCTGGACAAAAGCGTTTTAGTGTGATATAATGTTAATATAAATTGCGATTAGAGCTCAAAAATTCTAGCTTTAGTCGCTCATTTTGAAACAAAAACACAATTAAGTAATGCAAATGGTAAGGAAAATGCTTGGGGTTAGCACTCTTTTTTTAGTAAGCCTAACTGCTGTAACTCTTGTATCAGCAACAGCCGGAGAATTAGAAAGAGAAGTAGTTCAATCCCAAACTAGAACAATACATACTCAAAAGACCGTTGAAAAACAAGGTCAGGTTTTAGGTTTAGTGCGTGCAGCTTTGGTTGCTTGTGATGCTAATGATCTAGGATGTATAGACTCGGGTGATAGCGGAGGTTCTACTACAGCAACTACAAGCAATTGTGTAATAACGTTGTTTGAGGTTGATGGCAAGCCATATCTTGAAAGCCCTGTAGGTGTTAGTGTTGGTGAGACTGGCTTGGCAACAGCAACATTTACTTGGAATTCAAATGGTTGTCATCACACAAAGTTTACTCAAACCACAAATGGAATTTCTTCAACAAACGTGGATAGCAATTCAGGAACAGCAATCGTTAATCCTTTTTTCATTTCTTGGAATGAACCAGCAGGAGCAGATTCATCAACGTACACTATAAGTGGGTATGATGCACCCGATCGTTTAATAGATTCAAAAACAATTGTGATTGTAAAAGCAACTACTCCAACTAGCCCTACTACTCCGCCTCCAACGACTCCCGGAACAGGAAGTACAATAATGCCGACAATCGTCGGATCAGAAGTAGCAGAAGCAGGTATTGCAAACAGCTATTCGATTTTTGCAAACGACATCATCAATGACTACAATGGTGGTCAGATGAAATATACTTTTGATTGGGGAGATGGTTCTTCTTCGACATCAGAACTTTTTGCTGCCGGAGTCTCATCATATATTTCAGAACACACATGGACTACTCCTGGAACATATACAATAACTGGGACAGCGATACCTACAATTGGATCCACTGTAAACACAACTTTTGAAGTTACAGTTAGTGGTTCAAACTCAACACCGACTACACCTACAGCACCTGTGGCAAGTCAAACTAGATTAAGTGTTGAATCTGGGGTTAGAAGAGATGACACGATTGTTTTTTCAAAGAATACGAATATCAAGACAGGTGAAAATATATTAGTTAGGACAAAGATTACTAACACTGGTTCAAACACAGCAACGGGAATAATAGTCAGAGCTCCATTGCCAGATGGCTACGCTACATTTAGTTGGGCACCAAGTCCAAATTCAGAAGCATTTACCACAGAAGGATTACAGATTCCTGATCTTGCACCCGGAGCTTTCAGGGTCATTGATTTTGGTCCGATTCAGGTTGGTAAACTTAACACAAGTACATTTACAACATCAGCAGTAGCTACAAATGCGCCATTAGCATCAGACACAGTTACAGTTAATGCTAGTCTTGGTCTAACTCCTACTGTTCAGGATATGAGTATGATTTTACGAGTTTCAAAACTCTATGGTACAGGAAATTATAGTGAAACTATAAATGCGAATGTTGGAGAGGCGTTAGTTTTCTTGATTACAGTTTATGCAGGTCCTGGTGTTTCAAATGCAAAAAACGTAAAAGTAACAGTAACTTCTCCTGATGGTTTAAAAGTTTCTACCACTAACGGAGGAGATCCAAATTTTGTCAGTGGTTTAAGCAACGGCAATATTGCAACTACAACATTAGGTGATTTGTATCCTAATGTTGGTTACAGTACAACCTTTGTAGCAACAGTTACAAAAACAGGACCACAAAGCATTGGTATTAGGGTAAGCAGTGATAATCTTAAGACAATAACAGGGAGTATTGGAATAAATGGGGCTGAGACAACCGGCAGTTGGACGGGTAATAGCGGGAGTGGTTCTGGTTCTGGAACAACTGGTACAACTTCAGGGACACCAACCACCCCAGGAACTACGAATAACACTCCGACCACACCGCCAACGCAGTCAGGCCCTTGTAAGATAAATTCATTTACAACAAATCAAACAAGTGTGAATCCTGGTCAGATTATTGTTTTATCCTGGGCAACACAAGGATGTAATACAGTCAGAGTTGCAAGAGATATTAGCGCCTCTATAAATGAAGTACCATTAAGTTCGAGTGCGATTGGTTCTGTAAATGTTGGTCCTATAAATTCCTCCGTCACATTTAGACTATATGGTTCAAAGAGTCAGTCATCTGCTAACTGGGGTTTTAATATAGACGTTCAGAAAGATTTAAGAGTTTCCTTAACTGGGACCTCATCAACTAGTACACCAACAACCAGCACACCAGCCACAATTCCAATTGGACCAGCTCATTCAGCTGGATCAAACATAATTTCAGGTTCAACAGTATATTTCATTTCCGAAGACGGTAAGAAGAGACCATATACATCGGGTGGTGCTTTCCTTTCATACGGATTTAATTCATGGAGTGATGTAAAAGAGGCAACAGATGGCGATTTAGCTTTAGCAACAGGATCCTTTGTTCCTCCAATGGATGGATCTTTGATTAATGACAAAGGAACAATATATATAATTACAAATGGGAAGAGATTGGGAGTTTCAAGTGATTCAGTATTTCGCGCACTTGGATATTCATACAGAAATGTAATGCCAGGCGACACTTCATTTATGACAACAATTGGTCCTGTCACAAGCAGTGAGGTTGCACATCCAGCTGGAACATTAGTTAATGACAATGGAACGGAATATTTAAATACATGCAGTGGAAAGCTTGGCATACCAACAAATGAAGTGTTTTTCTCCTGGGGTTTCTCTTATGCTAAAGATGTTTTTGCAAACGCTGCTGATAGAGCATTGCAAGTCCTTGGTTTAATGACTCAAAAAGGAAATGCTGATCTAAGTCCAACGGCAAACACCTGTCAGTAATCCTTTTAATCCGGGTTCAAAACCCGGTTTTTTTATGTTCTTTTTCCATGCTATTATCTATATATGCGAAAAATCATTGATTTTGAAATACATTCTAAATACAGTAGAGCTTGTTCACCACAGCTTAATCTTCCAAATATTGGCGCTTGGGCAAACCGTAAAGGGGTTGATGTTGTTGGTACAGGAGATTTTACCCATCCAAAGTGGCTCTCTGAGATCAAAAGGGATTTAAAAGAAACAGGCAACGGACTGTTGAAATTAAAAGACAATCCTAAGAGCCCATATTTCATACTTTCAGCAGAAGTTTCTTCAATATATTCACATAATGGAAAAACAAGAAGAATCCATAATATAATCCTTGCTCCTTCAATCGAGGTGGTTGAAAAGATAATTTCAGCATTAGAAAAACGAGGCGCCAAACTTGGTTCAGACGGTCGCCCGATTGTTGGTATTCCATCAAAAGAAGTGTTGAAAATAGTTTTAGAGGCATCAGAAAAATGTATGTTAATTCCAGCGCATGTTTGGACGCCTTACTTTGGTCTTTTTGGTTCAATGAGTGGATATGACAGCGTTGAAGAATGTTTTGAAGAAATGTCTGGACATATCTATGCTCTGGAAACAGGTCTTTCTGCTGATCCTGAAATGTTTTGGAGGATACCAAAATTAGACAAATATACATTGATTTCTTCTTCAGATGCGCATTCCCTTCCAAGAATAGGGAGAGAATGCAATGTTTTTGATCTAGAAGAAGACGAAGTTACATATGATGAAATAACTAGGGTATTGAAGGAGGGCGATAGGAAAAAATTTAAGCATACTCTTGAGTACTATCCCGAGGAGGGAAGATACCACTATGATGGACATGCAGATTGCAATATTTCCTTGCATCCAAAAGAAACAGCAAAATTACCTAAGAATACAAAAGGACAAGCACTTTGTTCTAAGTGCGGTACTCCCTTAACAATTGGAGTATTTTCTAGAACAGAACAGCTTGCAGAAAGAGAAGAGGGGTATATTCCAAAGAACGCTATCCTTGGAAAACACTTTGTTGTTTTAGAGGAAATAATTGCAGCAGGATTTGGAAAATCAGTTTCAAGCAAAAAAGTTCAGGATGAGTATGTACGGATGACTGATCAAGCAAAAGAGGTAGACATTTTACTTGAACTTTCAGAAGAAGAATTAAGCAAAATAACTGGAGAAGAAACTGTTTCTGCTATCATGAAAATGCGTTCTGGAAAGTTAGATATAGTTCCGGGGTATGATGGTAAATATGGCAAAGTATCGCTTTTTGAAGAAGCTATTAAGAAGAAAAAACAAGTGCCAACTCTCTTCGAATAAGGTTTGATAGATAGGGGGTTTTCTGGTAAAATATCGAAGTTAGTAAGCACTTTGGAAGGGTCGCATAGTGGTCTAGTGCACGCGCTTGGAAAGCGCGCAAGGTGTCAAAGCCTTCAGGAGTTCGAATCTCCTCCCTTCCGCCATAACGCCTATGCGTTCATCAAATTCAACAATTTCTGAAATTAAGGACAGACTTAACATAGTTGATGTCCTTTCTTCATATATACAATTAAAAAAATCAGGTACTAATTTTAAAGCACCTTGTCCTTTTCATCATGAGAAAACTGCATCTTTCATGGTCTCTCCTTCAAAACAAATTTGGCACTGTTTTGGTTGCGGAGAAGGCGGAGATATTTTTGGTTTTGTGATGAAATATGAAAACATCGAATTTCCAGATGCGCTTAAAACCCTTGCAGAAAAAGCAGGTGTAGAGTTACCAAAGTACACAGCTGAAAATGTAGAAGAAAACAAATATCAATCAATACTCCTTAAAATCAATGAATGGGCCGCAAAATACTACAGCCAAGTGCTTGAAAAAAGTTCTGTTGCACAACCTGCTAGGGAATATTTAAACAAAAGGGGCTTAAGTGCTCAAACAATTCAAGATTGGCAGATTGGTTTTGCACCCAATGAGTTTCATCTACTAGAAGAATTCCTTCTTAAAAAAGGGTACACGCATAAAGAATTACAAGATGCTGGCGTAATTTCTAAATCCACTCGCGGTGACTACTTTGACCGTTTCTTTAACAGAATTACGTTTCCCATCAAAAACTATTCCGGGGATGTTGTTGGTTTTACAGCGAGAACGATGGAATCAGATGCTAAGATTGCGAAGTATATAAACACAGCGGAAACAGCAATATACAACAAAAGCAAAGTCATCTTTGGTTTGTATCAAGCAAAACAACAAATTAGAAAAGATGATTGTGTAATAATTGTGGAAGGGAACATGGACGTAATAACTGCGCACCAAGCAGGATTTAAAAACGTTGTTGCAAGTTCAGGAACAGCTTTCACTTTTGATCAGCTTCAAACCCTTTCTAGATTAACAAAAAATCTTAAGTTTTCATTTGACACAGATGCAGCAGGAATTGCAGCAACAAGAAGAACTCTTGATTTTGCTCTTCAACAAGGATTTAGTGTTTACATTGTTAAAATATCGGGAGCAAAAGACCCTGATGAGTTAATTAAAAAAGACCCAAAGCTTTTTGCCAAAGCAATAGAAGATGCACCGCTATACCTAGACTATTTCTTTGAAAAAGCTTTTCTAAATTACGATCCATCCTCAGTTCAACAGAAAAAACAGATTGCTGCAGACCTAGTGCCGCTCATAAAGCAGTTGGTTGATTCATTGGAGATAGAGCACTACACCAGAATGCTTGCTCAAAGATTGAATGTTGCTGAAAAGACTGTCTATGAAATAATGGCGAAAGTTAGGAATGGGAAAACAAATAATTCTGCTCAAACAGCAACTAAAGCAAGCGCTCCTTTGCTTAAACCAAAAACATTCCTTTTAGAACAAAGACTATTAGGATATGCTTTGTTTGATCCTGAGTATTCAAAAGAGATATCAAAGGAAACAACCCTTGATGATTTCAAAGACACTGGCATTAAAGAGGTTTTAGAACAGCTCCTAAAGCAAAATATTGACCTAAACAGCGAGGAATTCATTACTACCCTCAAAGACCAGGAACTGGCTAAAATAGCGGTATTTATGGTAGAATCAGAATATCACCAATTGGACAATCCCGCGGTCTTTAAACAAGAATTCCGCAAACTTTTAAGGGATTTTGTAGCCAATAATACAAAAATAGCGATGAATTCAGTGATTGCCGAAATGGCTTTGGCTGAACAAAAGAAAGACAAACAAAAATTAAAAGAGCTCAATGAAAAGTTTTTGGAACTATCCAAGAACTTAAGTCGCATTTAATCCGTTTTTAATGGACCGCATTTATTATGAAGAAGAAACTTAAGAAGAAAAAGATAGTAAAGAAGACCAAGAAGAATAAATCTAAAGCAACAAAAAAAAGTAACAAAAAGGCAAAGAAAACAGCAAAGGTTGCAAAGAAAAAAGTTGTTGTTAAAACTAAAGTAGGAACAGAACAACAACCTGACATCCAAAAAGCTGTTGACTATTTGATTGCAAAGGGAGCAGAAAGAGGCTTTGTTACAGAAGCTGAGATTTTGCATGCATTACCACATTTTGAAGATGACGTATCTTCTGTAGAATCAGTAATGGATCAGTTGGATAAGCGAGGAATTGAAATTGTTGATCCTGAAGTTGCAAGCATTTGGCAGACTCAAGATGCACACATTGCAGAAATTCCAAAAACAACAAAAGGAAGAAAGAAAAAAGAAGTTCCTGATTCAACTTATGATCTTGGTGATATCTATGACGATTCAATCCAGATGTATTTGAGAGAAATAGGAAAGGTCCCATTGCTTTCAGGACCTGAAGAAATTGACCTAGCAAAGAGAATTACCAAAGGTGACGTTGCTGCAAGGAAGCGTTTAACTGAAGCAAATTTGCGTTTGGTTGTTTCAATTGCAAAAAAATATATGGGGAGAAATCTAGGACTTCTAGATTTAATACAAGAAGGAAACTTAGGTTTGTTTAGAGCAGTTGATAAGTTTGACTGGAGAAAAGGATACAAGTTTTCAACCTATGCAACATGGTGGATTAGACAAGCAATAACAAGAGCCCTTGCTGACCAATCTAGAACAATTCGTATCCCGGTGCACATGGTTGAAACACTTAACAAATACGCTCAAGCAGAACGACAGCTAGTTCAGGATCTAGGACGTGAACCATTGCCAGAAGAAATTGCCGCTGAAATGGGAATCGAAGTTGAAAAGGTTTACCATTTAAAGAAAATATCTCAAGAAACTGTGTCTATTGATTCACCTGTCGGAGATGATAGCGAAGACGTTGAATCATCACTTGGAGACTTCATTGTTGATGAAGACACAACCATGCCACAAGAAGTTGCTGGCAGACAGATCCTTAGAGAATATGTTCAGGAAATACTTCACGACCTTGATCCAAGAGAACAAAAGATTTTAAAGATGCGTTTTGGCTTAGAAGATGGAGTAACACACACCTTGGAAGAAGTGGGAGAAGAATTCGGAGTTACCAGAGAGCGTATCCGTCAGATTGAAGCAAAAGCACTTGAAAGAATGAAAGAACATAGGAATATAACTAAGCTAAGAGATTACTAGAAAACTCTTTAAAAGCCGCCGAAAAGGCGGCTTTTAAGTGTTGAAAAGATATATGAGATCTGATATGATGGTATGTGCAATTTATTTGCACGAAGGCTCAGAGAAAACACGCGTCATAGAGGAGGGACGATGCAAAAGGTCAGATTGAACGATCTCGATCATGGTGTCCAGTTGTGCTGTATGAGGGCACGTGATGTCAGGTCCAGGGCGCACGAGCCGTACTCGAAGTTCAAGGTCGGGTGTGCTGTACGTGGTGGAGACGGCAACATCCACATTGGTGTTAACGTCGAGAACGCTGCCTACCCGATGACGCGTTGCGCTGAAGGCAATGCCATCTCAGGGATGGTTGGCCGAGGGGTCGTGAACATCGACTACCTGGTGATCGCTCTCAAGGGTGGTGGTTCTCCGTGCGGTGGTTGCCGCCAGATCATCTGGGAGTTCTCCCACGGCAACAAGGATCTCGCGATCTACTGCTTTGAAGCCGAGGACAAGAGCGGCAATCCGTGGGTCAACAAGACCAGCATCGGAGAGCTTCTGCCGTACGCATTCGAGCTCTAGAAGCGGCAGCACCAGTACAATCAGTTTTCAGGAGGAAAGCAAAACCGTGCCCATATGGGCACGGTGGATCAGAAGGGTCGATTGAGGGGTCGGCTTTTTTCTATTCCCGAATAATATGTTGCATTGCATATTCCAAGGAAGATCCAACTTTTTTTCCTGGATTAAAAATATTCTTAGGATCAAATATTTTTTTTGTTTCTTCAAAAAGTTTAAAAACTTTTTCTCCATACATTTGTTTTAAGTAAGGGCTTCGGATCAAACCATCGTTGTGTTCCGCGGTTATTGATCCATGGTATGCTAATACAAGATTATACACTTCATCAGAAAGTTTAGGAATTATCCTTGCAGTATTTGGATCTTTAAAGTCCATTAAAGGAATGATATGAAAATTTCCATTACCAACGTGTCCTGCAATAGTATAGGTTAATTTGTATTTTTGTATTAACTTGTTCAGTTTTGGTAAGAATTCTGGTAAGAATTCTGGACGGACAATAATGTCATCAATGAAAGGCGCTGTGTGTTTGTTCTTAACATGTTTTCTTAATAGAGCGAAGCTTTCTCTTCTAATGACCCAGTACTTGTTTGCTTCTTGCTCGTCTTTTATTAGATGGGTTTTAACCCCCATCGCCTTTATCTGATTAAAAGCGTTTTGAGCTTTCTGGTATGATTCTTCGTGTGTTTTACCTGTAAACTCAGCTAAAAGCACGAGTTTAGGGAAGCCTCCTGTTAGTGTCATCCAGAACTCTGGAAGAAACTGCCAACCCATTTTTAACATGTTTTTTGGCTTCAGTATCTTTATTAAATCAGGTAAAAACCTTATTGCTAGTTTTAATGTGTAGTCATCGTATGATTCAAAGGTTTCTGGTTTAAGTGCTAATATCTTTTGAACTATTGTTACTAAGTTATCTAAGTTCTTTAAAAATACCACCACCATTGTTGAGTTTTTTTCAGGTGGCACTAATCTGAACTTCATCTTTGTTACTATACCCAATGTTCCTTGAGAACCAACGAAAAGTTTGGTTAAATCAAAAGTCTTTTTTTCTTTGTCATATACATTCCAGAGATAGTAGCCAGCCGAGTTTTTAGAAACATTTGGTTTTGCACTATCAATCAAAGCTTGGTTGTTTTTAACAAGCTGATCTACTTTTTTGTATACTTCTCCTTCAAAGGTTTGTAATGCGAGTTTTTCTTTTAGTTCTTTTTCGTCTAGTGCTTTGAAAATATATTCTTTGCCGTCTGCAAGAACAACGTTTAATTCCATAACATAGTCTTCAATTTTCCCATGCGTTAAAGTTTTTTCACCGGCAGCATTGTTTCCTACCATTCCGCCAAGTGCACATATTTCTCTTGATGCTGGGAATGGTGGAAGTAACAAATCATGAGCTAGTGTTTCTTTTTCAAAATCGCGGTAATACATTCCAGGCTCTGCAATTGCGTAATCAGAACCAAGTTCAATTAAATGATTAAAGTGTTTTTTAAAATCCAGGATTATGGATGTGTTTAGAGAACCACCACTCATACAGCTTCCTGCAGCCCTCGGAGTTATGGAAATCCCTGGGTCTGTTTTTTTTGCCGTGTTAACAAAAGTAACAATCTTTTGGATGTCAGAAACATCTGCAGGCGCTATGACAACCTCGGGTTTAATCTCAAAAATACTAGCATCTCTGCTGTATTCTTTTATTGTATTTTCATCAGTTGATATCTCACCTTTTAAACCAAGCTTTTGTATTTGTTCAATTTGCATAGTTCAATTGTAGCAAAAAAAGTGCTATTCTTACTAGGTAATTAAGGAAAAAATATGAATATAAACCCGTTTCAGACAGCATTGAGTCAGTTAAAAACAGCCGCTGAGGTTGCTAAGATTGATCCGAATTTCATTGAACGAATTCAATATCCAGATAGATATATTGAGGTAACCATACCCATAATTATGGATGATGGTTCACAAAAGATATTTACAGGCTTTAGAAGCCAACATAACAATGCTAGAGGCCCTTACAAAGGCGGTATTCGTTTCCATCCAGAGGTTAATCTTGATGAGGTTAGAGCTTTAAGCTTTTGGATGACCTTTAAAAACGCGGTCGTTAATGTTCCTTTTGGCGGTGGTAAAGGCGGTATAATCGTTGATCCAAAAAAGCTTTCTGAAACAGAATTAGAAAAGCTTTCTCGTGGCTATGTTCAAAAGCTATATCCTGTTTTTGGACCAGAAGTTGATGTACCAGCTCCAGATGTAAATACCAATGGCAAGATCATGGGTTGGATGGTAGATGAATTTGAAAAACTAATTGGTAAAAAAGCGCGCGCTACTTTCACAGGTAAGGCAATTGAAGACGGTGGAAGCCAAGGAAGAACTGAAGCCACTGGTTTTGGTGGTGGAGTTGTGTTAAGAGAAGTTTTGAAAGCAGGTTTAGTTGATTTAGGAGAAAATAAAACAATCGCAATCCAGGGATTTGGAAACGTTGCTACATATTTTGCAGAAAGAGCAAAGGCTCAAGGATTGAAAGTAGTTGCTCTTTCAGACAGTAAGGGTGGGATATATAACTCAGAAGGAATAGATGTTGCTGCTGCAGAGGAACATAAGAAACAAACAGGTGCATTAAAAGGACTTTCTGGAACAACTGAAATAACAAACGCGCAGTTACTTGAGTTGCCTGTTGGAGTTTTAGTCCCTGCTGCTTTGGAAAATGTTTTAACTGGAGAAAACGCTTTAAACATTAAAGCAAAGATGATTATAGAAATGGCGAATGGTCCTACAACACAAGAAGCAGATGCGATTTTTGAAAAGAATAATATTGTTGTTATACCTGATATTCTTGCAAACAGTGGTGGTGTTGCTACCAGCTATTATGAATGGTATCAGAACATGCACAATGAAAGCTGGAGCAGAGAAGATGTTCTTACAAAGCTTGATGCTTTGATGATAAAAGCTTTTGAAGGTGTTTTTGAAGCAAAGAAACAATACAACACATCTTTAAGGAATGGCGCATATATAGTTGCAATTAAGAGAATACAGGAAGCAAGCAAGTTTTAGCGTATGAACAAGCATCATGAAATAATTCGTTCCTTACCGGAATGGAAAAAAAAGAAGATTGATATTGCTACATTAAAGGGCGGAATGACTAATGATAGCTATATTGTTACTGAAGGCAAGAAGAGATACGTTGTTCGATTTGCTCCAGAAACTGCAAAACTAATTGGGTTAGATAGGGCAAGAGAGATATTCAATTATAATCTTGCTTACAAACAAGGAATCGGACCCAAGATTTTTAAGCATTATCCAAAACATGCTGTTTTAATTGTTGAGCATTTGGAAGGGGTTCCGTTAACAAAGAGAGAAGCGAGAAAACCAAAAGCGATTAAGGCAATAGTTAAGATTCTTTTCAAACTCCATAATGGAAAAAAATTAAGAGGAAAAAGAATTTCTTTGCAAAGAGGTTATGATTATATTAACTTAGCAAAAAAACACAATGCCTGGTTGCCTAAAGACATATCTTGGTATTTTAAAAAGATTAAGTTAGTAGAAAGACATCTGTCTCCAATTTCAAAAACTGATTCTTGTCATGAAGACCTGATGTTTAGCAACATTATTAAGTTAAAAAATGGAGGTTACAAGCTAATAGATTGGGAAATTTCTGGAAGTGATGATCGTCATTTTGATTTAGCAATGTTTTCTGTAAAAGGATCATTTGGAAAAAATGAAGATGAGATATTAGCAAAAACATATTCTCCGAAAGATTCAAAAAACTTGTATGTTAGACTTCAATATACGAAAGTGATTGTATATTTCGCTGAAGCCGCTTATGGAATATTACAAAACGCTATTTCAAAAAAACAAGGTATTGATTACAAGAAATATGCCTTAGATAATTTAGCGGGTTTTAAGAAACAAGTAAAAAAACTATCACTCTAGCTATTTATTAACAATCAGCATTGCTTTTTTTATTCCGTTGATTGGTTCATGATTTCCTGTTGGATAGTCTCGGATCGCATCAAATAAAACATCGTATGAGTATATGTAGTCCTGGCCTCTTTTGGTGCCAGGATCATTTGTTGTAAACTCTTTTGTATTTTGGTCATATCCAGTTATGATGAGCATGTGTGTCTCTGGACCTGGTTGTTTGAAGTTGGGATTCTTCAGTGCAATTCCATTCGCTGGAACTATTATAATGTTTCCTTTTGATATTTCTTCCACAATCTCATTAACTGTAAAATCATACTTTAATTTTATGTTTATGTTCTTGTAGTAGTCAGTAAAAGTTTGAGCAGTATCTTTTGCAGAGGTATCAAGAGAGTTACCATATTTTTCGTTTTCAAAAGCGATTAGTTTTCGAATTTCCTGTTCTGCCTGCGCTGGAGATATCTTGCCAATAACATCTCCTTGTAGCCAATGCCATGCCATAATTAGACTTGCTTCTTCGCACCCACTGTTTTCGTCCTCATCCCAAGTTGCAAAAGGAGACTGAGATGTAAAAGGAACCTCAATTGAATATTTTTCTGGGACAGCAAGAGGCTGTTTCTGTTCTTCTGTCTGTACAGTACTTTGAGTTTGAATTATAGTTTCTTTTTGTAGTTTTTTAGGATTTAATACCAAAATTAAAACCAAAGAAACGGTAATAATTACAAATATAATTATGCTTTTTTTCATGAGATAATAATATCATCAAATATGATATAATGCATTTATGGTAAGTAAAATAAAAAGAAGTCAAAAAATATTGGCATTTGCGTTAATTATCGCACTTGCCAATCTATTTTCTGTCCCAAGTCAAAGCAATGCTGAAAATGTTAATGTTTTAGCAGGATCAATAGACAAAGCACAGCTTGAAAAAGAACTACGGGCTTTAGAGAAACAAATAGCAGAATACGAAGCTCAGCTTTCAACTACCAGAAGTGAAAAGAATACTCTCGCAGCAAAAGTAAAAGAACTTAAGACAGAACAATCAAAGCTTACCCTGCAAATTAGAAGTACAAATTTGATGATCGGCGATTTGGAAGAACAGATTGATACTACTCAAAATTCCATTTCAGATCTTGAAAAGAAGATTGACGATATAAAGAGTCAAATTAGCGGAACAATTATTTCAATATATGAGCAGGACAATAAATCAATTGTTTCTGCTTTAGCAAATGATGGTGGGTTATCTGGTTTCTTTAGAGAAGTAGATAACAACCAGCAGCTCTCAAGAAGCCTATCTTTGTCTCTTGAGCAAATTAAGGTATACAAAACAGACCTAGAAGACAAAACAGTTCAGCTAGAAGATAAACAGCAGGACGCTAGAGATTTGTTGGCAATCAAGGCATTACAGCAACAAGACTTGGGAGGCAAGCTTTCTGAACAAAATAGTTTGCTTTCTGAAACACAAGGTAAAGAGAGCCAGTATGCTACGTTAGTTTCTGCAAACAAACAAAGAGCAACCCAGATTAGAAATCAGATTTATGATGTATTGGGTGTTAGCAGAGAGATAACCTTTGGAGAGGCGGTAGAGATGGCTAAGTCAGCCTCTGATTTAACAGGAGTTAGAGCAGCTTTTCTTCTGGCAATTTTAACGCAAGAATCAAACCTTGGTAAAAACGTTGGAACATGCAATCGTGCAGGAGATCCTCCTGAAAAAAGCTACACAGAGATAATGCACCCAACAAGAGATATTCCTAAGTTTCTTGAGATTACGTCTGATTTAGGACTTGATCCAAACACCACGCCTGTTTCATGCCCAATGAGAGGCAAAAACGGTGCTAGAATCGGATGGGGTGGTGCGATGGGGCCTGCTCAATTCATTCCTTCAACCTGGATGGGTTACAAAGACAAAGTCGCTGCAATAACTGGAAAACCAGCAAATCCTTGGGACATTAAAGATGCATTTCTTGCGTCAGCTATTAAATTAAAAGCTGCCGGTGCTGCTGATAAAAACAAAGAATGGGCCGCAGCAATGATATATTTTTCAGGTTCAACAAACAAAAGATACCGTTTTTACGGAGACAATGTTGTTGCAACAGCGAATAAATATCAAGCAAGCATTGATGCATTAAATTAAACAGTGTGATTTTTTTACTGAAATACATAAGACATATCATATTAACTGCAGCTATTCTTTTTGTGGTAATTTTTTATCTAATTACGATTAGTCAATTCGCAAATTTAAATAGGGCGTATGCAGAGCTAGGACAGAATTTTGCTATCATAGCAGCGTTTTTGATATACGTGTCGTTGTTAATAACCCCGATATATTTTGTTTTTCCAAGGTTTCCTTTTAAACCAGTTTTGATTAAGGCAAGAAGAGCATTAGGAGTTAGTGCTTTTATTTTTGCTTCGATTCATGTGTTTTTAGAGTTTTTTAAGATCTTCGGAGGTTTTGCTAACCTAAAATATTTACAAGGTCCCTATTTTTACGCTTTCTTGTTTGGTGCAATCGCTTTGTTAATATTAGCTGTTATGGCAGTAACATCTTTTAATTACGCAGTAAAGAAAATGAGCAAATATTGGAAGATCGTTCACCGATTTGTATATCTTGCAGGGTCCTTAATTGTTTTTCATGCTTTCATTATTGGCTCTGATTTCTCTAGTATTTTCGATCCTGAATCTTGGATGTATATCGTAGCTTTAATTTTTTTGTTAGTGTTGGAATCATTAAGATTTGATGCATGGGTGGTAAGAAAGTATCCTAGTGTAAAATCAAAACTAATAGCAAGTATATTAATTTTGTTGACTATTCTATCTGTGCTCGCGCTGTTTATCTTTGAGAAGTAATTAACTATCAATATGCACAAACTATTCATCCCATTGTTGTTAGGAACATCTAGACAAGGACGCTTAAGCGAGAAAGTCGCTAATTTAATCTTGGAAAGATTAAAACAAAGAGAAAACATTGAAACAGTTTTCATTGACCCAAGAAACTTAAATCTTCCAGAAACAGACGATGGTAGAAACCTCGCAGCATTAAATCCAGAATATATGGGTATTGTTAAACGAATGGATGGAATGCTAATAGTTAGTCCTGAATACAATCATAGCTTTCCTGGAACTTTAAAGCGCGTATTGGATATGGCTGATCCTGAATACAAAAAGAAAGGGGCTTTGATTGTTGGAGTTAGTAGCGGTGAAATTGCTGGAGCAAGGATGATTGAATCTCTAAATTCTGTTTTAAAAGCAATTGGTCTAATATCGACACAATATGATTTGAAATTTCCTAATGTTAAAGAACTTTTTGATGAATCTGGGAACATCAAAGATCAAGAATATATAGTTAAAATAGACAAGGCAATTGATGATCTTGTTTGGCTTACAGAGGCTTTGAAAATTGCACGAGAAAAAAACTAGTCATCGCGTTAGTTTTTTAATAAACGAGTTTAATTTAATTTAAGCGCTGCTAGAATCATAACAACAGCTGCTGTAAACCTAACCACGTATACTTTGACGGTGTGTTTTTCAAGCAGTTGAGGAGCAAATACTGAAAAGGAAAAGGCAATGATCATTGAAATCGGGAGAGATATGATAGCTGCGGAAATCCCTATATTTTCGGCAAAGGCTTTGTTAGATGCCAACACGGCTACGACGCCCAAGGATGCTGCCAGTAAAGTTGCACTAAACTCTTTGGAACCAATTTTTTTGAAGTCCTTACCAAACTTTGGCCAAGTAAACAAAAGTATTCCTTGTGCTATTATCGTTATCCACAAACTCGCTGTCCAAAAACCGAGTTCATTAATACTTTTGTTTGTGTAGATTGCTTCTAGTGCAATTATAACCATCATTAATAAAGAGTAGAAAATTCTTTTGTCAAAAAATGTCTTGATTGAAAAACGTTCATCAGTACTAACAAACAAACCACCGATGAAAATTATTGCGATTAGGAAGAGTTGTTCTGGACTTAATCTTTCATGCAAGAATATCGCAGCAAGAATTACAGCAAACACAGTTCTAAAATTAAACAATGGTGCAAATACCGAGACATCAAGCTTCGAAAGATTAATGACATATGTAATGCCAGCAACAGCATACAGGACACCAGCGATTATAACGTTAGACCATTGTGTAGGTAGAGTGGCATGATTTGCTATTGCGAAAGGGACAATTAGTAGTAAAACCAAAAAATTCCACAGGAAATTAAAAACCCAAAGATTTGCACTAAGGTGTTTGTTTACCAGTTTTATTACAATAATCTCTAGACCGTAGCCAATGCTTGCAATCCAGGCAAAAATGTAAAAAGGAATCATATACATAGGATATCAGTTTTTTGTGGTAAAATAAATCATGATATATTTCATCTCGGGACGAGTCATAAAAGGGGACGGTTATGGTAGAAAAATCGGTTTCCCAACAGCCAATATTGACCGTAAAGAGTATTTAAAAAAAAGAATGAATATTCCCTTTGGAGTTTATGCAGGTCTGGTTTCCCTAGAAAATAAGGTTTACAAGACCGGTATAGTAATTGGTCCAAAAGACTCAAAAGGATATCCAAAGCTTGAAGCTCACCTCATTGGTTACAACCGAGACATGTATGGTAAGCGTTTGGTGTTTAGAATAGAAAAGTTTCTGCATAAGTTTAAAAAGTATGTGTCAGAAGCAGAATTAAAAAAAGGTATTTTAAAAGACATCTCAATAATTAAGAAGTTAATTTAAAGATATGAGCAAAATGCAAAAGTACGGTCCATATTTAATATTCCTAGCAGCAATGCTGTGGGCAACAGACGCTCCTTTCAGAGTGCATCTAACAAAAGACCTTTCTAGCAGCTTTATAGTTCTTGTAGAACATTTTTTTGATGTCTTGATTATATTACCAATATTAATTTGGTCTTTTAAGGATATAGGGAAACTAGGGAAGAAAGAGTGGCTTTCAGTTTTAGTTATAGCAATTGGCGGTTCTGCTTTAGCATCTGTTGCTTTTACAGAAGCTTTTAAATACGTTAATCCTTCAGTAGCGATTCTTCTTCAAAAACTCCAACCCATAATTGCCATTTCTCTTGCTGCCGGATTATTAAAAGAACATCTGCAAAAAAACTTCTGGCTTTGGACAATCGTTGTCATAGCCGGGGCATATATAATCTCATTCCCAAAGTTCATACCCCAGCTTTTTGTTGGAGAGCAATTTAATCCAAATGCAGCCGGTGTTGCTTTGGCATTAATAGCTGCTTGTTTGTGGGGTGCATCAACAGTTCTTGGAAAGTTTGTTTTAAACAAGGTGAGCTTTAAAGTAATGACTTCTTTGAGGTTTATTATTGCGTTTGTTTTTCTTCTTTTCCTAAATATTTTTCAAAATACCATTCCAAAACTTTCTGATGTTACTGCAAAAGACTGGGTTTTTCTTCTTGTAATTGCTGTTACATCAGGCGTTGTTTCGTTATTCATCTATTACAAAGGGCTTCAACATACAAAAGCTTCAATTGCCAGTCTAGCAGAACTAGGTTTTCCACTAGCAGCGGTTGTGGTTAACTACTTTTTCCTTAAAGAAGCACTAGTTCCAATGCAATTCTTAGGTATGGCAATATTACTCTATGGATTGTGGCATTTAAGTAGGCAAAACGTTGAATTAGAGCAGCAAGCTTAAAGCCTCTTTACACAAATCCATTATTTTGTTAATATTTTTTTATGTTTAAATTGTCTCTAAATTTCTTGTTGACTATTAGAAATCACAGCGGTGCTAGTCCGTTGAGACAATTTTTGTTTACCTAACCTTTTCTAAACAAGAATTATCCCAGCGAGCTAACGCCGCTGGGATTTTTGTTTTAACCGGATCGCTCCGGTTAATTGCCCCCACCAACTGTAGAGGAGGAGAGATGCAGCAGAAAGAGCTCGAGCTCGCTTCAGACCTTGGTGTAGACCCGGAAGTTTGCCGGGAAATCCTGGATGCATTCCCCCCACATTACAGCTGGGACTACATCCAGAGGTTGGTTCTGGCAAACAGGACACATGTCCAGATTCTGATCCGTGCCGATGCACATCCTCGCCTAATCATCGAGAGTATGATGAGCACAGGTCTCTGCTAGAACGCAAAAAGACCTCCTTTCGGTTCCCATGATCTGGGTTCCAAAAGGAGGTCTTTTGCTTTAAACTTTTTTCATGTAGTGTGCTTTGTCTTTTTTAGACATCCGTTCAATTGCATATCGTAGCATTATTCTTGGCATTTGCTTGTAGTGGATGTCTAAGAATTCTTTTTCAACTTTTAAAGATTTCTTTCCAATCTCTCTTAACATCCAACCAACAGCTTTTTGAATCAAATCATGCTTGTCATTTAATAGAAGTTTTGAAATTTTAAGAGTGTCTGTAAATTGACCGTGTCTTATGAATTCAAAAGTTGTCATAATAGCTATTCTTCTTTCCCAGACGTTTTTAGAACTAGCCCAGCGATATATTAGAGCTTTGTCTTTATCCCTGTACCAATCACCTAAAATGTATGGTGTTGAAAGATCAACCAAGTCCCAGTTGTTTATTCCTTTTCTATTTTTAATATATGTTTTGACTATTTTCTTTTTTGTTTGAAGATCATTTGTCTGTTCATACTGCATTACTAAAATTTCCAAGGCAATTAAGCGATGTTCGTGGATTTTACTAGAAAGTAATTTTTGAATATTTAACAAAGAAAGTTTTGAGAAATGATTTGCTGTTTTTCGTATCTCTGGAACAGTTATACCTAAGAAAATATCACCAGCGCCGTATTCCCCTGGTTTTGTTTTGAAAAAACCCTGCAAGATTTTTGCTTTTGCAGGACTCCCTTTTTTCTTAAGCTCACCGACTAATTTAATGTATTCAACCATTGTTAAAAACCTAAAGGATTGTCAGAGCTAGTCCCTTCATAGATTACTGGTTTCCCAAAGCCAATCGGTGCACAACCGATTAATACTGGAACAAGGCACGGCACATAGAAAGGGAGGGCAGATCCTAGATTCCAGTTTGGTATTGAAACCCTTTTATAATCAAAAAGTTTAGTTACTGGGGTGATCATAAACAATCCACCAACAGGAGGGCCAACAACAATTAGTTGAGAGGCAGAACAGGGGCAGTACATTTTGAACAAGGTTCTTCCACCAATATTTGCAGCACTTACAAGGCTTGCTGGTAAGAAGGTGACGGTTATTATGAAGATAGTGGAAAATATTTTAAAAAGGATTTGTTTCATTTGTGTTCTTTAAGGGTATCATAGCAAAAAAGCCGCGTAATGTCCTGCTACGGCGGCTTTGTTGCATATTGACCCCCTGGGTTTATGGGTTCGCGAGTTGTCTGCCCGCCAAGCTGTTCTGAACGGGTTAGGTTTTCAGATTCATCCTCTGAATGATTCCCGCGATTCGTGGCAACGCCCTCGAACTCTTCATCCTGGCTCGCGAAGAAAATGGAGTCATGCATGTGGTCCCCCTGGTGATTGTTCTCCAGAACAAAACAAAACCAGCTGCCCTGGAGGAGCAGCTGGTTGTATCAAATGCTAAATGCGCTGTCCTTCAGGGTCTGAAGTCAGCTGATGAGATGAAGCCGGACCAAGTTTTAATATCTTTTCTGATTAACATACATATATCTTAGAAAGGATTTAAAAGCTTGTCAATTTGCTTAAGTGGATAAATAGCTTCATAATTAAAACAATGAAAAAGAAAAAAACAAACAAAGTATTTAACGTTTTTGACTCAAAAGAATTGAGAGTCTTTAAGAAGTTAAATACTCCTAAAAAAATTCAGGATTTCATTAACAAAGTTCCAATCAATTTTGAGTTAAAAGGAGAAACATATCTTTCTCCAAGAGAAGTCTTAAAACAAAGACGGGCACACTGTGCAGAGGGCGCGATCTTGGCAGCAGCAATCTTTTGGCATAATGGGAAAAAGCCTCTATTAATGGATATGAAAACAACGCCAAATGATGATGAGCATGTTGTTGCTTTGTTTAAGGAAAATGGTTATTGGGGAGCAATTTCTAAAACCAATCATGCTGTATTAAGATACAGAGAGCCAATCTACAAGACAGTCAGGGAATTGGCACTTTCATATTTCCACGAATATTTTAAAGACAACGGTCAGAAAACACTTCGTAGCTATTCAGATCCGTTTGATTTATCTAAGATACGAAACAAAGGTTGGTTAACTACTAAGGAGAATCTTTGGGATATAATTGATGGTTTAGACAGCAGTAAACACCACCAGATGTTAAATAGAGAACAGATAAAAGGCTTAAGAAAAGCTGATCAAATAGAAATATTAGCAGGGAAATTAGTTGAACAGAAAAAACCTGTATAATTAAAAAGAATGAAAAAGAAATTAAAATGGTTTGATTTGACAATCTTGTTAATATTACCGATTTTGGCAATATTAATATCTGTATATCTAGTTAACCTTTATCTGATTTCAACCCTTTTGTTTTATGGGTTGCCTGGGTTGTACTTAGCATTACGCTTTGGACATGTTTGGCAAGAAGAAAAAGCAGTTCTTTTTGCAGTCTTAGTCTCAACACCTTTCGCTATTATCGTTGATTATATAGGTATAAAAAGCTGGGTGTGGTATACAACCAGTTCTCTTTTTGATCATAGGTTTTTAAATACAATTCCTTATGAAGATTTTTTCTGGATGGCAGTAGCAACTTACACCATGATCGTGATATATCAAACGCTTTTAGAACCGCACGATAAGAAAGAGATCGTTGACAACAGGATGTTACATTTTTTGCTTTCAGCTTTGTTTGTTTTAGGTTGTTTTTTCAGTTTGTTGATTGTTGGACATGAAAAGATTTTTGCTTTTGACAGCAAATATACGTATTTGTTTTTGGGAAGCGTGTTTTTTCTACTTCCTTCAGCCTTGTTTTTAATGAAATTTCCAAAGTTCCTCAAAAAACTTTGGCCACTTTCTTTGTATTTTCTGTATTTAACAACTCTTTTCGAAATTACCGCGACATATCTAAATCAGTGGATATTCAACGGCGAATACTTTTTGCCTCCGATAGATATTTTCCATCGCGCTCCAGTTGCTTTAGAGGAATTAATATTCGTTGGACTTGTTGGTCCAATTGCGGCTGTTGCTTTTTATGAATTTTTTGATAACGGGAGAAAACGTGATTAACTGTTTTCATTAGGAGTTCTTAAAGTCAGTCCAAAGATTATTACGTAGAAAATGAATCCATAAGCACAGCTTGGTAAGCCTAGGGCGTATCTTGCTTCGCCTGCAAGCAGTGGTTTCATTTCAGGAACAATGAAACTTCCTGCAAAGATAATACCAATGAATGAAACAATACCGATTATGTATCGCGCTTTAGATAGTTGAATTTTGTTTAAGTACACAAGCAAGGCTGTCACAAACATTATTGTAAACATTCCAAAACCATACCAGCAAGCAGGATATCCTAAGAAGTAAGGGCATGCTTCGTTGAGTGCACAAACATTTGTGATGAGTTTTGTTAAACTTAGGTATCCTGCAAAACAAAGCCCAAGGAAAGTTAACACCAATATTGGACTAATGTATTTTCTTTGCATATTTTTGCTATTTAATAATAATACCAACAATGATTCCTAGAGCGATTGCTGAGCCTCCAATTAGTAACATTCTAAGAGCATTTTTGAATAGTTTGGTCTTAAGTATTTTTGCGCTTAAGAAACCAAGAATAAACAAAGCAATCAAACTCGCAGTAATTGATTGCCAGAAAGCACTGGTATTGCTCTGTATTAGATATGGAAACAAAGGGATTAAACCAGAGATAAAATATGAGAAAAACATTATTACAGAAGCAATCAGAGAGTTACTGAATTTTTCTTGATTGTCTATTTGAGATTCTTCGGTTGTTCTTTCAGAAAGGAAACTCCCAACACCCATTGAGAATGCTTCAACAAAGATTAATACTACACCTGAGATGATTATGTCTTTTCTTGGTATACCTGCTGATGCAACACCAGCGAGCAAACCAACTGTTGAAACAAGACTGTCTTCTGCACCAAAAATGAAGTTTCTAACAAAAAGAATGAATGTTTTGCTATGCATACTAGTAGCATAACAAAAAAACATAGAACCTGCGATTTAATGAGGAAAGAACCTCTTGACACATACCCCCCTGGGGTATATTATTCCCTTGTGATTATACAAAGGAAAAACTATGTCTAAAAAGTTAACCTTGATAATAGGGGTGACAGTAGGGATTGTTGGTTTAGGTCTTCTCCTTCTATACGCAGAGCCTAAAGCAGGAGAAAACACCAAAACTGATATTCCACATTCTGAACAAACGACTAAGTTAAAATCGGATCTTTCAGATTATGATTTTGGAACCATTTCCATGAAGAATGGAAAAGTAACGAAAAGTTTCAAGATTTCAAATACAGAAAATACTCCAGTTATGGTTAAGAAAGTATATACTTCATGTATGTGCACTGATGCTCTCTTGAGAATAGGGAGTCAATCATTTGGGCCCTATGGAATGCTTTCTCACGGATTTGCACCTGAGGTTAATCAAGCGATACAACCAAATCAAGAAGCAACAATCGATGTAACTTTTGATCCTAATGCACACGGGCCGTCGGGAATTGGGGTCATAGAAAGAATTGTTTCTGTAGAACAAGCTGACGGATCTAAATTAACTTTGAATATTAAAGCAAACGTTACTCCATAATGAAAAAACAACTTTTAACAACACTATTGCTTTCGGTTCTTTTAATTTTTGGTTTTGTGATTGTATTTCAAAGATTTTCAGGAAGTTCAGAATGGCTTTGGGAGATAAGTAACCAGGGGAGATTTTTGTTCCCACTGGTAACTGCATCTGCTTTGATAGACAGCATTAATCCTTGTGCTTTCTCAATATTGATTGTAAGCATCATATTCCTTTTTGGTTTAGGAAGAAAACCAGGACAGATCTTAAAACTCGGACTAATCTATATATTAGGAATATATACTGTGTATTTATTAATTGGACTTGGTATTTTGAATGCTCTTCATATTTTTGATGTTCCTCATTTGATGTCAAAGATAGGGGCGTTAATGCTCGTGATATTTGGTATTTTAAACATCTTTGAAATATTATTCCCGAAGTTCCCAATAAAGTTGGCTGTACCGCACAGTGCCCATGCAAAGATGAACGAGTTGTTAGAAAGAGTTAGTATTCCAGGCATGTTTTTGTTGGGTGCTCTAGTTGGACTTTGTGAGTTTCCATGCACAGGAGGTCCATATTTAAGCATTATTGGCCTTTTGCACGATGTCAGAACATACTGGAGAGGCGTAATTTACCTCTTCTATTACAACGTTCTCTTTATTCTTCCTTTAGTATTAATATTGATGATTGCTAATAATCAAGGTTTGGTTGAAAAGGTTAAAGAGATACAAAAAGAAAACAAGAAGACAATGAAATTAGTAGCAGGGTTCTTAATGATTATCTTAGCATTCATAATTTTAGCTATATGATATATCTATTAATATCAATCTTCATACTTACTGTTGTTTTGTATTTCGTTAGGAAAACCTCAGGTTTATATATTTGCCCTATCTGTATTGCAACGGTATTTACTTGGAGCTGGTCATTTATAGCAGTGACCTTTAACCTATTAGATATTCCTCCTGTCCTAATCTCATTGCTAATGGCAATTAGTCTCGGAGCCACTGTTCAGAAATATGGTTCAAAGCTTGGGCTGTTTTGGAAAACTTCTGTTGTCTTGATTGGCTTCCCCGCAGTGTATTTAGTTTCTCAGGGCGCTTTCCTTAAAGCAGTTTTGGTTGGGTTGGTCCTTGCTTTGTTTACAGCCGTATCTTTTATTTTAAGAAAAGAAAAAAATATTAATGACAAGTTTGAGGAGTGTTGTTAAATATGAAAATGAATAATACAAAACCTTTGATAAATCAGATACATAGAGTTCAGGGGCAGATGCAGGGTCTAGAAAAAATGATTTTAGAGAATAAATACTGTGTTGATATAATTGGATTGTCTTTAGCAATACAAAAATCCTTGCAAAGCTTAAATCAAAAAGTATTAGAAAATCATTTAGAAGAACACGTTGGTCATCAGTTTAGAGAAGGTCAAGACAAAAAAGTAATCAAAGAGCTTTCCAAGATATATAACTTAAAGAATAAATAATTAGAGGAGATTTATGGATGATAGAAAGTTAATTTACGTACTCGGTGGGTTAATAGGAGGAGTCATTTTAATGGCGTTTTTTGCTTCTTTTGCTTTTAATAACAGGAATTATGGGATGATGGGAATGATGGGTTTTAACTCAAGATATTTTCAATCAGGAATAAGTAATGGAATTGACCAGCACTTTATTGAACAGATGGTTCCGCATCATGACGATGCAATAACTATGGCTAAGATCGCTTTAATTAAGGCAGACCACTCTGAGATAAAGGAGTTGTCTCAAAATATAATCAAAGCGCAAACAGACGAGATCAGCAAAATGACAGAATGGTATAAACGTTGGTTTGGAAACGATGTTCCGGATAAATTTGTTAACTCTGGACATGGTTTAGGTTCAGGAATGATGCACGGAGGCATGATGGGAGGTTCTGTAGACATAGTAGACTTAGAAATAGCAAAACCTTTTGATAGGGAATTTATTACTGAAATGATTCCGCATCATCAATCAGCCATTATGATGGCTCAAATGCTCAAGTCTTCTACAAATAGAACAGAAATGACAAGATTAGCAGACGATATTATTTCATCTCAGAGCAAAGAGATTGAACAGATGAGAGAGTGGTATAACGATTGGTATAAATAAACTATGGAACACGAACACTGCCATAACACCCAAGATCATCAATCACACGAAAACCACGACAAACATAAAGGGCATTCTCCTGAAATGTTTCGTGAGAAGTTTTTGTGGAGTTTGATTTTAACAATACCAACCTTGATATTAAGGAATACTTCGCTGAAGTACTTCCAGAACACAAGGTTGATAAAGTTAAGGAGCTTCAAAAAGATGGTAGCAAAGTTGCTATGGTTGGAGATGGTGTTAATGATGCCCCTGCTTTGGCTCAAGCAGACATTGGTATTGCAATCGGAGCAGGAACAGATGTTGCTATAGAATCAGCGGGGATAATCTTGGCAAAGAATGATCCAAGAGACGTTGTTAAAATATTCAGATTATCTAAGGCAACATATTCCAGATGCAACAAAATCTTATTTGGGCAACAGGGTATAATGTTTTGGCAATACCTCTCGCAGCTGGAGTCTTTGGTTTTGTCTTACCAGCAGCAATAGGGGCGTTGTTAATGTCAGCAAGCACAATTATAGTTGCTTTGAATGCACAGTGGTTAAGAAGGTTTAAGATGAGCAATTAAATATCAAATTAAAAAAACGCCTTGTGGGCATTTTTTTTAATACATGGCTTTTTACGCTGTTTTTTTTATTCCACTCTGATCCGACTCTCCTGTTGTTTGATCCGACTCTGGCTTTGGTTCTTCTCCGGTTTCCTTATTTTGGTTTGTATTATCAGCATTTGGCTCTTGTTTTGTACCTTTCTCTTGAATCTCTTTTGCGTCGGCGACTGTGAAGGTTTTGTTATCCATTTCTAAAGTTACTTCCTTTATTTGTTGAGGTCTTCCAGCAAACATATCTAGTAAAGAGTTACCTTTATGATGCATCCAAATATAGATAGGGAGTTGGTCTGTTTTTCCATCTACAAAGTCTTTTGTTTGAGCATCCATGAGTTTCGGGAGGTTTGTTTCTAAGAGTGCGATAACGACGTCAAGGTTGACTGCTTTTCTTGTATTCCAGCCTTCTTTTAAATATTTTGAGAAATTTTTTACTGCCTTTTCCTTCCACGCATCAACTAGTTCTTGGCGCTTCTTTTTCTGTTCTTCCTCTGTTTCTTTAAGATCTTTTTCTAATTGTTCGATTTTAGGGCCTTTAGCTTTTTGTTCAGACCCGTCTTCATTAGCAGAAACACCAACTCCTTCTGGAAAATCTTCTTCCCCATATTCTTCTAGTGATTTTTTCTTTTCATCTTCTAGGGAAGCAACTTGTCCTTGGATTTCCCCTAGATCTGTTTGTGTTTCAGGGGTTGCATCTTGTTCTTGTATACCAAGTCTTTCTCTGACTAAACTAAGGTTGCGCGTATCTTCTTTTGCGTCCTCAAACCTTTTTACTAAGGCCGTTACTTTTTGGTCAGCGCTTTGTGTTTTGAAGGTTTCTGGTTTTTCTCCTCCGTTTTTTCTAGCTGTTGGTTCGGGTTCTGTTGCTTCAGGCTTTTCCTCCCCTTCTAATTGTCGACGTTCCATCTCTTGATCTTCTGCCATAGTGATTATATTAATATTGAAGATACAAATAGTATATCAAAATGATGTATTTTG
>CAYIKZ010000010.1:0-34390 GCA_964364285.1 uncultured Candidatus Saccharibacteria bacterium | reverse complement strand
GGGGAGTACGGCCGCAAGGCTAAAACTCAAAGGAATTGACGGGGACCCGCACAAGCGGTGGAGCATGTGGTTTAATTCGACGGTAAGCGAGGAACCTTACCAAGGCTTGACATGTACCTGCATCTCCTGGAAACAGGAGCGCCTTCGAGGGTGGTACACAGGTGCTGCACGGTTGTCGTCAGCTCGTGTCGTGAGATGTGCACTTAAGTGTGCGAACGAGCGCAACCCCTATTGTTGGTTACAAGTGTCCAACGAGACTGCCAGGGTTTAACCTGGAGGAAGGTGGGGATGACGTCAAATCAGCGTGGCTCTTACGCCTTGGGCTACACACGTGCTACAATGGATAGTCACAAAGGGACGCCAAGGAGCAATCCGGAGCAAATCCCATCAAAACTGTCCTCAGTTCAGATTGAGGTCTGCAACTCGACCTCATGAAGCTGGAATCGCTAGTAACCGTAGATCAGCCTCGCTACGGTGAATACGTTCTCGGGTTTTGTACACACCGCCCGTCACGTCATGGAAGCAGGTACTACCCAAAGACTCGTTAGAGTTTAAGGTATGACTTGTAACTGGGACGAAGTCGTAACAAGGCATCGGTAGCGGAAGCTGTCGATGGATCACCTCCTTTCTAAGGAGATAGTCCTATGAACTTTGTGATTCAATTCACGGTTCGGACAACGGTCGAACTTAGTTCACTCTCAGGAGTAGCTAAGTCCTATTGTGATAAAGACGTAGCATTTCTATCATTACGCATTTGCAAGAAAACAATCGCTCAAAAGGCGGTTTTTTGTTATGCTTAAGGTATAAGTAATTCGCTGACAAATGTCGATTTTTTTTGAGAAATTAAGAAATTCTAAATATTTTTTTTTGCTACGATGGAGGTTTTGGGCATCTGTCGGTGGGGTTATCGTTGGTCTCTCGGGAATTTATTCTGGTTATGTTTTGTGGGCTGATAGGCATTCAGTTAAACCAAATTTAGTTAATCAAAACGAAGCTGAGCAATCAAATTTGATTTCTAGAAAAGAGTATATTTTTGGCAATCAATATTTTTGTGTTCAAGTTCTTACAGATGAACTCGATACGGTTAAGGCGTATGCCATAACTGCTATCCCAGAATTCTTTAAACCGAAGTTTAGTATCTTGGGGATAGATGTTCAGTTGAATAAAACTACTTATAGTGAAATTCCGGACGAGCCGATATACGTTTTTTCCTATCAAGGAGCACATGATTTGCAATATTATGAAAAGCATTATCTTGCGAACCCTGGAAATTATCAATCTATTTTTTTAGCCACAAATGATGCAGGTTATCTTAAGATCGGTGACTTGGAGTTTAATACAAATATATTTGATGCCAACAATCAAGAGATAGAAGCTTTCAGAGAAAGTAGTGTAATAAACACTATAATGGTAACCTCACCATTCGAAGGTAGTATCATAAGCGCTGGGCAAGTATGGGTGGGCGTTAAATTAAATCAAATGAGGGTAGTACCAGAAAAATTAATTTCCACCAAAGAGCCCATCACCTCGTTAAATCAAAAACTTAGTCAGTTATCTACAGAAGTAAGCATAGATTATTTCATACAGTTTCTAGGAAAACCAATTGTAATCAATGATTTACAAATCGACACTTCTGGCTCTCAATATTTGAATCTTTTTGACAATATGCCGATAGAGCCATAATCTATAAGTGTAAAGTTAAATTGACTAAGATAATTGATTGCCTAAAAGGTGGTTTTTTTGTTATTATCTAGATATGTTTAAGATTTTACTTTCGTTTTTAATTATATTGCTATCTGGTTTTTTCCTTCTAAATGCTAGATATGCAAAAGCAGGACCTGGCGATAAGCCATTACTTTATAGCAGTGTAGTGATAGAATTATTGCTGAATGTGTTTTCTTTTTTATGGTTTGGGCTGTTTGTTGCATTATTTTTTGTTAATTGGAGGTGGGGCTTGGCAATATTATTGACTAATATAGTACTTGGTAATTTAGTAAGCGTTCCACTTGCTGAATATTTATTGTACAAATTACATAAATGGATCTTAAGACATGGAAAAAAGTAAAATCGCCTTCAAGGCGATTTTTTGTTATGCTTTATTTATGAGCAAACATCAGTGGTACAGAATGTGGTCTAGAAAATATTGTCCTTTCATATCTAGCGCTTTTATGAAATCGCTTTTTAAAAGACCTGGTTTAAATTTGTCTAAAAACAAACTTTTTGTACCAGAGGGTAGTTTGCACGGCATGTATTACGAAAAATATGAGTTAGAGAAAATAGTAAATAACTATGGCAAATTAGTACTCAGCAAAAAAATCTCTGTTTATGCTATTGCTTATGAAAAGTTATTCAAGGCCTTTTTGAAGTGGACTAAAAAAACAACGAGCAAAGATTTAGAAAAAGTTTCAGATACGCAACTAGCTGATATATTAAAAAATTTAGAAAAAAGATCGATAGATTTTTCAGAGTACCAATTCTACGCTTTTCTAATACTAGAAGGATTAGGAAAAGAAGTAGAAGAGATGTACGCCTCAGAGCCCCATCTACTTCAGGCGATTGCAACACCGCACAAAGACACTAAAATTACCAAAGCGAGATTAGAGCTTTTGCGCTTACTGACCAAGAAGTATAGTGAAAAAGATTTGTTAAAGTATGTTGAGAAATATGCTTGGTTACCAGTTTATGATTTTGTAGACGCTTCTTTAACGATTGAGGAGGTAAAAAAAGAAATAAAAGGGATAACTGATCCTGGACAAGAATTAAGGACATACAAGAAGAACAAGACTATCGGATTACGTGAATATAAGCAGTTGCTTAAAAGAGAAAAGAATTTTCTAAAAAGGAAAAAGATTCAAGTAGTTCATTACTTTTCATATTTAAAAGAAATGCGCGATGATTACAGGAGACAAGCGTATTATCTCTGGCAACCTTTTTGGAAAGAGTATGCTAAGAGAATCAAGTTAACACCACTGCAAGCTAATCACTTGCTTGGTGATGAGTTAGTTGAAGCCTTAATGAATAAAAAGGACTTTAAGAAAATCATATCAGCAAGACAGAAATGTTACGCGCATTGGTTTAAAGAGGGCAAACCCACTATTGTTTCTGGAAAAGATGCTCGCAAAGTAGCTGTGATGGCAGCAGGAAAGCAAAACAATACTGTTATAAAAGGATTTTGTGCTAGCAAAGGTTTTGTTAAAGGCGTTGTCCGTGTCATATATCATCGTGATGAATTCAAGAAGTTCAAAACAGGAGATATTTTGGTTACTGCAATGACACATCCTGAGTTTCTTCCAATCATGAAAAAGGCAAAAGCTATAATTACAGATGAAGGCGGTATAACTTGTCATGCGTCGATAGTTAGTAGAGAATTATGTATTCCTTGTATCATTGGCACGAGCGATGCTACTAGGCTTTTAAAAGATGGTGATCTTGTAGAAGTAGATGCTAATAAAAGGGTTGTTAGGATTTTGAAACGATAAAATAAGGATAAAAAACAAACCGCATTAGAGCGGTTTTTTTCATTTGTGTCTTTTAATATATTCTGCTATGTTGTCTGCACAAATCACAGGGAGGCTTGTATGTCACAGCTTGAGCGTTGGCAAAAGGAGCGACTTCTTGAGGAGATGGTGAAGTCTGCTCTGTTTGGCGACACGACTGTGCTGATCCCGATCAGAGACTCGATGGGAGAACTCGGACTCACGGACCTGCGAGATTTCAGCGTTCCGATGAACACTCTCAGAGAGTGGCAGCTGATCTGGACCAAAAAGGCTTAACAAGAGGTATCGTGTTCCGCGATGCCTCTTGCCTTTTTGTCTACTTGATTAAAAAGAGATTGTTTTATTCTTTTTTGGTATAATATAGGTGGACATTAAAACTTCCATTGATTGGGGGTGATAATAGTGAAATCATTATATACTATTGCCTTTGTACTATTAGTTATCGGTGGCTTAAACTGGCTATTGGTTGGTTTGTTCCAGTGGGATATTGGTATGATCTTTGGTGGACAAGCAGCCGTTGTTTCCAGAATAATTTACGTCTTAGTAGGTTTATCAGCAATTTATGTTGCAGCTACAGGAAAAGGTTCTGGAGCAGGTCAAATGTAAAAGTTTCGTTAATTGGCGAAAAACAAAAAACCGCGATGGCGGTTTTTTGTTTTGCTCCTTGATCCCTTCTGAATTTTAAGGTATACTATTGTGCTGCCAGATTTCTGGTACATCAGGGCAATCATGCCTCACACCCGTTCAGGAGATTAGCTTTATATGGGCACGACACAGGACGTTTCTCGCGAAGGCCCTGGCGGTGGTGCTCATCATCAGCACCGGTTGAAAGTTCTGAAACAAGGGGAGTTGAAGAACTACCCACGGTTTGTAGAAGGGTATCTTCGCTGGGTGCATGAGTTAGAGAGGGGTCGTGAAGTGGTTCAGTTGCTAGTGGAGCGGGAGGAGGCTGATGAAGCCTTTTTCCGTGTCTCCGAGATTGAGGCGCGGATACTAGAGAAGCTCTATGGGAATCTTGGAGTGACTTTGGTCACCTTCAAGTTTCCGGAGCTCTTCCTGGTCATGGCGGACGAACTAGCCCGTGACCACTACGAGGTCAGAGAGGTAATCGGCCTCTGGTTACGACATCGCAATCACGGCGGCCAACAGCCGCCACACTCGTTCAAGAAAGTGGAGGACAAATTGATGCGCATCTTCTTGCTCATCGACGGCGTACGTCCGCCGATCGAGTCGTAGAAGAAGCGCGACGCGAAAAGAGAGTAGCCACACGTGGTTGCTCTCTTTCCGTTTTGACCAGGTGCTTTTTTGCTGGTAAAATTGGTAGACGAACATGAAAATTTTAGTAACAGGTGGTGCAGGGTATATTGGCAGTGTTTTAACTGCAAAACTATTGGATTCAGGACATGAAGTCATTGTTCTGGATAGTTTAGTAAATGGTCATTTAGAAGCAGTTGATTCAAGAGCAAAGTTTGTTTCGGGGGACATTGGAGGTATAGTGCTCTTAAAGAAGATTTTTAAAGAAAATCCAGGGATTGATGCAGTAGCACATCTCGCCGGCTTTATTGAAGTTTCAGAATCTATTAAAGATCCGGAAAAGTATTTAAACAATAACTACGAGAAACCTAAAGTCTTGATATCTGAAATGCTTTCTGCTGGTGTAAAGAACATTATTTTTTCCTCTACAGCAGCGGTTTACGGAGTTCCTGAAACTGATTTAATAACTGAAGAACAAACAACACAACCTATCAATGCTTATGGAGAAAGCAAATTAAAATTAGAACAGTTTTTGAATAGTCAGATTTCTAATGGTTTGAATCCTGTCTCTTTAAGATTTTTTAATGCTTCTGGAGCAACAGCAGAGCATGGTGAAATGCATAATCCAGAAACACATTTAATTCCCTCTTTAATCAAATGTATCGTTGAAGGAAAAGAAGCCCAGGTATTTGGAACAGATTATGAAACAAAAGATGGATCTGCTTTAAGAGATTATATTCATGTAGAAGATATTGCAGAAGCACATTTGTTGTTGTTTAAAAAAATGAAAGCAGGAGAAAAGTTAGAGTCTGTATGCAACATTGGTAGTGGAGCAGGGGTTACTGTCCTAGAAGTTATTTCTTCTTTAGAAAAAGTAGCTGGAAAGAAATTAAATATTATAAATGCACCAAGAAGAGCTGGTGATCCTGCAAAGCTGGTTGCTTCTACAGAGAAGATTAAAAAACTTGGTTGGGTTCCTAAACACACAAGTATTGAAGAGATCATTTCTACAGCATGGAATTGGCATTCAAAGAATGCTGTGAGATAATAGAAATATATGAGAGAACTGGATATACGAAGAGTTCCAAAACATGATAGCTTTAAATTACAGGGTACAGAAAAACAGTTTCTTGTACACCATGATTTTGTTAATGAAAAGCATTTAATTCTTCCTCCAGATGTTGCAGAGACTCCGATTTTTAAACCAAAGCGCTCATTATTCAGGTTTAGAAGCTTTGTTCTCTATTTGTTTACATTCATTGTTTTAGGCACAGGTATAGTTATTGGCATAAAGGCAAATCTTTTTATAAGCGCTATTTCAACCTCAAAACAAGGCGCTTATGAAAGCATAACTAACAACATTGGGGCAACCTTTGGAACCATTATACCTGCATTAAAATCTTTAGATTCAAGTGCTGTTGCTGGAGCAATACGTGATGGTAAATCTGTTAATTTGCTTTTACTAGGTTATGGTGGTGAAGGGCATGGTGGTAGCTATTTAACAGATACAATGATGGTTGCAAACTTAAACTTTAAAACAGATAGTATTACATATATTCCTGTTCCTAGAGATACTTGGGTAAAGATCCCAACACACGGTTATGATGGTATTTACGCAAAGATTAACGCAGCGTACGCATACGGACTTGATTCAAAAAATTATTTAAACAAACTCCCTCAGTTTAGCGGTGTTAATGGTGGTGGTAATTTATCAAAATATGAGATCTCTCAGGTTTTAGGAATTCACGTAGACTATTACCTAGCAATGGATTTTTCTGGGTTTAAGAAAATAGTTGATACATTAGGTGGAGTAGAGATAGACGTAGAAAATTCTTTTGATGACTATTCATATCCAAGCGGAGATCAAAATGTTGATGCTGAATCTTGCACATCTGAAGAACTTCCTGATAGTTTGATTTCTGAATGTCGTTACAAAAAAGTTTCTTTTGAAAAAGGGTTGCAATATATGGACGGTAGTAGAGCATTGGAATATGCGCGCTCAAGACATGCTGCAGGAATAGAGGGGTCTGATTTTTCAAGAAGCAAGAGACAACAAAAATTAATTTCAGCAATCGCACACAAAGCTGCAAGCATTGGTGCTTTAAGTAAAGTCTTTAGTTTAATGGATGTTGTTTCAAATCATTTTAAGACTGATCTTTCTGTTGCTGAGATTAAAGACCTTGCTGATTATTTAAAGACATCTGACAAGAATAGTTCTTTGCAACAAGCAAAACATCTTTCTTTGACTGACGAACCAAATTTCTTTGTTTCTAGTTGGTCTGAAGACAAACAGTGGATTTTAATACCAGCTGCTGGTTTTGATGACTTTAGTAATATAAAGGAGTATATTAAAGAGCAGTTAGAGTAGGTTTTAGAAATATGATTAAAGTGAGTATACAAAACAGGAAAGGTCAGAAGATGGTGGTGATGATAGAACAGAATGACCAGCAAAAAGGTCTTGTTTTTGTTATGCATGGATTAGGCGGTTTTAAAGAGCAGCCCCATTTGCAAGTTATTGCGGAAGCATTTTTTGAAAACAACTATACAGTTATACGATTTGATACGACAAACACATACGGTGAAAGTGAAGGTAGTTATGAAGATGCAACCTTAACTAATTATTACGAAGATCTTGAGGATGTAATAAAGTGGGCATCAACGCAAGAATGGTATCGAGAGCCTTTTATTTTGACGGGTCATAGCTTGGGTGGTATATCGACTGCTCTGTATGCTGAAAAACATCCTGGAAAGGTTAAGGGACTTGCTCCGATATCAACAGTAGTTTCAGGGAAGCTTTCACTAGAAAGCCCACAGTATATTAATACCGAAGTATTAAAAAACTGGGAAGAAACTGGTATAAAAGAAACACCGAGTGAATCAATTCCTGGTCTTGTAAAAAGACTTAAGTGGGTTCATGTGGCTGATCGATTAAAATATGATTTACTGCCAGAAGCTACTAAACTTAGAATGCCTGTTTTGATGATTGTTGGTTCAGAAGATGATGGTACGCCAGAGACGCATCAAAGGATCTTGTATAATTCTCTGCCAGGTCCGAAGCAATTTCATATCATACAAAATGCCCCGCATACTTTCAGGAAAGAAGAACACCTAGGTGAGCTAAAAAATATTTTTATTGAATGGATTAAAAAATTGAACTAGGGTTTTAGAAACAAAAACAAAAATGTACGATCATAGGAATATAAGCCACAAAAAAATAAAGGTTTTTTCAGCGCTTGGTCCAGGTCTTGTAACGGGTGCTGCTGATGATGATCCATCTGGGATTGTTACATACACGCAAGCTGGAGCTAAGTATGGACTTGGTTTTGCTTGGCTTTCTTTATATACATGGCCAATGATGCTTTCCATTCAGGAAATGTGCGGGAGAGTTGGTATTGTTACTGGTAAGGGTTTAATTGCAAATATAAAGGAACACTACTCAAAATACACTGTATATTTCATTGTTGGCATTTTGTTGCTTGCTAATACTATTAATCTTGGTGCTGATATTGGAGCAATGGCCTCTTCATTGCAGCTTTTTGTTAATGCACCTTTGTGGTTGCTTTCTGTTATATTTTTTGTTTTGATTGTTTCTTTAGAAATTTTTTTACCATATCATAAATACGCGAAGATTTTGAAGTGGCTTTGCTTAAGTTTGTTTGCTTATTTTTTAACTGCTGTTATCGTAGAAACAAATTGGAGTGAGGTTGCTATTCACACTTTGGTTCCAAAAGTTTCTTTAAATGCAGATTTTATTTTTATGTTAACCGCGTTTGTTGGAACAACCATTTCACCGTATCTTTTTGCTTGGCAGGTTTCTCAAGAGGTAGAAGAGATCAAAGACAAATATTTGATAGGTGAAAAAGCAACAGTTTCAGTTTCAAAGATTAGAGCAATGCGCTTTGATACTTTAGCAGGAATGTTTTTTTCCAACCTCACCGCTCTTTTTATAATGATCACAGCAGCAGTTGTTTTAAACGGTAATGGTATTACAGAGATATCAAGTGCTAGGGAAGCATCTGAAGCATTGTTGCCTCTGGTTAAAAACTTTCCACATGCGGGACAGCTTGCTAGCTTGCTTTTTGCTTTTGGAGTTATTGGAACTGGACTTTTAGCAATTCCTATTTTTGCTGCAACATCGTCTTACGCAATTTCCGAAATGCTTGGTTGGCCAGAAGGACTCTCTAAGAACTTTAAAGAAGCAAAAGGTTTTTATGGAGTCATAATAATCGGAACATTGGTTGGGATGCTTCTTAACTTTATCGGAGTAAATCCGATTAAGGCTTTGATATATGCCGCTGTTTTAAATGGCATTATTGCAGTTCCAATGATCTTTATGATCATGCGAATTACAAACAACAAAGTCATAATGGGTAAGTACACAAGCGGTTTCTGGAGCAATTTAATGGGTGGAATCACTTTTGTTGTTATGCTCTTTGCGGCTGTTTTTACACTTACTCATTTGATTTAGATGATATAATAAAGAGAGATATGAATGGAAAATTGTTAAAACGTGCTGATTATGAATATGCGTTGTTTTTAGGCTTAACTATTGGCCTTTTTTTGTTGCCAGTTGTTAGTGGGCTAGGATTGTCTTTTCCTGGTTTTTTGCTTGATTCAGTGTTATTCTTTGGTTTTCCTTTGTTTGGGTTATCTTACATATTTATTACAAAACACCTTTTTGGAGAGATTAAGGTTCTTTGGGAGTTTTCAAAGTATTTCCTTGTTGGTCTTGCTAACACAGCTGTTCATTTTGGGGTTTTAAATATATTGATAAATATAACAGGGGTGGTTAGCGGTTGGCCTTTACTTTTAATCTCAGCGCTTTCGTTTACTGCTGCAATGGTTCATAGTTATATCTGGAGCACACATTGGGCTTTTGAAGTTTCAAGACACAGAACTTACAAGGAGTTTAAAAAGTTCTTTGAAGTTTCTTTTGTGAGTTTACTTCTTTCAATAACAATTGTTTTCTTCATAACAGAGATATTTGCAAAAGGAGACCCTTCTGTTTTTATGGCAAACTTTGCAAACGCGATTGCAGCGTTAACAACTCTTTTTTCTAATTTCATTGGATACAAGTTATTGGTATTTAATTCTAAAAAGCATTAAGATATCAGATATATGAATTTAACGGCAATATTATTTTCTGCGTTAACTTTTGTCTCCACACTGTTCGGAGGTTTTTTGGCTTTGCGTTTTAAAGACAGGTTGCATTTGATTATGGGTTTTGCGGCTGGTGTTATCTTAGGAGTCATTAGCTTTGATATTTTCCCCGAGATTATTGAACAGGTTAATACTTATGGCTTTGATCCGATGCCAGTGATGATTGCATTGGTTGTTGGTTTTCTCATTTTCCATATATTAGAGAAATTGCTTGTTATACATCACACCCATGAAACCGAGTATGCTGAGCATTCTCATCCTCATGTTGGTGTTTTGTCAGCGCTTGCTCTAGCAGGGCACAGTTTTTTAGATGGTATTGGTATTGGTTTAGGTTTTCAGATTAGTAATGTAGTAGGAGTCTTGGTAGCTGTTGCTGTCATTTCCCACGATTTCACAGATGGTATGAATACCATGACTTTTATGTTGAAGAACAAGAATACTATAAAGAAGTCCATTGTCTTTTTAGTTATTGATGCACTTGCTCCTGTTCTTGGTGCAATCTCAACAATGTTTTTCAGTGTAGGACCACACACATTGGTAATATATCTTGGAGCGTTCGCTGGTTTCTTGTTGTATATTGGAGCCAGCGATATTCTTCCTGAAGCTCATTCAAAACAAAGTTCTGTATGGACGATTTTAATGACGGTGTTAGGTGCTGTTTTCACCTATGTCATTGTTCGTCTCATATCACTTGGTGTATAGGATAAAGATAATAGTTTAAATTATTAAAGCCGATCTTTTGATCGGCTTTTCTCTTTACAAGTTCGAAGTTTTCTGATATAATGAATATACAAATTTGATTGCGAGCCAAAATTAGTTCGCGAAACATCTTTGAAACAAAAAGAAAAACAAAAATGAATATTTCAAGGCATTTGCGCGATTTTTTTGTGCCTGATGCCCGTAACAACTACACCCCGCATGCAGTTTCGCATCGGAATTTGTCTTTCTATGCAGGCTTGATGTTTTCAGTTAAGCTGCTGACATTATTCTCGCTTGATCTCTTACCCCAGAATCAGGCGTTTTCTTCTGCACTAACGCAAGAAAACGTATTACAGTTAACCAACTACTCAAGACAGGCTTTTGGATTAAGTGAACTTAAGATTAATACTGAGCTTTCTAAAGCAGCTTTGGCTAAAGCAGAGGATATGTTCAAAGGTCAGTATTTTGCGCATAATTCTCCACTTGGTTTAACACCTTGGGACTTTATTAAAGCAGAAGGCTATAACTATATCATTGCTGGTGAAAACCTTGCTGTTAATTTCTATACCTCAGAAAGCTTGGAAAGTGCTTGGATGAACAGTCCAGAGCATAAATCAAACATTTTAAACAAAGATTTTCAAGATATTGGTATTGGTATATTTTCGGGAACACTCAAGGGTTTGAAAGCAACGGTCGTAGTTCAAATGTTTGGTTCTGTTATGGATCAACCAATTGTGATGAAGAACAGTTTTACAGCAAAACAAACTCTTTCAAGTCCAGAACAAAAGGTTTTTATTCCAACGCCTCAGAAAATTTCTTTGACAACTCCGTTTTTAGAAAGTCCGGATTTTAATTTAACTAACAAAAAAGTTTTCTCCTTAAAAGGGTTTGCTCCAGGAGCAGATACAGTCTACGTTTTGATTAATCACGAAGCCGTTGCTTCAGCTCCTGTTGCTCAAGGAAAGTTTAGTGCAGACCTAAATCTCTTAGAGGGTAGCAGTATTGTCAATGTTGTTAGTTTTAAAAACGGAATAGAATCAAGCCCTATTTCTAAAACATTAACAATTCAATTAGACACAAGCGCACCGAATGTTTCAGAAGCGAACGTTAGACCATCAGCTCAAGGGGAATATATTGTTGAAGTTCAGACGCAAGGAGATGTTACAAAAGTATTAGCAAATCTTGGTGACAAAAATATATTCTTGCAACCAACTCAAGATCCAAATGTTTGGCAAGGAAGATTTGTTGGTAGTATAGAAGATCTACAAGGTAAGTTAAGTGTTTCTGCTTATGATCTTGCTGGTAATGCAAAAATTTCTTCGGTTGCTAATCTAGCTGTTGATACTGTTGATACTTATGGCTTTATGGCAGAAAAAGATTACAAAGTAAGCTTAGTCGGACAAATCTTTTCCCTAAAAACAGTTAACCAGTTCTATATATATTTTGTTTTATTCTTGCTTGTAGCACTTGGCGTCTCAATAGGGATTAAGCGCCATGTTCAAAACCTTGGTCTAATAGCGCACACATCAGCAATGGTCGTTGTAGCGCTAATCTTCTGGGTCACTTAAAGTTGCTTTAATTTGGTATAATATGGGTATGGAAAACACTAGAGTACAAACCTGGTTCTATATATTTTTGCTCGGGGTAGCAATTCTCTTGAATCTCTACATATTCAAGGCTTTTTTCATGATTTTGATCCTTGCTTTGATTTTGGGAGTTGTTTTTAAGCCGGTTTACAGGAAGATACTTAAAGAAACAAAACGAGAGCTTCTTGCAGCATTAATTACAACTTTTGCTGTTTTCTTGATTGTAATTTTGCCTCTAACCTTTATTGGTTATGAGATTTTTGTTGAATCCAGAAGCTTGTATCTTTCTTTAGTAAGCGATGGTAGTAGCAATACTTTGGTTTCAGGAATAATTAATTTGTTTAAAGGACGTCTTGATCAAGCAGGGTTGAGTGTTGATTTAAATACATATGTCAGACAAGGCGCTGAATATTTGTTTAATCATTTCGGGCAGATTTTCTCAAGTATCTTTAGTTTAATTTTTTCTTTTGTTCTTGTGTTGTTTACACTCTTCTATGTTTTGAGAGATGGGCAGAAGTTTAAACAGTTGCTCTCTTCTCTTTCTCCGCTACCACAAACTATTGATTCCCAAATCATTTCTAAAATGGAGGGTGCTATTAACTCAGTCATTCTAGGACAGTTTGTAATAGCTGTTTTGCAAAGCATAATTGCGATGATTGGTTTTGCAATTTTTGGAGTTCCTAATCCAGTTTTATGGGGAAGTTTAGTCATTGTTGCGGCTTTCATTCCAACAATTGGTACAGGACTTGTCATGGTTCCAGCTATTCTCTACCTCTACTTCACAGGAGAACCCATGCTTGCTTTAGGAATGGCAATCTGGGCATTTTTTGCTGTTTCTTTGATTGATAACGTCCTTGGTCCGTTTTTGATTAATAAAGGTTTAAAGATTCATCCATTTTTGGTTTTACTTTCAGTCTTAGGTGGAATATCCGCGTTTGGTCCGGCGGGTGTATTAATTGGACCCATGATCTTGGCTTTGTTGTTTGCCTTGATTGATGCAAGGGGAATTTTGAGTAATAAAGATAATTAAAAGAAAACAATGTTTAAATTGATGAAGAAAACAGTAGATTTTTTTGATAGAGTTGAAGATCATATTCGAGGGAGTTTAAGTAAGTACCCTATCCCTTATGCAATTATAGGCGGTATCGGAATTGTTTTGTTTTGGAGAGGAGTTTGGCACCTTGCTGATGAGATCAACCTAAGCTCCCTTGCCTCTGTAATCATTGGGACTATTATTTTACTTCTAGCTGGTCTATTTACCTCAATGTTCATTGGAGACCATATCATCATTTCAGGGTTAAAGCATGAGAAAAAAGTTACTGATATAACTGAGAAAGAAGTTGAGTCAGAAAAAGATATCCTGCAGGATATCCGAGAAGACATTCATGAAGTTCGATCTAAACTAAAATGAGATGGATATGGCCTGCGGTAATCCTTGTGGTTGCTGTCATTCTTTTGTTAACTTACGGACCTAAGAAAGCTATTGCTCCTAAGCAAGAAACTGTTTTAAAGACAGAAAAAACAAAGGTTACTAATCCTTTGTATATTTCATATGTCATAAACACTGGGGAAGCAAGTTTTAATTCTCTGAAAGCCCATGCTGGGCTTTTTAATTTAGTTATTGCTGATTGGTTGCATCTTGATGGTAAGGATGGTTTGCTAAGAGAAGATAATCAGGAAAAACAAAAAGTAATTCTTGAGTACATTCGAGAATCAAACAAGAAAGCAAAGGTTTTTGTAATGCTGAATAACTATGCTCGTGGTTGGCAGGTAGAGAACACAAAAGCCATGCTATCTAATCCTACGGCAAGAGAAAAAGTGGTTGTATCTGTTTTAGAGTATGTTAAGAAGAACAACCTTGATGGAGTGTCTTTAGACTTTGAACAGGTCCCTAAAGGTTCACAAAAAGATTATGTTTCTTTTCTTTCAGAATTAGTAAAACAAATTCACGCAATCAACAAAGAAGTTTCAGTTCATGTTCCAGCAGATGATCCTTCCTGGGACTATTCAGGAATCGCCAAAGTCGTTGACCAGGTAATAGTTATGATCTATGATGAACATTTTTCAATAACCGAAGCAGGACCAATTGCTTCTTTGTCTTGGACAGAAGATGTTTTAAAGAAGAGAACACAAGAAATTCCATTTAACAAGTTAATTATTGGTATGGGAAATTATGCGTATGACTGGCAGGGAGCGAAAGGGTCAAGCATTACATACAGCTCGGCAAAAGCACTAGCAGATAAATATGGAAAACGTCTTTTAACGAATGATGTTTTCCAGAACAACTATTTTGAATATGCGGATAGTTTAGGAAACAAACACATTGTTTGGGTTTTAGATGAATACAGTGTTGCAATGCAAAAAAGAGCGGCTGCAAAATATGCGCCACTTGGATATGCTTTGTATCGTTTAGGTTCAGAAGATCCTCAAGTCTGGCAAACTTTTGTTAGTCCAGGTAGAACTGATTAATGATCCCAGTTAAAGTTGTTTCCAAAGTGTCCCCAGGAAGATGTTTCAGCAAACTTAACTTCGTTTAATTTCAAATAGTTTCGAATTCCATTTGGGGTTAGATCGTATTTATCAGGAATATTTGTTTCTACCCCGTCTATTAAAGCAACAGCCATAACAGGAAGTGGTTTACCAATAGCGTAAGCGAGCTTAACATCAACTTGTTTGGCTCCTTTTTCTTTTAGCAGGTCAACTGCTATTTTTCTTGCCATGTATGCAGCAGAGCGATCAACTTTAGTGTAATCTTTTCCTGAGAAAGAACCGCCACCAACCTGATGTTCTGGCCCGTAGTTGTCTATGATTATTTTTCTGCCGCTTAAACCAGAGTCAGCATCAAATCCGCCAATCACCCAAACTCCTACTGGGTTGATTAAGTATTCCTCTGAAACAATTAAAGACTTAACTAGAGTTTCAAGTTCTTCGCTCTTGGTGTTCTGAAAACTAGCGATCACGGTTTTTACTTTGTCTCCTTTTACAGTTATTTGAACTTTTCCGTCGTACGGATATTTCGCATAGATTTTTTTACAAAGATTTCTTGCGAGCACATATTCTAAGGGCATTAGATTTTCTGTTTCTGAAAAAGCGTGTCCAATCATGATTCCTTGATCACCTGCGCCACCAATATCAACACCTTGTGCAATCTCCGGAGATTGCTTGGTTGCAAAAACATTGATTGTATAATCCTCTCCGACTATACCACTAACCAACTTTTTAACATCAACTGTTGCTTTTGATGTTATTTCTCCACTGATAGTTATGGCTTTGTGTCCACCCATAACCTCAACCGCGACTCGAGACTCATGGTCTAGTTTTAAGTATTCGTCCAGTATTGAATCAGCGATGAAATCACAAATTTTGTCTGGGTGTTTTGGGGAAACGAATTCCGCTGTTTTTGTATGCATGCGTTAATTATACTGGATCATTTAGGTTATACAAAGTCTTGACCTAGCCTCCTTTTTGTTGTATTCTTTCGAGTTAGTTCACTTTACAGCCCAAGGGGGGCACATACATGCATCGCAATTCTTTGGTAAAGGGATTGTTTGGCATTTTCGGAGTTTGGTTGACTTCGGCAGCTCTGCCGATGATCAACTCTGGAATGCTCAAGCAGTTCTCTCCAGAGCAGTTGCTGACAGCACGCGGTGTGCTCTCAGCTGTGTTGGTCCTCGTGATTCTGCGGGGCAAGGTTCTGGTGTCAGATAAAGGCACCTATCTAATGGCGCTGTTCGTTTCGGGTGCAGCCCTTGGTTTATACAAGGGTATCAGGATATGGGGCGCGTCGCCGACAATCATGGTGATCACAGCGACACCACTGGTGAACTTTGCTATCGGGAAGATTCGTGGCAGAGCAATCCAGTTTGGTGAAATTCCAGGCACAGTAATGATCATGCTCGGCGTGCTGATCGTGCTCTTCAGGCAGCAGTCCAGCTTCAGCTGGTTGGGATTGTCCTGGAGCATCTTCGGGACAGTGATGAATGGTATCTTCTACGAGCTGATTCCGCTTTCGAAAGCAACGCAGTTTCAAAAGACTTTCTGGAACTGTGTTGCAATCGGCGTCGTCGCCACGATCGTCAGCGGTACCAACCCAACAGAGTTGTTCCTGGTCACTCCAGCGACAGGGCTTGGGCTCGTATTGTTTGCCCTGGTGGGTGGTTTTCTGTACTGGTGGTCGAACATGATCGCCTTTGACAAGGAAAACCTGCCAGTACAAGCGGCAAGTGTCCTTGCGCAGGGCGAGACGATCACCGTTATCCTAGTATCCACGTATTTGGTCGGCGAACAACACCTTTCCGCGTTTCAGTGGTCTGGTGTTGCCCTCGCCCTCTACGGTACGTGGTACCTGGCACGGGCTCTACAGAAAGAGTGATACGATGCTAAACGGAGACTGGCAGATGTCCTTGTTGGATGTCTGTCAGTTTTCTGTTTTTTTACTACAGTGATATTATTAGTTAGTAATCGAAAGAGATGCAATATGAACTACAAAGGGACAATAATCGAAGAAAGTTTAAAGAATAAAGAGGTTCTTAAAGACCTTGATATTGTTAATACCAAGGTTGAGGCCATAACAGAGAGACACAGAACCCCCCTGGCTTAAGCAATGGACTTTGCACGAGGTTGAAATACCAGAAGATACAGTAGAGGTGGTTGCTGAGAAGATAAAAGGAGCGTTGGATTTAAAGTACTGGTACGCGGATTTTAAGAATGATAAATACCATTTCATTATTTTTGGGAACAAGATATTCAAAGTTGATTTGAGTGATCCCGTGTTGTATTCAGAAGCTAGACAGTACGGACTATCCCTTGGTATACCGGGGTATCAGTTAGATTTTGAACCTGATGAAGAAGGATAAATTAAAAAACACCCGATCACTTGATCGAGTGTTTTTTGGTGGACCCTACCGGGCTCGAACCGGTCGCCTCCTGCTTGCAAAGCAGGCGCTCTACCAAATGAGCTAAGGGCCCACGATTTACACATTTTACAGGATTATATAAATCCAAACAACCATGCTACAGCAAGACAGATAAAGGCTAGACCGCAGAGTCTCCACCAGGTGTAGGTGCCTGCTGCTGTGCCGGCTCCTAGGTACTTTTCAGCAAAATCTAGTTTGCCTGTGAAGTTAGTTATCTGTACTGTGTATTTCATCATCAGAACACCAATGATGATTACCAGTATTGCAAAGACATATCCCATAAGTTTTCAATGGTGGGTGTGCGTGGACTCGAACCACGGACCTCTTCATTATCAGTGAAGTGCTCTAACCAGCTGAGCTACACACCCTTAATTTAGGTATTTAAGAGCTTTTTGCCTTAAGATTACCTCCGAATTTTATCAAAACCCTCGGTTATTGTAAAGGTAGCCAGGTTTTTCGGTTTTGATCTTGGTTTACCCACAAAAAACTTTGACATCTGCCTCGATTTGTTTTACTATAAAAAGGTAAAAATACTTCTGAAACAAAGATAAATTGATGTTTTTCTCAAGCAAAAAAAGCATTCTGGGGATAGACATTGGAACCACGAACATTAAGATTGCTCAGATTACAAGCAAGGACAATGTTCATACCCTAGAAACCTATGGTCTTGTTAACGCAGCATTTGATATAGATGAGACAAAAGAAGAGAGTATTGCTAAAACAGTCCTGATCCTTAAAAACCTCATTGAAAAGTCCGGTGTTTCAACAAACAAAATTGTTGCATCTTTACCTAATTCCGCTGTTTTTACCTCAGTTATTGACCTTCCTCCGTTGAAAGACAATGAATTAAAGGCTGCAATTGAATTTGAGGCTAAAAAATATGTTCCTCTGCCTATTACTGAGATGACATTGTCCTGGTCAACCATAGAGAAGATGCCAGATGGTAAGACCAGAATTCTTTTAACAGCAGTGCCAAACAGCATTCTCCGTAGCTATCTGAAAATATTCCAGCAAGCAAAGTTAGAACCTGTTGCATTAGAAATTGAAGCATTAGCTTTGATTAGAGCTTTAATCGGAGATGACAAAGGAAGCATTTTAATAATTGACGTGGGTGCTAAATCAACGCATTTAAATATTGTAGAAAACGGTAATCTTTTGTTAACAAGAAATATTCCAATGGGTGGAGATACAATTACACAGAAAATCGCTGAAAGTTTAAAAATTAGTATGGTTAGAGCAGAACAGTTTAAAAAAGATTTTGGTTTAACACAGTCTAATTTAATTCCTGAAAATATTAAGCCGATTCTTGCAAACATTAAGTCTGAAGCAAAACAGCTTCAGGGGATATACCAGGCAAGAGGGAAAAAATTTGATAAAATAATGATAGTTGGGGGAACAGCGAATTTACCAGGCTTAAACGAGTTTTTTTCAGACATGGATGCAAAGATAGTAAATGGGGATCCTCTTTCAAAATTAACTTTTCCAGCAGATTTAAAACCAGTAATTTCTCAGTATGCTGAAAACCTTTCTGTGGCAATTGGGTTAGCTCTTAGAGCGCATTAAAAAAGATCATGGCTGAAATAAATTTACTTCAAAACACAAGTATAGAATCTTCGGGAGAAAGACTGCCGAAGATTATGAACGTTATCGGGATGCTTTTGTTGGCTTTTGCTGTAGTTGCGTATGTTTTGTTGTGGGTTGGAACAAGCTCTGCAAAAACCAAAACAGTTGAATTACAAGCCCAGCAAGCTTCTATTCAACAAAAGGTTGAGCAATCTGAAGACTACCCAAGACTCAGTAACTATCAGAACAAATTAAAGAATTTACAATTACTTTTGGACAAGCATTTAAGTTGGGGAACTTTGATACAGAGATTTTCTGACGCAACCCTAAAGACAGCGACTTACAAGAAATTCACAGCTAATTCTGATGGTAGCGCAACAATCACTGGTAATGTTCCTGATTTTCAAAATTTAGATAAATTGATTAAAGCTTTTCAGCTAAATGAGTTTCAATATATTAAGGATGTAAAACTCGTTAACGTTGGTCTTTCTGAAGAAAACAAAAATGGAATTTCCTTTACAGTGAACGTAACCTTTAACAACACTATTCTCCAAGCTGTACCAACGCCAACAGAGACACCTGCACAAACAGAAACAGCTCCTGCTGAAATCGCCCCGCAAACTAACTTAACACCACAATAATGCTGCCACTAAGCAACGCCAATTCAAACAAATCAAACTTGGCAACTTTTGCCATAACACTTATTCTAACGATTTTGATCGGAATCTTTTTGTTGTTTCCAAAATACGGAACTTACAAGGTAGCAAAAGAGGCAATGAACAACTCGCAGAGCAGTTTAGATGACACTTTGGATAGACAGAAGACAATTGATAGTTTGATTCAGAAAATGAAAAGCAATTCCGCAGATTTACAGCGTGTTGATTACGCAATTCCTGACAAGCCTGATATCTCAACTGTGTATGCTTTAATTGAAACACAGGCAAAAGCAGCAGCTTTGTCTCTTGGAGCTACTCAGGCTGTTGATTTAGCAGATCAGATAGATACTTCCTCAATAGTAGGAGTTGGTAATGGGACAAAAATTAGTTCGGGTGTTAAAACACAACAGAATAGGTTACCTTCTGCAACCCTTGGTGGAATTGATGTGAACTTTACTGTTACTGGATCTTTAGAAGGATATGTATCGATGCTTCAAGGAATTCAAAGAAGCTTACGTTTGTTTGATATTCAATCAATTGATTTAGCAAGTGATTCTGAAAAGAAAGTAATAACCTTTAAAACAACCTTAAGAACTTACTATCAAAAATAATGGCGCTAACTAAACAAAAAAAAGAATATATTGTTTTGGGGATTGTTCTTCTTGCGATAGTTTTTGTTCTGTATTCATATTTCGGTAAAGGCTCAAGCGCTCCTGATCCTGAAGCAGTCAAAAATACCGATGTTGTTAATAACCTCCAACCAGTAACAATGCCTGGAACTACGGCATCAGCACCAGTGCGCAAGGTTTTAGATTTAAATAGCATTGGTTCAAGTTTGAACACAACAGTTTTACAAGATCCACGTTTCAAATATCTTGTTACTCCTGCATATCCAACAGTAGATAAATCAGAGGTTGGTTTGCAAAATCCTTTTGTAGGGAAATAATTTTTGAATATAACATGCCAGAGAATATTAAAACAACAGACAACTTTGAATTGTATCTGGTAGAACAGGGATTGATACCCCAGGAACTTTACGAAAAGTTAAAAGAACAAGCAACTACTCAGAATCAAGCCGTACTAGACTTAGTTACCAGCCAAAAGATTTTAACACCTGAAGCCTTGGCAAAAGCCAAAGCCGCTTTTTTAAATATCCCATATATTAATTTTTTGGATAGAAAAGTAGACCAAGCGATTATAGATCTTATACCTGAAGACACATACCTTTTTTACAAGTTTTTTGCTTTTGAAAAAAACGGTCAGACGTTAAGTGTTGCAATAACTGATCCGACAAATATTCAAGCTTTGGAAGCTTTAGAGTTTTTTTCTAAGAAAGCTGGTTACAACATTCAGCTTTATGTTACTGATGATCAAAGTTTTAACAAAGTTTTAAACAAAGAAAAACAAGCAGGAAAGATTGTTGGTGAGGCTTTAACGGAGTTCGCTGCGACTGAAAAAGTTCAGCAGGCAATGCGTCAATCTCAGCAACAACAGAAGGTCGGGGCTTTGCAGGATTTAGTTCAAGATGCTCCAATTTCCAAGATCGTTGATGTAATAATGACTAATGCGATAGATGGAAATGCTTCAGATATTCATATTGAACCATCAGAGAAAGATGTTCGAGTTCGTTACAGACAAGACGGTATTTTAAAAACCGCAATTGTTTTACCAAAAAATGTTCAAAGTGCTATTGCTTCAAAGATTAAAATCCTTTCTAACTTAAAGATTGACGAAACTCGTTTACCACAGGATGGTCGTTTTCATTACGAGACAGCAATCAAACAGGTAGACTTGCGTGTTTCTGTTTTACCGAACGTAAATGGTGAAAAGATTGTCATGCGTATTTTAGACAAGACAACTAAAGTACCGACATTAGGACAACTTGGTTTTAGAGGAAAATCTTTAGAGTGGATTTTAGACAGTTTGAAGAAAACGCACGGAATTTTCTTAATTACTGGTCCTACTGGTTCTGGTAAATCTACAACCTTGTACGCCATTCTTTCGATGTTAAATGACATCAAAGTAAACATCATTACCCTGGAAGATCCAGTTGAATACTTTATGGAAGGTGTTAATCAGACTCAGGTTAATCCAGATATTGGTTTAACTTTTGCATCTGGTCTTCGTTCTATCTTGCGTCAAGATCCAAATATCATCATGGTTGGTGAAATTAGAGATAAGGAAACAGCAGAGCTTGCAGTTCAGGCTGCTTTGACAGGGCACTTGGTTTTTTCAACCTTGCACACTAATGATGCTATTGGAGCCCTTCCTCGTTTGATTGATATGGGGATGGAGCCCTTCCTGCTTTCCGCTTCTATCAACTGTGTTGCTGCTCAGCGTTTAACAAGAAAAATCTGTCCTGATTGCAAGGAAGAAACAGCAGTTTCAGATGATATGAAAAAGCTTTTTGAAAACGAACTTAAGGATGTTAAGCCAGAAGAGCTTGAAGGAGTTAATTTAAAAGATATGCATGTTTTTCGAGGCAAGGGTTGTGAGAAGTGCGGTAACACAGGTTACAAAGGAAGAATCGCTATTGTTGAAGTTTTCCCAGTTGAAGAAAAAATTCAACAGTTGGTCTTGGAAAAAGCATCTCCAGCTGATATTTTTGAGGAAGCAAAAAAGATTGGTATGATTTCATTAAAGCAAGATGGATTAATTAAAGTGTTACAGGGAATTACGACCTATGAAGAAGTTGTTCGTGTAACCTCAGAATAATTTTATGAACCCTAAAGTACTAATAATTCAAGAACAACTGTTGCTTTCAGAGATATATAGAGGGAAATTAAAAGCTTATGGAATAGAAGGGTATACTGCAAATGGTCTTGAGGAAGCTTTAGAGAAAATTGCGGGCGAAGTGTTTAATCTTGTTTTGCTGGATACATTGATAGATAGGGCTAAGGGGAAGTTACTGGGTTTTGAAATATTACAAAAGTTAAGAGCACATCGAGATTTAAGGGTTGCTTCAACGCCAGTTATAATGCTTTCAGATCTTTCTCAAAGAGAACATATTGAAAGAAGCTTGCATTTAGGTGCAAATGAATACATGATTAAGACACAGCACACTCCAAATGAGGTCGTGCTGAGAATAAAGAAGATGATATATGTATAAAGCGAGTGAATTAGAATTAAATAAACTGTTAGGGATTGTTTTGGAGCGCAATGCTTCGGATTTACATTTAATTACCGGAGAGCCTCCAATTATTCGTGTTGATGGCGCTTTACTTAAGATGGAAGAGTACGAGGTTTTGAACATTGATTCAATAACCGCGTTGTTGGATTTAATGTTGAATCCAGTACAGAAAGCACAGTTTGAAAAGCAACAAGATTTTGATTTTGCGTATTCTTTTAAGGACAATGTTCGTTTCCGTGTTAATGCATACAAACAAAAAGGACAACTTGCTGCAGCTTTCCGTCTGATCCCTAACAAGATTAGAACAATTTCTGAATTGAATCTTCCTGAAAATCTGTTGAACCTGACTCAGCATAAACAAGGTCTTGTGCTTTTTGTAGGACCAACAGGACATGGTAAATCTACAACAATGGCGTCCTTGATTGACTACATAAACCAGACAAGAGCAGAACATATTTTAACGATAGAAGATCCTGTGGAGTTTATTTTTACACCCCATCAAAGCATTATTAATCAACGTGAAGTGTTTATAGACACGCCGTCTTTTGAGCAGGCACTGAGAGCGAGCCTTCGTGAGGATTGCAATGTTTTATTGGTTGGTGAAATGCGAGATTTAGAGTCAATTGCAGCGACAATCACCTTAGCTGAAACTGGGCATTTGATTTTTGCAACTTTGCATACCAATGATGCTGCTCAATCAATTGACCGTATTATTGATGTTTTCCCTCCATACCAACAAACACAGATCAAAGCACAGCTTGCTAATGTTTTGCTAGGTATCGTTTCTTTGCGTTTGCTACCTAAGACTGGCGGAGGAAGAATGCCCGCTGTTGAAGTTCTGCTTGCAAACAGTGCTGTAAGGAATCTAATTCGAGAGGGTAGAACTTATGAAATGGATAATGTCTTACATACTAACGCAGATGAAGGGATGATTTCTCTTGATCATTCGCTTGCAAACCTTGTTACTAGAGGATTGGTTTCTACAGATGATGCGCTAGTTTATGTTAAAGATCGTGATTTCTTCCAATCATTAGTTTCTAGAGGTATTTAATATGCAGTTTAGATATCAAGCAAAAGATGTTTCCGGCAACTTAAGAGAGGGCGTTGTTGTTGCTGAAGATCAAGGACATGCTGAAACCCTGATTCAGGATAACGGGTTGGTTATTCTTAATTTGGAAATAGTTGAAGAGAATATTTTAGATAGACTATGGCCTTTTGGAAAATCAATTCCAGCAAAGGAAATGGTTTTGTTTTCACGCCAGCTGTCTACTTTGATAGGTGCAAAGGTCTCTATTTTACAGGCCTTACGTATTCTTTTAGAACAGGTTACAAACGCATATTTAAAAAAGGTTATCAGTGAAACGATTTCAAGCATTGAGGGTGGAAATAGTTTTTCGTTGTCTTTAGCAAGACATCCTGAAGTTTTCAGTAATGTATATGTTAGCGTAGTGCACACTGGTGAGTTGTCAGGAACCTTAGATCAATCCTTGAATTATTTGTCTGATCAGATGGAGAAAGATTATGATTTGCGTTCTAAGGTAAAAGGCGCCATGACTTACCCTTTATTTATCTTGGGTGCTTTGGTAGTCGTTGGTTCTTTAATGTTTTTATTCATTCTTCCAAAATTGACAGTTATTCTTCAAGAACAAGGTGGTAGCCTTCCTTTCATAACAGTTGTGTTAATTGCTTTCACAAAGTTTTTCCAGCATTACTGGTGGACTCTTCTTGTCGGTTTTGTAGCTATCGGATTATTATTTAGATATTATGTCAGGACAAAGACTGGCAGATACATCTTTGATCGTCTAAAGATTGTTACACCAATTATTGGTCCGATTTTTGAACAAATATATTTAGCTCGTTTTTCAAGAAATCTTTCAACCTTGGTTTTAGGTGGTATCCCGATTATTAAAGCCTTGGAAGTTGTTGCTGATCTTGTAAATAATGTTATATATAGAGATATATTGATGGAAGCAGCAAACCGCTTGGGTACAGGTAAAAGTATTGCCGATTCTTTGCAGGGGCATAAGGAGATCCCAGTTATCGTTACACAAATGGTCCTGGTTGGAGAGCAGTCAGCTACCTTAACGAACATTTTACAAAAGCTTGCTAGTTATTACGAGAAAGAAGTTGATGCAAAGATTGCCACCTTAACTTCCTTGATGGAGCCTATTATAATGCTGATTCTAGGTGTGGGTGTGGGTATCTTAGTTGCAGGAATTCTGTTACCAATCTATAATTTAGCCAGTAACGCAGCATAAATTTAATAGCTGCAAATTTACTTCCTGGAAGGGGGTGAAAACATTGTTAAGAAACAAAAATAAAGGTTTTACGTTAATAGAATTGTTGGTCGTTATTGCGATCATTGGTCTTTTGGCTTCTGTGGTCTTACTAGCCTTAAACTCTGCTCGAGCAAAGTCTAGAGACGCTAAGAGATTGGCTGATGTTCGCCAGTTGGCAACAGCATTGGAGTTGTACTACAACGACAACAATGCTTACCCAACCCAGGCCGCCGCAGCTGTTATAACCCAGGGCGGTACTACTTTGAATGTGTTGGTGCCAAATTATGTTGGCGCATTGCCTACATCACCAGCACCAGCAGAAGCTAACTGTACAGGTACAGGAACTTCCCAGACCTTAAATAATAGCTATGTTTATTTGTCTGCAGACGGTAGAAGTTATACCCTCTCATTCTGTTTGGGTGGTACAACTGGTGGTTATGGCTTAGGTACTCACTCTGTATCTCCGGCTGGTATCCAATAATTTACTTATTGTTAGACCCTATCTTTCAGGTAGGGTTTATACAGTAAAGAAACATACCTATGGCTGATGAAATAATCCCACCAAGTGCAAAAAATATTCCAAGAGAGAAACTGCAATTAATTGTTCTGGTTGCGGTTGTTCTTTTATTTATTCTAATTCTAATCTGGGGAATTTTTTCAGGCCTAGCTTTGGGAAAAGCAAAATCAACTTACAGGCAAGTTGAGAATATAAACACTGCTTTGAAATATTATTTTAAAGATCAGGACCGATATCCAACAGCAGATCAATTTAATAATCAGAAAATACTTGTTCCATATTACATACAAGCGATGCCAACACCAGAAAGCGCAGGGAGCGGCGCTTGTTCTAATGTAAAAGACTTTATTTACTCTCAGAAGAACCCGAAAACATTTACTTTTCAATTTTGTATGAATGCTGGTGCTAATGGTCTTTCCAAAGGGGTTCATATTTTAACTGAGCAGTCTTTGCAATAATGGAAATTGCATTAATACTTTTTTTTATATTTGGCGCAATCATCGGAAGTTTTCTGAATGTGTTAATTTTCCGTTTGCCACAAGAAGAAAGTATTGATGGCAGATCCCATTGTAGAAGCTGCAATCACAAGTTGGATATTGGTGATCTTGTGCCAGTGTTTAGCTTCTTACTTTTAAATGGTCGTTGCAGATACTGCCAAGAAAGAGTTTCCTGGCAATATGTTACCGTTGAGGTTATTACGGGTTTGCTTTTTTCCGCGGCGTATTTAATGGTTTTTGAGGGTTTTGTTAACCTTCCATTTGCTTTGGGTGGATTAGCTGGAATAGGGTGGCTTACAAGCCTCGTTTTCTTAAGAATAATATTCATTATAAGTGTTTTAGTAGTTGTATTCACTATTGATTTAAAGCACTTTTTGATTTTGGACAAGGTCGTTTATCCTGCAACAGTTGTTTTGTTTTTGATTAACGTTGTGGTTGATTTATTAGCTAAAACCTCGTTGTTAAACTCAACTGCTGTTCTCGGGTTGCTTTCTGGTTTGGGAGTTTTCCTTTTCTTTGGCTCTATCTATTATTTTTCCCGTGGCCGTTGGCTTGGTTTTGGGGATGTTAAGTTCGCATGGTTCCTTGGACTTGCTGTTCCTTTCCCTCTTATATTTGTAAATGTTTTTTTGGCATTTATGATCGGTGCAGTAGTAGGAACTTTTTTGTTAATAATGAAAGCAAGGAAGCTTTCAAGTAAAATTGCTTTTGGAACCTTCCTTTCGATCTCTTGTGCTGTAACGATATTTTTTGGAGAGCAGATATTAAATTGGTATTTGCATTTGATTGGGGTTAATTAAATGAAACCTTTGAATTTAAAAAAACAAAACGGTTTTACACTAATTGAGCTTTTGGTTGTCATTTTCATAATGGTAACTTTAACGTCTGTTTTTTTGGTTAACTTTGGAAATCAAAGTGGTCCAAGAAGTTTGAATGTTGCAAAGAATAATCTTATTTCAAATTTAAGGAGAATGCAAAGCCACGCAATTTCATCAAAAGATTCAACAGCAGGCGCACCAGCAAAATATTACAGTCTGACACTAAGTTCTGTAGTTGGATCATATGGTATCTATGATCTAAAAACCTATAACAGTACAGATGTATCAACCACTCTTTCAACTGAACAATTAATAGCTCCAGTCATTGTTAAGCAGATATCAGTAACGCGTTCAGATGGGGTTGTTGTTAACCCAACTAATATTGAAATATTTTTCTCTGTTCCTTATGGAAGAATTCTTTTAACAACATCAGGTGGAGGAGCTGCCAACACAAAGATTAAAGACTCAGTGATAACTGTAACTTTGGGTAGGACAGATAGTACATTAACAACAACCTTAGTCGTTAATGGTGTTTCAGGTACAATAACTCCTTGATTTATTCGTCAAAATGAGGTATAATGAAAACACAAATAAAAGTGTAGAGAAATAAAAAATGAAAAATAAAACTACAGTATTTAAATTCATCTCAGCAGCTTTAATAGTTGGCTGTTTTTTTGCTTTTAATGCGATATATGTAAGTCATACAAAGGCAGCAGTAGCAAAGAATTGGACATATAATCAAGGTATAGCAACACCAAATAGCTCTGCTGATCAAACTTTTACGATACAGAATAACAGCCCCGCTGGTGGGGAATCTGGTACTTGGTCAGTGAGTAATATTGCGTATTCTGGGGGAAACAACTGGTTGCAGCTTTCTCCAAGTAGCGGTACTATATCTGCCGGTGGCTCTCAAACAATTACTATTAGCATCTCAACTGCAAATGGTCCACCTAATAACCAAACTTGGACAGCTACTATAAGCGTTACTGGTACTAATATCTCACCTACTCCACCCCAAGTGGTAGTCAATTTGACTAATAGTGGCACTGATAGTTCATGTACCATAGTTGTTAATTCAACAGGTAATCCTGGAACATATAATTATACTTTGTCAGGACCTGATACTTTTAGTGGTTCTGGGAATAACACATACAGCGGTAGAAAACTAGGTACATGGACTATAACATACACTGGTGGATCATTTAAGTCTTTGCAATCATATACTCCGGCTCAAACTCAAAATTGTCCTTCGAATCAAACAATAATTTTCACTTTGAATTTTACAAGCGTAGTAAGCAGCTGCGTAATTAATAGTTTTACGGCAACCCCACCTTCTATAGTTTCGGGTAATACGTCTAATTTAAATTGGTCTGCATCAAATTGTTGGTCAATGACTCTTTCCGGAGGACAATTTAATCCTCCAGAAAATGTTCCAGTTGGTTTAGGAATGTGGCCGGTATCGCCGACAACGACAACAACTTACACTTTAACAGGCGGTGATCTTAATGGTATATCAACTTCAAGAACTGTCACTGTAACGGTTACAGCTCCACAAGGTTGCACGATAACTGTTAATTCAACTGGTGGTCCTGGAACTTACAACTATACAATCTCTGGACCTGGGACCATTAATGGTACAAATAATAATACTTATACAAGCCAGCCTATAGGGACATGGACGATTACATATACAGGTGGATCATCACAAACGTTTTCTACATATTCTCCGGCTCAATCTCAAAGCTGTGCTGCAGGTGGAACAATTACATTTACGTTGAATTTCGTTTCCCCAGTTCTTTGCACAATTATTTTAAATAGCACAGGTGTTGCTCCTTCTACGTGGGCTGTTAATGTTACATCACCGACAGGTACAGGTGGAACTGGTATGAATGGAAATACACCAGTAACATATACTAGTACAGGACAGCTTGGTATATATACTGTTTCATTCATTAGTGGAGGACCGCCAAATCCAATAAGCGTTACTCCAAGTTCAAGCCAGAATTGTACGGGGGGAACTTACACATTTACATTTAATTTTCCAGTGGGGACCCCTCCTGGTAATCCTACTGGACCGGTAGGATTCCCATCACAGCCAATAGCGGATAATTCAAATACAGCAACCATGGGAGCAGTTCCCTGTGGTCAGATAAAACTGTACTGGGGAGCAGGTTCAGGAGCAACCTCGTATAATCTGTATAGAAGCCAGACATCAAGCCCCGGGGCAGTTTGGCAGACAACTGCTGGTTTAACATACACAGACACAACTGCTTCTTCTGGTGGCTCATATTACTATTGGGTCCAATCTGTTAATGTCTATGGTACATCAGGTCAGGTTTCATTTGCTCAAACGCCAATATCGCCTGTTGATTGTATTGTTAATTTAAGTACTAGTGGCAAAAACATTATAGCGGTTAATGATATGCCGTATACCTATTCATCGAATTGTATCCCTAGCCAGGTAGGTACAGTACATACAATCAAGAAAGGCGACAAGCTCAGCTTTAATATTAATATCTGTAACTCAGGAACAGCAGCAGCAACAAATGTTGTCGCAACAGATGACTTTACTAATACGAACCTGACAAATGTTCGTAACATTGTCTTTAACCCTTCTTCAGGGACAAGCGTTTCTCAAGTAGGTAATGTGTTTACATTTAATGTTGGTACTATTAATCCAGGCTTTAAAGCGCAGATAACTTTTGATGCTGATGTAACGGCACCAGCAGGTAACGAACAGAGTTTGTTAAGGATAAGAAATATAGCTAATGTTACATACAGTTCAGGACTAGGATCTGGAGCAACAGGTTGTATTGGATCTAGTGCTACTCCTGCAAATCCATGTGCACTAAGCACTGGTTATATCGTTTTCTATAATGGTCTTAAAGCCCCTATAATTAAGGAAGTAAATCCTTAGTAAAAAAAATAAAACATGTCGCAAAAAATTGCCCCTAACAAAAGACAATTGGGACAAACCCTAATTGAAACATTAGTGGCAATTTTTATTTTAGTAACCGGATTAGTTTCAGCTCTTTCCTTGGCAGTATATTCTTTTCAGTCATCAGATAATTCAAGCAAACAGATTGTTGGTACTGCACTTGCTAGAGAAAGTGTTGAAGGTTTAAAAAATATACGTGATACAAACTGGCTTACAGACGTCATTTCAACATGTGCTGATTTGGGAGCAGGACAGAAGTGCTACAGTGCATGGCGGGGTAGTGGAGCTCAGAAGTTAGAAGCAGGGACATATGCTGTTGATTACAGTATTGGTTCTAGCAATGTTTTACTTACAAAAAACCTCACGAGTTATGTTCTAAACTATGATCCATCAACAGGTCTGTACAGTAACGGAGGAGCTGGTGTTACATCTAACTATTCAAGAAAGGTAGTTATATCAGAAGATCAAACTTCTCCATATACTGCTTTGAACCCTCGTCTGGTTATAAGCGCTACTGTTTGGTGGCAGGGAAGGAAATGCCTTGTTACGACAGATCCAGCTACTTTGAGCGCTAGCTGTAAAGTTGTCTTGCAGTCATATTTAACTAATTGGAAGAATTACTAAGATGTTAGATTTAAAGCAAAATCAAAAAGGATTTACTTTAATAGAGGCTATTGTTGCAACTGCTTTGTTTGCTGTTACTGTTTCATCAATAATGGGAGTATATCTTTCAACATTAAAGATTAATCGTAGAACTGATGTTATTCGTTCTGCTTCTGAAAATGCAAGGTATATTACGGGGTTCTTAACAAAGGAAATCCGGAACGGACAAATTGATTATTACGGTCCCTGGAATTCTCCTTGTAGCGGAATAATCAGCGCACCAGCAAACTCTCTTTCTTTAGTGAATACAGATAACGAGCATCTTTGTTTCTATCTTGGTGATGCATCTGGTTTGTCTTCTTCTAACGGAACAAACCTTTGGTTAATTAAGAATAATCTTTTGGCTGTTAAGGTTAACAGCAGCAATGTTACGATAAATAATTTGGTGTTCTATGTTTCACCAACGTATAATCCATACTCAACAGGAAGTAATGCACAACCAAGAGTAACAATCATGGGCAACGTTACAGCAACTTCAGGTTCTCAAGATACAATTACAATTCCAATTCAAGCAACAGTATCAATACCAATATATGACATTTCAGCAGGTCCATAAATTCAATAACAGTAAAAGAAACCAAGAGGGAGTGACCCTTCTTCTTGCGATATTAATCTTGTCTGCAATCACAGCGATAGTTTTTAGCATAGCTGCAATTGCTGTAAATGAAATTAAGACGTCAAGCGATTTAACACGAACAGAGCCAGTTCTAACAGCAGCAGAGGCTGTTGCTGAAGACAGCTTGTTTAAACTTGTTCGTGGTTTAGGGACTGTTTCCGGGTGTGATTCTCCAGGTTCAACAATAATAGCTGGAGTAACAGTTACGACCTGTGCTAGTTACTATTTATCTAATCCGTACACCTTTAGTTTGTCTGCTGATGCTGAAAGAGACTTCTATCTCTATAATCCGACTGATCAAACCCAGTCTCCAGGATATACTCAAGTAAGTGTGCAGATAACAAGCGGAAGCACGGGTACTATATATTTCTGTACTTCTAATGTTGCAAATTGTATTTCAACTCCTGATGCAACTCAAACCATAAGCACGGCAGGACCAACAACATGGACTAGTTCACCACTAACAACAACACAGCAATATCAGCTAATGGTTGTTAATGGCTCAGGTGGAACATCTAGTTATTCAGTAACAAGCGCTCCAAATGGTTTGCCTGCTGGAACAACTACAATCCAAGATTCCGGTAATAAACAGGGTGTTACAAGAAAGTTAGAGATAACGGTTCCACAATAACAAGAAATGAAAAATCCCGACCAATTAGTCGGGATTTTATTTTGTTTGTTTTTTTGCCTTTTCTGGGCCTTCAAGCGTTTCTATTTTTGTTTTATCTTAATTTAAGTACTGTACCGGGTTTCAGAGTGTATGGTGCTTTCAGATCATTTAGGGAAGCAATCACAACCCAATTAATTCCTTGTGATTGAGCAATGTTGAATAATGTGTCGCCTTTGGAAACTGTGTAGGTTGCTTGGATTGTTTTTCTGCTTGTTTGTTGGTTTTGATCAAAAACTCCAAGTACTTCCGGTGTGACGCTATCTATTTGTCTAACCTCAGTAACGTTGTTTAGGCTTTTATAGATGTTCTTAACAAGAAATATTGAAAGGAGTAAAAAAACAACCCCACTGACTTTGAAAAAAGTCCCCTGTGAGGATGGTGGCTGAATGCCCATTTTCAAGTTCTGAGATAATTTGAAGTTTTGTTTCCTTGAAAACATTTTGGCTCCTGAATATACTTATATTTTAGTACATGTATAACTTGTTGTAAAGTTGTGGAAAACTATTTTACTCCTTTTTACGGTGGATGCAGAATAGTTCTGCTTAATGTAAAATATAGGTATATGGTAAATACCTCTGAAATCAAAAAAAGAATAGATAAATTAAGAGCTCAGGTAGATGATTTGCGCTACAGATACCATGTTTTGAACGATCCCAAGGTTACGGATGAGGTTTATGAAGGTTTAACACGTGAATTGATTGATTTAGAGCATAAATATCCGCAGTTCATGTCTTCTGATTCACCAACCCAGAGAGTTGGAGGGAGGGTTTTAGACAAGTTTGAGAAAGTTAAGCATCCTCTACAAATGCTCTCTTTAAACAATGCTTTTTCAGAAGAGGAGCTAAAGGCTTGGGAAAAGAGAATTTCAAAGTTACTGTCTTCTTCGTCAAGAAAGTTGGAATATTTCTGTGAGGTTAAATTAGATGGGCTTTCAATTTCCTTGGAATATGAAAAAGGATTCTTTGTTCGAGGTTCAACAAGAGGAGACGGTGTTTTTGGTGAGGATGTTACTCAGAATTTGAAAACTATTCAATCAATACCTCTTAAAATACAAGACAAAAGGAAAATAGAGGTTAGAGGTGAGTGTGTTATGTTAAAAAGTGTTTGGACTAAATTAAACAAGCAGAATGAAAAAGAAGGTAAACCTCTTTTTGCAAACCCAAGAAACGCGGCTGCTGGTTCAATACGACAACTTGATCCCAAAATTTCCGCAAGCAGAAAACTTGATTTCTTTGCTTGGGATATAGCGACTGAACTACCGGAGTTAAAAACACATAGAGCAGAACACGAATACATGAAAAAACTTGGTTTTAAGGTGGACGACTATCAAAGAGAATGCAAAGACTTACAAGATGTTTTTAAGTTTATTAAACAGACAGAAAAAATAAGAGAAAATCTTGCTTTTGGAATGGATGGCGTTGTTGTTAACGTTAATGATTTAAGTATGTATTCTTCTGTGGGAGTTATTGGTAAAGCGCCTCGTTATGCAATAGCTTTCAAGTACCCCGCTGAACAGGCAACAACAGTATTGAAAGATATATTGGTTAATGTTGGCAGAACCGGTGCTTTAACTCCATTGGCTGTATTTGAACCAACATTTGTTGCTGGTTCTAAGATTTCAAAAGCAACGTTACATAATATGGATCAAATACAGAGACTTGATGTAAGAATAGGAGACACTATCGTTATTCAAAAAGCTGGTGATGTTATCCCTGAGGTTGTTGAGGCCTTGGTTAAATTAAGAAGCGGAAAAGAAAAAAAGTTTTTGATGCCTTCAAAGTGTCCTATTTGCGCGGGTGTTGTTGAGAAAAGACATATTGGGGAAAAAGGCAAAGAAAGTTCAACTGCATATTTTTGCGCTAATCCAAAATGTACTGCTAAGAACCGTAGAGGGATGCAACACTTTGTTAATGCTTTTGAAATTATGTCTGTTGGACCGCAGATCCTTGATCGTTTTAAAGAAGACGGTTTGATTTCCGATGCTGCTGATTTATTCACTTTAAAAAAGGAAGATATTTCAGGACTTGAACGTTTTGGAGAAAAGAGCGCTGAGAATATAGTTAGATCAATACAGGAACATTCAAAAGTAACCCTCTCTCGTTTTATTTATTCGCTTGGAATTTTGCATGTTGGTGAACAGACCTCTGATGATTTAGCAAACCATTTTGGTACTTTAGGTAAACTAACCAAGACAACATTAGAAGAGGTTAGTGGAATTGAAAATATTGGACCAGTAATTGCAAAAAGCATTTATGATTGGTTTAATCAAAAAGAAAATATTCGTTTTGTAGAAAAATTATTAGCTAATGGAGTCAAGATACAAGCGCCTACAAAATCAGTTTCAAACAAGCTTTCAGGAAAGACCTTTGTTATTACTGGAACATTAGATTCAATTTCTAGAGATCAAGCAAAAGCTTTGGTCAAACAAGCTGGTGGTAAGGTTACAGAGTCTGTCTCAAAGATAACTTCATTTGTTGTTGTTGGTTCTGATCCAGGCTCAAAGGCTGAGAAAGCAGAGCAACTTGGTGTTAAAATTTTAGATGAAAAACAATTTATCTCTTTGGTTAAATAATTAAAGATAAAAATATGTCAGACAAAAAATTCCCAAAATCTAATTTAATAGAATGGTACCATTATCATTCTTTAGATAACCGCTTAGAGGTTAAAACAACCGATGGTAAAACATGGTTATTCCATAACGTATCACCACACCGAATTGAAGAGTTTGAATCTGCCCCTTCTTTAGGGAGGTATTTACAGGACCATTTTATGCTTGATAAAAAGAAGTATAATGGGCAGGAGATATACCATGATGAGAGCCATGGATCAAGCGTTATTGGCATCTAAAAGGCGTGTATTAGGGTTTCACAGCCCTACTGCATAAGCTCAGATACATATTGCACTCCTTGGTAGAGTAATGCCAAGGAGTTT
>CAYIKZ010000009.1:0-37194 GCA_964364285.1 uncultured Candidatus Saccharibacteria bacterium | reverse complement strand
CTTCATGTTCTAAGTTTACCCTTACGGTGTTGCACTTACTTGTTGAACTTACCGGCTCTGCCTTTGACAAACAAGGTGTATTCTGGTAATCTACGATGTAAACCTTTTAAAATAACCTCTATGGAATTTACTCCTCCATTTCCACCACACTTAGATCCAAACAACAGTGGAAACAACACAGGAACAGAAGCATACAGTGAAGAAATACTTAATCAGATGACAACATCTGAGCGCACTCGCTTGGCTGTTAAACTTTACAAAAAAAGAGAAATTGAAATACATGATGCCATAAAAATCTCAGGACTTACTGCTGAGATTTTTGCGTCTGTGTTAAAAGGAATGAACTTAGAAGTTAGACAGATGAATGTTTTAGTTTGTGGTGGTGCTGGATTCATTGGCAGCAACTTTGTTCGCCACATGGTTACTAAATACCCGCATTACAAAATAGTTAACATGGACAAACTAACATACGCTGGAAACATTGATAACCTAATCGACATTGAGAATCGCCCAAACTATGTTTTCTACCAAGGCGATATTGTTGATCAAAAATTTATCGATGAAATAATCGCTAAAGAAAAAATAGACTCAATAGTTAACTTTGCGGCTGAAACACACGTTGATAGAAGCATCCACATTGGCTCAAGAGAATTCGTTATGACCAACACTGTTGGTGTCCAAACACTCCTAGATGCAACAAGAAGACACAACCTATTTAAATTCGTAAACATCTCAACAGATGAAGTATATGGCTCCCTAGAACTTGGTGAACAAAGAATGTTTACAGAAGAAACAGCATTTGAACCAAATGTTCCTTATGCCGCTGCAAAAGCAGGCGGAGACATGCTTTGCCGCGCTTACTACAATACTTTCGGAGTTCCAGTAATTGTCAGTCACTGCTCTAACAACTATGGACCTTACCAATTCCCAGAAAAACTAATTCCATATTTAATAACAAAAGCATTGAATAGGGAACAATTTCCAATCTACGGAGATGGTAAATATATTCGCGACTGGTTGTTTGTACTAGATCACGTCAAAGCAATAGATTTGATGCTACACAAAGGAATTGCTGGCGAAGTGTACAACATTGGTGGAAACAATGAAAAAAGCAATCTTGAAATAGCAAAATTAATTCTCCAATACTTTGGTTTACCAGAATCAATAATTAAATTTGTTCCTGACAGACCAGGACATGATAGAAGATATGCCATTGATGCAACAAAAATAATGAACGAGCTTGGCTGGTACCCAGAACATCGTTTTGAAGAAGCAATTCCTAAAACAATAGAGTGGTATTTGCACAATCAGGAATGGATCGCTAAGATTAAACAAAGAAACGCCGATATAAACGAGCACATTAAATAACCTAAAACAAAAATGCAACTTCAATTCAAACAATTTGAAGTAAAAAAAATCCAAGCACCTAACTTTGTAATGAGCCCACTGGAACTCAAAGAATACATTGACTTTGAAGTTAAGCGGGTATATTTCATATCACACCCAACAGGCAATACCGGACAACACTGCCATCTAAAAGAACAAGAACTCTTTGTCATGGTCTCCGGATCTTGCACCGCAGTCATAGACAAGGGGCAAGGATTAGAGGACATACCATTGAACTCTCCTCAAAGCGCTTTGTATATAGGGAACTATGTTTGGCACGGATTTAAGGATTTTAGCAAAGATGCCGTGCTTTTAGCTGTTAGCTCAACAAACTACAACCCAAACAGGGAAGACTACATTGAAGACTACGAGAAGTATAAACAAAAGTTAAAAGAGTTGGGTGTATAACTAAATACTTACTAAAAGCCCAATGATATGGGCTTTTTTAGACCATTTTTACCCTAAAAAGTCACCTTGACATATATCTTGACAGATGGGGTAATGTATGATACAATGCTTTCTTGTACGGTAGAATCCGTGCAAGTAAAGGTCCCAAGCCTTAAAAGGCTTTAGAACTTTGAAATCTAAATATTTAAGGGAAGAAAGGAATTGATCATATAAAATGAACGCTTCTTTGAAGGCCCTTCAGTCTGCTAAGAACAAGGCTGCAGTTTTAGCCGCTCTTGTTTCCTTGGTAACCGGGATTCATCCTAGTTCCTTGGTGGCTCACGCCCAGGCTGTTGGTTCAGAAAAAAGCATAGTTTTTGAAATCAAAACTCAAAACCCTGGTTCATTAATTACAATGGACCATGCGAAGTACGCAAAGATCGACAAGCAAGTAACCCTGGTCAGAGAATATTTGGAAAGTAAAGGTGCTCCTTTAGCGGATTACACCGAAATATTACTGGCACAGGATGATTGGAAAACAATCATTGCAATCTCAAATGCAGAAAGCTCCTTAGGTAAACGCTGTTATTACAATAACTGTAGCGGAATTTACGGACAATTTGGGATAGGTTACGCCGGTCTAAAAAGATATGACTCTACCGCTGACTGGATTATTGACTTACAAAAGTTGATTGACAGAAGATACAAAGGTTGGACATTAAAACAGATGAACGGAATCTACGTTTATCCAAGAAGTTCCAACTGGTATGCAGCAACTACTCAAATCTACAACGACTTAGTTGAGATAGAACAACAGGTAGAAACAGAGTCAGCTTAAAAAATGCAAGCGAAAATAGAATCCCGCCTTAACCGGCGGGGTTTTATTTTATCTCAAAAACCGTTTGAAAAATATCTCCTAATGCGCTAAACTTATATAGATTTTCAAAGAGGAAAAATAAAACTGGCCACGTAGCCAAGTGGGAAGGCGAAGATCTGCAAAATCTTCATTCACCGGTTCGATTCCGGTCGTGGCCTCCATAGAGCGAATAACTTAATATATCTAACGAGCCGATGTGGTGGAACTGGTATACACGAGAGACTTAAAATCTCTTGCTCGTAAGGGCTTGTGGGTTCGAGTCCCACCATCGGCACCAGAATAAAATGAGCAAACATTTTACAAGAAAAATCGAAAACTTTGTTTGCGAACATTGCGGTCAAAAAAACAAAGGCAATGGTTACACTAACCATTGCTTTAACTGTCTCTACAGTAAACACGTTGATGCGAATCCGGGGGATAGACAAGCAAGTTGCCAAGGATTAATGCGTCCGATTGCCGTTCATTTAAAAAATGGGCAATATGTCATTACCCATCGCTGCGAAAAATGCGGCGTTGAAAAAGATAACAAGACAGTTGTTGAAGACAACTTTGATGCAATAGTAAAAATACTTAGCGGAAAATAACTAGAATGGAACCACGTCGCGACATCAGACAATCTGAGACCCAAGATCTCCCACACAGAAACTATGAGCTGTTAAGGGATACTTTTGATGCGGCATTCAATGCTACACCGGAGATAGAAGGCAGCAGAAGAATCCTGGGTATTGTTACTGAAGATGGCAGAATCGTAAAACTTTTAATAAACGCGGCTGCCTGGGAAGAAACAATGGCAAACTTTTCACTCTTAGCCCAAAGCTTTAAAGGAAAAATAAAAGGTCTGCAGTTAACCGGAGTTCTTGCAAACACAGAAGCACCATCTAGATACAATATTTCATTAGACTTAAAACCAGAAGCACTCGCAGCTGTATCAACAGCAGTTGATCGACTTAAAGCAGAACGAGTTAGAAATAGTAGGGAGTTCCAAACAAGCGAAGAATGAAAAAACCGGCGTTTGCCGGTTTTTTCAAATCCACTGTATTAGACTTCCTTTTCTACCTCTTCTGTCTCTTCTGGTTTTTCTTCTTTTTTCTCTTCTGGTTTTTCGGTTAAAGCTTTAATCGATAACCCCAAACGATGTTCCTGTGGTTCAATGGAGATTATCTTAAATTCTTTTTCATCTCCAACCTTCAAAACATCTTCAGCACTCTTAACCTCTTCGTGTGATAATTCCATTAAGTGAGCAAGACCTTGAATCTGATCATCAAGTTCTACAAATACACCGAAAGGCATAATCTTAGAAACTTTTCCTTTTACTACTTGACCAATCTGGTACTTCTTAACACTGTCCTGCCATGGATCTTTTTCCAACTGCTTCATAGACAATGAAATTCTTCCTTTGTCTAAACCAATAACAACTGCTTTTACTTCTTGTCCAACCTTAACAATATCTTTTGGATGTTCAATGCGCTGCCATGCTAATTCTGAAATGTGCACTAAACCTTCGAGTTCTCCGAACTTAACGAAAACTCCGAAGTCAACAATACCAGAGACAGTTCCTGTAACAATATCGCTAATCTTTAATTTGCTTATACGATCTTGTAGATCTTTTTCAAAAACTGCTTTTTCAGAAACAATCAACTTTTCTTCGTTCTGATCTGCTGTGATAATCTGAACATCAAACATTGTACCAACAAACTGGTTCAAGACAGACAAAATCTTGTTCTTGTCACCGTCTTCTACTCTTGGGTAGTGTTCAGTTGATAATTGAGAAACAGGCAAGAATCCCATGACATTGTTAATCTCAACCATCAAACCACCTTTGTTTGCTTCCAAAATCTTGGTTCGAACAATTTCTTTGGTCTGCATCTTTTCTTGCAAGGTAGACCAAACTCTTTCCTGCCCTGCTTGGCGGAAAGAAAGTTCAATGTTACCATCCTTGTTTTCAATATCTACCACAGAAGCAAAAACTTCATCTCCTGCCTTTAAAGAGGAGAGAGTTGCCTCATCATCATAAAGTTCACGGCCGCGAACAACGCCTAAACCATAACCTTCGATGTCTACATATACTTCGTTTTTTCCTACAGACAAAATTTTTCCCGCAACAACTTCACCTGGTTTCAAAACCTTGATTTCAAGGCCTGATTGAATCAGGTCATTCATTGTCTGAGCATTTGCTGTAGCTGTTTTCTCTGACATGTAAATAAAAAATCCCAAGAACTAACTTGAGAATTGATGCGGTTAACCCGCAAATCTATTCTATTAGTTAATTCTTAATAGCACGTTTCTTCTAAGGCCTAATGACTTGTTAATTATTTAATAAACGTGCGAGTTCATTAAGCTCTGAAAGTATACTAAATCCCCCCGGTTATTGCAAGACCCAAAGACTCTAGTGTAAGATGCCGTCATACGAGAAAACACGAACCGGAGGAGCCATGACAAAATGGGAAGAAGACAGCTCCTTCGAGCTGCCTGAAGACGAGTCCTGGAGAGGCGATCAACATGCTCCACAAGGATCAGATGGAGACACAATATCCACCTGGCAACCAGGAATGACCGCGGATGAAGCCGACGATCTCAACGATGAAGAGGATGACAAAGACCTCGAAGTAGACATGGCCACAGAAGATGAGCTCGCTGCTGCCTGTGTTCCTTTGGCAAAGAGGATAGACAGCAAGAGCTACCTCGTTGCATGTATCCTGTGGACCGAGCAAAACAACCTTCAAGAGATCGAAGAAGTTTTCAGGATCACGAGGAAAGAAGCAAGGAGGCTACGTGAAGAACTCTTGATCGAGATCTGCACGCATTTCGAAGCCGTGTCCCCGAGTAAGACCATAGACATGGACGACGCTCTCGGAATCATCTTCGAAGAGGGGTCGAGCCTTCCATGCAAAAACTGCGGTGATATACAGGCACGCTATTCGAAATACTGTACCTGCTGCGGAACCAGAAACCCGGACTTCTGCGATGAGCTGTTCCAACGCTTCTATGGTCACTGCTCTGCCGCAGAAGCAGAGCATGCCTGTCCGGAAAACCACAAGGAAGCCCTGGAGGCCCATGCTACCGGATACTGCATGGTATGCGGTCTCCACTTCCCAACCAGAAACCAAAACCAGCCCTGACTAACCATCAGGGTCGGTTTGTTTTAAGGTCTTTTTAGGCTTCCAAAATTGCTCATTTTTTGGTAAAATATACACATGCAAATCTCATATTTCGGACTAAGTTCATTCAAGATAACGGGGAAAGAAACAACCTCAATAATCGACCCTTTTGGCAAGGATTCAGGACTGACCCCACCTCGCGGAGCAGCTGATTTAATCATCCTTTCAGAGAAAGTAAACGAGATGTATTCTTGGACCTCAGGCATTTCTGGAGAACCCTTCATTGTTGATGGACCGGGAGAATACGATATTAAAGAACACACCATCACAGGAATCCCTGTAAAAGACAAGAATGGACGTATTGTAACAATATATCTCATTGAAGTTGAGGGTATTAAAATCCTACACATCGCACATATTGAAAAACTCTCCTTAAGCGAAGATGAACTTGAAGATATTGGAGACGTTGATGTCATGCTTGTCCCAGTTGGTGGAAATGGCGTCTTAACATCTGATGACGCTGCAAAAGCAGTAAACTTCATAGAACCAAAATTTGTCATCCCTATGCATTTCAAAATGCCTGGCTTAAAAATCCACGCTGACTCTGAAGAGATGTTCCTAAAAGAATTTGGAAACAAGTTTGAAAAAATGGAAAAACTAGTATTAAAGAAAAAAGACCTTCTTGTTGAACAGCCAATGAAAATAATTATGCTGGAGCCATTAAGATAATGGGGTGGTTAGAAAAAATAAGAGCTAAACCCAAGGAAGAAAAAATACGACTGCTTTGGATGACTACGGTAATAGCAGCGGTTGTTCTAATCGGCATTTGGATCTTAATAGGGAACTACAAAAACGGAGCGGATAAAAATCTTGACCTCTTTAAAACAATCGAAAGCGGAGTAAAGAATTTCAAACTTGATAAATCGCAATTAACACTACCTTCAGAACAAAGTAAATAATATGTCAGACGAAATCGGCGTTTTACGCCAACGAACAATCGAATCAGAAATGCAGGAAAGCTTCCTTGATTACGCGATGAGCGTAATTGTTGATCGTGCTCTTCCTGATGTTAGAGATGGATTAAAACCTGTTCACAGACGTATTTTGTATTCAATGCACGAACAAGGTTTAAGACATAACGCGAAATTCAGAAAATCAGCATCAGTTGTAGGAGACGTTCTTGCAAAATACCACCCACACGGTGACGTTGCGGTATATGACTCAATGGTGCACATGGCTCAAGACTTTGCTATGCGCTACCCAATCATTGATGGTCAAGGAAACTTTGGTTCAATGGACGGGGATGGTGCAGCTGCTTACAGATACACAGAAGCAAGGATGAGCCAGATGGCTGAAGAACTGCTTATTGATATTGAAAAAGAAACAGTTGATTACAGAGATAACTTTGACGCAACAAAAAAAGAACCAGTTGTTTTACCTGCAAAACTACCTAACTTGCTCCTTAATGGAACCTTAGGTATTGCTGTTGGTATGGCAACAGACATTCCACCACACAACCTTACAGAGATCTGCGATGCAATAACTACATTAATAGACGACCCTAAGGCAACAACCGAAGATCTACTCCAATTCATCAAAGGTCCTGATTTCCCAACCGGCGGAATTATCTATGACATCAATGCTATAAAAGAGGCGTACGCGACAGGAAAAGGCAGTATTGTAATGCGTGCTAAAACAGACATAGTAGAAACAAAAACCGGCGCATACCAAATCCTCATTACAGAAATTCCTTACAGAGTTAACAAAGCAACACTACTACAAAAATTCGCAGATCTTGTAAAAGAAAAAAGAGTTGAGGGTATTAAAGACCTAAGAGACGAGTCAGACAAAGATGGTGTTCGTATTGTTGTTGATTTAAAGAAAGACGCTCTCGCAAACAAAATTCTAAACCAACTCTTTAAATACAGCCAACTTCAAGAAACATTCCACATGAACATGCTGGCATTGGTTGGTGGTATTGAACCAATGATCTTAAACTTAAAAACCGTTCTTGAAAAATACCTTGAACACAGACAAATTGTTGTTAGAAGAAAAACAGAGTTTGATCTAAGCAAAGCAAAAGAAAGAGCACATGTCCTTGAGGGATTAAAAAAAGCTTTAGATCACATTGATGAAGTAATTGCAGTCATAAAGAAATCTCCAACAAAAGAAGAAGCTTTTGAAAACCTAGTTAAGAAATTCAAACTCTCAGAAATTCAAACTCGCGCAATCTTAGAGATGCGCTTACAAACACTTGCAGGATTAGAAAGAAAAAAAATTGATGAAGAACTAGCAGAAAAGAAAAAACTCATTGCTGAACTAGAAGACATCCTTCTTTCACCAAAAAAGATTCTTGCAATAATCAAAAAAGAAGTTTTTGAACTTAAAGAAAAATTTGGTGATGAAAGAAGAACTCAAGTTGTTAAAACTCCAATAGGGGAGTTTAAAGCAGAAGACTTAATAGCAGAAGAAAACGTAATCATAACAACAACCAAGTCTGGATACATCAAGCGATTAGCTCCTGACACATACAAAACACAAGGAAGAGGCGGAAAAGGCGTCATTGGCATGACTACAAAAGAAGAGGATGTTGTTGATGTTGTCATCTCAGCTAACACCCATGACGACATGATGTTCTTTACTAACAAAGGACGTATTTTCCAAACCAAAGTCTATGAAATTCCAGAGAGTTCAAGAGTTGCAAAAGGACAAGCATTAGTTAACTTCCTACAACTTGGCTCTGGAGAATATGCAACAGCAATCCTTTGCCAAGCAAAAAAATCACCAGCAAAATACCTGGTCATGACAACTAAAAAAGGTTTAATAAAGAAAGTTGAATCAGATTCATTTACTAAAGTGCGCACAAGTGGAATGATTGCCATAAAACTGAAAGGTGATGATGAACTAAAATGGGTCAACCTTTCAAACGGCGATGACCAGATAATGCTTTCAACAGAACTAGGACAAGCAATACGCTTTTCAGAAAAAGATATTCGTCCAATGGGAAGAGGAGCAGCAGGAGTCAGAGGAATGCGCTTAAAAGGAAAAGACCTTCTAATGAGCATGGATATAATTCCAAAAGAAGACAATGTTAAAGATCTCCAAGTCTTAATAGTTACTGAAAATGGATTAGGCAAAAAGACAGACCTTTCTTTCTACAAAATACAGAAGCGGGGTGGTTCTGGTATAAAGACGTTAAAAGTAACTGACAAGACAGGCAAGATCATCTCAATGCACATTGTTACAGGAAGCGAAGAACATGATCTCGTGCTATTTTCAAGAAACGGACAAGCTCTAAGAACCAAACTCAACACCATCTCAACCTTAGGTCGTGCAACCCAAGGTGTTAGAGTGATGCGTCTTGACGATGGTGACAAAGTTGCCTCAAGTGCTGTAATATAATAGGCAGCTTAAGGGCATGTAGCTCAGTTGGTAGAGCGATTGTCTTATACACAATTGGTCCCAGGTTCGAGTCCTGGCATGCCCACCAGAAAAAAATCCCCGACACTGTTCGGGGATTTTTTAATTACTTAGTGTATATACTACTCTGCGCCTTCATAACGCCAAGCTTTTCTTTCAAACCCGGAAAATATGTTGTCTTCTGAACAACAATCAAAAACAAGAGCAAAGCAAGAATTGTTGCAAAACCAAACGCAGCACGTCCAACAACCCAATCCCTTTGATTAACATCTTCTTCTGCACTAACCATCCTCTCTTCTTTCATACCAACAAACAAGCTGTATATATATGCAACAATAAACGGAGCAATGATGTATCCAAAAGCTGATTGGATTAAATTAAACAAGCCTTGCTGATCCTGCATAAACATATCTAGAATAGCGACTGGAATAGTAAAGATAACCACCATTGCGAGGATTCTCACAAAAACCATAAACCATCTTCCCTTAACTAAGCTGGTGCTTGCAGAAAGAGCGTTAACTCCTTTATGGTCATCAATAATTAAGGAGTATGTAGAAAACTGAAAAAGAATACTCAAATATATCGCAAAAATAACACCTAAGACAGCTAACAATACACCGGCTCCTGAAACTGTATAGAATAAAGTCTTTGATGATTCAAGCATACCAGCTTCTTTGATAGACAAAGCAACAAAGGCAAGAACCAAGGGCAGAGCAACAGCAGAAGCCAAATTACCAACAATCAATATTCCGATCCATATAACTGATAATAATTTTGAAACCCCTAATCTATATGCTTCCAAAACACCAACTCCTGGTGTCTTTAATGCATAAATCATAGCAAGCTGACTTGCCCAACCAAGCAACCCTGCCAAGATGAGCAACACAAAAGAAAGCGGAGGCAAAAACTCTGATAAAAGATACGACAAAACCATAACAACCAAAGGTGCTGATAATATGCCAAACAAGACAGCAAACCTTGTTTTGTATATTTCCCAAGATCTTCTTAACAAAAACTTAACACTCAAACTATTTTGTGGATTCATTTTTTTAATTTAATTCTAAAAACAGTATATCGCATATATCTAAACCCAACAAACCATTGACCAAAGTCATTTTTTCTGATATAATAGATTCAGAAAAGTTCAAATTCGCCGTGAGGTGAATTGAAACAAAAATAAAATACAACTGAATACAAAAACAAAATGTTAGATTCACTAACATTATAATTGCGATAAATACATTGCAATGGTTAAATAGCTCTTTAGCAGAACTTTTCAACAAAACTCTCCCACAAAGGAGAGTTTTGTTTTTGTAAACAAACCCCCGTGTTATGATAACCTCATGCAAAACCTAAAAATCAGGGTCAAAAACATAAAAAAAGAACTAGATAGATTGTTCCCTAATCCAACCACATCCTTAATATACAAGACTCCTTTTCAGCTACTAATCGCAACAATCCTCTCAGCACAATGCACAGACACCTTGGTAAACAAAATAACAAAACCTCTTTTCAAGAAATACAAAACACCAAAAGCCTTTGCAAACGCAAACATCAATCAACTAACAAAAGACATATACCCGGTTACCTTCTACAGAAACAAAGCTAAAATGATCCAGAAAACAAGCAGAATAATCCACGAAGACTATAAAGATAAGGTACCAAGAGAAAAGAAACTACTCATAAAGCTTCCAGGCGTAGCAAGCAAAACAGCAAACGTAGTTTTAGGACATGCGTTTGGTATTACATCAGGTTTTGTTGTAGATACACATGTTAAAAGAGTAGCTAAGCGTCTTGGTCTGACTAAACACACAGATCCTGCTAAAATAGAAGGGGAGTTAATGCAAATAGTACCAGAGAAAGATTGGGTTAAATTCGCCGATCAACTAATCTGGCTTGGAAGAAAATACTGCACTGCAAGAAAAGATAAATGCATTGAACATGGCTTAAAATTAACCCACTATTCAAAATAATGTTGTACGTACTATCAACTCCAATAGGGAACCTTTCTGATCTTTCTGATAGAGCAAAGCAAACTCTCGCAGACTGTGATCTAGTTATTGCAGAAAACCCATCTTACTCAAAACGTCTTCTTGAGCACTTAAACATACCTGCAAAAAGATTCATTCAGTTTGCAGAACACAATGAACAAGAAAAACTACCAATAGTATTAAAAGAGATAAAAAACAAAAACGCTGTACTCTTAAGCGATGCTGGAACTCCCGGAATATCAGATCCAGGATTTAGAATTGTTAGAGCAGCAATTGCAGCAGAAATATCAGTAATACCTATCCCTGGACCAAATGCTGCAATAACCGCACTGTGTGCTTCAGGGTTACCTACTGACAAATTCATATTCCTTGGTTTTGTACCTAAAACAGAAATTAAATTTACCAATGAATTAAAAAGCGCTGAAGAACTAGAAGCAACAATAATCTTCTACGAATCACCACACAGAATTACAAAAAGCATTGGCTTCATTGCAAACACTTGGCCCAACTCAAAAGTGGTTGTTGCTAGAGAACTTACAAAAATGCACGAAGAGTTCATTAGAGGAACAGCAACAGAAGTTCTAAACAAATTAGAAGCAAGGGGAAATATAAAAGGGGAGATAACCGTATTAGTAAGCTTTAAATAACATGTCAGGACACTCAAAATGGGCACAGATAAAAAGATCTAAAGGAGCTGCAGATGTTAAAAAAGGAGCGCTCTTCTCAAAGCTTTCAAAACAAATAACTATAGCGGCAAAAGACGGATCAAGTCCTGATACCAACTTCAAGTTGCGTTTAGCAGTCCAAAAAGCAAGAGAAAGCGCAATGCCTAATGACAATATTGAAAGAGCGATAAAAAAAGCATCTGGTGCTGATGCAAACAACATGCACACCTTACAATATGAAGGCTATGGTCCAGCAGGAACAGCTTTCATAGTAGAGGCAGCTAGCGATAATCCAAACAGGACATTCCAAAACATCAGAACAATATTCGCTAAAAATGGCGGAAACATTGGTCAACCAGGATCAGTTGCATGGCAATTTCAAACCAAAGGACAAATCCTTGTTGAAAGAGCAGAGAACCTTTCAGAGATCGAACTTTCAGCCATTGATGCTGGTGCTGATGATGTAAGAGAATCAACAGAAGGTCTAGAAATATACACAAAACCAGAAGACTTAGAAAAAATTAAAAACAATATAACAACAGTTGGTGCAAAAATAGCGCAAGCAGAAATAATAATGGAATCATCACAGGGGGTTGCTCTTAACGCAGAACAAACCACATCAGTTCAAAAACTCTTCGATGCGCTTTCAGATGATGAAGATGTGGTAGCAGTACACACATCAGGAAACCTTTAACTTACAAACTATGATCATACTCGGAATAGATCCAGGCACAGCAACAACAGGCTATGCTTTAATCAAAAAACTTAAAAACAACAGCTTTGAAATACTTGATTTTGGAGTCATCTCAACCAAAAAAACCAAAACCGACTCTGAAAGATTAGTTGAGGTTCAAAAAGATCTCGTTAGAATAATCTTAAAACATAAACCAGAAGTTGCGGGAGTTGAAAAACTTTACTTTGAAAACAACGCAAAAACTGCAATGACTGTTTCCCAAGCAAGAGGAGTGGTACTATTAACCCTTCAACAAAAAAAGATAAAACTCCAAGAATTTACACCACTGCAAGTTAAATCAATCATCTGCGGGTATGGTAAAGCAGAAAAAAAACAGGTCCAATTAATGGTTCAAAAAACCCTTAACCTAAAAACACTTCCTAAGCCTGATGATGCAGCGGATGCTTTAGCCATAGCACTTTGTGCAGGATTTAAAAAAATATGAACAAAAACCTAACAAAAGAAACAATTCTAATATTCTGGGATCATTCAAAAAAATATCCCTGGATCTTTTTCATAATGATTTTAACAATGATCTTTGCTGTATCTGCTGATCTTTTCAGACCATTCCTTTACAAAATGTTGTTCAATGAAATTGCGCTAAACCAGCCAGGAATGACAGGAAGACTCTTTACCATCCTTGTATACATGTTACTTGCTGCTTTAACGTCATGGGTTTTCTGGAGAAGCGCAACTTTTCTAAACCAATTCTTTGAACTCAGAGTCATAAAAGACTTAACTAACACTTGTTTCAAATATCTACAAGGGCACTCATACAATTTCTTCAACAACAACTTTGCGGGAAGCTTAGTAAGAAAAGTAAACAAATTCTCAAGGTCATACGAAACGATAGTGGACATTGCTTACTGGAACATTTCCCAAACGCTTCTTAGAATCATAATAATTGTTATTGTTCTTTCCACAAGACAATGGATTGTTGGAGCAGTAGTCTTAGCATGGGCTTTTGCATACATTGGTTTTCAATTCTTCTTTTCAGAATACAAACTAAAATATGATGTTGAAAGATCAAAAATTGATAGCCAACTAACTGGTCAGCTAGCAGATACGATAACAAACAACATCAATATAAAGCTGTTTGGGACTCTCAACTTTGAAATTAAGTCATTCAACGCCCTTCAACAAAAATGGTACAAAATACAGCATTTTAGCTGGACCCTAGCAGGTATTGCTGAAATGATTCAGTCGCTATTTATGGTGCTATTAGAATTTGGCGTCTTTTACTTTGCCATAAAATACAGGGAAAGCGCACATCTAACAGTTGGTGACTTTGTATTAATTCAGATATATATAATCGGGTTATTTGATCATCTATGGAACTTTGGTAAAAACATTCGCAAATACTACGAGGCTATGTCAGATGCTCAAGAAATGACTGACATCTTACTAACACCTCATGAGGTAGCAGACATCAAGGGAGCGAAAAACTTAACTGTGGCTGAAGGAGCAATAAGCTTTAAAAACGTTGAATTCGGATACCAAAAAACAGGATCCATCCTAAAAAAGTTTAATCTTGATATACGAGCAGGAGAGAAAGTTGCTTTAATTGGTCCCTCTGGTGGTGGTAAATCAACAATCACAAGAATAATCTTCAGGTTCTTTGATCTACAAAAAGGAAAAATCTACATTGATAACCAAGACATCTCCAAAGTGACTCAAGCAAGTTTAAGAGAAAGTATTTCACTTGTTCCCCAAGAACCAATTCTTTTCCATAGATCTTTAATGGAAAACATCCGCTACGGAAAACTAAATGCAACAGATGACGAAGTTAAAGTAGCTGCAAAACTTGCACACTGTGATGAGTTCATAAACAAATTCCCTGATCAATACAACACCTACGTTGGAGAAAGAGGAGTTAAACTCTCAGGTGGTGAAAGACAAAGAATCGCAATAGCTAGAGCAATACTGAAAAATGCTCCAATCCTTGTTCTTGATGAAGCGACATCATCCTTGGATTCTGAGTCTGAAAAACTAATTCAAGATGCAATGATAAACCTCATGCATGGGAAAACAACAATCGTTATTGCTCACAGACTTTCAACCATCATGAATATGGATAGGATCATTGTCATTGAAAATGGAGAGATAACTGAAGAAGGAAAACACAAAGAACTTCTAAAAGCAAACAAGGGAACATACCAAAAACTGTGGCAGATCCAAGCCGGAGGATTTAACAAGGCATAAAAAAAACAGGGCTTCCAAGCCCTGTTTTTTAAATAATCTTTACAAAGTTTCTTTTGCCTACCTGAACAATCGAATCTTTCGGAACTATCGAGATATAGCTTTCACAAGTTTTACTGTTAATCCTAACTCCTCCCTGATCAATCAAACGCCTTGCCTCACTATTGCTCTGGGCAAGCCCTGCACCAATCAAAACCTCAATAATACTTCTTTCAGCAAGCTTAAAACCTTTTAAATTTGTTGGTACTTCCTTATCCTTGTGCACCCTATCAAACCCAGCCATAGCTGCTTCAGCTACTTTGTTTCCATGATACAAACGAACCAATTCAGTGGCTAAGTGAGCTTTTGCGTCTCTTGGATTTAACTTTCCTGATTTCAAACCTTTTTCTATTTCCTCAATCTCTGAAACAGAAACATGTGGAGTACACATAACAAAATAAGGAACAATCAAACGATCAAGAATAGACATGGTCTTACCAAACATCTGAGAAGGAGAATCAGTAATATTAATGACATTACCCCAAGAAGAACTCATCTTTCTACCATCTGTTCCCTCTAACAAATCAAAGGTCATAATTTCTTGCGGAGTTTGTTTGTAAAAACGTTGCAATACTCTACCTGCTAACAAATTAAAACGTTGATCTGTTCCACCAACTTCTAGATCAGACTTAATAGCAACAGAATCATAACCTTGCATAAGGGGATAGAGAAGCTCTCTTAGACTAACTCGTTTTTGTTCTTTAGTTCTGCGAGCGATATTTTCTCGAGCTTCAAACTCATGCAAAGAAAACTGATCAGCCTGCTCAGCAATTTCTAAGTATCCAAGTTTCTTTAACCACTTTGAGTTGTAATGTATCTCTGCTTTCTTTAAATCAACAATCTTTCCAAACTGTGAAATGTAACTCTTCATGTTTTCTTTAACTTGCTTTAGAGAAAGCATTGGTCGTTCGCTATCCTTGTCTGAAGTGTCTCCAATCAAACCTGTAAAATCACCGATAATCAAAACAATCTTGTGACCAGCATCTTGCAAAGCTCTTAACTTCCACAAAACAACAGCTCTTCCAATATGAATAGATTTTGCTGTTGGGTCAATTCCTAATTTAACACGCAACTTCTTTTTACCACTAAGACGTTTCTTCAAACTTATCGGGTCAATAATTTCATTGACGCCCCTGGTTAATATTTCGTTTATATCTGTTTTCATGTTGATATTATAGCAACTTTTAAGCATCTAAGATATAATCCATGTATGAATAAAGTAAACTATTACAGACCCCAAAAATACATAAAAAGGGGTGTTGGTTTCTGGAATAAACTAAAAAACCTCATTAAAACCAAGCGTTTTTGGAGCTGGGTCATACGTTTAACAGCATTAGGTTTAGCAACCATTGCCTTTCTTTTCATCTGGTATTCAAAAGATCTTCCCGATCCAAACCGTTTACTTACTAGACAAGTTGCTCAATCAACAAAAATCCTTTCAAGAGACGGTGATCTCCTCTACGAAGTACACGGTGAATACAAAAGAACCCTCATTCCTTTTTCTGAAATGAATGACTATGTTAAAAATGCAACCATTGCAATAGAGGACAAAGACTTCTACAAAGAAAGTGGAATTAACCTAAAAGGAATAATGCGATCTGTTTTTGTAAACCTCGTTTCAGGAAGCAAATCACAAGGTGGCAGTACAATCACACAACAGTTTGTTAAAAACGCAGTTTTAACCAGAGAAAAAACTTGGTCTAGAAAAGTAAAAGAAATAATTCTTTCAATTGAGATAAACGAAAGATTTACAAAAGACGATATTTTAAAACTCTACCTAAACGAAATTCCATATGGTAGCAATGCATATGGTATTGAAGCTGCAGCTCAAACATACTTCAACAAACATGCAAAAGATTTAACCCTTGCAGAAGCAGCATACCTTGCAGCTCTTCCACAATCACCAACATACTACCAACCAAACGGAAGCCACAGAGATGCACTTGATGCAAGAAAAAATACTGTTCTTTCAGAAATGAAAAAGCAAGGATACATCACAGAAGAACAATACAACCAAGCAAAAAACGAACAAGTAGCTTTCCAAAAAATTAAAAACAGAATTACAGCACCACACTTTGTTCAATACATCCAAAGCTACGTTGCTACTAAATATGGTGACACAAACCTTGAAAGCGGGGGGTTAAAGATAACGACAACGCTTGATTTAAAGCTCCAAGGAATAGCAGAAAAAGTAATTGAAGATGGTGTTGCTAAAAACGCTAAAGCCTACAATGGTAACAATGCCGCTTTGGTGGCAATAGACCCCAAAACAGGGCAAATATTAGCAATGGTGGGCTCTAAAGACTTCTTTGCAGATCCAACCCCAACAGGCTGTAAACCAGGCTTAAACTGCACATTTGAACCTGAAGTTAACGTAGCTACAGCATTAAGACAAGCTGGCTCTTCAATGAAACCATACATCTATGTCACAGCATTCAAACCTGAATTTGCACAAGCTCCGGCAACACTAAGATTAGACGTGGAAACAAACTTTGGTAAATATGGTAACAAAGATTACATCCCAAAAAACTACAATGGACAAGTATATGGTCCTGTTTCTATGAGGAAAGCACTCGCAGGTTCTCTAAACATTCCAGCAGTTAAAACCCTAGACCTAATCGGAGTAGACAATGCGGTTCAAACAATGCGCGATGTTGGTATAACAAGTCCATTAAAAAATTGTGGCCTATCCTTAGTTCTAGGTGGATGTGAAGTAACTCTGGTTGATCATGTCAGTGGCTACGCAACATTTGCAAACGAAGGTGTACATCACGAAACCGCGGGTATTTTAAAAATAGAGGACTCTAATGGAAATGTTTTAGAAGAATACAAAGATCAAAGCAAGGAAGTTCTTGATCCTCAAAGCGTATATGAATTAATAAGTATCATGACTGACAATGAATCAAGACAATTTACTTTTGGTTCAAGTTCTATCTACTTAACGCTTCCTGGCAGACCTGTTGCTGCAAAAACAGGAACAACACAAAACTTTCATGATGGTTGGGCTGTTGGTTTTACACCATCATTAGTTGCCGGCGTATGGACTGGAAACAATGATGGCACGTTAATGAAAATGGATGCTGTCATGACAGCCGCGCCAATTTGGAAACAATTCATGAGCGAAGCACTCAAAGGAACGGCGGCAGAACAATTCCCAATTCCTGATGGTATTCAAAACATTATTGTTGATGCGCTCTCTGGAAAGCTTCCAGGGGTATACACGACTGCAACAAAGACAGAGATTTTTGCGAGTTTTTCTGTACCAAAAGAATACGATGACCTACACCTTGCCAATGGAGTAACAACACTTCACTCTGAAAGACCAGACAATCTTTCCTGGGAACAACCTGTTGCTACATGGGCTTTAAACCACGGCTATTCATACATTCCGAAAGGAGATATGCCAATAACCCCAACACCAAGTCAGCCAACAAATGGTCAACTAGACGTTGGCAATCCACCAACAATCACTGTTATTTCTCCTCCTGATGGATCAACCATAAACCTAGTACCTTTCATAATACAAACACATATTTCTCCTGATACAAACAATAAAATAACAAGAGTTGATCTGTTAATTGATGGTTCATTTGTTCAAAGTATAGACACTGAACCATACAGTTTCCAGATATCTCAACAACTTCCATCAGGCGTCCACACTTTTGCACTACACGCTGTTGATGACAAAGGGAACACTTCTGACACAAGCATCAAATTAAAATTTAAATAGATGTTCTATCTCTTAAGCCTGCTATTCATCCTAAGCCCAACCTATGTAATCCGTTTTTCTGTTCTCGGAATTCCAAGCAACCTTCTTGAAATATTGGTTGCTTTGTTTTTGGTTTCTTTTTTCATCTGGGTTATTAAAAACAAACTGACCAAAGAGTTTAGAGAATACATACAAGCACAACCAAAGTTCTTCACAATTTTTTTCATTCTCTTCTTCCTCTCTGGTATAATATCAACATTCGTTTCTCCAGACTTACGCAAAGCCACAGGACAATTCTTGGTTTTGTTCTTGATGCCAATGTTGGTGTATTTTCCAGCTGGCTTCATTCTTGCAAACCCAATCAACAAAATACGCTTCGTAAAAATAATTTTTCTAGCAGTAAGCGTAGTTTCAATTTACGGTATAATCCAGTACTTTACTTTGATAGGGCTACCAAGTCAGTGGTGGGGTAATGCTAATGAACCAAAAAGAATATTAAGTTTCTTTGAATATCCAAATGCCTTTGCCTTATACCTAGCACCGCTTCTAGCATTCCTGCTTCCTTTTGTAAGACAGGGGGCTCTAAAAAATCGCGTCTACAAAGCATCGTATGGTCTTGGTTTAATTGCTTTACTACTAACACTCTCAAGAGGTGGTTGGCTTGGTTTCCTCGTGGCTCTTGGCGTATATATACTGTTCTTCGCCGAAAAAAAAGAACGTCTTGCAGCTCTAACCGGCTTCTTTGTTGCCACCTTAATCGTTCTAGCAACACCTAACTTAAGATACAGGGTAATCCTTCCGTTTATGGGTGAAAAATCAACAGTTAGCAGGTTTTCCCTATGGCAAACTGCAGACAAAATGATTAATGATTCACCAATATTGGGTAAAGGTTTATATGGCTTTAAAAGCAACTATGATAAATACAACAGCGACCCTAACCTTCCATCAATTAACTACCCACACAATATTTTCTTAAACTTCTGGGTTGAAACAGGAGCCTTGGGGTTAATTTCTTTCTTAGGATTAAGTTACTTCTTCGTAACCAAAGCAATTAAACGAAAAGGGTTGCTTAGTATCGCAACAATTCTATTTTTAACTGCGCTGTATTTCCATGGTCTTGCAGATGCACCGTATTTTAAAAATGATCTCGCGTTAATATTCTGGATATTACTTAGCTTGTAAAAACAAAGCCCCACTAATTAGTGGGGCTTTTGAGACACACGGACTGCCGGCTTACCAATATCAGAATATTATTTTTTGTCTGCCGTGTCAATATGGTGGAGATAATGGGACTCGAACCCATGGATGTCAGATGGTAAGCCGACATTCCGCTAACCTGCTATCCCCACGGTACTTATTAATACGCAAAAAAGATTAAATATTCATTAGAAATAAATTAAAAGACCCCGGAACATTCCGGGGTCTTTTCTATATCTTTTAAAATCCTTTTTCTTTTGGCTTTATTACTATCCTTCTGTTTGGTTCTTCTCCAATACTCTCTGTTTCAAAATCAAAGTCTGCTGACAAAAATGCGTGTATTACTCTTCGGTCGTGTGGGAGCATTGGTTCTAAAGCAACAGGCCGTCCAGTTCTCTTAAGTTGTTCTACTGCTTTCTTTGCTGTTTCTCTTAAATACCACTCTCTCTTCTTTTTGTAGTCGTCTACATCTAGAATAAAGCGGTTGGTTGGTCCATATTTCTTGTAAGCAATATTGTGAATCAAGGTTTGCAAGGCATGAAGATTAGCCCCGCGCTGACCTATCAACAAGTTAGAGTCAGGTGATGAAATGTTAAAAGTAAAACCTTGAACATTTTGTTCTACACTTACGCTTGAATCTACGCTCATCTTTTCAAGCGCTTCTTTAATTAAAGCCGCGATTTCCGCGGTTTTAATTTCTTGAACTGGAACTCGATTTTCCTGATTATCGTCTAAGTTCATACAACCTCAACCTTTGGTTTATTGCCCTTCATTATATAATATTGCTGCCCTATAGCAAACAGGGTAGTAACAATCCAGTACAGAGGTAAACCAGCAGGAAGTTTAATAGACAAAAGCACGGTTAGGATTGGGAAAACATAAACTGTCTGAATCTGCAAAGCTTTTTGAGTTGTATCCATTGTAGCTCCGCTTTGTGAAGAAACCATCATCTTTGATTGAACAAACTGAGCTATACCAGCAACAACACCAAAGATTATGCTTGGCTTAGACAAGTCTACAAGGTTAAAAAACGTTGGATCTAAAATACCTGGATTATGAACCCATGGATATAAATAAGTTTGTAACTCAGAACCACCAAGTCCTAAAATAAAAACTTTGTACAAAGCAATCAACAAAGGTAACTGAATCAACAAAGGTAAACAAGAGCCTAAAGGACTAACTTTGTGTTCTTGGTACAAAGCCATGATTGCTTGGCTTTGTGCAACCTTATCCTCTTTGTGTTTTTCACGAAGATCGTTCAGCTTTGGTTGCAACTCAGTCATTGCTCGTTGTGCTTTCAAAGACTTATGAAAAGAGGGGAGCAACAACAAACGAACAACAATGGTTATCAAAATAATGACAACACCAATATCTGGTATATATTGGTACCCAAGGACCATCAGGTTAATCAGCGGATCAACTAAAATTATTTGGAATAAATTACCCATATTTTAAGCTAAATCTATACCACCTTGTGACCAAGGATTGCATCTTAATACTCTATAAATCCCTTTAAAAAGCCCTAAGATACCGTGTTTTTCAACAGATTGCTTAGTATATTCAGAGCAAGAAGGATAGTACTTACAAAAACCGTTCGGATGTCTATGCTTAAAAACCCCGTGGTCTGGAGAAATAGTTTTCTGATATACAGTTATTAATCCGACAATGATTCTTTTCATACTATGCCTTTAAAACCTTCCCTCTAATTAAAGTATACTTTAATTGTTCAACAAGTTCTTTGTTCTTGTAACTTGCTGCTTTTGGTTTAGCAACCAACATATAATCACCGGTAACTAAATTTGGTAATGCTAGTCTCATCTGTTCTCTCAAAACCCTTTTAACTCTGTTTCTTTCAACTGAAAGCTTAGAAATCTTTTTAGAAACAACAAAAGCAGTCCTAGTCTTAGGAGAAGCAACAAATTTAATAACCAGGGCAGGTGTATGCATGGTTAATCCTGTGCGGTACACCTTTTGTAATTCCCTGGTTTTGTTTATCCTGTTTGCTTTCTTAAGCATGCAGATTGTTGAGAGCGTTAAACTGTAAGCTTTTTTCTCTTTTTTACACGGCGTCTTGCCAAAACATTTCTACCCTTAGTGGTGCGCATACGCTTTCTAAAACCGTGTTTGCGCTTTCTCTTGATTTTCTTTGGCTGATAAGTTCGTTTCATCTTTAAAAAAGATTAATATTGACCTCTGTATTATACTTTTAATTCAGGTTTTTTTCAAGTCCTCCAAAGACACAGAACCCTTCTAAAAAATATCATCAGGATATACACATGATATTAACAATCCCATTTTTTCCCTCCATATTTTAAAGGGTTTACAAATATTTTACATGTTGATAACTACTTGTTAGAATGCCGGTATTGAAATAAAACGTGTGAATTTGGAGACCTCTTTTCTATGACCAACCAACAACTTTGGCAGGCTATTTTAGGTAACCTCGAAGTATCATTAAGCAAAGCCAATTTTACAACTTGGTTTAAAAATACAGCTATTCTAGAGAAAAACGATGACCATATAATAGTCAGCGTACCTAATGGATTTACCAAAGAATGGTTGCAAAACAAGTACAACAACGAGATCGCCAAAGCACTAAAAATGATTGCTCCTGAAATAAAGGAAGTAAGATACCAAGTTCTTGGCGGAAACACACCTTCTCCAAAGACAACAACTGAAACAAACCAGAGAACAGTCTCAGCAACACAAGCACAAACAACTCAAAGACCAGCAAATACACAAAATGCCCATGGTTTAAATCCAAAATACGCTTTTGAAACCTTCATAACAGGAAAAGGGAATGAACTTGCACATGCGGCATGTGCTGCGATTGCTAAAAATCCAGGGCAAGTTTACAATCCTCTTTTTTTGTACGGTGGAGTAGGGCTTGGAAAGACTCACTTAATGCAAGCAGTGGGACATGAGGTCTTAAAGATCAACCCACAAGCAAAAGTTTTGTATGTTACAAGTGAAAAATTCACCAACGAGTTTGTTCAGGCAATAAGTTTGGGGAAAGTTGCTCAATTCAAAGAACTGTATCGTAATGTTGATCTGTTAATGATTGACGACATCCAATTTTTAGCAGGAAAAGAGCAAACTCAAGAAGAATTCTTCCATACTTTTAACACCCTACATCAAAATAACAAGCAAATAATCCTTTCATCAGACCGATTACCAAAAGACATCCCCGCAATTGAAGAAAGGCTCGTTTCCCGCTTTGAATGGGGGATGATTGCTGATATCCAAGCCCCTGATTTTGAGACTAGATTGGCTATTTTACGCTCAAAAGCGGGGGAAAAACACTATGAAGTCAGTACAGAGGTTCTAACCCACATAGCAGAAACCATCCAGAGCAACATAAGAGAGCTGGAGGGTGCTCTAAACCGTTTAATGGTCTACTGTCAGCTAAACAACACCAAACCAACACTAGAGCAGGTTAAAAGCGTTTTAGTTGGAGTTGCTTCAGCAAAAAAAAGAGTTGTTTCTGTCAAAAAATTAATGGAAGTTGTTTCTGATTTCTACAACATCACAACAGAGGATCTTTTAAAACAGTCTAGAAGAAAAGAGTTTGTTAAACCAAGACAAGTAGCAATGTTTTTAATGCGCGAGCAACTGGAAAATTCTTTCCCTAGTATTGGTGATCATTTCGGCGGAAGAGACCACACAACAGTTATGCATGCGGTAGATAAGATTTCTAAATTGATGAGCGAAAAAGAATCATTAAAGCAAGAGATAGATTTAATTGTGAATAAGTTGTACATGTAGTGTTCCAAACTTGTTCCTCTAAGGATGTAATAGTTGTTCAAGAAAAGTTCACAACTCAAGTTTAAAAAAAGATGAAATTATTATTAGAAAAATAGACGCATGTTGTACACAAAGTTATCCGAATAAAAGCTACAAACTTTCTTCTACAAAAACCAAACAGAACAACACAAAAAAAGTTCTCCCCCGAATCCACACCCCTTATTACTACTACTATATTTATTAAACTATTAAATTAATATATATGCGATTAGTTTGTACACAAGAAAACTTAAAAAAAGGATTAGCTATAACATCAAGGGTTTCAAACGGGAGTACAACTCTCCCGGTTTTGAATAACATACTTTTAAAAACAGAGCAGAGTGGGCTAAAACTTTCTTCAACAAACCTTGAGATGGGTGTTAACACGTGGGTTAGATGTAAAGTTGAGGAAGAGGGTGGTATTTCTGTCCCAGCAAAAACAATTAGCGACCTAGTGAACAACCTCCCAAATGACAACATAACACTAATTGTTGAAGACAATCATTTGTTAATTGAAACCAACAACTACAAGACAAAAATTAAAGGGTTAGGTCCTGATGAGTTCCCTTTAATTCCCCAGGTAGATCAACAGAATTCAGTAGAGATAGATGGGAAAGACCTGAAAAACAGCATATATCAAACGGTTTTTGCTGCAGCATACAGTGAAAGCCAACCAGAAATTTCAGGTGTCCTATTCGCCTTTGATGACGCTAAATTAAAACTAGTAGCAACCGACAGATATCGTTTAGCCGAGAAAGAAATTAGTGTTAAGGGGAGTGTTCAAAAAAACATTATTGTTCCAAACAAAACTATACAAGAGTTAGCAAAGATTTTAACAAACACAGATACACAAACCATTTCTGTATATTTCACACAAAATCAAGTAATGTTTAAAACAGAAGACACAGAATTAACCTCTCGTTTAATTGACGGACAATATCCTGAATACAAAGCAATTGTTCCAACAAACTTTAACACTGAAATTGATTTGTCAGTTGAAGATCTGGGTTCTGCAATGCGCACAGCCGGAATATTTACTCAAACTGGAAACAATGTGACTTTAGAGTTTTCAGAACCAGAGCATTTAGAAATAAGCGCTTCGTCTGGGGATATTGGTGAAAGCAAGGTTAATGTTTCGTCTTCAGTAAAAGGTGATGCTGGGAAAATAATATTCAACCACAGATACATCCTTGATTGCTTGGCTTCCGTTGGAACAAAAAATGTTACATTCCGAATTGTTAACGAGAACGCACCAGCAGTATTAGTAAGTAAAGATTTGCCAGGGTATGTTTACTTAGTAATGCCAATAAAGATATAAAAAAAAGAGCGAGGGAAGAAAGTTTCTAGATGCGTATTAAAAACATTCAATTAAAAAACTTCCGTAACCATCAAGACTTAAACTTGGATTTTACTAGTGACTTCGTTGTTTTCCACGGACCAAACGCAACCGGTAAAACAAATCTTTTAGAATCAATATATTTTCTTTCTCTGTTTAAATCTTTTAGAGATGCTTCTACATACCTTTTTTCAAAAGGAACATTTAATCTCCAATTAAAAGCAATAATTGAACGTGGTGGAAAAGAACACGAGCTAGAGGTTTTCTTAGAAAACAGAGGTGGAAAAATCTTCGCAAACTTTAAACTAGACGGAGTCAGGAAAACAAAGAATCAGATCGAAAGCTATATAACCGCAGTTATTTTTGACCCAACTCACGTTGATTTACTCAACAAAGCTCCTGAGGACAGAAGAAGATATCTGAACATACTGCTCTCTCAAAAGTCTACAGAATACATGGAAAACCTATATAATTACAAAAAGGTTATTACCCAGAAAAATCAGCTCCTACAAAGCATTAAAAGCGGTAAGGCGTCTCCTTTTGAGCTAACTGCATGGAATGACCAGCTAGCACTTTTCGGCTCTGCAATAGTAGAACAAAGAAGACAATACATAAATTACTTAAATCAAACAATTTCTGAAGTGTATGCTGCTGTTTCAGGATTTGCCAGACCTATTGATGTTGAATACATTGGTCTTACAGGAGAGAACAAAAATGATATACATAGCAACTTTAAAAAAGCACTCTTTGATAACCAACAAAAAGAAATCATGGCAGGAACTTCTTTAATTGGTCCACACAGAGACGACTTCACATTAAAGAGTGAAGGGTTGTACTTAGCACCATTCTCTTCTCGCGGAGAATTGAGATCCCAAGTCTTGTCGTTAAAAATTCTTGAACTAGAGTTTCTAAAAGAAGAAGGAGATAGCCCAATTTTGCTTCTAGATGACGTGCTTTCAGAGCTAGATGAAGACAGAAGAGTGTTTCTTCTAAAATACTTAAAAGGACGCTTCCAAACATTCATTACAAGTACAGTCCCCGTTGAAATGGAAGCACAGCATGTTAATTTAAAACAACTAAGTCTAAGTTAAAATACAATGCAAAGAATAAACAAAACACTTTACGCAAACATTCGTAAATATAAAATTGAAGACAAAGTAAAAGCAAACGAGCTTTTAAAACTCTGGGACAAAGTAATTGCAGACTTCATGCCGCACGCTGTTAAACAAACCATGGCAATTTCATACGAAAAGGGAGTCTTGAAAATAGCGGCGCTTTCAAAAGACATAGCATATCAAATTCACCTGTATCAAAAACGCCTTATTCAAATGCTCAACGATTTATTGGGCAAACGAATGGTATTTAAAATAGTGTGTGAAGCTTAAAAAACAAGGCATTTCTGCCTTGTTTTGTTATTCATTCCCTGCAGGTCCGTGGTAATGTCCCGTCTGATTTATAATCAACTTTTCAACTTCCCGAGGTTCGGGAATATTTTGAAAGATAAAGTTTTCTTTTTCACCAGCAGTCTGAACCTCAACGTTTCCATATCCTAAAACAGTAGACCAAAAGCCCCTGACTTCGCTTGTCACATCTTCAACGTTAGGAAGAGTTAGTTCAGAGATACGCTGACTGAAGATACCTTTTTGCCAAATATCTACAATTCTTTTGTTAGTAATGATTTGAACGTTTAAATAATAGATTGTCCAAAGCATAAACAAACCTAGAATCAAAAACATCACATAAATGTTTTTACCGAGGTTTATGAAATTCAAATATGGTACTTCAAAAAGTCTCGGAATATATTGTGGCGCATATTTATCAAACAAGAAAAGAACCATCACAAAAAGAAGCCATGCAATAACCCGTGTGAACATAAAAAACCAATGTTCACGAACAACGAGGATGATCTCTTCGTCTTCTTGTTGGCTTGGAAATAGTTTTTTAATATCCATACAATTAAATACTGTTTAATATACCAACGCCTTGAGCAGCGATTGTCAAAAAGAAAACAAGATACAAAACAGCGACTGCAAAGCTTAATGCTCTTGAGCGACCGTTTTTAATTAAAACAAAGACTGTTGAGAAACCAAAAAAAGTAATTAATATAATTACAGCGTAAAAGACAAAACCAGTTATGGTTTGAGTTAGGGTGCTTGGGTTAAAGGTGTTAAATTCTTGCATTAGAGAAGTGTGTTAGTTTTAACGTTTTTACCAAGATGTTTGTAAGCAAGGTCAGTTGCTTCTCGTCCCTTTGGTGTTCTTTTAATAAAGCCTAGGCGAAGAAGATATGGTTCATAAACATCAGTTACAGTATCTTCCTCTTCAGAAGTAGACATAGCTAAGGTCTTTAAACCAACCGGACCCCCTTCAAATTTATCAATCAAGGCCTCTAAAATACGTAGATCATTGCGGTCTAAACCCATTTCATCAATCTGTAGCATTTCCAAGGCTTTCTTTGATGTTTCTGCGTTAATTTTACCATTGCCATGCACTTCAGCAAAATCACGGACTCTTTTTAGTAGTCGGTTTGCAATACGAGGAGTGAATCTAGAACGTTTTGCCAGCTCAGTAATTGCTTCCATCTCATATTCTAATCCAAGTAATCGAGCGCTTCGTTGTAATATTTTTTCAACCTCTTCTTGTTCATAGAAATCAAGACGTTGAACCATACCAAAGCGATCTCTTAATGGAGCTGAAATTAAACCCATGCGAGTTGTTGCCCCCACAATCGTAAACTTAGGTAAAGACAAGCGCATAGAACGAGCTCCTGGTCCTTTTCCCAAAACTAAATCTAAAGCAAATTCTTCCATAGCGGGATAGAGTATTTCCTCAACGTTTTTATTTAAGCGATGAATCTCGTCAATAAAAAGGATATCGTTTTCTGAAAGGTTGCTTAAGATACTTGCGAGATCACCGCCTCTTTCTATCGATGGTCCTGACGTTATTTTAATATTCACGCCCATTTCATTCGCAAGAATGTGTGCAAGAGTTGTTTTACCTAAACCAGGAGGACCATAGAAAAGAGTGTGTTCTAGATTTTCTCCCCTTTGCTTAGCGGCTTGAATCATGATCTTTAAGTTATCCTTAACTTTTTCTTGTCCAATATAATCTGAGAGTTCCTTAGGGCGGAGTTGCATATCTAATGTCGTATCTTTCTCAAGTGGGGAAAGAATTTTTTCTTCTTGTTTTTCTTCTTTACTTTGTTTTGATGATGAGATCATATTATTGTTCAGGGTTTGATCCATTACTTGCTTGAGTTGGTACTGGATTAGTATTTTCTACGGGAGTGCCTCCTCCAGGCAATTCCAGTGTTTTATGAAATAGAGCAGGCGATTGATACACGCTTTTAAAGACCTCTTTCTTTATTGTACCATCAGACATGGTAACTGTGCGCCCCCATGTTGCTTTCATTGAACCATCAGGTTGTTTGTCATATGTATAAGGGTTTTCAAATTCTATCTTACGTTGGTCTTTTGTACCATATATATAGAAGCGGAGGTGGTTTCCTTTTTCTAAAACAGGCCATATTAATATGTGTGCAGGAGAATCATTAATGAATTTTAGATCCTGGGACCCTGGGTATATTGTTGCATCTGTGCCCTGTGGCGCATAGTATTGCACAGCATATGAGTGGTTTCTTCGTTCAGTTATGGGGAAGCCTGCTTTCATCGCAGCCCTAAACATCGTTGAAGAAACCTGACATAAACCACCACCAAACTCAGGAACAGTCCCTTCTTTCTTAATAACCAGTTCAGGAAGGAAGCCATGCTCGCCATCTACAGGTCCAAGGTACTTGTTAAAAGAAAAAGTTTCACCTTGTGCCAGAATAGTTCCTTTTTCTTTACTAACTCCAACTTTGATATTAAAGATTCTGTTTGCAGGAGAGCCAGAATAGTTAGATTCACCAAATGCAATTAATTCATTAATTCCCATTTCATTAGTATCAGAAAGTTTAACATTTGATTCAGTTTCATTGATAACCAAAGTGCTTTGTTTTTCTTCTGAATCAAGATCAGAAATGATTTGATCTATTGATGACTTAGTGTCTAAGTCACGACCGTTTCTCCCAGGATTAAATTCAGTTGCAATTCCATCTTCAGTTTTAAAAACAGCATCTTCAGGAGCGCCATTAATTTCAGAAGAAATCTCTTTCAGAGATGTATAGATCGCAGCAACATTGTAATTTTGAAAAGTAGATTTAGTTTTTGTTTTACTTCTTAAACCTAATTCAGTTAAAATAAAAGCATCAGCATTTTTTTCAGGTTCTAAAGAAACAAACTTTAAACTTGTACTAGTTGGTTTCTGCCAGATTTTCAAAGTGGAAGAAGGAATATTAAATTCTTGATCATCAGCTACTAAAATAAAAGCCTGCACTTTTCCAGAGAACGCAAAAAAAACGATAGTTAGAACTAACAAACTTAAGTTATATTTTAAAATTCTTTTTAACATTTTTTATAGTTATTTTTCTTTCGCCGGTTTTAACCGAAACAATCTCAAACTTAAGAAAGATTGTTTTTTTAGGCAGATGCTTTTTGATTCGCTCAGCCCATTCAATGACAAAAAGAGTATTTTTCTTTCCCCAGAGCTCCTCAAGTCCTAAACCCTGCACCTCTTTTAAAGAATTGGTTCTGTAAAGATCAAGATGGTAATATGTTTTACTTCTATGCACATACGGAACCATCAAAACAAAAGTTGGACTCACAATCCTACTTTTAATGCCTAGTTCTTTTAACAATAGCTTGGTAAAAGTGGTTTTACCAGCTCCAAGCTCTCCGCTTAAAGCGAGAATTTCCCCGCCTTTTAGGGTTTTAGCAACTGATTTTGCGAATTTTTGGAGCTCTTTCAAGCTTCGTACCTTTAAAACCATACCCTAATTTTATCAGAAACTAAGGGTATTGCGAAAAACCCTGTAATATTGTATATTTACGAGCTATGCAAAACCCAGACCAACAGAAATTTTTTGAATTAATAGGTAAATCCCAGAGGATCCTTGTTGCCTTGCCTGCCAATCCAAACGGGGATACCTTAGGTGGCAGCCTAGCCTTGGCTGCTTTTTTGCGTAAGTTAAACAAAGAAGTAGAAGTGTATTGCGAGAAAACAGATTTTGGAAGTCTTTCATTCCTTCCTGGGGTTGAAGAGGTTCATCATGAAATAGTTTTCCCAAAGAGTTTTGTCATTTCTGTGAAAACAAAAAACGCGAAGCTTGATGAGTTGAGTTATGACATGCTTCCAGAAAACGTGAATATCTACTTAAAACCAAAAGAAGGAGTTTTTACTCCAGAAGATGTTTCATTCACAAATGATGTTACCCAATTTAACTTAATAATCTGCGTTGACGTTGCTTCTCTAGAATCACTCGGAACTTTGTATGAAAAAAATGCTGAAATGTTTTTTGCAGTTCCTAAAGTAAACATTGATAACCACATTCATAATGACAACTACGGAACAATAAATATTGTTGATGTAACAGCATCCTCTTCATCAGAAATACTACTCGCACTCTTAAGAGACTATGAAGCAAGTCTAATCGATGAAAATATTGCAACCAACCTTTTGGCAGGTATCATTACAGAAACAAATAGTTTCCAACACAACAAGACAACTCCAAGTTCATTCATCAATGCTTCTGAGCTAATTTCATATGGAGCTAAACAACAAGAGATAGTAAAAAATCTTTTCAAGACCAAAGAACTCCCTGTGTTAAAGCTTTGGGGAAGATCAATGGCACGAATCCAAAGCATCCCTGAATACAACACAATCTTTTCAGTGGTTGGTATTTCTGATATTGAAAAATCAGAAGCCGGAGAATCAGAGATATTTCAGGTAGCTCAAGATTTCATGGTTAATATAAATGACGCAAAAATGGTTTTCTTTGTAGCTGAAAGATCAGATTATTTAGAGATGTATATTGCTTCTAACCCAAACATCAAATTAAAAGAGCTTGTTAATTATCTTGGAGGAACCTTCGTTGCCGACGGTTTAGGCAAAGTAGTCATAAAAGACAAGTCAATCACTGAAGTTGATCAATTCATCAAAGAAACACTGTCAGATTTGAAGACCAGACTTGGCATATAGTATACTGCAAGCATGCAGTTACAAGATGAACAGAAACAAAAAGATTTTCAAAAGAAGCTAACCGAAGTAAACCGAAAAATGGAAGAAGAGCAAGCTTCACAAGGCTCTTTTCTTTTTGGTATACCATACATTGATCTCTTCACTTTCCCCATTGATTTAAATGCAATGGGATTATGGAGCGAACAACAATGTACTGATTCACACGCGGTTGTTTTCTACAAAGAAGGTAATGACGTTAGAGTAGGGACTACAGATCCTCAAAATCCAGCATTAAAACAAAACATAGAAACTTTAAAAACAGAACACGGATACAAAGTAACTCTGTATTTTGTTTCTGCGTCAAGCTTGCAACAAGCATTTAAAATGTTTTCGAAAGTCGTTAGACACATAGAAGCAAAAGAAGAGGGCGTAGTAGTCAAAGCAGAGGAAGATTACGTAGCTTCTTTAAAAGAATTAGAAGACGGAGCAAAGATTTCAGCAACACAAATCCTTTCAGTATTACTTGGCGCTGCTGACAAACACAAAGCATCGGACATTCACATTGAACCAGAAGAACATTTTATAAAAATACGTTTTCGTTTAGACGGTGTTCTTCAAGACATGGCGCATCTAAGTAGAGACTACCAAAAGACAATCACCTCGAGGATAAAGATACTGTCGCATTTAAAACTAAACGTTGAAGACATTCCACAAGACGGGCGCTTCACTTACATGCTAAATACAAAACCAACAGATGTTCGTGTTTCGGTTTTGCCTTCAGCGTATGGTGAGGGAGTAGTTATGCGTATCTTAGGAATGGGAGCAGTAAGCTTAAAGCTAAAAGAACTTGGTTTTTCAGATAAAGATTACGAGTTAATCCAAAAAGAACTAGAAAAACCAAATGGCATGATCATTACAACAGGACCAACTGGTTCTGGTAAAACAACCACACTCTACGCTTTTCTAAACCAACTCAATGAACCAGGGGTAAAAATAATAACATTAGAGGACCCGGTTGAATACAAACTAGAAGGTATAAACCAGACACCAATTGATTCTTCAAAAGGGTTAACCTTTGCAGCAGGATTAAGAGCGATACTAAGACAGGACCCTGATGTGGTGATGGTTGGTGAAATTAGAGACCAGGAGACAGCAGAAGTCGCCCTTCAAGCAGCACTTACAGGACACATTGTTTTAAGCACTTTGCACACGAATGACGCTGCTGGAGCCATACCAAGACTTCGAAACATGGGTATTAAGCCATATGTCATTGCCCCTGGAATGAATGCAATTATAGCTCAACGCTTAGTCAGAAAACTCTGCCCAGACTGTAAACAAGATGTTAAACTAGACCCATTTCTTTTAACCAAGGTTCAGAAGATACTAAGGGAGATTCCAAAAAACTCCGGAGTAGAAATTCCTGCAGAACAAAAGTTTTTCCATTCAACAGGATGTGATAAATGTAACAAGACAGGATACAGAGGAAGAATTGGTATTTACGAGTTAATCATAAAAGACGATGCTGTTGAAAAATTAATCCTTGCAGAAGCAGGAAACAATGAATTAAAACAAGCAATGATTGCTCAAGGGATGCTAACAATGGTTCAAGACGGATTAGTTAAAGCACTCGCTGGTGTTACTGACGTTGAAGAAGTATTTAGAGTTGCTCAGGAATAACAAATGGATGAATTATTAAAAAAGATAATAGTAGAAGCAGGAGACATAGCTTTAGATTTACAAACAAAAGCAAAAGTTGAGTACACTAAAAGAAGCGCAACAGACATTGTTACAGATGGAGATTTACTCTCAAACAAGATAATTACAGATGCAATAAAAGAGAGATACCCAGATCACATAATTCTTTCGGAAGAGGGAGAACATAATCTTGGAGAAAAATACACCTGGATCATAGATCCAATAGACGGAACCTTTAACTATTCGAAGGGTGCTCCTTTGTTCTGTGTCATCATCGGTCTTGCTTACAAAAAAGAAATGTTAATGGGCGCAGTCTATGCCCCAGCATTAAAAGAATTGTACTTTGCAGAAAAAGGAAAAGGAGCTTTTTTAAATGGTCAAAGAATTCATTGCAGTGATATAACAGACATAACATTGGGTTTCGGGAGTGCTCTTACAGGAATAGGTCCAAATCGTATTGAACTATGGAATAAATTTCTTCAAGAAGGCAAAAAGCACAATATATGGTTAGGTAGTCCTGGGTCATTAGGGATAGGGCTTTCTTGGGTTTGTGATGGGAAGAGAGACTGGATAGTCTCACGAGGAGGTAATATCTGGGATTACGCTGCTTCCTCTTTAATTCTCGCTGAATCAGGAGCTAAAATATCAGATATAAACGGGGATCCTTGGAAGTTAGTTGAAGGTATAGATAACATCATTGCTGCGGGTACAACCGAGTTACATGAGTACCTCGTGAAGATGCTAAAATAGCGCTGTTTAGGGTATAATCAGAGTATGTCTAAGCCTCCAGAGAAGAACTTTAAACGCTACATGTTAGTTGATGGAAACGCCTTAATCCATCGTGCTTTTCACGCCATTCCAAACCTTTCAACAAAAGCAGGTGAACCAACCAACGCAGTTTACGGTTTTTCCGTTATCTTGCTTAAAGCCCTAAAAGATATTAAGCCAACGCATATTGCGTTGACTTTTGATTTAGCAGGACCAACATTTAGACACGACAAATACAAAGAATACAAAGCAACAAGAGTCAAAGCAGCTGATGAACTTTACGCGCAAATTCCAAGATGCAAAGAAGTGGTTGCTGATTTAGGAATTCCAATCTATGAACAATCTGGGTTTGAAGCTGATGATATGCTTGGAACTCTTGCAGAACACATCAAACACTCAAACAATGATCATAAACATTTTGAAGTAATCATAGTCACAGGAGATCTAGATACGCTTCAGCTTGTTGATGAACACGTTAAAGTATATACACTACGCAAAGGATTAACTGATACCATAATATATGATCCAGCAGCAGTCTTTGAACGCTACGGTATCAAACCAACACAAATGGTTGACTTCAAAGCCATAAAAGGGGATCCATCTGATAACATTCCGGGGGTGAGAGGTATTGGTGAAAAAGGGGCTTTAGATTTAATTAAAGAATATGGAAGTATAGAAAAGATCTACGTTAACTTAAACAAACTTAAAGAAAAAACAAAAAAACTCTTTGAAGAACAAAAAGAACTAGTAGAATTATCCTTGTGGCTTTCTCAGATAATCAAAGATGTAAAAATAGAGTTCAACATTCCTCAATATGAATTTTCACAGATAAACTACGGAAAAATAGTTGAACTTTTCCAAAAGCTTGAGTTCAGAACTTTAATTCCAAAACTTCCACAAATATCAGGAAACAAAGAAGTCTCAGTTGAAGAAGCACAGCAAATACAGCCTAAAAGTAATGATAATTACAAGTTAATAGATACAGAAGAGAAACTAAAAGATTTAACCACTCAGTTATCCAAACAAGAAGAATTTGTTTTTGATACAGAAACAGAAGGACTAGGTGCTTTAGATTTTAACCTTGTTGGAATCTCTTTTTGTTTTAAAGAAGGACACGCTTACTATCTACCAGCTGAGTTTTTAAGCTCTTCAAAAAATAAAGATATACAAAAAATTTTTGGAGATGAAAAGATTAAAAAGATTGGGCACAATATTAAATATGACTACCTTGCTTTAAAGAAATACGGAATTGAAGTAAATAATCTTTACTTTGATACAATGATCGCCTCATATCTGTTAGCCCCAGGATCCCGTTCTCATGATTTAGACAGTTTAGCTTTCAACGAGTTTGGATATCAGATGCAACCAATAGAAGAACTAATCGGTAAAGGGAAAAAACAAATCAGTATGAAAGATGTTCCAAAAGAGAAAGTTTGCTTCTATGCCGCAGAGGATGCTGACTATACTTTCCGTTTAAAGCAAAAACTTCTACCACAATTAAAAAAAGAAGAGTTGGATAAGATTTTCTTTAATATAGAAATGCCTTTGACAAAAGTACTTGCAGAGATGGAAGAAAACGGTGTCCTCTTAGATATCCCGTTATTCAAAAAACTAGGAAAAGAAGTTCAATCAGACCTTCAAAAACTAGAAACTAAGATTTACAAAGAAGCAGGAGAGGAATTCAATATTAATTCCCCAGCACAATTAAAAGTAATTTTGTTTCAGAAATTAAGCATTCCAATAGGCGGCGAAGGAATGTTTGTAAAAAAAACAAAAACCGGATATTCAACCGCAGCGTCTGAGCTAGAGAAAATGAAAGGACTTCATCCAATCATTGATATGATCCTAGAATACAGGGAACTAAGCAAACTCCAATCTACCTATGTAAAAGCACTCCCTGAATTAGTAAGTAAAAAAGATCATCGTTTACACACCAGTTACAATCAAACAATTACAGCAACAGGAAGAATATCTTCCTCTAATCCAAACCTCCAGAACATCCCAGCAGGAAGCAGTGGTTATGCCGCAGAAATACGCAAAGGCTTTTTAGCAGCACCTGGAACAAAGCTTGTTTCAATAGACTACTCTCAGATTGAATTAAGGGTTGTTGCGCATTTGTCAGGTGACAAGACAATGACAGAGGTTTTTAGAAAAGGACAAGACATTCACACTGCAACCGCAATGCAACTGTATGGGATTGATGATCCAAGCAAAGTCACCAAAGAAATGCGCCGAGATGCAAAGACTATAAACTTCGGCGTGTTGTATGGACTTTCTTCATTTGGTCTTTCAGAACGGGTTGATATGACCAGAGCAGAAGCAACAGAGTTCATTAAAAAGTACTTCAAAGCATTTTCAGCAGTTGATAAATATCTTAAACAAGTTGTTACTGAAACTAGAACCAACGGATACACACACAATGAGCTCGGAAGAAAAAGATACTTCCCTGAGATTAACTCATCACAGTTTCAAGTTAGAGCAGCAGCAGAACGCGCAGCTATTAATATGCCCATGCAGTCATTAGCAGCAGACATCTTTAAGATTTCAATGAATAAGATAGAGGAAGAAATTGGTATACAAAAGGAAGACATAAAATTGTTGTTACAAGTTCACGATGAATTAGTATTTGAAATACAAGAAACAGAGGTTAAAAAATATGCTGAGAAAATAAAGGAGATAATGGAAAATGCGTACAAACTAAAAGTTCCTCTAGTTGTAGATGTAAAGGTAGGAGACGACTGGGGGGACATGAAGGAATTAGAGATATAAAAATGCCGCTTTATAGCGGTATTTTAAATTCTCTTGTAAGTTATCTCTTCAAAGCCTTGGCCATTCTTGATTTGTTTCTTGATGCCTTGTTCTTGTGAATGACGCCTTTTTTTGCAGCTTTGTCTAAAGCAGCCATTGCTTTTCTCATTGCTTCTGCAGCTTCGCTTTTCTTTCCAGCCTTCAAAAGTTTCTTTACTTCTTTAACGCTGTTTTTAGCAGCTTCTTTAATTGTTAAGTTAAATGTTCTTCTTCGTGCTGATTGTCTCATTGCTTTAGCAGCACCCTTTGTATTTGGCATTTACTATTTCTTTAATTATATATAGAGGATCTTTAAACGGATTATGTTTAATTTAACATAGTAATCTAATATTTTCAAGTCGTATAAGTAATTATACAAACAAACGAAAACGCCCGCCTGATTGTGATTCAGGTCGGGCGTGTTCGCACCTACGTTGTAGTTAGTGGTGGCTTTCTCCTCCCTTGAGGAAGGCGGTCGCCATCCCAGCCATGGGGAACCACCAGAAGATGCCGGCAACCTCACCACCGATCTTGACCCCCAATGACCATGCGATCATGAGGGAGAGGCAGTAGCACAAGGTTGCGAACACCATCCACGAATTGGGGTGTTTTCGGAATTCCTCGATTCCACTCCGGTTGATCGCCAGGATCGCGACGATAACTGGAAGCTTCATGTTTCCGAAGAGGCTGAAGCTCACGCCGTTGTGCTCGGCGGTGACGATCTTGCTCATGGTCACCAACTGCATGACGATGAGCGCGAAGACCCATGTTCTGACCGAGGGCCACTCAAGCAGAATGAGCTTCTTCGCCCGCTTGTGAACTGGCTCCTTCTCGGTGCTTCCATGATCGTGGGGCATATATTGCCTTGCCGTGTCGGCGGTGTGGGATAATGGGAGATGTATAGGTGCGTCCTGGTTTCGAGTTTTTTCGTTTGTTCTAAGAAGAACAAACAAATACACTACAGCCAGAATATGTGACTGTAGCACATTTAAACCTTTATGTCAATGAAAAAACTGGTAAGTTCAACAAGTAAGTGCAACACCGTAAGGGTAAACTTAGAACATGAAGCA
>CAYIKZ010000008.1:0-38001 GCA_964364285.1 uncultured Candidatus Saccharibacteria bacterium | reverse complement strand
GCCTCCCTAGGAAACCCCGGGAGAAGCGAAGCGTATCCCGGGGAGGAGGTCATTTCATTTACTAATCTACGGTAAACCCTTATATTCATCATATATTAAACTCATCCACCAATCTGTTTCTCTCTTTCCCTTAACATGATTTTTGTCATACATCAGTAAGACTCTAATAACCTGCTCAGGATAGTTGCAAACAAATATTAATCTATTACCGCTCGACTTTGCTGATTTATCTGTACCTGCTACACGGAAACTCATCTTATACAAAACTAAGTTACCTTTATCAGCGATCTTGATTGGTGGTTCTAGCTTCCCAACTAAAGCATCAGGATTAAACCTAATTAAGGTTTCTTCTAAACCTTTCCATGTTACACCCCATTGAGCATAGTTTTTTTCAAAATCTTTGTAATAATGTTTTCGAGCAAAATTCTCAAGGACAACACTAAACCCTTCCGGGTTAGTAGACATGTTCGGGATCTTCTTGAATTATTAGCTCATAAGGGATAAGCTCATTTTGTTTACAAATCTTCCAAGGTAGCTGCTCATGAGCAAAATTAACAATATCTTGCGTGTTTTTATTCTTCCATTTTCTACAAACTTCTTGAATCTGAAAAATTTCCGCTTTGTTCAATCCATGAGTTGGCAATGATTTCTCTGTTGCCGAAATCATATGCGCATCTCCAGTTGACACTTTTATCTGTCGTTCTGAAAGAAGCTCTTCTAGAACCCTAAAATACTGATCTGGAACTGGACCGTACTGAATACGACGATAGGTTAAGCCAGACATTGATTTAAAATGCTTATAATACCAAGAAAAATCTAATAGGTACAAAAGTTTTGCTAATTTTGTCTTTGTTATCTTTCCATCATCATCAGCTCCGCAGTTGAGAGCATACAAAAGCATAGTCTTATATTTCTTTAAAGCCTCATCATTTTGCGCTTCTAGAACCATATCCTCTTGAACCAACAAGGAATTAATACTTAAACCAGTCTTTGAGGCAAGCTTTCTTAAAGACTGAAGAGTAATTTCCCCATTACCCTTCTCTATCTCAGAATACGTAGGTCTTGAAACTCCCAATATCTCTGCCATCTGTTCTTGGGTATAATCAAAAACAGTTCTTATTTGTAATAATTTTTTGTTTATCATAGTTAAATAATATTGTATGTAAAGATATTTGTCAATACTATGTCAATTATTTTGACATCTTAAGACAAAAAACAAAAGTCGACCAGTTAATAAAGAAAGGAGATCGAACAAACTTATGGCAAAACAAATTTGGGTTAGCCCTGATGGTGATGGTTGGAAAGTCCATTCTGCAGGGTCTGACAGAGCTTTTAGACACACGGAAAACAAAAACGAAGCAATCATAATCGCACAAGATGTTGCGAAAAACAATAATGCTGAATTGATAGTTCAAAATAAAGATGGTGAGATAGGTTGGCGTAATTCCTTTGGTAATGATCCTTATCCACCTAAAGGCTAAAAAAATGAAAAATAAAACTTAAAAGACGCCTCGTAGGCGCCTTTTTTTCTTGTCCTATGTTAACCCAACAAAACCTTCTTTATATCAACAACCTTTTGCTCAACTATCTCTTTAGAGACTCCCTCAACCGCTAATCTTAATAGCGGTTCTGTGTTTGATGGCCTTAAATTAAACCAAAAATCAGGATACTCAACTGACAAACCATCCATCATATTTATTTTCCCATCAACATACATTGCTTTAACAGCCTCTATCTTTGCAAAAGCCTCTTCCCTACTCTGTAACTCCATGTTAATTTCCCCTGAATGGAAATATATATCATATGGTTTAATAATTTCTGAGACTGGCTTGTTTTGTTCGGAAATGAATTTTAGGAATTTAGTAACCTCTACTACCGGCGCTTCAAAAGTACCATACGGAAATTTATAACAATAATGACCGGAAGACTCACCACCAAACACAGCTCCGGCTTTAACCATCATTTCTTTAATATACGAGTGCCCAACCCGGGTCAATAATGGTTTGCCACCATAAGCGTTAATCATGTCCAAAGTAATTCTTCCGGGACGGATATCATAGGCTACAGTTGCGCCTGGATGCTCTACTAATTCAATCTGCGCCATTATGCCTCGCAAAATACCTTGCGGGACATTCTTGCCAGTTTCGTCTACAAAGAAATATCTGTCAGCATCACCATCTATACCAATACCAAGATCAGCTTTCTCAGCAACAACACGGTCGCATAAAAACTTAATATTTTCCGGTTTCATAGGGTCAGCTTCGTGTGCTGGAAAAGTACCATCAACTTCAAAATTCATTTGCACAATTTCGCAAGGCAGGTATTTAAAAAGTTCTTGCATATCCAAGGCACCAGAACCGTTTGCTGGATCAATGACAATTTTTAATGCTTTGATCTTACTCAAATCAATATTAGAAACTTGCTCGCGGACCATATCTTCAGTGGTGTTTTCGCGCTTACCGAGTTGACCTTTGCTTGCTACTAATGGGGCAAGCTGATCATTAACTATTAAATCGCGCACTTCATTGATACCATTATCACCATTAACCATAACGTCATTTATAACCATCTTTACACCATTCCACTGTTTTGGATTATGTGATGCCGTAATTTGCACGCCATTCTTGTATCCATAAAAGCTTGTTGCGAAATAAAAGGCGGGAGTTGAAACTAACCCAATATCATCTACATCAATCCCTGTGTCAAGCAAGCCTTGAATAATTTTTGTTTGTAAAGCTGGACTGGAAAGACGCATATCCCGACCTACTGCAACCTTTAATTTTGTATCAGGAAAACGTTTTAATAAAAGGGTGGCATAACCACGACCAATAGCATAAGCAGCTTCTTCATTAAGTTGCTCTGGATAAATTCCCCTAATATCGTAAGCTTTGAAAATCTTTTGATCTATATTCATATATTGTTTTAATGTTGCTTATAAATTGTAAGGTTGAATATGTATTAAGTCAAAAAACTCAAAGGACCGTCTCACTACACAAATGTGAGACGGTCCTGGTTGCTTTCCTACTCGTAGCGCCTCAGGACGCTCGCGCCAAACGGGTCTGTTCAGGACGCTTTGTTCTCTGGCGCCCTTTGTAGATCCGAAGGCGGACGACCTGGAGGTCAGTGGCTCTGCCACCTGGACTGACCTTCTGCCGAGCGACGAACGTCAGCACCCCCTTCTTGCTGACGCGCGACCGTTCCACCGAAATCTCCAACCCCAGCGTTGATTGCTGAAGAAAGGAAAGAGCGATGTCGAACAGTCTCTCGAATGAAAAACCGTCCTCGTCGATCATTCCCTTGTAGCACGCTTGCACCACCGGCAGGATGAGCACCTCGACGTTCGTCGGAATGCCTGCCCCGTTGTGGACACGCTCCAGAACAACTCCGTGGAGTCCGGTGATAGCTTGCTTGATCTCGTGCCGGTACGCATACAGCGTCCGGTCAAAGACGTGACCAGTGGCGTGCTTTTGGTGAAGATGCTCCAAGCGATCCGGGTGCCGGAAGCTTGGGAGAACGCCCGCGGGAAGCATCTGCAGGACGTCTGGGACCCTTCGTTTCTGAGTCATTGAAAAAGGGGGTTGGTGGGTGATGATCACTTCACGAACTGATTTACTACGAGTAATATCCTCCTCTAGCTGAATGTTCTGGCTTATTCTCTAGTGTCTGGGTAGTCAGAAAAACCCATTTGAAACTTAAAGATATTTTATTCTCTTCCGTGTAATAGGTCAATACTGGTGAGAGGGCTGCAGACGTGATGTCTACAGCCCTCTCTGGGTTGAGTGCTAGGAAGCGAGGCGACTCTGCCTCCGCAGACGTCGCGAAGCGAATGCTTCACTAAGGATCTGGCAGAAGCTCAGCGTCCCTTCGACCTCCAAACAGCTCTTCCGACTCCGACTGTAGCGGTCAGGATAGAACTGAATCGAGATTCGAATGAGGTCGTTGCTTGCCGGATCTGGCTCAGCGTCGCAGACGGTCATCTGGTACGGTCGCGAGATCCTCGGGTTGTTGACCTTGAGGTACGCGATCAGGCGTTCTCTGCTCCTCAGCATATGTGGCGTGCGTGAGTAGTAGAGCATCTGGTCAACAGCTCTTGAAACAACAAGAGCGGAAAGATAGCGCAACCCTTCTTGCACGCACATCCTCCGCTTCATATTGTTCGCGTTGCTTTCGAGCTGTCTCCGTGCCTGAGGGCTCGGGTGCTTCTTCCAACCCCTGTGTCGGGGCTGACGAATTGCCCGGAATACCCCGCCGACCTGTTGCTTAACCGGTTGGTGCACTCATCACCTCGTGATGTTGGAGTGGGAACAACGTCTTGTAGGCTCATAATATTCCACTCTTTAGAAAAAAGCAAAGTCTTAGAATCATTGATTTTACCTTGTTTTTTGAGTATAATATGCGCATGTCATTTAAAATCGGAATCGTAGGTTTACCAAATGTTGGTAAGTCAACACTGTTTAATGCAATTACAAAAAGCAAGGTAGAAGCAGCAAATTATCCTTTTGCTACTATTAATCCAAACGTCGGTGTTGTTGCTGTTCCTGATGAACGCTTGGAAAAGCTCGCTATGTTAGAAAACTCTGAAAAAATTGTTCCTACGGTTATTGAGTTTGTTGATATAGCTGGGTTGGTTGCGGGAGCACACAAGGGTGAAGGTTTAGGTAACAAATTTTTAGCAAACATTAGAGAGGTTGATGCAATTTTAGAAGTTGTTCGTTTTTTTGAAGACAAAGATATCATTCACGTTTCAGGCGGAGTAGATCCAAAACGCGACGTTGATGTCATTAGCATTGAATTAGCGCTTGCTGACTTAGAAACAGTTGGTAAAAGATTAGAAGCTGCTTCTAAAGAAGCGAAACAAGGAAATAACAGAGAGGCTTTGGTTAAGAAAGCTGCTTTAGAAAAATACCAACGGGTTTTATCAGAAGGAATTCGTGCTAATGAAGCTGTTTTAACAGAAGAAGAAACTAAAGCTGTTAAAGAGTTGCAACTTTTGACCACAAAACCATTTTTGTATGTTGCGAACGTTGCTGAAACAGAGGTTGCTAAGTTTAACGACTCTTCTTTTATTCCAATTTCTGCAAAGATTGAAAGCGAGCTTGCAGAATTACCTGATGCAGAAAGAGACGAATATCTAAAAGAACTTGGTATGACTGAATCTGGTTTAGACAAGATTATACGATCAGCTTACAAAACTCTTGGTTTAATTACTTTCATAACTGCGGGACCTAAGGAATCAAAAGCTTGGACATGCCCCTCTGGTACTAAAGCTCCGCAAGGCGCCGGCATTATTCACACTGATTTTGAAAAGGGATTCATACGTGCTGAAGTCATTTCTTGGGATAAACTCTTAGAAGCTGGCGGTTATGGTGTAGCTCGTGACAAAGGCTGGCTAAGACTAGAAGGCAAGGAATATGTTCTTGCTGATGGTGATGTAGTTCATTTTAGATTTAACGTTTAAATATATGAGCGACGTTTTAAAGTTTCCGGGAAAATGGCATGGGCCTGAACAAGAAGCTTCTCATAATACTGAGGCTGCAGGTCAGGGAATTAATACTGAGAACCTCATTACAATGATAGAGGCGCTGACTATCTATATGCCTCAAAAAATCAAAAGTCAAGAATTGATGAAAACATACGCGCCACTCGTAGCTGGATATACTAAAGAGGAAATAGTTTCAATGATTAATAACAGTGACTTGACTGACTGGCAGACAAAAACAGTGTTGTTCCACTGCCTTTATGAAGAGGCTTCAAAACGTGGGTTAATAGACAGGAACAGAGCCATTTAATATATATTTAACGAATTTTTAATCTCTCTGGAGTATATATATTAGGGACAAAGTTAAAGCTCTTTAGAGCCTTGCAAAAATAACGGGATTCTGGTATACTCCTTTTACAAATCAATATTAATATTCGTCCGAACAATTTGTTTCGGATGATGATGAGAAAGGAATTTGATCATCATGCCAAAGTATGAATTGATGTACATTGTTGCATCAACAGTTTCCGATGACCAAATCCCCACAGTAACTGATGGGGTTTTATCGTTTATAGGGAACTATGAAGGCAAGGTTATGCGAGAGGATTTGATGGGCAAGAAAAAACTCGCGTATCCAATCAAGAAAACCAAGAATGGTTTTTACGCAGGCGTTACTTTTGAAATGCCTGGCACAAGAATTAACGAGTTTGATGCAAAGCTCAGAACAACTCCTGACATTGTTCGTCATCTTGTTGTAAACATTGATGAGAATCTTGCTCGAAAAGAAAAAGACGAGGTTGCTCAAGAAAAAATGAACAAGAACAGAAGCGAACGTGCAAAAACTGCTCCGGCTGCAGAAGGCATAGAAGTAACTCCTGAACTCTTGGACCAGAAGATTGAAGAAGCTTTAACCGAAGACCTAAAAAACGTTTAATCATTAACATGCCGCTTAAGCGGAAAAACTTATGGATTTAAACAAAGCGTTAATTATCGGTAGGCTGACTCGCGATCCTGAATTGCGAACCACGCCACAAGGCACAAATGTTTGTTCTTTTTCAATCGCAACTAATTTTGTTTACAATAGCCCAACGGGTGGTAAGCAGGAACAGGTTGAATATCACAATATTGTCGCCTGGAGAAAACTAGCAGAAATAGCTAGTCAGTATCTGAAAAAAGGAAGCAGAGTCTATGTTGAAGGCAGGATTCAAACCAAATCTTGGGATGCACAGGACGGTACTAAAAAAAGCCGCACTGAAATTGTCTTAGAAAACATGATTATGCTTGATTCTAAAGGAACAGCAAGCCCTGCAGGAGTTCCTGCAAAGAGTGACTTTGAAAGCTCTTTAGAACAAATTCCAACTATTAATCAAGAAACACCGGGAGCAGAAGAAATCTCGGTTGAAGATATTCCATTTTAAATTAATATATGCAACCACAACCAAAAAAGACCTGCTTCTTTTGCAGCAACAAGGTTAATGTAGTCGATTACAAGGATACTCAAACCTTGCGTCGCTTCATGTCTCCTCATGCAAAGATCTTGTCTCACAACAAAACCGGGACATGCCCGAAGCATCAAAGAATGGTAACAGTCGCGTTGAAACGCGCTCGCCACATGGCATTGTTGCCTTTTGTAGCTAGCTAATTCATAAAGGAACGAACAATGTCATTAGATATTTCTGACGTAAAATTGGGTTTGGTCTTGTCTTTAAACAACGAACCATACCAAGTGATCTGGTCTAACCGCATGCGCACAGCACAGCGTAAACCAGTAATGCAAACCAAGCTAAAGCATATTATCTCTGGAAAAGTTCTTGAATATTCTTTTAAGTTTGGAGAAAAGATTGAAGAAGCTGATGTTGCCAGAGAGAGAGCAAGTTTCCTTTATGCTGATGATTCTGGAACACATTTCATGAATCAAGAAACATTTGAAACAATTGATTTACCAAAGGATGTTACTGCAGAACAAGAACAATTCTTGAAAGAAGGAATGGAAGTAACAGTCTTAAGATACAATGGAAATCCTGTTTCAATTGATTTACCAGTTAAGGTAGAACTAAAGGTAGTTGAAGCTCCTCCTGGTATTACAGGAAACTCTGCAGGAAGCGTTACTAAACCAGTAGTACTGGAAACCGGACTTGTAGTCCAAGCCCCGATGTTTATTAAAGAAGGAGATATGTTGAGGATAGACACAAGGTCAGCAGAGTACGTTGAAAGAGCAAACAGCTAAAATATACAAGATATATTAAAACCCGAGCAATCGGGTTTTAATAATGGGTGTGTGTTAAAATACAAATGTCGAAGAGGGCACGATCTGCTATTTAAAGACCCTGGAAATCCAGGGTCTTTATTTATTCATCAGTTAATCTATTTCTAATGATTATTTAATAAATTTTGCGTATATATATTAAGTGGGGCTAGGACGTAGTACCTAATCCCGCTTTGATATCGGGATATACCGGTGCAAATCCGGTTAGCTCCACCATCTCTGTTGACATAGAGATATACTTTGTTAATATAAAAGAGTCAAAGCGGGAAAACTACGTATTATTTAAAGACCCTGGAAACCCAGGGTCTTTATTTATTCATGCATTTCTTTTTCAGCGAGGTATTTTTCTACATCAAGGGCTGCCATGGCTCCGATGCCTGCAGCTGAAACTGCTTGTCTATATCTTGGGTCACTAATGTCCCCTGCTACAAACACTCCTTCTATGTTTGTTCGGGTGTTGTTTTTTACAATGACGTATTTTTTTTCATCTAAATCAATTTGCCCGTTTAATATCTTTGTGTTTGGTGTGTGTCCGATTGCTAAGAATACTCCGTCTGTTTTAAAGTCTGTTTCTTCTCCGGTTTTTGTGTTCTTTATAGTTACTCCTTCTACATGATGTGTTCCTAGAACATCAACAACAGAAGAGTTAGTCATGAAAGCAATCTTTGGATTTGCTTGTGCTCTTGCAAGCATTATTTTTGATGCTCTGAATGCATCGCTTCTATGTATGATGGTTACTTTGTTTGCAAACTTTGTTAAGTAGTTTGCTTCTTCCATTGCAGCATCTCCGCCACCAATAACTACGACTTCTTTGTTTTTGAAGAAGAAACCATCACATGTTGCACAAGCTGAAACGCCTTTGCCTCTTAGTCTTTGTTCGTTTAGAAGATTTAACCAGTTTGCATCAGCTCCCATTGCTATGATGACTGTTTTTGCAAGGTATTCTGCTTTGTCTGTCTTTATTTTGAAAGGTTGTTGTTTGAAATCAACGCTTTCCACTATTTCATACATAACCTTTGAACCAAACTTTTCCGCCTGCTTTATCATTGTTTGCATTAACTCTGGTCCTAGGATTCCGTTTTCAAAACCAGGATAATTCTCTATCTCGGTCGTCTGCATTAGCTGTCCACCGGGGTTTAATCCTGCTATTACTACTGGTTTTAACTCAGCACGAGAGGCATAAATGGCTGCTGTAAGCCCTGCTGGTCCTGAACCTATGATGACTGTATTTAGAATTTCGTTCATGTTTTCTCTTCCTTATTTTTAGTTGCCTATGTAGTTTAGCAGAACTCTATTAAACCAGCCAAAGGGCTTTAAAAGCCCTTGAAAAAAGCAGGAGTATATGGTAAAATCAAACAGTAAAAAAGATCATGGCGCTATCGTCTAGTGGCTAGGACATCAGGTTTTCATCCTGGTAACCGGGGTTCGATTCCCCGTAGCGCTACCAAGTAAACTTTTATTTCTGTCAGCAACCAATTGGAACTCTTTCTTCCAGCAAATCTGTAAGTTTTCCGTACTCCATTGGATGTTTTCCACCATAGATCGTACTAAACGGCGTCGGGCTTTGTGTTTCTGCCAGCAGAAAGGAAATGCATGACATTAGTTAAATGGTTTAAGAAGTTTGTGCTGATTGCATCAGTGTATAGTTTGTCAGCGGCAGGGATCTATTTTTCAATCCTACCCACTAGTAATGACAGTTGGGACAGAGAAACTGCTTTAACACAAGCTCTCTGGTTAGCTATTCCTTTAATGATTTTAGTTACCTTTATTTGGAATAAAATATCAAAAAAGTTTGATTTATAAAAAATATCGTCAATAAAATATCGAACACTAATGTTTGCAAGTATAGAGATGGGTCAACATGTCAATTTATCTGGAAGGTAACAATTACCTCCCGATAGAGAATTTTCTGAATTATTTCTAGACAATCAACTAACAACTAGGATATCCACAATTAGGTCTTGACTAACCTATACAAAAAGTATAAGCTACCTGTACATGGTACTTTTACAACCAAATTGAGATGAAAACGGTCAAACTTCGATGATTTAGATATCTTTTAGATATCTCACCACCTCTATAGTGCCATGACTTTGAGGCGGTTCTTACAGCCCCTTGCAGGCTCAGATGAGTAATAAGTTGCAAATCTTAAGACTTGAGACAAGTCAAGAGATAAGCAATAAATTAAACATCTCTGAGCCAGCTCGTCGCGCTCGCTGGTGATTGCTTGATGACTTCGACGGTCATTAGGTTTTATTCACGGAAGGTTATATCGGAATAGTGACCGTCGGAAAAAGCAAGTAATCGCTGGTCGTAGTTTTAGTTCGTTAATTAATTAACCCTAAACCATATGAAACAGCCTTTCACAAACTTGATCAGTCTCAGCTTGGACCTTCCGTATGTAGGGGTGATTAACCATGAAAACCCTCAAAAGAGTATTGAAGATAATCTGCAAGATCATCTGCATACTCTCAGACTTTCTGGACTAATCACCCCTTAATCGCACCCATATGTACACTTTTCCTATATTGTTAAAAAAAATTCGCGAGGAAAGTAACCTGACCCAGGGTCAATTGGCAACTGCTTTAGGTATATCCGAAGTTTTAGTTACTATGATTGAAACCGGACAAAAAGATGTTTCCAGAAACTTTGTAGTAAGGCTAGCTGAAAGCTTAAAAGTTAGTCCTAATTCTATAACTCCTTTTATTTTTGACATCAATGACACAAAAAATCTTTCAAGTATTGAAAGACAGCTAATCAAATTTGGAGAAAAATTGCAAGCTGATCTTATAAAAAACAAGGCGAAGAACCTTAAAAAGTATGCCTAACAATCGACAGCACCGATACCCCAAGATCTTCATTCGTAGTAAAAATGACTTAGCAAAACGTTTCATAACCTCTAATTTAGCCCAAGCTCAAGCTTTGGAACTTATTAATGACGTGATTAGTAACTTTAATAAGTATTGGCGGGACAGCAAACACTCACAGCCAGAAAAAAATAAATACGTAAGAAATGCTAAGGGTAAACCGCTAGGCAGACTTCTTAAACTCACAGACAAAAGGCTGCTAGCGCCACACGATGTACTTATCCCTGGGTTTATCTTTGGTGGTGTATCTGGCAAAAGTCATATAGACGCTGGCTACTATCTTTTAGGAAAACAACGCGAAAGAACTTTATTAGCTTTGGACATCGGGAGATTTTTCGAACAAATCTCAGAGAATAGAGTATCCCATTTTTTTCACAACAAAGGTCAGTGCAGTAAGAAAGCTGGGATATTATTAGCGAGCTTATGTTGTGTAGAAGAAGGCCCTAAAGGAAAAGGGTCTAATAAAAGAGTTTTAGCTAGAGGGTTTGCTACATCCACAAGACTGGCTGCGTGGTGTAACTTGGATATATTCCTAAAACTCTACTGGTTAGTTCAGAAAAGGTTGAAAAATTACGATCCTCGTCTGGCTATATTCGTCGATGACATCGGTATTTCTGCTAGCAGAGTTCCGAAAGAAACAATGCAGGCACTAGCAAAAGAAATAGAAAACCTACTGATAACCTCCGACCAAAACCAAAAGCTACCTGTGAACCCGGCAAAAACTTTCATTTATTCTTATGAACAAGGCATAGAACATTTAGGTTTGAACCTGGGCAGGAACAAACTCTCATTTGGGAGCAAGACCCTTTCCCGGAAAGCACAAATAACAAATAGATTGAAAACTAGCACTAAAAAATCAGAAAAAAGAAAATTGCGCATACAAAGAAAATCTTACTTTGCGTACCGAGAACAAATTAATAGGCTAAATAAGGGAGTGCATACCCTGTCGCCGATCGGCACAAAATAAGATTTTCCGGTCTGCACTTGCTTGAGCAACACAATTTGGAAAACTAATTTGTCTTAAATAAAGCAAGAAAAGGAATAATTCTATGACTAAACTTAAACGCTCAACCACATCTACTGCTTTAGCTGGTGAATTCGCGGTGCTGTCACAATTAGCCCTACAGGAATACGACGCCAATCTAACACTAGGAAATACTAAAAATGTAGATATTTTAGTTTCGATACCAGAAGGTAAACTCTTTCGGCTAGAGGTTAAGACCAGCTTTAACAAACCAAGCAGATCGAAAGATTTTGGATATTGTTTAAGCTGGAGGATGGATAAAAAACATGAAAAAATAAAAGATTCAAACTTATTCTACTGTTTTGTAAATATAGCCGGCGAAGGTAATCTTTTTACTTTTTATATTGTTCCGAGCCGTGTAGTTGCTAAGTATGTTGCTGATCAACATAAGCACTATATGAAAAAACACCCGGGGAATAAAAATACAGATACGCGTGTATTTAGAATAGGCCTGGAAACCAAAGGCTATAAAATAAGAACCCCGATATATAAAAAATACAAGAACAAGTGGGGAGTAAAATAAATAACTTTAATATATAGCGATCTAGGGTCACAAAAGCCCTCTTAAAATTGTTAAACTACCAAACTGCTAGACCATTGGGATTTGGAAAACTAAATATGCAATACTATATACTTTTTAAATTATGAAGAGAAGAAGAGAGAGAAAACAATTTGCAGGCTGGAAGAGAGAAAAGAAAAACTATGCCTACTATTTTACTCCTGGATTATCAAAAAGGTATAAAATTAGGAAAATAGTATTTTTGGGTTTTAAAGATAAACCGGCTGGTTTGCTTCTGTATAATACAGGCGGTGGCTTTAATCAATGGCAGTCAAATAAAATGGGCGGAAATCTTTTCTTACAGTACTTAGTAAATAAGTATAAAAAAGAAGCAAAGATAACAATACATAAGAACAAAAATAGTACATTCAAAGTTTTCAAAAAACACGTTGCTATTAGTACTTCTCTTAAGTCCTTTATTGAAATACTTACGGATTTAGGAACCGAAATAAACAGGAATAAAATCCAAGTAATAGAGAAGCGTTTAACTAATGTTTTTGGAGGAAAGTTTAAAGCAGGTGGAGCTCAATCGGAAACTGTAAATTCCAAGCTTACTGATATTAACCTTAATAAATTAGAGAAAACTGATCATGAGTCTATTTCCGAGTTCATAAAAAAATATTTAAGGACTGAAAATAATAGCGAAGCTTTTAAAAAATTGCATACCGAGTTAGTGATACAAGGCCAAAGGAAAACTTTAGATCAAGTAATAAAAAAGTTCGAAAAACATTTAAAAGACGGAAGCTTTGATGAGAAGAAATGGCAGAAATTTTTACATAATGAAGTTTTCTTTTTCATGTCAAATTATATTGAATCTATTAGAGAGGCAAATGTTAACTTTGGTAAAATAGATGAGGGTGGGAAAAAGCCAGATTTTGTTTGGATCGACCTATATGGTTTTCTAGATGTATTTGAGATAAAAACTCCCAAAACTGACATTCTTGCTAGAAGGATAGATACGAGCCATCGCAACTATTACTTTTCAACCCCTGCCTCAATGGCAATCTCTCAAATAGAAAAATATATACTTTTTCTGGAAAAAAATGTTGAAGGGTTTCAAAATTATCTTTCAAAACAAACGAAAATACCTTTTTCTGTGTTAAAGCCAAAGGCGTTTCTAATTATAGGTAATTCAAAAGAGTTCGATCAGAATCCTGCGAAGAAAAAAGACTTTCGTTTATTGCGTAGGCTATTCAAAAATATAGAGTTTATAACTTTTGATGAACTATTGGACAACTTAAAAAGTCTAGCAAAAAAATTTGATAAAAATACTGCACCAAAAAAAGCATGAGAATAACTACAAATCAATTACCAAAGTTAGGAGACTACATCGCTTACCAGACAAGAGTTTATAATGATCAGTCAGAATTAGAATTATGTCTTACTGGTAAGCTAAGTGGTACTGAACTTACCATGCTTTTGGCTAAAGGCAGCGTCAAGAGTGAACAAACAGCACAGGAGAGTTTAAAAACATCTGTGGAAAAGAGCGCGCTAGAGCTATATGATCGCAAAGCTTACAGCAAAGGACAGTCGTTCGAAAAGTTTATAAATATATCTTAATTTTGTATTTAGGCGTAACTAACATATAATTCTTTTATTAAAGCCATCCAAGTTTTCCATGTGTGCCGAGATGGTCTACCAAAATTCGAAAGTTTTCTAAATATCAATATTCATAGCGTTTTAAAAGTTTTCGGTTTTCAATTCTGAGAGGAAAGCTTTTTTATTTTGGCTTAGGTTAGCAATTAAAACAGTTTTCCAGAACAGACGGTCGACCAAAGAGGAATTATTGGTAAAGAAAACTCTTTTTTGATATACTCGAATTGAAAGGATAATACTATGAAAAATCCAAAAGAAGCTTATCAACCCACGCCCGCAGAACAAGCAAACGCTGAGGGCGTGATGACTCAATTACAAAAAATCCAATCTGAAATGCGAGATGAGGTATACGGACAATTAAATGAAAAACAAAAAGAGAGTTTTAGAACAATGATGGCTAAGGCGGATGCTATTATAAGGACGCTTCGAGAACAAGGAAGATTAGATCAGTCTGCAGCAGAGATGCTACAAGATTACACAGAAAAATTGAATCGCGTCAGGGCCGGTGAACCAGTTGCGACAATCTTTGATACCCTTAAGGATCTGCCGGAGTTTCAAGATGGCTTTAAAGGCTAATCAGTATATCGGCGGGTCTTTTTTCGAAATTAAATTAATTTAATAAATCATCGAAATATAAACTTTTCTAACCAACCCCCTTAAAAATTTTCCACCTATCTCGACTTGGTCTACCAAAAAAGATAATTGATCTCAAAAGGTTCGGTATAACTTCTTTTAGAAGTCCGAAAGGCACAGATTGATACAATTTTGTATCTGAACCCAAATATATGAACTGCCACACTTTAATAGTTCACTGCTGGGGTAGCTGCAGATCTTTAAGTGGAAAATTATACTGTGCCTTTTGAGATCAAAATAAATCGCCTTCTAGGCGGTTTTTATTTTTTTCTTACTCCATTAGTACTATTGATTCAAGCACCCATCGCGCCTAAAGTATCTTAACCTCTCCCTTGTTTGCATCAACTTGTATACTCTGTCCATCTTTTATGACAGAAGTTGCTTTGAATGTTCCTACTATACAAGGTATTCCCAATTCCCTAGCAACTATGGCTGCATGACAAGTTAAACCCCCTTCATCGGTTATAATTGCTTTTGCAATTTTCATTAAAGGTAAGAAGTCAGGACGTGTCATTTCTGAAACTAAGATTTGCCCTCGTTTAAAATTCTTAAACTGACTAGGTCCTAGAATAATCCTTGCAACACCAGTAACAACTCCTTTTGAAGCTGGTGTTCCAATGATCTTACCTGTGGAGCCTTCTCTTGCAACTATCGGATTATATTCCAGATAGTATTGTTTTTTGTGCCATAACAACAATGTTGCTTTTTTACGATGTTTTAAGGTTGATAGAATTTTAGTCTTTTCAGTAAAAAGCTTTTCATATTCAAAATAGAACATCTTCTTAATCTCTTTTTCAAAAACACCTGTTCTTTTAGATGCTTCGTGTATAAACTTAAAGATGACGTAATTCCCTGCTGTGTTAATTTTCTTTCTTTGATCTCTTATGATCTCTGAAACTCTAAGTAAGTCTACAGTCAATCTCTCTGCTGGCAGTAGCTTTACCTTGTTCTTGAGCCGTTGTCTTCTTTGACCATTACCTTGATGAGATTGCTTTGCTCTCTTTAACACTTCTTTAAATGTAGGTTCTTTTGAATATAGATAGCTAGTGTTAGTGTAATAGAAATATTCGAGATATTTTTTGTATAGTTGTTTTTGTTTTGTTTGTGACTTGGTGTTCTTTATAGTCTTTAATAACTTCAAATCATCTAGCATAAAACTCTTATAGTCTGAAGAAAGAAGAGCAGTTATAGTATGTATTGCATCTTCAGATCTTTTACTTAATGATTTGTAAAGCTCGTCGGACAATATGCTCTCGTAAAGAAAAGTAACAACCCCTTGGTTATAATCTGATATATATCCTTTGTTAAACTTGTTAAATTCATGCAACAGCTGTTTATCATTTAAGTTTGGCAGTCTCTTGCTTAAATTAAAATATTCCGCTGTTACTTCGTGTCCTCTTTTGACTAACGATTTTGCTGTTTTCTTAAGTTCACTGAATCCGTCTTTTTTTAGTATCTTAATAAATTTGTTTGTTTCTGACTTGTATGACTTTAGATCAATCCACTCGGCTATTTTGTTAGTTTCCAAATCAGCCGAAAGACAATAAAAAGGAAAGTGTATTTTCTTAATCGTACTTGACCCCGCTACTGAAGGGAGAACGTAAGACATGGCAAAAAGAGTCCCTTCAATACCAGAACACTTATCAGCCCGAATTTTTAGATGTTTTTGCATAAATCGAGTATACCTTAGCTTACCACGCACACTGAGATTTTCAACACCTCTCCTGAACTATCTTTTAAATTTCGTAACAAAGGTGTAAACTTAGAGTGTTAACAAAACATTAAGAAACAAAAAAATGGAAACATATTTAGTGGTAATATTGGTTCTAGCGGTTCTGGGTATTTTTAATACCTTGTATCTATCAGCCCATGCAATCACCAAAAAACCTGTTAAATGCCTTTGGTTCCCAGAAGAATGGTGCGCAAAAGTTCAATACAGCAAATACAGCAGAACGTTTGGCGTTCCTAATGGATTTGCCGGTCTTGCTATGTATACAGCGATCTTGGTTCTAACCCTGTTGTTTATTGGAGGCTCTATATCCTTTACTCCTATCTTCTGGCTTGTAGTCTTTGGGTTCGTATTTTCAATGTATTTCTTGTTCATACAAGCATTTGTATTAAGAGCGTTCTGCACTTGGTGTGTCATATCAATTGCAGAGTTTACACTCTTGTTTTTGACAGTTATGTTCTCACGCTAATAGTTTAAATAAATCTACCAACACAAAGACCCAGGCTAGTCTGGGTCTTTGTGTATTCTAATGGATAGAGACCTTTTAAAAAACACGAGAAGAACTCCGTTGTTTTTATTTTTGATATACTATATCCATGACAACAGCAACTCACGTAGCTTTAGGTTTAATAATTGGGAAAGTTACTAATAATTACGGCTTAGCTCTAGCATTTTCAGTTGGTCCTGATATAGACCATTTAGTCTCTTACGCTAAACATGGCGTTCTGCTAAACCCAAAGAAATTCCTCAAAGTTACCACGGATGCGGAAGATCCTTGGGGAGACCAAAAATCATTTTTACATAATGTGTTCGTTTGGTTTGGTATTAGCCTTGTAGCAATTGCGGTTAACCAAAAGATTGGTTTGATTATTTCAATTGCATATTTAGGACATCTAGTTTTAGATGCTTTAGATAACTCTCTTTTCTTCCCTTTTTATCCCCACAAACTCTGTATTAAAGGACCAATAATATACAATTCTGCGTATGAATATTTCTTCCTTTCAATACTCCTTCTAATCTATATATTCATTTAAGAAATAAAATTACAAAATCTAGTTGATACGTGGTATAATAAAAGGCATGAGAAGCATTGACGGAGTTAAAAGAATTCACCGAAGTATTGCGCTAACAGTTTCTGAAACACAAAGAAAAACCGCGCATAAAGCATTCGTACCAAAACGAATTAATTTCTTTTCTTTTTTTGAAAAAAAACAAATAACTACAATTGCAATTACATTTGTAGTTACTTTTGTTTTTTCAATTGCAACTAGCCAAGGTCTTGCTGCAATCAATTCTCCAAAACAAAATCAGACAAGAGTAACTCAAGAAGCTCCAAGAGCCGAAAAACAGCTGGCAATTCTTGACCAGCCAGGAATTCCTGTTTTTGATCCAAATGTCCGACTCTCTCCTGATGAAATATATCTACCAAAGGAAAACATGATTTTACCCGATCCTTTGAAAAAAAGAAAAGAATTCTTAGAAAAATATCTAAGGGCCAAAGGAACTCCTCTAGCAGACCATGTTGATGCAATCTCGGTTCAAAGCCAGTGGAGATTAATCATTGCAATTTCCCGTGCTGAAAGCTCTTTTTGTAAACACCAGGTTACAAACAACTGCTGGGGAATTGGTGGCGCTTGGAACATGAGAAAATACAAAAACTATGATGAAGCTGTTGCTGATGTAAACCGAATCCTTGAAACCTACTATATCCAAGCAGGACTTGATACTCCTAAGGAAATTGTTAGAAAATACGTTGGTCATCAGAGTGATAACTGGGAGCTTGCAGTACAACAAGAACTAAAAAACTTAGAAGAGATTGAATGAAAATACTAGCCATTGAAACCTCTTGTGATGAAACCTCGGCTTCTGTTGTTTTAGCAGGTAAAAAATCCGGTGTTAAAAAACTAAGCAATATTGTTTCTTCACAGATATTAATACACAGAAAAACCCAAGGTGTTGTACCTGAAGTCGCTGCTCGTGCGCATATATCAAAAATATCGGCAGTTGTCCAAAAAGCACTGAAAGATGCAAAAACTCCCCTAAGATCAATTGACTATTTAGCTGTGACTAATGGTCCTGGTTTGATTAGTTCTCTTTTAGTTGGTTGTGAATATACCAAAGGACTTGCTCTTGCTTTAAACAAAAGGGTCATTCCAACAAATCATATGCTTGGACACCTCTACTCTGCTTTTGTTAGTGATCCAAAAATAAAGCTTCCGAGCATTAACTTAATTGTTTCCGGCGGTCATACTTACTTAATTCTTTTGAAGAAAAAAAGTAAGTTTAAGGTTCTTGGTTCTACTGTGGATGATGCTGCTGGTGAAGCTTTTGACAAGGTTGCTAAAATGCTCGGCTTAGCATATCCAGGAGGTCCTGAAATATCGAAGTGGGCTGCAAATGCAAAAAAGAAAAAAGGATTTAAAGACTATGCTTTTCCAAGACCGATGATTAATGCTAAAAATTTTGATTTTAGTTTTGCAGGATTAAAAACAGCAGTACTTTACAAAATACGTGATGAAAAACTTAATTTAAAAAACCCTCAAACAAAAGCAAACCTTGCGTATTCTTTTCAAGAGGCGGCAGTTGATGTGTTGGTTAAAAAGACAATAAAGGCAGCGGAGAAATACAAAACAAAAAGCATAACTCTCTCAGGCGGAGTTGCTGCAAACAAACTCTTACGAAAAAAACTGGCTTCTGCCAGCCGTAAAACACACAACAAGTTCTATGTACCAGACTTTTCTCTGTGTACTGATAATGCTTTAATGATTGCAAATGCTGCGGCTATTAAAGTACAAGGTGGTTTTAAACCGGTTAAATATACAAAGTTAAAAGTAAACCCACAGTTGGAATTGAGATAGAAAGCATGAACCCCGGTCTACACGTACTGTGTAAGCCGGGGTTCGGGAGCCGAGGCCAAGCAGAGCTTGGCACTCGTTCATGTACGCATGAGGACAGCGCAAGGTCGCGAACCTTGAGCTTCTTGTTGCTGCTCTGGTTGCTCTACCTCACGCATTACCTTTACCGGAATTCCGGTGCCAACTCCGGTCGACCTCGGCTCGTGGAGCCTGGGGTCAACCGTCGGCGGTCGTGGCCGAGTTCGACGAAGAGAAGTTCGTGCGGCCGGTGGCAACCGTCTGGATAGCCGGAGCGGCACGAGCGCCGATCGTCGGGTTCTTCTTCGCGTCAATCGTCGCCAGGGCGGTCGTGGTCTTGAAGTCGTTCGTAGCCGGCGCGGCGCGTGCGGTGCCGATCGTCGAGTTCAGCGAGACCATCTTGCCGTGGTTGACCGCGTCGTACTGCTTCTTGAAGTCGTTCGCGGCGCCGAGCACGTTGTCCGAGCAATGCGCGTCAGTGGCAGCCTGGTCGATGGCAGCCGGAGCGCGGGCGTTCTCGATGACCGTGAAATTCGTGACCATGTTCGCGGCAGCCGTGTTGACCGGCGCAGCACGCGTCGATACGGCAGCCGAATTCGCACCGTACAGCACGTTCGGGACAGCCGCAGCGGCGTCCGTCACGTTCATCCACGCAGCCGTCGGGGAGCTGGTCACCTCGGGGACCAGGAAATTGGGGGCGGTGCCGTAGGCGATGATCGCGATCATCGCCACGAAAAGTCCGGCCCGCAGACGGGTCGTCATGCTTGTCCTCCTTGCCCCTATAATGTACGCTCGAAGCGCACATACGGGTGCGGACGAGTGGCCCCAGACCGACACGGTTGTCGACCTTGCAAAGGGTATCTGGATTATATGACAACCGGCTCAATTTGTAAAGCACTAAAAAGTTAATAAATACAGGGGTTTTTGAGGGTTTCTTGCAAAATATCCCCGTTTTAAGTATGATTATACAAAGCTATTCTGGCTGTCACCAGATGCTCAATATAGAGCAAGCGCAGGAAGAAATTACTAATTATTAGTAAAATTAGAACCTGCCGCAGGTCTTGCGTTAAAAAGACAAAATTAAGAACCAATCAAGTTGGTAACTCGCCCCTCGGGCGAACTTGAGCACTTCCAGTGCTTTTTATTTTTTCCAAAAATATATGAAAGAACTATCATCAGCATACAATTCAAAAGAAACAGAATCCAAGATCTACCAGAAATGGTTAGATTCTGGGTATTTTAATCCTGATAATTTACCTGGTGAGAGGACGAAGCCTTACAACATTGTTCTACCTCCACCGAATGTTACCGGCATTTTGCACATTGGACATGCACTGATGTTGGTAATTCAGGATATCTTAATCAGATATCATAGAATGTCTGGGTTTAAAACATTGTGGCTTCCTGGAACAGACCACGCTGCAATAGCAACTCAATCAAAGGTTGAAGCAATGATTTACAAAGCTGAAGAAAAAACTCGCCATGATTTAGGACGCGAGGAATTTTTGAAGCGTGTTGAAAAATATGCTCAAGAAAGCCATGACACAATCATTGAGCAAACAAAACGTCTTGGTTCATCTCTTGATTGGAGCAGAGAAGCGTACACCTTAGATGATGCAAGAAATCTGGCTGTTAAAACTGCATTTAAAAAAATGTATGATGCTGGATTAATATACCGCGGGAATAGAATGGTTAACTGGGATCCAAAGATGCAAACAACTGTTTCAGATGATGAGATTGAATGGAAGGAAGAAATCTCTCCTCTCTACTATTTAAAGTATGGCCCTTTCATCATTGCTACAGCTCGTCCTGAAACAAAGTTTGGTGACAAATATGTTGTCATGCATCCGGATGACAAAAGATATTCAGAATACACGCATGGTCAACAAATTGATCTTGAGTGGATTAATGGTCCTGTTAAAGCAACAATCATAAAAGATCTTGCCATTGATATGGAATTTGGAACAGGTGTAATGACTATTACCCCATGGCATGATGCTGCTGATAACGAGATAGCGCAAAGACATAGTCTTGATTTTGAACAGATCATTGATCAAAAAGGAAAGCTCTTAACAATTGCTGGAGAGTTTGCTGGATTACACATTAAAAAAGCTCGCCCTTTGATTATTGAAAAGCTTCAATCTAAAGGGCTAATTGAGAAAATCGATGAAAAATATTTTCACAAAATCGCTACTAATTCCCGCGGTGGTGGAATTATTGAGCCTCAGATAATGAAACAGTGGTTCATTGATGTTAATAAAGAGTTTGAATTAAGCTCAAAACAAAAGCTTAGCTTCCCTACTTCTGAAAAAGCTACTCTGAAAAAATTAATGCGCCATGCTATTGAATCCGGGTTGATTAAAATATATCCTGAGCATTTTCAGAAAACATATTTCCATTGGGTTAATAATTTAAAAGACTGGTGCATCAGTCGTCAAATTTGGTATGGTCACCAAATACCAGTTTGGTATAAAGGCGATCAAATATATTGTGGAATTGAAGCACCCAAAGAATCTGGATGGGAGCAAGATCCTGATACATTGGATACTTGGTTTTCGTCTGGTCTTTGGACATTCTCAACTCTTGGATGGCCAAGTAAAACCAAGGATTTGGAATTGTTTCATCCAACATCTGTCTTAGAAACCGGTTATGACATTTTGTTTTTCTGGGTAGCGCGCATGGTTTTAATGACAACATATCTCTTGGAAGATATTCCATTTAAAACCGTCTATCTCCACGGTCTCATTCGTGACAAAGATCGACAAAAAATGAGTAAGAGCAAAGGAAACATTATTGATCCTTTAGGTGTCATTGATACATACGGCACTGATGCTTTACGTATTGCTTTAATATTTTCAACCGCAGCTGGTAATGATATTCCTCTTGCTGAAGAAAAGATTAAAGGAATGAAACACTTTGCTAACAAGCTTTGGAACATTGCAAGGTTTGTTTTAAGTAACACTGAAAACTTTGACGCAGAGATTGATCAAACAAAGTTAACTGATGCTGACAAGGAAATCTTGTCTAAGTTAAAACAAGCTGCTGGGGAAATAACGGAGAATATTGAAGGATTAAGGTTAAATGAAGCTGCTCAAGCAGCGTATCATTTTACATGGCATGAGCTTGCTGATATCTATATTGAAGCAAGTAAAACACAAATGCAAAACCCAGAACTTGCTGAAAACACCAAAGCTGTTCTTGCTAAAACGTTAAAAACAACACTTAAGCTATTACATCCATTTATGCCTTTTGTTACAGAGGAAATCTGGAGCAATCTAAATCAAAAAAATCTCCTGATGATTTCAGAGTGGGAAAATGGTACTAAGATGTAACCATTAAGGACATTGGTCACAAAAACCCCGGAATATTCCGGGGTTTTTGATTTGTTTCTAATGAATATTTAATCTCTTTGGAGTATATATATTAGGTAAACAATATGGGAGTAGCAGGCTGGCGGTCCGTGTCCCCCACCAAGACACGACCAGGGGTTCGAGTCCCCTTACTTCCACCACTTTCTTGACCAAAGTGTTTGTAACGCAGTAAAATATATCTGGTGGGGGACACGACTGCTAAAAAAGACTCCGGAACTCCGGAGTCTTTTTGTTTTCTTTTGGTTATTCTTCGCTTTGAGCAACCACCAGATCAACGTCTACTTCTGCTACGGTTTGTGGATTGAATCCAGTTCCAGCAGGAATGAGTTTACCGATGATGACATTTTCTTTTAGACCTCTTAAGTGGTCTGTCTTGCCAGCGAGTGCTGCTTCGATTAAGACACGAGTTGTTTCCTGGAAGGATGCTGCTGCTAGGAATGATTCAGTGTTTAAGGATACTTTGGTAATACCCATTAATAACTGTTCTGCTTGTGCTGGTTTTCTTCCATCAGCAGTAAGCTTTTCGTTTGTATCATTAAGTCTTGCCTTGTCGATTAAATCACCCATTAAGAATTCAGAATCTCCTGAATCTATAATGCGCATCTTAGAGAACATCTGACGAACCATGACTTCAACGTGTTTGTCATGAATATTCTGACCTTGAGAAACGTAAATGTCTTGGACTTCTTGAACAATGTAGTTCTGGGCGTCTTGGACACCTCTGAGTGCAAGAACCTGTCCTAAGTTCAAGTTTCCTTCAGTTAACTGTTGTCCTTTGGTAATTAGATCACCGTCTTTAATAAGGAGGGAGAAGGATGTTGGGACAAGATATTCTCTTAAGTGTTCTTCTGATTCTTTTATGATGATGACTTTATCTTTTTCAATGTGGACAATACCAGCTGATTTTGTTTTTTCAGCTTTACCGTTTTCATCAATGTAAAGAGCTTCATTTTCTGTAACATGCTCACCCTCTTTTAATTGAGTGTGGGCTGCGCCTAGAAGATGTTCTTCTTTTTCTGCACCAGCACCTTCAATTCGGATTGCGTATTCTTTGTTGTTTAATTTGCTGATGTAAGCAATGCCATCAATATCTGAAACAAAAGCTTGCCCTTTTGGTTCTCTTGCTTCAAAGAGTTCTTCAACACGAGGCAAACCTTGAGTAATGTCTAACCCTGCAACACCTCCTGTGTGGAAGGTTCTCATTGTAAGCTGGGTTCCTGGTTCACCGATTGCTTGAGCTGCAACAATACCAACTGCTGCTCCTAGTTCAACCATTTTGTTGAATCCAAGATCAAATCCGTAACACTTACGGCAAACACCACGAACTAGTTTACATTTCAAAACAGAACGGCATTTTACCGAACTGATTCCTGATCCAGGATCACCGATTAGCTTTGAGTCTGCTTCATCAATACCTTGGTTTTTTGAAACTATAACTTTTCCGTTTTTGTCTTTAATATCTTCTGATGCAACACGTCCGAAAAGTCTCTTGCCGAAATCTTTGTTCATTTTTTCAGACATTTCTCTAGTAACATCAATGAAGTCTTTAGTTTCGCAATCTTCTGCGTTAACAACAATATCTTGAGCAACGTCAACTAAACGACGAGTCAAGTATCCAGCATCAGCTGTTCTTAAGGCTGTGTCTGACATTCCTTTTCTAGATCCGTGAGTTGAAATGAAGTATTCCAAAACAGTAAGACCTTCTTTGAATGATCCTTTAACAGGAAGTTCAATGACATCACCGGCTGGGTTAACCACAAGGCCTTTCATACCAGCCATCTGGGAAACCTGAGCAAAAGAACCTCTTGCTCCTGAAACAACCATGGAGTTAACAGAACCGTTAGGATCAACTGATTGAGTAACTTTCTTAGAAAGTTCTTCTAAGACACCAGACCAGATTTCAATGACCTGGGCTTTACGTTCCTCTTCTGTTAACAATCCTTCTCTAAAGTGTTGGTATGTTTGTTCTACTTGTATATCAGCTTTTGCAAGTAATTCCTGCTTTATCTCAGGAATCTTTAAGTCATCCATGCCCCAGGAAAGCCCTGATTTAGTTGCGTAGAAGAAACCCGTTGCTTTAATACGGTCAATTAATTCTGCTGTAAGATCATTGCCATACATCTTGTGTGCTTCTCTAACTAATGCCTGAAGTTTCTTTTTATCAAAAACTTCGTTTCTGAAACCCATTTCTTTTGGTAAGAGCTGGTTAAAAATGACACGACCAACTGATGTATCTAATATTTTTCCATCAACTCTGATTTTTACTTTTGCTTTAACATGAATAATGTCGTTTCTGTAAGCCATGATTGCTTCATCAGGTGAGGTAAAGATTTTACCTTCGCCTTTCATACCATCCTGTGATTTGGTGATGTAGTAACATCCTACAACAACGTCCTTGTCTGGAGTCATCACTGGATCGCCTGATGCAGGCTTAAGCAAATTGTGTGCTGAAACCATTATTTCTCGTGCCTCTTTTTGAGCTGCTTCTGTTAATGGAACGTGTATAGCCATCTGGTCTCCATCAAAGTCTGCGTTGAAAGCAGCACAAACCATTGGATGAAGCTGAATAGCTTTACCTTCAATTAACACTGGTTGGAATGCTTGGAAACCAAGTCTGTGCAAGGTCGGAGCACGGTTTAGTAAGACATAGTGGTTTTTAGTAACTTCTTCCAAGATGTCGTAAACCTCTGGTTTACCCTGTTCAATGAGTTTGTTTGCTGAACGAACGTTGTGTGCGTATTCTCTACCAATGAGCTTAGAAATGACGAAAGGCTTGAAAAGTTCAAGAGCCATTTTCTTTGGAACTCCACACTGATGTAGTTTTAAGTGAGGACCGACAACGATAACTGAACGTCCGGAATAGTCGACACGTTTACCTAGAAGGTTTTGTCTAAAACGACCTTGTTTTCCTTTTAACATGTCAGCAAGGGATCTTAGCTTTCTCTTTTGACCTGTTGAAGCTGTTACTTCTTTGCCATGTCTAATTGAGTTATCTATTAAAGCATCTACTGCTTCTTGAAGCATACGCTTTTCGTTGCGAGTGATAACTTCAGGGGCTTTAATTTCTAAGAGTTTCTTTAAACGATTGTTTCTATTAATAACTCTTCTGTAAAGATCGTTTAAATCAGATGCAGCAAAACGTCCACCGTCTAATTGAACCATTGGACGAAGATCTGGTGGAATAACTGGAAGGTTTGTAATTAGTCCCCACTCAGGTCTTAAGCCTGCAGTAATCATGTTCTTAACTAATTTTAAGCGCTTCAAAACTTTTCTTCTTGCAAGACCATCAGTGTTTACTAGTTCAGCATCGAGCTCTCTTGAAAGCTCTTCCATATTAATGGCTTCTAATAGTCCTTTTACTGCTTCTGCGCCAATGCCTGCTTCAAAAACCGGACCATATTTCAAGGAAAGATCTCTGTATTCAAGTTCAGAAATGATCTGCATCTTTTTGATGCCTTTTAATTCTGATCTTGCTTGGTCTTTGATTGTTTCTAAGGTTTCAAGTTCTTTTCTCCAAGCTTCTTGTAAACGAGTAACTTCAGCGTCAATACCAGCTGCAACTAAGTCTTGGTCTTTCTTTGGATCTTTGAATTGCTTTGCTTTTGCTATTAAAGTTTCGTATTTAGTTTCAATTTCTTTTTTCTTTGTTTTGAACTCGCCCTCTATTTGTTCTATGGTTGCAGTTCTTGCGTCTTCATCTACTCTTGTAATGATGTATGCTGCGAAATAGAAGACCTTTTCTAACTCTTGCACTGAAAGGTTTAAGATGGAACCGATTCTTGAAGGAACTCCTCTTAAGAACCAAATGTGTGCAACTGGAACAGCAAGTTTGATGTGACCCATGCGTTCTCTTCTGACAGCGCTTCTGGTAACTTCTACACCGCATTTATCACAAACAATACCCTTGTAACGAATGCGTTTGTATTTACCACAATAGCATTCCCAGTCTTTTATTGGGCCGAAGATTTTTTCATCGAACAAACCGTCTTTCTCAGGTCGCTGAGTTCTGTAGTTGATTGTTTCTGGCTTGGTTACTTCACCATGAGACCATGACAAGATTGTCTCTGGGCTCGCCAATTTTATTCTTACGCCTTTGAATTCATCTGATTGAGTGAACATATATGTCTCTTTCTCTAAAGATTATTTCTTAGACTTTTTTTTGCTTTCTTTTTCTGCGACCTTTTCACCATCTGCTGCAAAGTCCAAGGCTGGTCCTGGTTCAGGAGCTTTTTCTTGCATCACTGAAGCCTCGATTGACTCTTTTATTTCAGAGTCATCTTCTATGACGCCTTGAGCGCCAAGTAAATCAACGTCTAAACACAAGGACTGAAGTTCTTTAACCAAAACTCTGAATGATTCTGGAATGTTTGGTTTTTTGATTGGTTCACCTTTAACGATTGCTTCGTAAGTCTTGCTTCTACCAACAACGTCGTCTGACTTTATAGTTATCATTTCTTGTAATGTATGAGCAGCACCATATCCTTCTAAAGCCCAAACTTCCATTTCTCCAAATCTCTGTCCACCAAACTGAGCTTTACCACCAAGAGGCTGCTGAGTTATTAAGGAGTAAGGACCTGTTGAACGAGCATGCATCTTGTCATCTACTAAGTGGTGCAGTTTTAACATATATGTATATCCTACAGTAACTCTTTCATCAAATTTTTCTCCGGTTCTACCATCAAAGACATCAACTTTACCATCTGTTGGGTAACCTGCTTTTGTTAACTCACCTTTGATTTGATCTTCTGTAATACCATCAAGAACTGGAGTTGCTACTATGTAACCAAGTTTCTTTGCTGCAAGACCCAAATGTGTTTCTAATATCTGACCTAGGTTCATACGGGAAGCAACACCGAGTGGGTTTAAGATGATGTCTACTGGAGTACCGTCTTTTAAGTGTGGCATGTCTTCTATTGGAACAACTTTTGAAACAACACCTTTGTTTCCGTGTCTTCCTGCCATTTTGTCACCAACTTGAATTTTTCTTAAGACTGCAACTGAAACCTGGATTGAACGGATAACTCCGCTTGGTAGCTTATCACCATTTTCTCTTGAAAACTCTCTAATATTAACAACCTTACCGTATTCGCCATGCGGTAATACGAGTGAGGTGTCTTTAACGTCTCTAGATTTTTCGCCGAAAATTACACGCAAAAGTTTTTCTTCTGCAGTAAGATCTGTTTCTCCTTTTGGAGTGATTTTACCAACCAGGATGTCTCCTGCTTTTACCTGTGCTCCTATACGAATGACTCCGCTTTCATTTAAATCTTTAAGTTTTTCTTCACCAACGTTTGGAATATCTCTTGTGATTATTTCCGGTCCTAACTTAGTATCACGAACATCTACTTTGAAATCTTCAATGTGTACAGAAGAGTAGAGGTCTCTTTTAACAACACGCTCTGAAAGGATGATAGCGTCTTCATAATTGTATCCTTGCCAAGACATGAAAGCTACTAGAACATTTTGCCCTAAAGCGAGCTCACCCATTTCAGTGGATGCACCATCTGCAAGTAGATCGCCTTTTCTAACTTTGTCGCCTTTGTTAACTCTTACAATCTGGTTTATTGCTGTACCGCTGTTTGTTCTGACAAATTTAAGTAGATCATAAACTTTTTTCTTTCCTGATTCTGAATCTTCTACTATGATTTTGTTACCTGCGACTGAAACAACCTCTCCGTCAACGTCTGAAAGGATAACCTGTCCGGAGTCATAGGCTGCTTTTCTTTCCATTCCAGTTCCAACAATTGGCGCGCTCGGCTTTATACAAGAGACAGCTTGTCTTTGCATGTTTGATCCCATTAAAGCGCGGTTTGCGTCATCGTGTTCCAAGAAAGGAATTAATGATGTTGTTACAGAAATGATTTGTTTAGGAGAAACTTCTAAGTAATCAATATCATTAGTATCAGCAATGGAAGGTTCACCGTGAACACGAACAGAAGTTCTTCTTTCGCTGAAGTGTCCTTTTTCGTCTATTACAATGTTTGCCTGACCAATGATTAATTTCTCTTCTTCGTAAGCATCGAGGTGTTCAATCTTGTCTGTTGCTCTTGCTTTAATTCGTATTTCTAGTATGTCGTCATGTTTTTGAAGTTGTTTTGCTTGAGCTTCTGTGATGACACCATCTTCTTTAATGATTCCCTCAATATCGCTTACTGCGATTTCACCAACCGCATCTTTACCGTCATTCTTTGCTGTTTTCTTTACTTTTCTGTAAGGAGTTTCAATGAAACCAAAATCATTGATTCTTGCATATGTAGCTAAGTGAGCAACAAGTCCAATGTTTGGACCTTCTGGAGTGGTAATAGGGCAGAGTCTTCCGTAGTGTGAACGGTGAACGTCACGAACTTCGAAACCAGCTCTTTCTCTGGACAAACCACCTGGTCCCATTGCTGAGAGTCTACGCTTGTGTTCAAGTTCTGCCAAAGGATTTGTTTGGTCCATGAATTGAGAAAGCTGGGATGAAGAGAAGAACTCTTGCATTGCAGCAACAATTGGTCTGACGTGTATTAACTGAGCTGGTGTAACTGTGTCTAAATCAGCAAGACTCATGCGATCTTTCCCTATTCTTGCCATACGAGCAAGACCAACACGGAAACGAGTCTGAATCAGTTCGCCCACTGATCTAATACGTCTGTTTGCCAAGTGGTCAATATCGTCTGCTAATCCTTGAATATTGTTTAATCTAATTATTTCTCTAATTGTTGCAACCAAATCTTCTTTGCTTAAAATTCTGCTTTCAGTTTCTGGCATGTTTAATCTTTGGTTCAACTTGTAACGTCCGACTTCTGAAAGATCGTATCTGTCATAGTTAAAAAACATTGCAGAGATTAAGCTCTTTGCGTTATCAACTGTTGCTAAGTCTCCTGGTCTAATTCTCTTGTAGACTTCTTTAAATCCTTCGTCTGCATTTGTAGATGCATCTTTTTCTAAAGTTGAAGCAATGTACTTGTTATCAGGATCAGTATCAATATCTGCAAAGGTTGCTAAAATTTCTTCGTTTGTAGACAAACCAAAAACACGGAGTAGTGCAGTGATTGGAATTCTTCTCTTCCTATCAATCTTAACTCCGATTACATTGTTTGAATCAGTGTCTAATTCTAACCAAGCGCCACGGTTAGGAATGACTTTTGCACCATAGTAATTTTTTCCCCTTGAATTCTCCGCTGTAAAGAAAACTCCCGGAGATTTTATTAACTGGGAAACAACAACACGCTCAACTCCGTTGATTACAAATGTTGCTCTTGGTGTCATTAATGGAAAATCACCCAAATATACATCTTGGGTTTTTGTCTTGCCTGTTATTTTGTTTACAAGCTTAACGCTGCAGTACAGTGGAGCTTCAAATGTAGTATTTCTTTCGCGAGCTGTTTTCTCATCGTATTTTGATTTGTCTAAAAAACAATCTCCAAAATACATTTCTAGATTCTTGCCGGTAAAGTCTTTAATAGGGGTTATTTCTGCTAATAACTCCTTTAAACCCTTTTCCAAGAACCACTTGTATGAGTTCAACTGTGCTTCGATCAAGTGAGGAAGCTCAGTGACCTCATGGAGAGTAGAAAAGAACTTACGAGTGCTTTTCTGTTGGCCTGTTCGGACCAAAACCTGTGCCATTGTGGCTTTTTTTGGCATATAAAAACTCTCCATTCCCCAAACGGAAAATGGACCTTTCTAGTTAGGCTTAAAAAATTGGGCGAAAATGCATAATAGAATTATACTTCTTTTGACCCTATTGTCAAGTGAGAGCAAGAAGTAAAAATGTCAAGGAAAATGAGTTTTTTGGCTTAACCAAGCCAAAAAATGACATAATTACACACATTTCATCCCGAACATATCCCCAACCAATTATCCACTCTTCCATTTTTTTAAAAATCATGTCAAAAATTGACGATTAAAACACCAAATGATACAAAACGCAAAACGAACCTCTTTAATTCATATGGGGTATAATATACGCATGCAGAAAAACGAAAAGGTTATTATTGTTAAAGACTTAAAAAAAGAATACAAAGACATCCAAGCATTAAGGGGCGTCAGCTTTGAAGTGCATCGAAATGAAATCTTTGGAATTCTAGGTCCTAATGGGGCTGGAAAAACAACCACGCTCGAAATCATAGAGGGGTTAAAACAGCAAAACTCTGGTTCTTGTAATGTGCTTGGGTTAGATAACTTAACTCAAAGTGCTTTGATTAAAAAAAGAATTGGCGTTCAATTACAAAGCAGCGAGTATTTAAACTACCTGAGCTTAGAAGAACTCCTAGTTCTATTTGCAAGTTTGTATAAAGAAAAAATTGATCCAATTGAATTACTTAAACACGTTGGTTTAGAAGATCGCGGTAAGAGTGTTGTTAAATCATTGTCAGGTGGACAAAAACAACGTTTCACTATTGCAACAGCTTTAGTGCATAAACCTGAAATTCTTTTTCTAGATGAACCCACAACTGGTCTTGATCCACAAGCTCGAAGAGAAATGTGGGACTTTATTAAAGAGCTTAACAAGCAAAACATAACAATTGTTATGACAACGCATTACATGGAAGAAGCAGAGTATCTGTGCAACCGTGTTGCTATTATGGATTCAGGGAAAATATTAAAGATGGACAGTCCTGAAGGATTGATTGCTTCTTTAAACCGCCTTTACAAATTAAGCTTTTTTGTTGAAGAACCAATGCCTAAAGATTTTTTTGATCAGTTTAAATCAGTTGAGAATCTAAAAGAAGAATATCCAAAAGTAACTCTTGATCTTGGAGATATAGAAGAATTACCAGGCATTGTACAAAAGTTAAAATCTAGCAATATTGAATACAAGTTTTTAAACTTAAAAACAGCAAAACTAGAAGACGTATATTTACACTTAACAGGCCATGCCTACTCAGAGGAGTAATTTTAAATGTTTATGTCTTTCTGGCAACTTTTCTTAACAAACTTTAGAATGCTCTATCGTAACTGGAGAGGGTTATTCTTTAATATTTTTCTTCCAGTATTTTTGTATTTAGCAATCAGCAAGATTAGCGGAAACGCTCCTGGAAGCAACACAATCACATATTCCGAATATCTTCTTCCAGGTATTATTGCTATGACAATAATGCAGACAGGGATATTTTCTCTTGCCTATTGGCTTGTTGATTTAAAGGCCCGTGGAGTCATTAAAAGACTATTAGTAACACCGCTTTCTAACTTTGAGATGCTTGGCTCTTTGATTGCTTCAAGGCTTGTTTTAATGGCAATTCAGATAGGTTTAATCATATCTATTGGTGTTTGGTATTTTAATACCTCAATTCCTGGAAGCGGGTTGGCAATTCTTTTGTTGATGATTATGGGTGGTGCTGTGTTTCTTGGAATTGGATTTGCCGTTTCTAGTTTTGCGAAAACCTACGAGGAAGCAGCTCCTATTACAACGATCTTGAATTTGTTGTTTACTTTCCTTGGTAATATTTTCTTCCCAACGAATAACCTGCCGGTGGTATTGAAAACAATTGCATCAAAACTTCCAATAACTTACCTTGCCGAAGGAATGCGTAACAACTTCGTTCAGGAGTGGACATTAAAACAAACACTCCCCGACCTTCTTGGCTTAGGAGTGTGGCTTGTGATTGTTGCGGTTATCTTGCGATACACAACAAAGTTAAAACAAGATTAATTCTTTTTAGTTATATTTGGTTCATTTGCATATTCTGGATTGTACCCTGCTTTAATCTGAATCATTTTTTTCTTTAACAACCCTTTTAGATCAGAAGGATTTTCTTTTTGATCAACAGCATACGCTTGTATGCCTAAAGCATCTGCAAATGCTAAGGCAACAGAAACACCAAGTCTTACTCCAGTAAAAGAACCTTTTCCAACCACAACTATTATTTTTTTAATATCTTGTAGTTTAGTTTTTTGTTCTTTAAGGAATGCTTCAAGACGTTCTGTTGTTTTTTCTAACTCTGGATGAGATATTGAAATCTTCTTCTGCTTTATCTTCTCCCCTATTAAAGCAAAGTGTAGTCTTTGAAAATCCGCGCTGTTTATATACAATATCATTTTAACAACTCCTCAATGACTCTTTTTTCATCCCATTCTATTCTTTCATTTCCTGGTAAAACCAAGAACTGCTCAGATCCTTTTCCTGTGATGATTAAAATATCGTCTTTTTGAGCAAGTTGTATTGCAGCTCGGATTGCTTCTTTACGATCTAACACTGTTAATACTTTAATGTTTTCTTTTCGATTTGGGTTGGTTGCAATCCCCTTTTCAATGTCTTCTGCAATTTCTTGAGGATATGAATCATATACATCATCGTTTGTGATGATTATTACATCAGCATAATTCGAAGAAATTTTCCCAAACTCAAAACGTTTTGATGTGTCCCTGTGTCCACCAGTTGAACCAAAAACATGAATTAACTTTGCATGTGGCATTGAAGCAACGGCCTTTAAGGCACTGCTCATACCAGCTGGTTCTGGAGCATAGTCTAGGTATACTTTAATCCTCTTTTGGTTTTGGATTAACTGCATTCTTCCTGGTATTTCAACGATTTGATCAAGCGCTTTTTGTATGATTATCGGGTCATTAACACCAAGCTTGTAAGCACAACCAACTGCCATTAAAGCATTGTATACATTGAATTCTCCTGGTAGATGAACCTTGAAAGTATTGCCGTTAAATTGAAATTCTGTTGAATTATGTTGTTGTTTTAGTTTACCGTCTTTTAACGATATACCAAATGTTTCTGTGGCTTTAAAAGCACCATAGAAACTTGAGTGCTTGTCATCTAGGTTTACACCGATGATCTTGTGCTTTTTGTTTGAGAGTTCTAGTGCTTTAAAAAGTTTCGCTTTTGCTTGTTTGTAGTTTTCAAAACCACCGTGTGCATCAATGTGAGCTTCAGTTAGGTTGGTTATTAATGCAACGTCAAAATCAATACCCAAGTGTCTGTTTTGAGAAAGCCCTTCTGAAGTACATTCAACTATTGCATGAGTACAACCAACTGCAACCATCTCAGCTAATTCTCTTTGAAGCAAAAATCTTCCTGGCATGCTCATACCATGTTTGTTTAAGGTTGTTTTTCTTCCATCGAAGAATTCTACTGTTGTTATATATCCAGTTTGTTTACCCGCTTGATTTAAAATCTTTGAAAGTATTTGTGTTGTTGTTGATTTTCCACTTGTCCCTGTTATACCCACAACTGTCATTTTTCTTGCAGGGAATCCGTACCAAATAGTAGCAAGGCATGCTAAAAATCCGTGCCCAAACGGACGGATTTTTTTAAGCCAAGGTTTCGGCAATATTAATTTGATGATGTTAAGAAAAAATTGCATTTTTCTAGACTAATTATTCAGGTGAAGTATTTCTTCTCTTTCTAACATTAAGTTCTTGTTTTTCTATGGTTCGGTTTTGTTCTTTAACTGCTTTGATGACTTTTTTAACCAGTCTTATTGGATCAGTATCATAGATGACGTTTTTGCTTCCGCGTTTTGCAACTTTTAAGATATGAGGAATTTCTTCAACTGCACCACCTGTACCTAACAAAACTCCGATTGGTTTACGATCTTCAAAGGCAATAGTGAATTCATTTAAGGTTCCTACACGACCACAGATTTCAATTATTGCGTCTGAAGAACGAGTTAAGAGCAAATTTCTCCCGGAATAATCAAACCCTGTGTATACGATTATATCCATATGACTTGTTGGGAGATGATATTTACGAATATGCTCACGCATACTTCCTGCAGGAGAAAGACCAATAGAAAAACCTTTAACAGATTTTGCGCCTCGAGCAGCCCACTCTGGAATGCCGATTGTTGCACCTGTTACTAAAACTGCCCCCTGTTTTGCTATCTCCCTGCCTACCTCCCATGACTTCTTGAATGCACCCGGTCCGCAATTGTTTGCTGCTGAACCTGAAACGCAAATTTTGTATTTCATTTGATGAATCTGTTTAATTTTCTAATGAATATATATACATTATACCATGCTGGATTTAATACGTAATCCCATGTTCCCCCGTGTTTTATGATTTCTCCCCCAAATCCAAGCTTAAACTTGCTAAACCCATACCATGGGTGTTTTAGATCTTCTTCTACCCCCCAAAAATCATATTTTTCATACCCTTGTCTCTTTAACCCTTGAATTACATGCCAATGCAAAAGATACGGTGCCATCAAGTTTCTCTTTGTGTCTGATGATCCTCCAAACAAATATGTTCCAAGATTTTTAATATATCCGTGTTTGTACTGGAGAATAACATTAACAGCGAGCAGATCACCTTCATGTGATGCGGTATATACTTTCACAGAAATATTTTTGTTTGTTGAAAAATATTTCACTAGTTGAGTATAGTAGTTGGAGTCAAAGCCTCTGATGCCAGCTCGTTTTGAAGTTTGAATTAAGAGATCTACTGCTTCTGGTTTTAATTCATTTTCCTCTTGTATTACTACATTATGTTTAGCTGCTACTTTAATATTGTATCGAGTTTTAGGGTGCATTGAAGAAAGTAGCTCTTCTTCTGCTTTGTGAAGATCTAATATTAAAGTCTTGTGTGGATTTAAATCAATACTCTTTTTTGCGCCATTAACAGTTACATCAAACAAGGGTTCATATCTAACAAAAATTAAATCTGGATATATTTTCTTTAGCTCCGCACAAAAGAATTTAAATATCTCTTCAAAGCGAGAAAGTGCTTCTGGTTTTAATGTTGGTCCATATGGCAAAAAGAAATATGATTTATTTTTTATTCTTTGCAAATATCCTTGAGCACAAAAAATTAGTATTCCATTTTCCTCTATCCCAAAACGAAAAACTTTTTTACCAATGCTTTTTTGAAACTCACCCCATTGCCAGTCTTGCAAAAAACAACCATTGATTTGCACCAATGATTGATACGCTGTGCTCTGTTCTTCTGTAAACTCTCGTAATTGCATTCCCGTTATTTCCCTAAATACTTCAAAGCTTGTTTTAATTTTTCTTCAGTTGGTAATGTATGATCAATCTTGTTTAATACTTCCTTTATCTCCCTAACAGAATATCCAAGCTGTTCTAACGCTCCCAAAAAATCGTCTGACTTTCCAAGTCCTGTAACAGTAAAACTTCCAGAAAGCTTTTCTTTTAATTCCATGATTATTCTTTCTGCGGTTTTCTTTCCAACTCCTCCAACTTTAGTAAATACAGCAGCATCCTGGGAAACAATTGCTCCTTTAATTAACTCGAGATCCCCTGCAGAGAGTACGGAAAGAGCCACTTTGGGACCAACCCCAGAAACAGTGGTCAAAAGCTCAAAAAAAGCTAATTCAGCAGCACTTTGAAACCCAAAAAGATTAAAAGCGTCTTCTCTAACCTGTAAATAAGTGTATAGCTCTATCTCCTGACCAATGTCTTGTGTTAAAACCTGCGGAGTTGAAAAAACCCTGTAACCAATACCGTTATTTTCTAGAAGCAAGGATTGCTCGTTTTTTCCGATTATTTTTCCTTTTATATATCCAATCATGTATTGATTATATATACAAAAAGAGTTAAAGGAAATACCGCTATTTACTCTGCTTCCTTAAGCAGTTAGAATGGAATATATGTTCGAATTACACTCTTCTTACAAACCAGCCGGTGATCAACCAGATGCAATATCAAAGTTGGTTAAGTCGATTAAAAAAGGAAATCGAGACCAAACGCTTTTGGGAGTTACTGGTTCTGGGAAAACCTTTACAATGGCAAACATTATTCAAGAGATCCAAAAACCAACTTTGATAATTTCACATAACAAGACGCTAGCAGCACAACTTGCTTCTGAGTTTCAAGAATTTTTTCCTAACAATGCTGTGCATTACTTTGTTTCCTACTACGACTACTATCAACCAGAAGCATATGTTCCTAGAACTGACACATACATTGAAAAAGAAACTCAGATTAACGAAGAAATTGATCGTTTAAGAAATGCTGCGACACAAAGTCTTCTTACCCGTAAAGATGTTTTAATCGTTGCTTCAGTTTCTTGTATCTATGGTTTAGGTAACCCCGAAGACTATCTTAAACTTTCTCTAGAACTGAAAAAAGGAATGAAAATTAAGAGAGACACCTTACTTAGAAGATTAGTTGATCTTCAGTTCAGCAGAAATGATATTGATTTAAAAAGAGGCACTTACAGAATCCGAGGCGATATCTTGGAAATAATACCGGCGTCATCTGAAATTGTTGTTCGTCTTTCTTTTTTCGGCGATGAAATTGAAAGAATTTCAGAGCACGACATTTTAACCGGTGAAGATATTCAAGATATAGAGAGTCTTCAAATATTTCCTGCGAAACACTTTGTGACTCCTCAAGAAAAACTCCAGAAAGCAATGGATAACATAAGGGGGGAATTAAACGAACAGCTCAAAACCCTTAAAAAACAAGGCAAGCTCTTAGAAGCACAACGCTTGGAACAAAGAACCAATTTTGATCTAGAAACCATACAAACACAGGGTTTTGTTAATGGTATTGAAAACTATTCCAGACATCTTGATTTCAGAACTCCTGGAGAACCTCCCTCTACCCTCCTCCACTATTTCCCAGACGACTTTCTGATGTTCGTTGATGAATCGCACATGACTATTCCACAGATTGGTGGAATGTATGAAGGAGACCGCAGTAGAAAACAAACCTTGGTTGATTATGGTTTTAGACTTCCTTCTGCTTTGGACAACAGACCATTAAAGTTTGAGGAGTTTGAAAAAAAGATTAACCAGGTAGTTTATGTTTCAGCAACGCCTGCGAAATATGAACTTGCAAAAACCGGAGCAGGAACAGCAAAAGGAAAAGAATTAATAGCAGAACAATTAATTCGTCCTACAGGACTTCTTGACCCAACGATTGAGATAAAGCCGATAAAAAATCAGGTGGATGATCTTGTTGAACAAGTTAAACAACGCGTTAAAAAACACCAGCGTATTTTAGTAACCACTTTGACAAAACGCATGGCTGAAGAGCTTGCTGAATACATGAAAGAGTTAAATATCGCTGTACACTACCTTCATTCTGAGATTGACACTTTTGAAAGATTAGAAATCCTTAGAGATTTAAGACTCGGAGTATATGACGTTGTTGTTGGAATTAATTTACTTAGAGAAGGATTAGATTTGCCCGAAGTTTCTTTAATTGCAATTCTTGATGCAGACAAAGAAGGTTTCTTAAGAAGCGAGACTGCGTTGATGCAAATCATGGGAAGAGCAGCAAGACATCTTCAGGGCCATGTAATCATGTATGCAGACAGAATAACTGGATCAATGAAAGCTGCAATTGAAGAAACAGAGCGCAGAAGAAAAACACAAGAAGCATACAATACAAAACATGGTATTACACCTAAAACAATCCAAAAAGCAATTAAAGATAACCGTCTCTCAGGATCTAAAGTTGTTGAAGAAGCATTAGACAAGGCAGATATAAGTAATATGGACAAAAACGAAATTCGATATTACATTCAAGAACTTGAAGAACAGATGGATCTTGCTGCAAGAAACTTAGAGTACGAAAAAGCAGCAACTATTAGAGACAGGATTACAGAGGTAAGGAAAATACAAAAACTCAAGAAAACTTAAAAGTGCTACATTCAACATTCTAGCGCAACACCCTCATTAAATATCTGGTGAGGCGTTTT
>CAYIKZ010000007.1:0-44835 GCA_964364285.1 uncultured Candidatus Saccharibacteria bacterium | reverse complement strand
TGCTTCATGTTCTAAGTTTACCCTTACGGTGTTGCACTTACTTGTTGAACTTACCCTATTTAATCTTGACTTTTATTAAAGTTTATGGCACTATATGCACACTCTAACAAAGGACCCTAGCAAGCGATTGCTGGGGTCCTGTTCGTTATCTACTATCTTTTCTTTGTGCGCCTAATCGCCTTCTCTGAGAAACAACTTTGTCTTTACTCTTCATCAGTTGTTCCTTTATCTTCGGCAAGCACAAATCTATTGCTTCAAAAAAATCATTACCAAACGCATCAGCATAAATTCCTGGTTTCGGCATTATTGTAACCTCTGCTCTAGCAATCAACCCTGTTTTATGTTTCGTTGTGTTCTGAAGCTCAACGTGAATATTATTTTCTGGCCTTAAGAACTTCTTTAATTTCTCAAGGTTCTTGTTAACATAATTTAATTCTGACGAACTAACCTTTGCGTTTGTCTTCTTTATTGTAACGGACATTTTGTTTTCTCCTTTGTTAAACTATTTTAACTTCAAATTCTAATTCAACACCAAACTTTTCTTTAACCCTCTGTCTACATGTCTCTGCTAACTTAAGTATATCATCACTAGTTGCATCCCCTGTATTTATGAAGAAATTACCATGTTTTTCAGAGATTTGCGCTCCACCTATCTTCAATCCCTTTAAGCCTACTTGATCTATTAAATACCCTGCTGAAGTTCCATGGTTTCCAGGACCTAAATTTTGAGTAACGTTCTGGAACATACAACCACTGTTTAATGTTCCATATGGCTGACTCTCAGTTCTGGTTTTTAAGTATTCAGTATATGTTTTCTTTGATTCAGCAACATCCCCTTTTGGAAGTAGGATCGCTGCTCTTAGAGCAATGAGATTTTTTGTTTTTACTAAAGAAGAATCATATTTAAAATCAAGCTCTTTAATATTTAAACGTTTTACTGATATATCTTCTGCAATTGGATCAATTACTTCAACCCACTGAACATGGTTTGAAAGAAGATCGTCTTTCCAATGCGCGTTGTTATATATCGCGCCACCCAAAGTTCCCGGGACTGTTGCAAGCTTTTCAAAGCCCACAAGACCGTTTTGATTGGCAAACTGGTTTATTATTGGCAAAACATTTCCAGTGTCTGAAATGATTAATCCATTTTCTCCGTGATCTTCAAAAGTCAAACCCCTGCCCTGGCTTCGAATGACAACTCCTGGAAAACCTTTGTCGCTTATGAGCATATTAGTTCCCCCACCCAAAATCAAGAATGGGAGGTTCTTTTCTTTACTAAATTTAAATGCGGTAAGGAAATCATCGTCTGTTTTAACATCAACAAAAAAGCTTGCCAGACCACCGATTCTAAATGATGTATATTTTGATAGTTTAATATTTTCTTGCATTTTAAGTTCCAAACTCTTTTTTTAGGTCATACACTAAGGTATTGAATGAGCCAACAGCCATAACTATTACTACATCACCGTCTTTTCTCTGTTGTCTGTATTTATGCAAAGCATCTTGTTTGTCTGAAACATAGAAAGTGTTTTTGTTGAACTCTAATACTTTGTTAACGACATCTTGACCAGTAATACTGCTTTCAAGTTTTTGTTCTCTCGCTGGATACACTTCAGCTATATACACCAAATCAGCGGAATTAAAGGCTTTCTCTAAATCAGAAAGGGTTTCTTTTGTTCTAGAATATGTATGTGGTTCAAAGAAACAAACAATTCTTCTGTTAGGATATTTTTCTCTGGTTGCTTCTAATGTTTCTTTTACAGCAGTTGGGTGATGCGCGTAATCATCAATGATTGTAATGTTTTCATCATATATGGTTTCAAAACGTCTTTTAACTCCAGTATATTCAACAAAGTACTTCTCAAACTCGGAAAACTCAAAACCAAGAGTTTCTAGTGTTGTTTTTGCTGCTAAATAATCGTAAGCATAAGGTTTTCCAGGTAGCTTGTAATTCTTTTGTTCTTTGAGTGAGAAAGGAACTTTTTTTGCTTTGCTCTTAGAGACTACATCTAAAACATTGGTATCATCAGCATTGTAAACAATGGTTGTGTCTTCATTCATTCCAGAAACAAGATCAATGAATGGCTTTTTAAATGCCGCGAGATCTTTGTATATATCAGGGTGATCAAATTCAATGTTGTTTATTAGCAACAAATCTGGATTGTAATATGCAAACTTTGGTTTCTGGTCATCTACTCCTGATCTGTACTCATCCCCTTCTATTACAAAATGTTTTCCGGATCCATAATAGAAATTAGTTTGAAGGTCTGTTAAAACAGCTCCAACAAAAAATCCTGAATCTTCTAGCGCTTTCAAAGCAAAAGAAATTAACCCAGAGGTTGTACCCTTACCATGTGTTCCTACCACAACGATTCTTTTTTTGTCAGAAACCAAAACACCTAATAATTCAGGATACCCAACGATATTAAGGTTCTGTTCTTGTGCGTATTTTAATTCTAGATTCTCTTTGTCCGTTGCAGCCCCAACAACAACTAAATCATTTATCGAAAGATTAAAATCAACAATATTTTTTAAATCAAAACCAATATGGTATTTAATCGCATAGTTATCTAGTACTGACTTTGAAGGATCGTAAATATCGCTTGAATCAGAGCCTGCAACATCAAAGCCTTTTGCTTTTGCAATTCCAGCAAGTGCAGACATCCCTATTCCACCAATACCTATGAAATATATTTTTTTAGTATTCTCTAAATTAATCATTTCTTAAAAGTTTTTTAATAGCAGGGATTACTTCTTCAGCTGCTCTTCTTCCTTCTACATACATAGCTTCACCCTTTTTAATACCAACATCTCCGAATCCTTTAACACTTGGGGTTATTACTATATCACAATTAAAATATTCTGCCTTTCTGCGCTCTGCAATTGCATAATTCATTGAACTATCAAGTATTGAAAAAAGGTTTGGCATTTTAATATTATCAATGTTTGTGAGTTCTAAGTGATTTTCTCCTCTTAATTTTCTTTGAAGTTTTATCACTGTTTTCTTTAAAGTAGAGAGTGGCCAAAAAAATACATTCCAACCTCTCTTAAAATTCAGCATGTTGTTTGAAAAAAGATTTCTTGAGGTTGCAAGGTCTATGCCAATGATAATGTCAGAACCAGAAGCTTTTGCTGCTTCTACGGGGATTATATTAAACAACCCGCCATCTAAAAGAACTCTGCCTCCCCATATGACAGGTTCAAACAAACCCGGCATTGAGCAAGAGGCTTTAACTGCCCTTGAGATGTCCCCCATTGAAAAAATAACCTCCTCACCATGCACAATGTCTGAGGCAGCAATTGAAACAGGAATTGGCAGGTCTTCTAAATTAGTGTACGGAACATATTTTCTCATTTCTGTCTCTATTTTGTCGAAAGAAAAAACTCCACCATTAAAGCTTGTGTCAAACAAACCTAGTAATTCTTTTCTATCCATATTTAAAACTCGTTCTTTCATTTTTTCAGATGTTCCTGAAGAATATGCTAAAGCAACAAAAGTTGAGCTACTGCATGTTGAAAACATTGATATTTCAATACCATGCTCTTTAAAAACATCTAATATTCCAAAATACATCACAGCACGAGCACCAGCACCTGCCATTGCCAAAGCAATTTTCTTTTGTTTCCCAGCTATTTCTGACATAAATCAAGAATTATTTTAGAAATCTTCTCTGTTGCGTTATGTGGCATTAACTTATATATATTCTCTCTAATAGTATTCTGATATTCCCAGTCATACATTACCTTCCTAACTATATCCACCAACCTCTCTCCGCTTAACGTCCCTTGTGGAATAACTAAAGCAGCTTGTGAAACCAAAAGGATTGCTGCATTTTCAGTTTGATGAGAATCTGGCATTGGTACTATGATTGCTGCTTTCTTTAAGGCGGAAAGCTCGGTGATTGTAGACATACCTGCTCTAGAAATTACAATATCAGAAAGAGCGTATGCACCTTTCATGTTAGAAATTAACTCATACGGGTGATAGTTTGGGTGATTAAAAGAGATTCCTTTACCTATTCCTGTTGAATGAATTACTTGTGAAATCTTAACTAATTCAGGTAAAGCTTCTTCAATAATATTGTTTAAACCGGTTGCGCCTGTTGCACCTCCGAGTATTAACACCACAGGCATGTCTTCTTTTAATCCAAATTCTTCTCTCGCTTTTTTCTTTTCAGTTTCTGAAATATCAACAGTTAGTTCTTCTCTGAAAGGGTTTCCTGTCCAGTGAACACGCTGTTCATTTTTGCTGTAACCAAATATTCCTGAACCGCTTAAAAAATCTTTTAGTGAATGTTCAAAGCTAACAGTGATTTTAGTTGCAAATGGAGAAAGAATTTTGTTGGTTAAACTTGGAATATAGTCTTGTTGGTGTATGACTATTTTTTTCTTTAATATCCAAGCTGCAAAAACAATAGGAACTGCAACATAACCACCTGCTGCAAAGATAATATCAGGATTAAACTTTTTAATTATGGACAGCGATTGTACAAATCCTATCAAAACTAAAAAGGGTGCAAAAATATTAAGTAAAGAAAAGTATCTTCTTAATTTTCCTGAAGCAATACTTTTGAAAGGAATATTGTATTTAACAAGCATTTGTTTTTCAGGGCCTGATGAAGTTCCTACAAACAAAAACTTTGCCTTAGGAAATTCTTTCTGTATTTTCTGTTGTACTGCAACTAGTGGTATTACTGGTCCACCAGTACCACCACCAACTAAGATTATCTTCATGCTTGTCTAGGTTATATATACTTCTAATGTCCTTCTAGCTGCCAAATCCCAGGAAAAATACTGTGCTCTGGTATATGCATTGTTTGCAATCAAGGCTCTGTATTTCTCATCAGAAAGCAAAAAATTGATCTTTTGAGCCATATCTTCTGGGTCATGCGGGTCAAAGTATATCGCCCCGTTATCATATACCTCATTAAACACTTCAGTATTTGAAACAACCAAAGGAATACCCAGGCTCATTGCTTCAACACCAGGGAGCCCAAATCCTTCAAACAAAGATGCTGAAACAAAAGCTTCAGCGCCTTTGTACAAAGCATACTTTTCTTTCTCTGAAACAACACCAGTTAAAATAAGATCTTTTCTGTATTTGATTTCTTTAACCTGTTCTTGTATTTCTGGATAGTGTGGATCAGCTTTCCCTGCTAAAACCAACTGAACATTTAAATTAAACTTGTCTTTAAGAATATCAAAAGCTTTAACTAGATTTAAAAGATTCTTTTTTCTCTCCATGACCCCAACAAAGATTAAATATGGTTTTGAGATATCGAAATTTTGCTTAACCAATGAAACATCTGAGTCAGTAATAGGGACGGTTGTTGCAGCTTCGTAGATTACTTGTATTTTCTTTGCTGGAACTTTAAAGACATCAAGGATTTCTTTTTTAGAAAACTCAGAAACTGTAATGATTCGCCTTGAAGCAAAAACCGCATGATGCATGACAGCTCTGTAAGCTAAGCGATGTAAGAAGTGACTCTTTTTTGTTCCAGGTAGCCTATGATGAATGATGTCATGGATAGTAACAACGAAAGGCTTGTTGTACATAAAAGGAACATTGAAGTTTAAAAAGTGAACTAGATCCAAATTGTATTTGTTTAAAAGCCTATTAAAACTAAATTGTTCGGAGAAAGAATAATGTTTGTAGTCTGCTTTAACTAAATTAACGTTTAAACGAAACTCAAAGTTAGTTTTAGAAAAAGACTTTTCATCTCTGACAAAAAGAAAATACTCGTTATCCCTGTCTAACTCAATGATCTTGCGAACAAGCTCAAGAGAGTATCTTCCGATACCATATTCCAAACCTGCCATTCTTAAATCAATCCCTATTCTCATGTCTGTATTATACCTTTGTTTGAGCTAATTGTATTAATCCCCTTTGTATCTCTAAAGCGCTCTTTTCCCAAGTAAAACCCTTAACATGCTCTAATCCTTTTTCTGTGAAATGCGCTCTTAGAACATCATCTGTATTTAACGCTTTTATAGCATTAACAAGCTCAGGAAGCTGATATGGCTCAATTAACAAAGCTGAATCACCACAAATCTCAGCCATTGATGTCCTAGCAGAAGTAATCACAGGGACTCCGCAGGCCATTGCTTCAAGAGGAACAAACCCAAAACCTTCATAAAAAGAAGGATAACAAACAATATGCGCTGAAGAAATTAATGCTGGCTTGTCTTTTTCATCAACATATCCTGTGAATATGATTTGTTCTTTTTTGTTTGATCTGTTTGCAAGCTCTAAAACACCTTTATAAAGCCAACCAAGTCTTCCTGCGATTACCAAAAACAAGTCAGGATCATCTACCATCTCAAATCCTTTAATGAGCCCTTCAATGTTTTTTCTTGGTTCTACAGTTGATATTGAAAGAAGAAACTTTCCTGGAAGTTTGTATTTATTCCTAACTTCTTGTTTTTGTTCTACCGATATATCTGTATTGAAGAGCTCGTGGTTTAAACCGTGTTTAACAACTTTGATCTTTTTTTCAGAAACACCGAATGAAATTAAATCATTTTTAGTATACTCAGAAATTGCAAAAACAAGATCAGCCTTTTTAAATGATCGTTTATGTTGAATGAGCCAATGCCAGATACGACGCTTAAGGGAATAGTACTCAGGATGCATTACTGGAGAAAGGTCGTGGGCTGTAATAGCTAGTTTTGTTGTTTTACTAATTGCAAAAGGTCTTAAGTCTGGCAACCATAAAATATCAAAAGAACCAAACAGTTTTTCAAACTTTGGAAAAGAAAAAAAAGACAAGGTGGTGTTTAAAATCTTGTTTGGAATCGATCTTCTTGTAACATTAAAGTCTTTCTTAAACTCAGGCATATATACATCTTTAAAGCTGTTGTAAAAACCTGAGAAAGAATTTTCTTCTGAATGTATGAAAGGCAAGACATTCAAGAGATAATTCTCAACTCCTGAGATCTTTCCACCCGTTTCCATCAAACTCCTTAAATCAACCATTATTTTCATACCAATCCTTCCTTTGCAAGCAATTGCAGAACCCTAGCTTTAAACTGTTCTTTGCTAAAACGTTGTGCTTGTTCAAAAAGATCTTCTGAAGAAAAGGTTTTTTCTTCAAACTGTTTTACTGCCTCAATAATTGCTTCTGGTGTTTGTTGATCAAAGAAAACTCCGGTTTTGTTTTGGATGATTGTTTCTAAAGATCCACCTTTCGCATATGCAATGACAGGGGTGCCAGTAGCATTTGCTTCAAGTGGCATTAAACCAAAATCCTCTTCCTGAGGGAAAATATATGCTTTAGCTGAGGAATATTCATTGCATAAAACAAGATCATCAACCCTTCCTAAAAAAAGTATATTTTGATGAGCAATACTTTTAAGGCGTTCTTCATCTCTGCCTGTTCCAATTACATGTAATTGCTTACCGTTTTTGTTAAAAGCTTCGATAACTAAATCAACGCGTTTGTGTGCTTGTAATCTTCCTGCTACAAGATAGTAGTCTTGTTTTGGAGTGGTTGGGTAGAACTTGTCTAAATCAACCCAAGGGTACAAAACCTCTGATTCTCTATTGTAATATTTCTGTATTCTACGCTTTACGTTCTCTGAATTTGCCCAGATGTAATCAATATTTTGAGCGTGTTTAAAATCCCATGACTTTAACCACTTTAAATACAAGCCAACAAATGGTCTTAAAATTCCAGGAACTTCTTTTTTTAAATATTCTTTTTGATCTAACCACAAAAATCTTGTTGGTGTGTGGCAATAGCTGACATGCTTAACTCCTTTTGGAACTTTCATGTTCTTTATGAATCCTGAGCTTGAGGAAATGACAAGGTCAAAACCGTTGAGGTTAAAGAACATTAAAGACAAAGGAACGAACGGAAGAAGGTATTGTAGTTTTGGAATGAAATTGTAAAGATATTGCAGCGGTGAAGAAACAATTGTCCAGCCTTCAAAATGATCTTTTAATCTCGTGTCAAAAACCAAAGTAAAAACAGGTGCTGATGGATATAGCTCATGGAGAGCTTCTAGCACCCGTTCTGCTCCTCCCAACTGCGTGATGGAATCATGTGCAATTGCGACTTTCATATATATTTCTATAGACTAATAATCAGCGATATTTTTCTTTCCTAAAAAAATGTAATAGAAACTTTTTACTAATATTTGTATATCTAACCAAACTGACCAATTTTCAATGTAGTAGGTATTTAACTTAATTTCTTCATCAAAAGGAAGATCAGGCCATGTAATCTGAGCAATCTGAGAAAGACCAAATATCCCTGGTTTTATGGAGAAAATTCTTCTGTACTGATCACGATATCTTTCAACCTCATCAATGACATGGGCTCTTGGACCAACCATGCTCATGTCCCCTCTTAAAACATTAAAGAACTGGGGGATCTCATCAAGTTTGGTCTTGCGTAAAATCTTTCCTACTCTTGTTACTCTTGGATCATCTTTGATCTTTAAGAAAGCTCCTGATTCTCCGCCTCTAGCATTAACCTTCCAAAGTTCTTGACGAACCTTTTCGGCTTCTTTTCCACCATATTCCTGACCAACACTAAGGTGTGAATACATGGTCCTAAACTTGTAGAAAGTGAAGTCTTTTTTGTGTCCACCACGAGGAGCTGCATAGAAGACCTTACCTTTAGAATCTATTTTTATGGCGAGTGCTATAACTAGAAAAAGAGGTGACGTTAAAATTAAAGAAATCAAAGAAAGCAAAATATCAAATATTCTTTTAACAACACTACCCCAACCAGTTAACGGCGTGTTCTTTATTGATATTACCGGCATCCCATCTATGGTTAAAGTTTCAAGATGGTTTCTTTGAACATCAAAAATATCTGGTAAATAATTAAAGGTTAAACCTTTTTGTCTTGCAAATTGCAGGAGTTGTGCATTCAAATGTGCTGGTGCTGAAGGATCTGCTTGAAGCAGTTCCTCAAACTTGTTCTTCTGATATATCTGATCTAGATGTTCTAAAACATTTTGGTTGTCTGATATCTCTGCAACAATCTCATATCCAAAGTTCTTGTCGTTTCTAATCTGCTGAAGCATTGGGTGTTGGTTTTGTGTTGCACCAACAACAACAAGGTTATGTAACCCAAATCCTCTCTTTAACAAAGCAACCTGGATTTTCTTTAAAATATATCTTGCTAATACTAAAATTATAATGCTAACTAACCAAGCAATTAAAATGATTAATCTTGAATTAAAAAATGTTTGATCAAAAAAGAAAATAAAGACAATCAACAACAGAGCAATGGTAATGGCTGCAATGATTCTTGAAAACTCATTTGAGAATTTCCTTGTTCCTCTTAAGTTATACAAACCTGCAAAAGCAAAGATAATCAGAAGAATCGGTATTACTCCCAGAAGATTAAGAACAAATTCTTTTAAATCTGGTTTAAACAGTACGGGGAAATATGTTTCAAGGTTTAAACGAATGTAAAAAGACATCACGCCTGCGAAAAGCAAGCTCATGATGTCTACAGGAATGGATAATATATTGAATATTAGCTCTGATCGTTTCATGCGGAAATGTATAATTTAAAGCCTCAAGCAATCCTGTAAGCCGAATTCTGTCGAGGATAATCATCTGTCTAAGCGGTCAACCCGCCCATTGAAGGGCCTATTTGACCTTGCACCAAGTTGGGTTTTCACCGCAACGCATCACTGCGTCCACGCGTGCGCTCTTACCGCACGATTTCACTCTTGCCTGATCTTCTTGCGAAGCCATCGGCGACATGTTTCTGTTGCACTATCCCTGGGCTTTGATCATTCTTGAAAAGTCACGTGAACTTTTCAAACCTGTCTCCTCCCGGCTGGATTTCCCAGTAACTTGCTTCCTAAAATTGCTCTTAGGGGTGTTCGGACTTTCCTCTAGAAGCTCGATTTTTGAGCTTCCAGCGATTATCTAGACTGCTTGAGGCTTTTGTACGATAACATAATAACGAGGAAAAATCAAGTAAAAAGACCGCCTTTAAACAAGGCGGTCTTTAAATACTTAAAATTAGTAGATTTCGTAAGAAACTGAAATCTGAGCTGTAATGTCTTGAACTCCTGGTTCTATGCTTGGAACTGCAGCACCACCTCCGCCCATACCCCCTCCTTTGTCAGCATAGTATGGCATTGGAACTGCGCCTGAATTTTCTGAGAAAGTAATTAACTTACCCAAACGAACTCCGGCAGCACGAGCAAGATTCTCTGCTTTTTCACGAGCGTTCTTTAAGGCAGCTTCACGGGCTTGTTCTCTAAAGTTATCAGGATCTTGGAAAGTATAGTTAACTCCATTGATTTGGTTCGCACCATTCTTTGTTAACCCATCTAAGATCTTTCCAACTTTTTCTAAATCATTAACTTTGACTATGATTGTTTGATTTGCGCTGTATCCTGTAATCTGACCATTGCCTTTTGTGTAATCATACTTTGGATACAAGTTGTAACCTGATGTTGAAACATCTTTGTCTTCAACTCCCTGTCCTTTTACGAAAGCAATCATCTTGTTTGCAAGGTTGGTGTTTGCATTCTGAGCATCAATCGCAGTAGTTCCATCTGTTTGAACACCAGCATTAATTACTGCTTGGTCTGGTTTAACAGTTACTTTTCCTTCTGCAGAGATGTTTATTATGTGTTTATCATCAATCTCTCTAAATTTGTTTTTTATTGTGTACAATTGGCTTACAGTCAAAACAACTAATAGTGTTGCACCTGCTGCAGCAATGGTTTGTACTAACCATTTTGGAATGAATTGCATTTTGTTTCTTCCTATTTGTTAATTACTTTTATTATATCACAACTCCCCTGTTTCCGGGGGAGTTGATCTTGTGTATATTCTTTTATCTCTTTGCCCACTGTGGACCACGTCTTGCACGCTTTAATCCTGGTTTCTTTCTTTCTTTCATTCTTGAATCACGCGTTAATAATCCGTTCTTCTTAAGAACTTTTCTGAATTCAGTGTTGTGTTTTGCCAATGCTGTTGCAATACCATGAGCAACTGCTTGTGACTGCGAGTTTATACCACCACCGTTTGCATTAACGTAAACGTAAACCTGATTTTCCAACCCCGCAAGCTGTAATGGTTTGAATGCCTGTTCTACTAAAGCATTGTTTCCAAAATATACTCCAATGTCTTTCTTGTTAACAGTGCTTTTGCCTTTTCCTTTGAAAAGACGAACATTAGCAACAGAGGTCTTTCTTCTGCCTACTGCCCATGCATACCTACCTTCTGCGAGGTTTATCTGAGCAATTGCAGTTGAAGCAACAGCTTTTTCAGCATCTGGCTTTTCTGTGTGTATCTTTTCAGCATCAACAACAGCTATTTCCTCTACAGGAGCTTCTTTAACTGCTTTTGGCTTTCTAGGAGCTTTTACTGCTGGTTTTTTTTCGGTTGTGGTTTTCTTAGTAGTTACCATATTAGTTATATCTTTTTATCAATCTTAAATTCATGTGTAGCACCTTTAACCATCTTTAGTCTACGCATCATTGGTTTACGGAGTTTGTTATCATCAATCATGCTAAAAACTGCTCTTCTCAAAACATCGTCTGGTTTATCAACAATCAAGTTCTTTAATTGCTTTGTTCTTAAACCACCAGGGTATCCTGAGTAGTGATGGTATTTCTTTTGTTCTACTTTGCGTCCTGTAAATTTGATGTTCTCAACATTTGTAGCAACAACAAAATCACCCATGTCTAGATGAGGGGTAAAATCTCTTTTACCTTTACCACGAAGCGCATTAGCAATGACTGTTGCAACACGGCCAAGTGGCTTTGCTGAAGCGTCAATTTCTAACCAAACTCTGATTATTTTCTTTGGGATGTAACTTTTCTGTGATTTCATAAAATTAGGTAAGCTCCACGATATATTTTTTAGCCCCATCTTTAGACTTTCCAGAAATCAATATTCTGGTGTATCCACCCTTGCGGTCTTTGAAACGTTCTGCTAAAACTTCTGTTACTTTTTTAGCTGCATTCGTGTTTAAATCAGCAAGCAACTGTCTGTGTCCGTGCAATGTTTTTAATTTACCCTTAGTAATCATTTTATCAACATAGCTACGTAATGCTTTTGCATTAGCAGGAGTTGTTTCAATTTGTTCGTAAACTATTACAGCAGAGGCCATGGATCGCAAAAGCTTTCTGCGGCTGTCCATTCCTCTACCTAATTTCTTGGTTTTGCTAATTCTGTGTCTCATATATTTCTTAAATGCTCTTTCCTAAAGCTTCTAAAATTTCAGTAGCAGTCTTTTCACCCAAACCATCTAAAGCTTTAATATCTTCAGATGTCATTGCTTGAAGCTGTTCGACTGTTAAGATTGCATTCTTTTCTAAAGCATTTTGTGCTCTCACTGAAAGATTCATACTTTTAACAGAAGTTCCTTCACCTGCTTCTTCTGCAAAAACTTCTGGAGTAACTGCTCTTGATGTTGCATTAGCAGGAATTGCTGAATCATTAACAAGCATTGTAAAGTGGTCAACTAAAATGTGAGCTGCTATGTTTAAAGCTTCCTGTCCGTTTATGGTACCATCGGTTTCCATTGTGATGGTAAGCTTGTCAAAGTTTGTGATCTGACCAACACGAACATTCTGAACTTCATAGTTAACGTTCTTTATTGGAGTATATATTGCATCTATAGCAATCATACCGATCTCAAGCTTTTCAGATTCACGCTGTTCTACTGGTACATAGCCTCTGCCCTGTTGAACAATTAATTCCATGTCCAATTCTGCAGTCTTGTTATCCAAGGTTGCAATGTAAAGATCTTTGTTAACGACTTCTACTAAGTCTGTCTCTTTAATATCAGCTGCGGTAACAACTTTTTCACCTTTAACTTTCAACGTAAGTCTGACAGGTTCTTCTGTATGTACTTTTAATCTAAGTTGTTTTAAATTCAAGATTATTTCAACAACATCTTCTTTAACATTAGGGATTGTTGAAAATTCATGATCAACCCATTTCATCTTAACAGCAACAACAGCAGCACCTGGCATTGAAGATAACAAAACACGGCGTAAAGTATTGCCAATAGTGACACCATATCCAGGATACAAAGGCTCCATTACAAAAGTGTAACGGTTACCGTCTTGCTCTAACAAACTAACTTGATTTGGTAATGGAATAGCTTCCATTTGTTACGCTGGCTTTCGATTTAAACGTGGACCTAATTCGTGACGCATTTAAACCTTATACCAACGTTCTCCCTTTGCCCTTTGGGGGCGTTAATTAAATTATCTTGAGTACAATTCAACGATTAGCTGTGTATTGATTCTGCTATCAATCTGTTCTTGGTTTGGAGTGCTCAATACTTTCCCTGAAAGCTGATCTGAATTTAGTTCTAACCATTCCTGAGTCTTTGCATTCTTTAACTTCTGCTTTAGAACGTCTATGTATTTGCTTTTCTTCTTGCTTTCTCTAAATGCAATTACTTCGCCGACTCTTGTTCTATATGAAGGAATGTTTACTTTCTTACCATTTACATCAAAGAAACCGTGAGAAACCAATTGTCTTGCTTGAGCTCTGGTTTCTGCAAAACCCAAACGATATACAATGTTATCTAATCTTGATTCTAAGATTTGAAGTAACGCATCGCCTGTGATTCCCCTTTTCTGTGAAGCTTCTTTGAAATAGTTTCTAAATTGCTTTTCCAAGATTCCGTAAGTCCACTTTGCTTTCTGCTTTTCTTTAAGCTGGGTTCCATATTCTGAAACACGTCCTCTGCTCTGACCATGCTGACCAGGGGCATAATTGCGCTTCATTAATACTTTGGCGTCTTTTGCTGTGATTGCTTCGCCAAATGAACGAGCTTTTTTAACTTTTGGTCCTGTATATCTTGCCATATTAAACTCTTCTCACTTTCTTTGGTCTTACTCCACCGTGTGGAATTGGTGTTTGATCTTTAATAGACAAAACAGTTAAACCAGAGCTTTGTAATGCTCTGACTGCTGATTCACGTCCAGAACCAATACCTTTAACTAAAATATCAACTTCTTGTAAACCACGATCCTTTACTCTCTGGATTATATCTTCCATGGTTTTCTGAGCCGCGTATGGAGTTGATTTCTTTGAACCTTTGAAACCAACGAGTCCTGCTGAACCCCATGAAATTACATTACCAACTGGATCTGTTATTGAAATGATTGTGTTGTTGTATGTTGACTGAACATATACTTTACCGCGAGTAACTTTTGTCTTAACGCTTTTTTTGCGTTTAGGAGTAGCTTTAACAGCAGCTGTTTCTGCTGTTGTTTCAGTATTTTCAGTTGTCTTTATTTCTTCTACCATATATTTAGATTAGGTCTTTTCATTTGATGATTTTCTACCAGAACCAGCTGTTCTACGAACATTGCCTCTGCGAGTTCTTGAGTTGGTCTTTGTTCTTTGACCACGAACAGGCAAGCCGCGGATATGACGAACACCACGGTAAGAACCGATTTCTTTTAATCGCTTAATATTCAAAAGGATTTGCTGTCTTAATTGACCTTCTACTTTGTATCCTGTTTTTTCAATGAAATCACGGAGCTTGTTTAACTCTGTTTCAGTTAAATCTTTAGTTCTCTTGTTACCGTCAACTCCGGTTGCTTTCAAGATCTTCTTTGATAATGACATGCCAATACCATAGATGTATGGGAGGGATGCTTCAATTCTTTTTTCATTTGGGATATTGATCCCAGCTATTCTTGCCATAGTTTAACCTTGTCTCTGCTTATGTTTAGGGGTTTTTGGGCAAATAACAAAAAGTTTTCCGTTCCTGCGGACAATCTTGCAATCTTTACACATTTTTTTAACGCTTGATCTTACTTTCATATTTTTAACGCATTCTTCTTATTATTCTACCTCTTGTTAAGTCATAGGGGGTTACTTCTACGATTACTTTGTCACCTGGAAGTACACGAATCTTGTTGACTCTCAGCTTACCAGCAATATGAGCCAGGATAATCTGACCTGAATCAATTTGGACACGAAATAAAGCATTAGGTAAGGTCTCCACAACCTTGCCATCTAATTCGATCGTTTCCTTGCTTTTATCGGACTTTCCAAAGTCTTGAGTGCTCGTAGGAATAAGTTTAACTTAAATTCTCGTGGAAATATTCTATCAAACAAGTCCAGATATGTCAAACCATTAAAAACACCTATCCAAACCAAGACTATTTACTGGTAACATTAACGAAAATACGGCCTGAAAAGGCTGGGGCGTTTCTAACCCAAAAAGGGCTCATTTCTATGTCTAGACCATCAATTTTAGGGTCTGAGAGCAATAAATCCTTGATCTCTGTAAGAGACTTTCCTCGAACCTGGGCTTTAATACTCTTGGGGTCTACCTTAGAAACCAAAACACTATCAACATGAACCATAGCAATGGCAGTACCAGCTGTTATATCAATGTTTTTAAAACTAACAGTAATGTCTTCTTTTTTCTCAGTTGCCAGCACCTGACCTTGTTCTAAGGTCATTAGAATTCTTTGTTCAATGAGTTTCTTTAAAGAATCGTAATTATAAACAAGGGCTTTCAAGTGTCCTGTAGCACTTCCTGTAAAGCTTAAAGATTGGTCTCCTGCTTTTTTATCAAAAGAAATATTTTTGACTTCAAAGTTTGCTAAAGCATCGTTTAAAGTTAAACCTTGTGTGTTAAGAAGTTGTTGTTTTGCAGAATTGAATAGTGTATCTTTAAGTTCCTTTGTTGCTGAATCAATGTCTTCTTGGGAAATGTTAGAAGTAAAGCGTGAGACTCCACCACTCAAAGCAACTAGGTTTGTTGCATAAAGAAGCTGTGGGGCTTTCCCTAGAACCTGATTTGAAATCTCAAATCTTGTTACTGCTGGAATATTGTATTCATCCCCTGCTTGATCCGCAATTATTGCAACATCCATGCTTTGTTTTATTCCACTAACGTCTTTTTCCAACCTAAACACCCGTTTATCAACACTCAATTCTGTAGTTGCTGCGTTTAATTTTAATATCTTCCCTGTGTTATTTGTAATACTAACTATCCCCCTCGCCTTTATACCAACATTCTGTTTACCAGTTGAGCTGAAGGTTTTTGTTCCCTGTTGGTCTTTGTCAACAATTTGAGCAGGGACCTGCAATTGTTTTGTATCCGCTACTTTAAAGTCTTTGCTTAAAGATATTTCCAAGTCTCTGCTTAAAGGCTGACTGTGTGCGTAGATATTTAAGCTTGCTTGTGGTAAAACAAAGGTTCCTAGAAGCAAAGCAAGAATAACAAGAGCAACTAAAGAAGCAACTACTCTTCTTTTTTTTCTGCTTCTTGCAACTGCAACCGCGCTAATAACCCGGGGTTTTGCATGATATACAGGCTCTGCGTTTACTTGCGCGGGCTGTTGTATCTCTGGCTCAATTACCAAGTGCTCAAAGGGTGCGGGTTGCTGTATGACCTCTTGTTCTATAATTCTTGGCTCTACTTTTGGCTTTGCTCTCCTCATTACTGGTCTGCGTGTTCCTCTAACATTAAACCCTGTATCAACAAGGAGTTGGGCAATATTTTGATCCTGAAGGAAAAAAGAAATTTTTTTCCCCAGTTCATCTGTCTTAATTTTTAAGATCTCGAGACTTGCTTCGTCAGAAAACAATTTTGAGCCATTAGGAAAAACCAAGGTAACATCTGTGCCTCGATCCTCGTTAATCTTCGCAACTATTTCATCAATATCTGCGTTCGGTTTTAAAAAAATGTTTGCCATATTATCCTCGATGAAACTTTTTTCTTTGATCCCAGGAAATTACTTTAGAATTTTCTACCTGATGCTGGTCAAAAGGACTAACATTACGTAACACTGCAGAATATACTGCGTACATTTGCCAAAATGCAATGTATTTTCCAATTTCTCTTGGTTCTGCAGAAGTTAAGTGTAGAGCAATAATCGGAATATTGTTTTTTTCAGCATCTTCCCAAGTACCTTCAAACTCTGAATACATTGAATATGACAAAGGAATCTTATGTAATTCGTACAAAGATCCGTCTTTCAAAGGCAAGCTCTGCAAGCCATGTGGGACTTCTGTCTTACTATCTTCTCTAAAGTTATCTAATGTTATGAAAAAACCAGCGATATTTTTTGGACCACCAAAGAATCTTTGATTTGTGTGATGTTGTGATTCAGGAGCTTCGTGTGCAAAGTATGTTTGTCCTTTTTGTTCTTTGCCAAAGGTTTCATGACAAAGCTGAACTATTAAACTACTAAAGGGGAAAAGACTGTGTGAATATATTGGCATAAAAACATCAACAAAACCTTTTTGCTCTAGCTCCCACATAACTGTTGCTGCTTGAAGCGACAAGTTATTCTGATTGATTTGTGAATATGATTCTTGTGCACCTTTGTACAACTCTTCAATATCTAAACCACATATTGCGGCTGGCAAGAGCGCGACTTCTGAAAAAGTCGAGAACCTTCCGCCTACAGGAGGATGTTTAACAATCTCTGCTCCAAGTTTTTGACCAATACTTTGTAAAACACTTCCTTCTGAAGTAATACAAAGCAAGGGATAACCGTTAAAGTGCAGAAGCGATTCAATTAAGCTTACTGTTTCTCCTGACTTAGAAATTGCAATTACTAGTGTTTCTTCTTTTTTTAGTTCATTCTTTAATTTAAAGATATACTCTGGATCAACTGTTGAAAGAATGTCTACTCTTTTTCTGCTTGTTCCAAAAACACCAAACAAACCAATGGAACTGGTAATACTGCCACCGTTTCCAATGATTAGAAGGTTCGTGTAGTGCTTAAATTTTTCAGCAGCAGCCTTAATGCTTTCTAAATCTGGTTTGTAATTCAAAAACGGCGCATCAGGAAATGATACCTGCTTAGTAGCTGCTTTTTGAATGTTTGAAAATTCTAAATGCATGTTATTCAACAATCGCTTTAATTCTACGAACACCTGCTGAAACCGCTTCTTCCTTAGTGATCTTAAACTTCCCTATCTCTCTTGTATGCTCAACGTGTGGGCCACCACAAAACTCTCTTGAGACAATCTCATTAGTTGTTGGGTCTAAGATTGTATATATTGAAACAGTGTCACCGTATTTTTCACCGAACAAACCAATTGCTCCGAGATTTCTTGCTTGATCCGGAGTCATGATCTCTTTTGAAACTTTTAAGTCTTGAGAAATATTTTCATTAACAATCTTTTCTACTTCAGAAATCTGTTCAGCACTCATTTTCTCGGGATGCGTGAAATCAAAACGCAATCTCTCCGGGGTTATATTGCTCCCCTTTTGAAACACATTATCACCCAAGATCTTACGCAAAGCAGCTTGCAATAGATGCGTTGCTGTGTGCATTCTAACAACAACCTCTGAATGATCTGCTAAACCGCCTTTAAACGTTCCTGCTGATGCTGTTCTTGAAAGTTCCTGATGTTTTTTAAACTCTGTTTCAAATTCCTCTTTGTTAACATTCATTCCAGATTGTAAAGCAAGCTCTTTTGTAATTTCCCAAGGAATTCCAAAGGACTGGAAAAGATTAAAAGCATCTTTTCCTGTGACTTGCTCATATTTTCTAAACTCTTTTAATCCTGCTTCTAGTGTTTTACCAAACTTTTGTTCTTCTTCAAGAATTACGTTTAAAATATTTCTACGGTTTTGTTCGAGCTCAGGATATGATATGGAGTATTCTGAAATATATTTAGAAATTATTTTTTCTACCCAGTCACCTTTCATACCAAACATCTTGCCGTGAACAATGGCTCTTCTTAAAATTCTACGCATAATATATCCACGCTCTTTGTTAGAAGGAACAACGCCGTCCGCTGCCATAAAGGTTGCAGCACGTAAGTGATCTACAATAATTCGAGCTTTGTCTTCTTGCAAATTTGTTGTTTCTTCAACCTGCTCATAAATAACATCAAAGGCTGATTTAAAAAGCTCTGTATCAAAAACATTAGTCTGGCCTTGAGAAAATGTTAGAACGCGCTCCAAACCCATGCCAGTATCAACGTTTTGCTGCGCTAGTGGTTCATACTTACCGTTTCCCAAACCATTGTATTGCATGAAAACATTATTCCAAACTTCAATGAAACGTCCGCAATCACAGTTAATATGGCACTTCTCTGAAGAACCCGTTAGTTTAAGCCAATGACTGTGTTTAACACGCATGTCCTCTGGTAAATCGCCTTCTGTATCAATGAACATTTCCGTGTCAGGACCAGCAGGACCTTTGTCTCCTGCCTGCCACCAGTTTTTTTCTCTGTTGTAAGGGAAAACCCTGTTAACACCACCAAATGTATACACGTCTTCAGAAAACTCAGCTAAGATTGGCTTTGTTGGATGTGTTGCAAAAGCTTTTTTCCAAGAAGCAATCGCCTCTTCGTCTCTTGGCACATCAGCATCACCAGCAAACACAGAAACATAGAGTTGGCTAGGATCTAAATCCATCCAATCTTTTGATGTTAAGAATTCAAAAGACCAAGCAATCGCCTCTGCTTTAAAATAGTCACCAAAACTCCAGTTTCCAAGCATTTCAAAAAAAGTTAAATGCCTGTTATCACCAACATCATCAATGTCTGTTGTTCTAATACATTTCTGAACATCAACAACGCGCTTGCCACCAGGATGATTCTCACCAAGCAAGTACGGAACCAGAGGGTGCATGCCTGCGGTTGTAAACAAAACTGTTGGATCATTTTGAGGAACCAATGGAGCAGAAGGAATAATGGTGTGTCCTTTGCCCTCAAAAAAGGTTAAAAATGCTTGTCGTAATTGTTGTGCTGTTAGTCTTTTCATAGTCTCTATATATTATCAGAAACAAGGGTTCAATGAAACTAAATAGCACCAGACTAGTGCTATTTAGTCAATTTCTTTTTGTTTGAGTCTTTACTTACCCAGGATCTCCAGCGCTTTATCCATTTGTAGGTCTTTTTTGCTAGTTATGTCTTCGGCACTCATCTCAACCTTAATATCTGGTTCTAACCCGTTCTTGTTAATATTAACCCCATTTGGAGTTAACCACTTTGCTACTGTAACTTTAACAGCAGTGTTTTGTGGTAGGCCAATTAATTCCTGAACAGAACCCTTACCAAAGGTTTTGACACCTACTATCTTTGCGTATCCTTGATCTCTTAAGGCTCCAGAAACAATTTCTGCTGCTGATGCACTACCTCCGTTTGCTAAGATCACTGTTCTTATCTTTGAAAGAATATTATTTCCAGTTGAAGTGTATTTCTGTGCTGTTCCGTTTGAATGCGCTTCTGTAACAACAGTTTCGCCTTTTTCTAACCAGTAAGACGAAATGTTTACTGCACCATCAAGGTATCCACCCGGATCATCTCTTAAATCCAACACAATTCCTGAAACATTGTCTGCAACTGCTTTCATTGCTGCTGCTCTAAACAACTCATTTGTGTCATCACCAAATCTCTGAATGTTAATAACTGCTATTTTCTTTCCATTAACCTCTTTGTATTCAGTCTTAACGCTGGTTATTTCAATTTTTGCTCTCGTTATTTTGAAATCAAGTTGTTTTTGAGTGTTTGGTCTAAATATATTTAATTGAACCTGCGTCCCCCTTGGACCTCGTATCTTACTTACTACCTCATCCAAACTCATACCAGTTGTTTCTTTACCATCAACTTTCAAAATTATATCTCCTGAAAGAATTCCAGCTTTTTTAGCAGGCGCATCATCAAGCGGAGCAACCACTACGATATTCCCGTCTTTCATACCAACTTCAGCACCAATTCCATCAAAACTTCCTGAAAGTTCTGTTCTAAAGTCTGAATACTGTTTTGGATCAAAAAATGCTGTATATGGATCTCCAATAGCTGAAACAGCTCCTGCAACAGCACCATACAAAATCTTTTGTTGGTCAAGAGGCTTGTCTATGTACTTCTGATTAACAATATCTAATGTCTGCCAGAGCAAACTATAATCAACATCCTTAGGATAGTTGTTTTGATTTATAATCTTGTAATCACCGCCACTGTAAGTATAACCTTTGGCTCCAAGTTTTAGACCATTAAAAAAAGTTCCAGTTGAAAAAACCAGTAAAGCTAAGATGGTAATAATGTACTTCTTGTTTGAAATCATTGTTTCTTTGTTAATTATTTACTAACGTACGGTTCTTTAATCATCGCATTTCTAAAGCGTAATATCCAGTAGCGTGCCCAAATCCCAAGAAATACAGTCCAATTCATAAAGAATGGGTACTTTTTTGTATAGTGCTTTTTGTAGAATATCCACATAGAGCGATGGAAATGATACAGGGTAAAAGCTGGAATTTTTTTAGAAGACTGGCCTTTGTAATGAATTGTAGTTACTTTTGGGTAATAATAATTTTTGTAGCCAGCTTCTTTAACTCTGTAGCAGTATTCAATATCTTCACCATACATAAAGAAGTCTTCATCCCACCCACCTACTTTTTCAACAACCTCTCTACGAGTCATCATGAAAGCACCGACTAAAGAATCAACTTCACCTTCCTGGTCTTCAGACATAAATGTCATATCATAACCGCCAAAGAGTTTGCTCTTAGGAAACATCTTATCTAATTTCAAAAAATAAACCAAGGCATTCCATGGGTTTGGAAAACCGCGCTTACTTGCATGGTCGATTGTTCCATCGCCTTTTACAAGTTTGCAACCTAGCATTCCAATTTCTTTGTGCTCTTCTAAGAAACTAATGCACTCTTGAAAAACATTAGTATCAACTTCTGTGTCTGGATTAAGAAAAAGAATGAAACGTCCCGAAGCTTCTTTTAAAGCAATATTATTTCCTTTTGCAAACCCATTGTTTTGATTCCTGATTAGTTTAACCTGTGGAAATTCTTTTTCAACCATTTCAACAGTGCCATCTTTTGAGTCATTATCTACAACAATCACCTCAAAAGAATAACCAGTCACAGAATTAAAAACAGAGTGTAAAGAATTACGCAATAAGTCTATTACACTGTACGACAATATTATGATTGATAGATCAACTTTCTGTTCTTTCATACAAACCATTTCTCCATTTCTTTAGAGCTTACTTTTCTTCTTGATTGGATAATTCTTCGTTTAATAAACATTTTAGGTAATAGTTTAAAAAACTCTGGTAAAACACTCCATGTACTAAAAGAGAATATGGTGATGAACATTGCCATGGAAAGTTCACGAATGAATATTAATGGTGCAGCTTTCCAAAAATTCCAACCAAAATCATTTTTAATAATTGCAAAAAGATGATTTCTCCAGTTCCAACGTCTGATATTTAAAGAAAAACTTCTGTGGTGTTTTACAAAAGTAGCAAACCTTCTCAAACCTCCAGGACTTGCTCCTACTGCTCTGGGGTGATATACCCGTGCGCTTGGCATATATTGTATTTGCCAGCCTTGTAGACGCATGCGCCACGAAAGATCTAAGTCTTCCCAATATGCAAAGAAATCAGAATCATAATATTCATCATTTAAAATCTTAACTGACTCTAAAGCTGTTTTTCTAAAAACTGCGGCTGTTCCTGAAACGCCAAAAATATCTCTAAAGCTATCATATTGCCATTCATCAATTTCCAATTGTCCACGTTCTCTTCCTCGTCTGCTCTTTGAGATAATAATACCAGTACCATCTAAAATTTCTTTTCTTTGTTCTGTTTTTCCGGGTTTCAACATTTTGCCTGTTGTAGCACCAACCAACGGATTTTCAAAAACCTTAACAATCTCAGAAACAAACGTTGGTTCTAAAAGCGCGTCAGGGTTTAAAACCATCAACAATTCACTGTTTGTATTTTTAAAAAACTTGTTATGTCCACCTGCATAGCCAAGGTTCCCCCTGTTATCAAACACCTTTAATCTCTCATTGTTTCCAAACTCAGCCTTAACCTCATTAACATGGTTGTTCTTCCCTGGTAACGCATTTTCCATGTAGTACACTTCAAAATCATCAAAGTCTTGGGACAAAACATGTTCCAAGCAGTTTTTAATCTCCTCCCACGGAGTGCTGTAATTAAGTAAGTTTATCGATATCTTAGTCATTGTTTTTGTCTATATATTGTTTGAATATACTACCAGAAATACCAAGGATTATGAAGAAATACATTAAAACACGATCATTCATAATAGTTCCATCAACCAAGGAGTACGTAAACAACCAAACAAATGAAATTCCAGCTGAAACTACAAAAACAACCAGAGGATCTTCTGAGAATAGATAGTGTTTTTTAAAAAACGAGTACAGGTTTAAAAACAACGCTTTAAGAAACGCTAAAATAGCAAGTAAACCTAGTATTCCTACTTCTGAAAAAATATCTAAATACAAACTATGCGCTGTAATATATTGCTTCGGTAAATTAAAATCTTCTTCTAAAGAAGCGCTTAAAACAGAAGCAAAATTACCATAGCCAATACCCACTACTGGGTTTGGAAGAATGATCTTGGTCAGAGTATATTTCCAAATCTGCAATCGTCCTGCATTTGAAGATTCCCCAAGATCATAAATACTCCCAGCCATTTGTAAAAAGTTTGAGCTTGCATTCTGACCAAAACTATTAATCCCCCTTTGAATAAATGGGGAAAGAGCAAGACAAATGAAAAATATTAAAATCGGCAAAGCAACTGGTTTAAGCAACTTTCTGCCATAGTGCTTAAAGTAAAAGTATCCAAGAAAAACAACAGGAACAACAATACCAACCCAAACACCTCTTGTTCCTGAAAAAATAATCCCTAACACTGAAAGCAACATTAAAATCCAAAGCAAAACTTTTGTAGCAGTGTTTCTTTTTTCTTTTTCTAAAACAAACAAAGAAACAATAGCAACAAGAGCAAAAATACAAATCACTGCAAAGGCGTGGGAATCAGGAAGTGTCGAAAACATTCTTAAGCTTTGACCAGTGCTAGAGAAATTAAACCAGGAGTTAGAATATACTACGGAGTCCGCAAGGCTTGCACCATAGAAAACTCTAGCAACATACGTTGCCCAGTACTGCCAGAAATAATAGATGTTGGAGAAAGAAAAGATAACAAGCTGGACAAAACCAAGCACAATGATTGAAGCAAGAGACCAAAGCATTGTCTTAATCACTAACAAAGTTTTTTCTTTGTCTTTCAAAACATTCAAAACAACCAGATACAACAAATATATATTAAGACCAAAAACAAATTTCTTTAATCCCAAAACAAAACCAGCATTTGAAAAAATAACTGAGATTAAAACAGCAACCGCAAACCACCCAAGATACTTGTCCCAAGGTGCAAACTTAATCCTTAAACCTTGTTTTTTGTTTTGAAGCCAGTATTTAACAAACAAGGCTAAGAAAGTAAAACGCCAAGTAGAAAGCGTCTCTAATTGAAAATTAGGCAAAATTAAATACAAAGGGATACTTAAGATGACTGAAAGAAGCGCATTCTCAAGATCAAAGAAAAGAATAGCTAGAAGTTGCAATCCAAGATTAAAATATGCCCAGTTTTGATTTAAAATCCCTGTTGCAATGAAAGCGGTTAAAAACAGCTGAACTATAAAAAATATTACTAACCAAAATCTTTGTTTAAACATGTTTTCCTTTTAATACTAACAACGTTTGTTCAGCACACTTCTTCCAGGAAAAGTTCTTTAATCTTTCTGTACCTTTTTCTTTCAATAAATCATGCAGTGCCCTGTCTGCTATGCCTGCATAAATTGCGCTTTTCATTTCTTGTTTATTCTTAGGATCAAAATATATTGCAGCATCTCCCGCTATTTCTGGTAATGATGAAATATTAGAGCAAGCAACGGGAACACCCGCTGCAAAAGCATCTAAAAGACTCATTCCAAAACCTTCATAAAAAGAAGGTTGAACCAAAAGGTCAGCTTTCTTCAAATATTTAAAACGATCATAACCATAACCGCAATATATAACTTCAGGATGATTTTTAATCTGTTGCATTATACTTTCATAGAGCCAACCCTTGCCACCAACTAATACAAGACTATGTTCAATCTGTTTTTCTTTTTTAAGTTCAATGAATGCTTCAATTAAACCAGAAACATTTTTTCTTGGTTGGAGTGTACTAATATATAAAATGTATTTTTCAGGAAGCGTTCGTACTTTTTCTTGCTCTTCTAAAAGCTTTTCTTCTGATGCTTTAGCGGGCATTTCAGTGCTCAAGTCAAATCCGTGATATATCACAGATATCTTTTGAGCAGGTATTTTGTATGTTTTTACGATGTCTTTTTTTGTTTGTTCTGAAACTGCAATTATTGAACTTGCAAACTTACAAGCAAACCATGTTGAAAAACGCAAATACAAGCGCATAAATGTTTTGAAAGTTTCTGGATAAAACTCCCAAGCAAGATCGTGAATTGTAACAACAGAGTTTTTAGGGTGAACCAAAGGCAATGCAGACGCCATTATGAAAAGGACATCAACAGGATGAACAAACATTTCCCAAGAAATTCTAAGCTGTGTCCAGAACATTGGAAAAGGCATGACCTTGATCTTAAAGTTCTTTGGTAACTGCTCCATCCACTTTGAAGGCTTTGTCCTTAAATATAAAACATACTCATTTTCTAGATCTTGTTTTGAGATAGCTAAAATGAGTTGTTGAGCGTAATGCTCAACTCCTGTTGGGTTATCAATATTTGCTCGTTCTGCTTCAATACCAATCTTCATCTAACTGCTCCTTAAATTAGAAATGAAAAGAAAATCTTCTTTCTTAACAAAACCGCTCGCACTCAAAACAACAAAATACACGATCAAACCAATTGGTAAAGTAATTCCAAGGCTCATCTGCCTTAATGGCCAAAGCACTACACCCATCAACAAAGCAGAGAACAAAGGTTGCCAAATATACCTAAAGAATTTAAAACTTACAATCTTTTTTCTAACGAAATAGAAGTAGAGGGAGGCTTGGGTTAACTCTGAAACAACTGTCATAACAGCAGCGGCCTTTAAGCCATAGATTGGAATGAAGATAATATTGCCTAGAACATTTAAAAAAATGTTAGTAAAAGTAACCTTAACTGCAATCTTTGTTAATTGGTTAACCATGACACTGTTAACAGCAGCATAGATAAAGAGAATTCCAGATGCTAAAACAAGAATTTGTAAAGCAACATAGCCACCAAAGAAATCAGATCCTCCAACAACAACTATCAATTTCTTTGCCAGAATAATTCCACCAACCATCAAAGGTATTGCAAGCGCTAGCATCATTCTGGTGTATTTCTGCAAAGAAGAACTGATTGTCTCTTTGTCTTCTGAAGCCAGACGCGCTGATATAAAAGGATAGAGGGAAGAAGAAACAACAGCAGGAACAAAAGCTAGCAGATCAACAAACTTGTAAGCAGCTGTATACAAACCAGTTTCCGCATAACCTCTAAAATGTGTGAGGATAATAATATCGATTTTGTTGTAAACAACACTAAAACCAACAAGCATTCCAAAAGGAAGCGCTGCTGTCATCATTTTCTTAATTAAAGAGAAATCTAAGCTTTTTAAGAAATTAAACAACTCTGGTTTTGGAACATATCTTCTAATTAAATATTCATATGCTAGAACATGCATTAAACCATTAAAGACTTGGACCAAAGCAAGGAAAACAACCGACTTTCCTAAAAAGATTGCGGAGAATATAACTGCGACATTAATAACTGAATCAAAGAAATTAATGATAGCAATATGATGCATGTCTTCATGAGCTGAAAGAATTGACTTGTGAGGAATAGTCAAAGCATTTAAGAACATACCAAAACCAGCAACAAAAATACCATTACGCACCAACTGATCATATCCAGCAAAAACCGCTATCGCACTTAAAACAATCCATATGCTTAAGGCAAGAACAAACTCGACTGCAAAAAAATGTCCCAGATATTTCTTCCCTTCCTCCTTATTCTCTGAAACTTTTTTAATAACCAGCTGCTGAATTCCAAAATCAACAACTACTGAAAAAAGCAAAACATAAGACAAGACAAACTGGTATTGTCCTGAAGCATAAGTTCCCAAATATCGGAACATACTTGCATAACCAACAAAAACCAGGGCTGCTGCAAGCACCCTTGAGAAAACCAAGCTCAAAATGTTTCTAGTTACTTTACTCATGAATTACTGTTCAATATCAGAAGGAGCAGGATATGAATCTACCTCTGCTTGAGACAAAACATTTGGTTTTTGCTTTTTGTATTTAGAAGTCCAAGTCTTTGCGTCTAGACCAACCTTGAGTCCTTTAGTAATAACATAGATAGCCTGTGACTTGTCTCCTTTAATCAAAGTTCCGTCTTTAGGAGGAAGTGGTAAACCATCATTTAACATCATGCCTTCATTCTGCTCCATTGCAACAGGTTTAACATTTCTTTGTTTAAACACAAAAGCAGAAACATAATGCTTGGAACCATTACTGTAAAGGAACACTGAACCATCAGGAAGTCTAAAGTAGGTGTTTTCAGGAGGTGGCAGGAATGAACCAAGGTTTGCTGCTGCTAGTTCATTAATTGTTAAAGTGACAATCTTTGATTGCTGAAACTTATGCAACTTAAAAACTGTTGTTGATATTGGTCTTAACAACTCACTTTGAATTAAGAAAACCATGCTGCTGTCTTTTGTTTTAACCAATGTTCCGTCTTTAGGAAGCAGGAAATCTCCAAGAGTGTATCCATCAACTTCTCCTTGAGTAAGTTTGTTTACATCTTTAAACTTAAAAACATACTGCTTAAAAGTAAAAGCACTCACACTCATCCTCTTACCATTCTTAATAATATACACCGCTTTAGACGCATCACCTTGAATTAAGGTTCCGTCTTTAGGAGGAAGCAAAGACATTGTTGCAAACAAATCAGCCTCTGCTTGTGTAACTGACAAAGCGCTTTCTGCTTTCAGTCCCCTCTGCTTTAAAACAAAGGCTGAAACAGGATGTTTCTCACTGTTTGCAAAAACAAAAAGTTTTCCACTTGGATCAGTACTTACTTTAATCACCGTGTTATCAGCAGGACCGTAAATTGGTCCTTGATCTAAAGAATAAAGTTCTGTTGGTGAAACAGTAATAGTGCTGCCCGCGTTTAAACCACGGGACAAGATAACGAAGCTTGGTATAACTGACTTTAAGCCATTGTTAATAATATATGTTGTTGAATCAGAAGAAAGTTTGATTAAGGTTCCGTTTGGATATTTAAACCATTGATCAAAAAACTTCCAGAAATTATAGTTCCCATTGTAAACATGCGGTGTATATCTATACAAAGCAGCAGTTGCAGCATTAGAAAGCGTTACAGTTTGGAAAGCTTGTGGATTCTGTGGTCCACCTGTTGTGTTTTTAAAAGAAACAATATCATTAATCTTTGATGTTCGTATAATTGGTGTTCCAAAAGTTTGATTCTGAGCATCAACACCAGGACCTCTTCCATTTGGTGTCGTAAAGCTTCTCATCAAAGAACCAGGTGCTCCAATATATTTGTTTCCTTGAGCATCATATGCACCAAAGAGTTGTGGATAGAAGCCAAAAAACAAAGAATCACAGCCTCCACTATCAGGACATCCAAATCCCATCGCATGATCAAGTGCGCTTTGTATTTTTGAATCAGTTGAAAACGTTCCTGTGATTAAACTTTGCTCTTTCTGTAATGTGACAATTATGACTTGCGGGTTAATTCCAGTTTTTACAGAAGCGGCCCAAATTAACTCAGCAGCGGATCTTAATCTTCCTAAGTTTGCTTCTGGATCTGAAAGATTTGTTTTCAAATTAACATCAGTGGGTTCACGAAGTTTCTGCAAAAAACCTACATTAATGTTTGCTAAAACGCTTTTTTTAGAATCTAAAAACTGCTGGATGCCCAATGCAGACCCAAACGTCTGTGTGTCTGAAAAAGTCTTGTCTTCTATTAATTTGTTTGGATTAAAATCAGCAAGCACCACGGAAAATGGTGCAAATATAGTTATGAAAGAAAAAACAACTGCGAAAACTTTCTTGAACATTAAACTCCTTTTCTAATTATCTAATATATACGCTTCCAATTGGATAGTTTGGCAGATCAGATTCTGGAACATAGAGGATTGGAAAAATATCTAAACCTCGTTCTTTCCAGAAAGCATAATTGATTGGATGCAATGAACCATCAACAACCCAGTAAACTGTTTGCTTTCTGTTTCCTTTAACCAATGTTCCTTCAACAGGTGCCAGAAACTTTCCAGAAACCCAAGAGTTCAACTCTTCTGTAGTTACAGAAAGAATTGAACTGAGATCTGGTTTGATCTGATTAAACACTGATGCTGTTACAGGGCGTTTCAATCCCTCTGAAATGTAATATATAGTAGGATCATTTGCAGTCTTAACTAAACTACCTGTCAAAGGTAGTGCCCACGGTCCTGAAGCAAGTCCTGATATTTCATACTCACTGATTTGCTTAGGTGTCTGACCGCTAAAACGTTGATGTAAAATACTTCCTGAAACTCTTTGTCTCTGACCACCAGAGATATAATATATCAAGCCTGTTTCAGAAACAAAAACCAAATCCCCTTCTTTGATAGAAGTTACTTTGTTAATAACCTGATCAAGTGCATTCATGACGTCAATTCTCCCAAAACCAATCAATCCGTTACAAGCTTTACCACTGCATTGAGTTTGATTTAAGTTATCAATTGGTGTTGCTGACTGAATTATTCGGTCTCGTATTTCTTTGTTGCTAAGATTTGAATTAAAAGCTTTTAACAAAGCAGCTTCTGCTGAAACGAATGGTGCGGCTAAAGAGGTGCCTGATGCATAAGCATAAGCACTAGGGGTTGACTGTTTCGTATTTGGATCATAGTTGATAGTTGAAAGAATTCTTTTTCCGGGAGCAGTAACATCAACACAAGATTTACCATAGTTTGAAAAAACAGTTTTCGAATCATATACATCTGTTGCCGCAACACCAATAACCATGTTTTCACCGTTGTCATTGCAAACTGGAAAAACAGGAGCAACATCTAAGTCTCCACCTGTAACTGCAACATCATTCCCAACAGCCGCGACTATAACTATGTTCTTTTTAAATGCATAAGTAATAGCATTCGAAAGAACAACATCATTTGCAAAACCAACACCACCCAAAGACATGTTGATGATATTAGCACCGTGGTCTGCAGCCCAAACAATTGCTGCTGCAACATCTGATGAATTACCAGAACCAGTTGCATCAAGTGCTTTTAAAGGCATCAAAGTAACAGTAAAAGCAGCACCTGCTATACCTCTAAAGTTGTTTGGAGTTGCTGCAATAACTCCGGCAACAAGAGTTCCATGCCCATTCTCATCAGAATTCATCCCAAAAGGAATAATTGTTTTTGTTAAAAAGTCATAACCAGAAGCAATCTGTCCAATAGATAAATCTTCGTGTAGAGCATCTATTCCTGTATCTATCACTGCAACAACAACACTGTTGCTACCCTGTGTTTTCTCCCAAGCTTCAGGAAACTTCCCCTTTATTAAGCCCCACTCTCTATCCGTGTTATACCCGTCATTGCTAAAACCAGGGTCATTTACAACAACTCCGTCTATTTTAAAATTATGATTCTCTTGGATATATGAAATAGTTGAACCTAGTTTTTCTTTTAACTCTAATAGAGTATATTCTGATTCAAAACTAAAAGTATTTTCAAATTCGCTATTTGTTGAATCAACAAACACTTCTTGAAGATTAAAAGGATTAACTATGTTCAAATCCAAAACACTGCTATTCATCTGAACAATGTATTTCTGAACAGGTGCTGCATATACAACAAAAACAAAACCAAATTGGCTTGCTAAAATTATGCTTAATATTATTATTCTAATGCTTCTTTTCAATGTTTTAATTTTCTCTTAACGCTTTTTTGTAGTATCCACGAAGTGAACGGTATTTAATCTTGAACAAATCAAGCAATGATTCAATGTACGCTTTCAAAGGAACGTGTCCACCACCATGTTCTGTCCATGACAACGCAACTTCTTTTATTCTGTATCCTCTATCAAATCCAATCTTTAAAACCTCAAAATCAAATCCCCAACGACTGATAGTTACAAAACGGAAAATATCTTTAGCAGCCCTGTTATTAAATGCCTTAAAACCAACCTGAGTATCTTTAATTCCTGGAGCTACTAATGCTTGAATTAAAAGATTAGATGCTCTACTTAAAAGAATTCTGTAAAAAGGCTGACTCACTTTGACCTTGTCTGGGTCTAAATATCTGGAACCAATAACTATGTCATACCCTTTCTCAAAGTATTTAAAGAACTTGGAAACTTCGGAAATTGGTGTTGCGTTATCAGCATCCATGAACATAATGACATCACCATCCGCATATTCTAAGATGCCTTTTTTAACAGCATAACCTTTTCCGCCTTTTGCGAGATTTACGGCGGTTAAGTTAGCAATTTCCTTTGATGCCAACTCCCTAACAACCTCATAAGTTTGATCATGGCTGCCATTAACAACAACAATGATCTGGTATTCAAAGTCCTGCTTCTTTAAATACGTATCAATGGAGTGTAATGTTGCAGGGATTCTCTTTTCCTCATTATATGCAGGAATTACTACGGAAAGCTTCATTTTATTTTAATTTTTCGATTTAATTTCTTATTAAACTTTTTTTATTATACCATTTATAACTTAATACTCAAAATATATAGACAACAAAAAATCCGCTGTATTTCAAGCGGATTTTTTACTCTTCCTATTATTCAATTCTTACTTTTGGCATTTTCTGAATGAGTCTTTCAATCAAGCCTTTTCTTTTTGCTAAACCAAAGAGGATTGTAACAAAGGCAGCGAATATAACTGCGAGAGTTGCACCAGCACCGGTTTTAGGAGCAACAAATCCTACGCCCAAAACTCTTGGAGCTGTCAACTGTATAGTAACAGTGTTGCCGTATGTATTTACCATACTCAAGTTAGACGCATTTGGTAAATTATACTTTACTCTTACTTTAAATGTATTTGTAACAGAGCTATTTGCATAGATTGTTTGTGCTGGAAAAGAAAGAGTATTTCCAGAAAGTGAATATCCTTTTTGCAACTGATCAGTACCGTCTAAGTCTGAATATGGTAAGACATTTGAAAGATCATCTGTAACAACATAACTGTAAACTGTTGCGTTACCTGTGTTTGTAGTCACTAGTTTATAGGTGATGTAATTTTCTTTTTCAGCAGGAACAGTTGTTGCATCAATGTTTTTAGTGTTGTTAAAAGCACTCTTAGATGAATTCAAACCAATGTTTGCACCAGCAACCTGTGGAGAAGAAGTATAAACTGTTAAGTTTCTGCTACAGTTTCCACCAGAAGAAGATCCACTGATTGTAAATGTTGTTGGTCCAGTGATTGGTCCTGAATCCATGGTGCCAAAACTGCTTACAGATTGACCGTTAAATCTTCCACCTGAAAGGTAAAGATTGCTTGAGCTATTTGCACTCCAACGAAGAGTTGTAGAGCTTCCAGAGCTTACAGTTGTGGAATCAGCGGTAAATGAATCAATGGTGCAATATGAATATCCTGGATTGTACTGAGAAGTTCCAATTGAAATGCTTCTTGTACATGACCCATTATTACTTTCCCCAAACAAGGAGAACGTAGTTGAGCCATACAGAGATCCAGAATCAATGCTTCCGCTGTTTGAAACTAACTGCCCATTAAATCTTCCACCTGAAAGGTAAAGATTGCTTGCATTAGAAGAGTTCCAACGCAAGATCGTTGAATTTCCATATGACCCGTTATAACTGTCTGCTGAAAACGAATCAATTGTACAAGCATAGCCTGATGTACCAGGAGAACCAGTAACACTCACAGTAATACTTCGTGTACATGAACCATTTGTTCCTGTACCAAACAAAGTAAAGGTTGCTGTGTTAAAAAGCGGGTTAGTACTAATGCTACCGCTATTTGATACAGGTTGTCCGTTGAAGCCACCACCAGACAAATACAATCCATTAGTACCAATGTTAGATGTTGTCCAGCGAAGTGTTGTAGAAGATCCTGAATTTACAGTTGCGGAGTCAACAGTCAATGTATCAATTACACAAGCAACTCCAGGGGTACTAGGAGTTCCAGAAACGATAACTGTAATACTTCGTGTACATGAACCATTATTACCATTTGAGAATAAAGTATATGTTGCAGTGTTACTTAAAGCACCTGTGTCTATACTACCGCTGTTTGACACAAGCTGACCGTTAAATCTTCCACCGGACAAATATAGTCCATTAGTACCAATGTTAGACGTTGTCCAACGAAGTATTGTTGAAGTTCCTGAACTAACAGTTAAGCTATCAGCAGTCAAAGAATCAATTGTACAAACAGTTCCTGCTGGTGGAGGTGTGCTGGAAACAGTTATAGTTAAACTTCTTGAACATGAGCCACCAGTACCATTAGCTGTAATTGTAAATGTAGTATTTGTATTTAACGCCCCTGTATCAATACTTGAAAGTCCTGTTAAGGAATAACCATTGAAGCGTCCACCGGAAATATACATAGAACCTGAAGTAACGTTTGAGCCACTAAAACGAAGTGTTGTGGAAGATCCTTGGTTAACACTCAAACTATCAGCTGTGAATGAATCAATTATACAAGCGGCAGTTGTAACTGTTGTAACAGTCACAGAAGCAAAATCTGAAATATAGTTGGTATTTGAACCCTGCGCTGAAGCTGTGTTCTGTAAGGTTCCAGAAATTGCGTTAACTGTTGCTGAGAATGTAAAAGTCATCTGACTTCCAGAGGTTAAGTTCATCCCGGTGTTGTAACCGTTAGTACTTGTTACGACAGAATCAAATCCGCCTGCTCCATTTAATCTGCCTGTTCCAGAAATCAAAGTCATTCCAGAAGGCAAAGTATCTCTTAAGTTAATATTATTTGCTGTTCCAGGACCATTGTTAACAACACGAACTCTGAAATCAACAACATCTCCTGTTTTAACACTTACAGATTTAGTGAATGAGTTTTGTCCTGAAACACTAACTGTTTTTGTTAAATCAAGATTTGCCTGAGCAGGACCTGCTATTCCGTTAACCTGTAATGTATAAATTACAAAACCTGCGTATGGAAAACATGCTGGGAGATCGCCGAGATCGACTCCTGTATTTGTAGAAATACCGTCTGGTAAATTAACCAGATACATTGTTTCGCCGTTGAAAGCAGTACCACAAGCATTGCTTGAGCTAGTATTAGCCGAGATGCGTGTTGCTTGAATATATGATTGACTTACACACATTTGTGTAGACTGAGGAACATATGACAAAGTTGTTGCAACGTTACTTTTTACAGTCACATCACCACCGTGATTAGAGCTGCTTGCAATTCCTGCATTTGAAGACATCAAACTTCCGTTAACAGTGTGCGCTGTGCCTGAATTGGTGTCGTAAAAACTAAACGCTGTTACATCTCTAGCAATGTTTGCGTTTGGATCTGATGCTGGTGCTTGGTTAGCTCCGTTGTGGAAGTACACGCTAACACGAACACGATCACCAGGGTTAACAAAAAATCCTGTATCATGTTCTGCTTGAGAAAGAGCATAACGTCCACCGTTTAAGTTTTTTGCATCAACCAATGCGTAGTCATGACAAGACTCACCAGTCCACGTTAATGGCCAGATGTTTAATGCCGGACTATTTGTATTGTAACCAGTACAAGCAATATCTGCTTGTGCTTGTTTGTAGACCTTTGTAAACCCAAAGACTGCAACAGCAAGTACGACCACTACTGCGACAGAATATTTGGATTTGAGTAAACTAATTAATTTAGTCATATATATCCTTAATCTTAATACTTGATTAATTACTAGCTTTCACTAGTAGAATTAGAAAGTTAATTGCTTGCTAATTTCACCAGTTAAAGTTTCAAGGTGGTGAGGGGTACACAGACAAGCGACTGCTTGATCTGCGTACCCCCACCTTGTTGAGGGCTTCCGGGCCCTCGTCATGCGTGAATACTACGGACCTCTTGGAACACCGCCGGGACCACGAGGTGGTCCACCAGTTTTGCCTGAGAGCGGATGCTTCCCGCCCCGTTTCTGGGTTCCGGCCCAGATGCCAAGCCCCGCCAATGCGACGACGCCTGCAGCCTGGAGGGTCTTCTTGCCGTCGAAGACTTTCTTCGACACAGTGTCAGTTACGGCACTGTCCCGAACAGTCTCAAACAGCACCTTCTTTGTTCCAAGGCCACCGTTCGCTTCGGCGAACATCGCCTGTAGCGGCAGAGCAGCGTTGAAGCAGTAGCCAAGCGTTGTGATCGTAACACCATCGCCGAGCTTTACCAGCCCAGCTTTGATGCTCTTGCCCGGGTCAGTCGGGACATACCGCTGGTTTAAGCCAGCGTTGCCTTGCTCCGAACACGTGGCGTTGTACGCCAGGTTCGGATACTGCGACAGGTCGACGATGCGAGCACCGCCACTGGAGTTCCGGGAAACATAATCCCGAATCTGCTCAGGCGACATCCCACCGTCGAGTGTGAGGCATCGCACCGTCTTCGGGTCCTTGGACTTGGCCAAGAAGTCAGCTCCGTTGACGAATCCGTCGTCAAAAAACCGGCTCCCAGGAGTCCAAACCCGCAACAGACCAGCGTCAGTGCGGTTGTGCAAGAGGCCAGAGTCCATCTTCGGCACAAAACCTGCGCCGTAAACTTCCAAGCCGCTTGTAACCTTCACGGTGAACTGATCGGGCTCTGACTTGATCGTGGCGTGGAGCGTTCTCACGCCCTGCAGCCACGACCCAATCCGATCCGACTTCCAGTGAAGCATCTGCTTGACGCCGCCCGTTGGTGCCGTCAAGGTGTTCAAACTGTCGACCAGCTTGTCGTAGCCCTTGCGGAACTCCGAGTACTTCTCGTCCGATACCGCGCCACACTTGCGGGCGATCTCGGAGAGTTCCTGCTGTGAGAGCAGATTGACATCGCGAGCTTGCCCGAGCGTCGGTGCCTGGATCCGGCAGTTGCGAGCTGAAGCCCAAACCGTCTTGATGGCGCTATCACGCACCACCTTAACAGCAAGGGTCCGCTGCTTCTGGACCTGGATGGTCTTGTAGCACGCGGGGAGCGTGCACAGTGCCATCACGAGGAACATCCGTACGTATTTCACGCGTCCTCCGCGTTTGAATTGTTGCCAGCCCACCCGTTTGGTAGGTTATTGGCCTGCTACTTTTCTTGTAAAGCAGCTAGGATTTTCTAAGCTGTAAAAAATCCGAGCTGATCCACAAAGGATCTAAGCTGTCAGGTTATCTCTCTGTCTGACTCAGCTCTCCAAAAACAACTAGTCTCTTTGAAGATGTTCCGATTGGCCAACATGTTGAAAGTGCAACAATTGACTTACCTTGGCTTGCAAACTGAGCTTGATCATCAGCCTTGTAAATAGAAGAGCCTGTAACAACATAATGGAAGATTATTTTCTTTCCGGTTTCATCGTTAACCGTTATAGAGAAAGAGTCGTATTGCTTTAAGTTAGCAAGAGTTTCAAAGATCTTGTTGTAGTCACCTTTTGCCCAAGCATAATTTGAAGAGTGACCTGAGATATATGAGGTACCGATTTCTCCTGGCATTGCTGTTCCTGGATAATGAATTACGCCTGATTGTAAATCTCTGTCAAAGTTCTTAACATCACTTGTCCAAACAATAGGAACTGTAATACCTAAAGCAGGAATACTTAATGAACCGTTTTCTGTTTGCTTTATCACAACATTGTTCCTTGTTTCTGAAATGTTTGAACTTGCTCCAGCAACCATTCCGCTTGCTTGAGCAGCTGCAAGTGAAAGTTTGTTAGAAACAGATTCTAAATCAATGTATTGAGCAACAAGCTTTTTTTGTTCTTCTGGCATAGCGCTTCCTGTTAGCGGATTGATTCCGTTAATCAAAGCTTGAGTGTCTGTAATTCCTAAGCCCAAAGTATCTTTTCGTTTTGGGTTTAATCCCAAAATGAACTTCTGATAGTTAGTTAAACCGTTTCCAGAAATATCATAGTCTGGCGCAAGAATTGAACTATCAGTTACTTCATAGAAATATCCGCTAATCCATTTGCTGTAGCCTTCAAGATTGGTATATTGAGTAACTACTTTTGGTTTAGTTGTGTTTGAATTACCAAACAATGACTTGAAAGAAAAGTTTGTGAAGAGCAACAAGAACAAACCGATTGCAACAACGAAGACAATAGCATATGGAGCTACCTTCTTTAAGATCTTTGCAACAGGTATCTGAGAAACCCTGACTGTAGTGATTCTACTTTCAGGATTATGTTCAATTAAAGGACTTGTTTTGGCTTCAACATCATGCTCTTCGTGTTTTTCAGAAGCATGGTCAGAAGAAGCATCCTGGTCGTTATGGCCGTGTGCTCCTAGATGTTGATATAGGTCATGTGTGCCTTGTGGTAATTCCATATATTTTTATTAAGACTAACTATTATAACCTCAAAGTTTAATTTTGTCAAGTCCCTTTAAAATATGAGCTATATTAGTAAAAACGCCTTAAGAGAGGTATAATATTTACGAATTGATTATCTATGGCTTTACAAAGACCGGTTGGTCAGAAAACCACAATTTTAGCCATTATTTTGCTCCTTACCCTGCGAATTGGGTTGGGTTTTAATTTTAGTTCAGCTACAGATTTAAGCCCTGATAATATCGCAAGCGCGGTTAACAAACAGCGCTCTCAGAGAAATATTTCGACACTGGCTTACAACCAAAGACTTGCAGCTGCGGCTGACTTCAAAGCACATGATATGATCTCCCGCAGCTATTTTTCCCATACTGATCCTGAAGGAAAATACATTTGGGACAAAATTGCTGAAGAGGGATACAAACCATACACAGTTCTTGGCGAAAATCTTGCTGTTGATTTTTTTGACACCGAAGGTTTGATGGCTGCATGGATTGATAGCCCAACACACCGGTCAAATATTTTAAATACTGACTACAAAGATCAAGGCATTGGCGTTGCTGATGGAAATGGTGGAAAGTACAGTATAGCTGTTGCAAATACATTTGGTGCTCAACCAAGCACTCAAGTCACACAAAAATTTGTAACTCAACCAGCACCAAAACCTGTTGAAACAATTCCTGCTCCAACAGCACACCCTGCTCCAACACCAAAACCAGATACAACACCTGAAAAACCCGCTGTTGAAATTGATGGAAACAGTGTCTTGATTAATCCAAGTATTGAAAATGGAAAATTAAAAATAGGGATATATGTTAAAGTACTTGGTAAACCAAGTTCTGTAACTGCAACATTAGAAAGTAATACTATTCCTCTTAATGCAACCGGCATTGGATACGGAGGTTATCTAACCTTAGAAAAGTATTTTAATTACAGGTCTTACAATTTAATTATTGAAGCTAAGGACAAAAAAGGACTAGCGACCCAAATCGAGGCTCCATTAAAAGGATACCCGCTTCCAAAAACAGAAGATCCTAAAAGACTAGGAGACGTTTCTGAAAAAGCTGCTGCTCCTGATCTTTACAATGTTTTTAAATATATTGTTGTTGTTTTCGGTGGTTTGTTTATTCTCTTCATGCTCCTTGATGCCTTGCACTTGAGAAACAAACAATTCTCAGATATTGATAAGCTGAGAATTGGGTCAAATGTAATCCTTATGTTTCTGGTTGTTAGTACTCTGCTTCTTGTCTCTTGGTGGCATTAAAAAACGCCTTGTCTAAGGCGTTTTTTTTAGAACTGACAACGTTCTATTCGTGCCTTAAAGTTTGTTACTCCTAAGACCATAACAACGATTAAGACAAAGATTGTTACTTGTTCTGCCAACACTCTAGCGCTTAGAGTGTTGTTTATTTTGTTGTAAAAAAGATTCCAAAGAAGGTTGTAAACAGCGGTCATGAAAAGACCCGCTGAGAAATAGTTTACGTTCCAAAGTTTGTACACAAAGTAAGAGGCTGCTGAAAGAAGCGCTGATATTATGAAAACATAAAACACATGTTTTAATGAAAGCTCTGCAAATTGAAACAAAGCTTGATACAAAAGCATGAAAGTAACAAGAAAAATGACAAGATAAAAAATGGTTGGAGTAAAACAATAGTACCAAATGATGCCTAAGCTCGCTGCGTAAATCAACCAAGAAGCATAAAGCTTAACGTATGTAAGTATTATGAAATGATTTGTGTTTATCTCTCGTTTATGAAAAACTTCTTTGAAAAAAGTATAACAAGTGATTAAAGAGATTGAAGTTGCAATAATGATAAACTGTTGGAGTTTGTATTGTTGAAAATTAATTCCAATTAAAATTACAGCGCCCCAATACAATATTCCAGGAAGGATTAAATAGTTTTGGAAATATCTTAAATGCTCCCATTTAAGAAAATGTTTAAATCTTAGTACTACAAAATGTGATAAATTGCTTGATATTAAAGATTGTTCTTTGTAGTGAACATCGAAAAGAAAATACAACCAAAGAATCATGAAGAAATATATCATGCCGCTTGCTTGTAGATACAGCTGCATCTGGTATAGATTGCTTATGTATGCCAAGGATTCAAGACCAGCAAAAGAAATAAAAGAGATTACTCCAATTGCAACTAACTTATGCCATCTTGAAAAAACTCTTGGTTCTGTCATTGGTTCTTTTGATTCTTTTTGTAAATTAATTCATTTGCTTTGTACAAAGCATCGATCGTTCCGGCATCAATCCACTCACCTTTAACAATTCCTACTTTTAACTTTCCTTCTTTAAGGAAAAGGTTGTTTAAGTCAGTTATCTCCAGCTCCCCCCTTGGGGAAGGTTTTAAACTCTTTGCTTTTTCTAATACCGTGTGATCATAGAGATACAAACCAGTTTGTGCGTAGTTTGAAACAAAATCTTTTGGTTTCTCAACAATCTCCAAAGCATTCATTTGTTCATCAAATTTAACAACTCCGAATCTTTCTGGGTCATGAACTTCTTTAACAAAAATCTGCGCTCCACTTTTAAAGTTTTTTATAATCTCAGAAAAATCATCCTCATATATGTTGTCTCCTAGTATCAAAGCTACAGGTTCTTTATCCATGAAGCTTTCAGCGATCAAAAGCGCTTGTGCAAGTCCTTCTGGTTTGTCTTGGATTTCATATGTAAATCTTGCACCAAAATCTTTTCCTGAACCCAAATACTTTAAGTAATCACCAGCATGGTCAGGCGCAACTATGATTAAAATGTCCGTGATCCCTCCTGAAAGCAAAGTCTGCAAAGGGTAATTAATCATCGGCTTATCATAAACCGGCAAAAGTTGCTTTGAAGTAACTTTTGTTAAGGGGTATAATCTGGTTCCACTACCTCCTGATAGAATGATGCCTTTCATTGTTTTTCTTTAATACTGTTTAAGAATTCTTTTAAAGCCTCCTGCCAAGGGCGAAGCTTAGGAAACTTGGTATTAGCAATAACCGAGTTTTTAGGTCGTTTTGCTGCCCTAACAAACTTGTCTGCTAGAACTGGGTTAAGTTTTACCTCCATACCTTGTATTCTAAACACTTCTTCGGCAAAGTCCAACCATGATGCCTGTCCCTCGTTTGGGAGATGATAAATACCATATGGATATTTCTTGTCGACTAATTCTAATACTGCTTTTGTTAAATCAACCGCGTATGTTGGTGTGCTAATCTCATCTGTTACAAAAGCAAATTCTTTCTGTGTTTTTGCAAGCTCAAGAACTAATTCAGGAAAGCTTTTTTTTGCATTCTGACTCTCTGCTGATTTACCAAACAAAAGATTTAAACGAACAATGTAATGTTTTGAACATTTGTTAGCGTTTTGTTCACCCTGATACTTTGTCATTGCATAAACGCTTTGTGGGTTTGGTTGATCTGTTTCTTTGTAACTTTTAATGCTTTCTCCATCGAACACAAACCCAGTACTGAAGTGAACTAAAGTTGCACCGACTTTCTCAGCACTCTCTACGATATTTAAAACTGCTTGAGAATTTAAAGCTTTTGCTTTTTCTTTTTCCTGTTCTGCCAAATCAACAGCATTGTATGCAACACAGTTATATATTACTTCTGGTTTCAATTCTAAAATTTTTGCACTCAATGCTTCTTTGTTTGTAACATCCAAATCACTATCAAAACCAGCAACTTCTATATTTTTTGCTTTTAGCTGACGCACAAGTTCACTACCAAGCATTCCTTTAGAACCCAGGACCAGTACCATATTTCTTTGCTCCGATAGTTAAGTTTAAAGTTTTGGTTGATTTCCCTCGTTTTATTTCTAATCTAATTACATCACCAGGAGAATATTTTGAACTTAAATCTTCAAAGCTGTTCTGTAACGTAATCTTGTCATCATTAAGTGCTGTAATAATGTCCCCTTCTTGTAAACCGGCTTTACCCGCAGGACTTCCTTCGATTATTGAGAAATTTCTCGAATAGTCAGTGTTGTGAACCCATGCTCCCTGAGTTCCGTTGAACGCTGTTGCGTCTGAAAGAGAAATTGGCAAGTAGAAGAAACCAAAAACGTTTTTAACTATAGCTCCGTTTTTAAAGTATGAGTTAAGTGCATTCTTTAAAGCCTCTGCTGTAACAATGCCAGTTCTGGTTTTAAGACCAACAATATTTCCTTCAAGTGAGAATATGACTGAGTTGTTCGGCGCTTCATCAGGACTGTACTTAAAAACCTGATTAAAATCATCTGCAAAGTAGCTTTGAGCTGGATGGTTGTGGGTTTGAGATGAAAGGAATGAAACAAATATGTTTGGATTAAATTCGTTTAGTGTTTTTGAAACAATGATTATTCTTTGTCCTAGTTGTAAATCAGCCGAAAGGCCAACAGATGCGGTTGGAAGATTATTTGCATCTACTTTAACAAAAGCAAGATTTGAATCTGTGTCCATTGCTTTTAATGTTGCAGGCAATACTTTACCATCATCAAAAACAATTTTTAACTGTAGTTTGGTTGATTGAGAGTAAAGACTTTGTGCTGGTACTGCAATTAATCCATCTGATGTAAGGATTATTCCTGATCCTCTAAAATCTGCGTTGTTAAAATCGCTTCCGTATGCAACACCTACCACCCAAGGTCTAACTTTCTGAACCACAGCAACAGTGTCTGATCCTTCATTTACGCGAATTTCTTGTTTAGTATTGATTACCAAAGAAGCGCCACCTGGGCTAAGGTTGTACTTCATTAAAAACGGAATTGCATTTATCTTCGGAATTAAAAACCTGTTGAAAAGCCAACCACCAACTCCACCAACAACCAATGAGCTTACAATTATTATGGCTATTAATTTCCCTGATATTTTTTCATTCATAGACTTCATGCTTTCCAAGGTGTGCTTAATATTATTAATACAATCAAAATTGAAGAAAATATGACGTGAAAAGTAATCTTCTGTCTGTTAAGGTTATGAAAAAGGTAGTAATACACAATGATCCAAAGAACATAGAAAACATTAAAGAGAATTACTGATAATGCTGTGAAATGAAAAGGCAGGAAAACTAACGCCCAACTAACCTCTAAAACACAAAGAGTTATTAACGCGGACCAAAAGTTTTTCTTTTGATTACTTTGCGGAACATAGTCAAATGATGCTCTGGCAATTAAAAATGTTGTCACACCTAAAAGTAACAGTGTAACTGTGCTCTTTGGAAGAAGGTAAAAGTTCCAAGCAAATATGGCTGTACTTAAAGCAAAGTACGAAACCAGAGTTTCTAAAAAAACTACTTGTTCTGAAACCACCAATAAACCAATCTCTAGGAAATATATGACTATGACTGAAAAGATTAAAAAGAGTCCTTTAAAAAATCCATCTGGAACAACAAAGTACAAACCAATCATTGAAAAGATAAACAGAACTGGTCGAATCAAAGACCAGTGATTTAAGACATTATTCTTCTTTAAATACCAGTAATTGTAAGCAAGGAAGCCCAGCGTGTACAAAGCCATTACTGGGAGTAAAAACCTAAAAACCCCGCCAAATGACTGTATCAAGACGAGGAAAAGTAAAGCGATTATGCTACTTACTAGTTTGTGCGACATATCTGTTTATTATTATACCCAAACCAGCGAAAATTAGTAATAGCGCGACAAGCTGATCTACTCTAAATATTCCAATGAAGGCGCTGTCTAAACGTATTGATTCAATGAAAAAACGACCAATGCTGTAAAGGATCAGGTAAGCTCCGGTTAAAATCCCTGGATTACTTGTTTTCTTTGATATTCTCCAAAGAAAAAAGAAAACCAAAAGATTTGATAGTATCTCGTAAGCAAAGGTTGGATGGAAATAACTTGAGGATTGAAAACCATCTGGTCTGAAATTACTTGGGACAAACATTTTCCAAGGAAGATCTGTTGGCTTTCCAAAAGCTTCGTAGTTGAAATAGTTGCCAAGGCGACCAATTGCTTGAGCTAAAGGAAGTGCAAAAACAATTGAGTCTGAAAGTGAAAAGAAATTAACATTATGTTTCTTTGAAAGGAAGTATAGAGTAATAACTCCGCCGATTAAACCACCATAGATCGCAAGACCACCATGCCAAACTTTAAATATCTCAGAAAGATTTTTACTGTATTGGTCGAAGTAAAAGAGAACGTAGTAAATACGTGCTGAGACAAATCCAAAAAGAATTGCCCAAAAAATCATCTCATCAAAAACAAGTTCATTAATCCCCTTTTTTAATGCTCGTGCTTTAGCGATGAAGTATGCAAACACTACTCCTGTAACAAAAAAAAGACTGTAATATCTAACAGTGAAAAAACCAACCTCAAAAGATTGGCTCAAAACAGGAAAACTCGCTATCTTAGAACCTAAAAAAGGGATATTTGTTTTTGCATTGCGACTCTTGGTTCTGGGTCTGTCCATTTTACTGGTATTTCTTTAATTTCAAAAAAATCTTTATAAAGGATCTTGCCGTTAGCAAGACCATAATTATATACATCTCTTGTAATTCTAACATCATCTAAACAATACTTCCTTAACAAATCCAAGCGGTTATTTCTCCAGAAAAGGATTGCTTCTTTACCATTCCCGCTTTTACCCTTACCTAAAGTTGCCTCAGCAATTGAGTTTAAGCTTACTCGTCGACCGAGGTGTCTTTGAACATCTTGCATAATGTCCAGAAAAGGAAGACTATGAACATCAAAGTTTAAGTATGGCTGTAATACTTCAAAATCAAAATCTTTGATGTTAAAACCAATTATCTGATCAGCGCCCTGTAATAACTCTGCGAGCTTTGGTAATTCTTGTTCTGAAAAGATCGTGTACTTGTCAGTTGCAGATTCCCAGATCCCGCAAACTGAAACTTTCAACAGATGGTTCTTTCCTCTTCCACCAACCTCTTCAAATAGTTTTTGTGTTTCTAAATCTAAAACGATTTTTTTAATCGGCATTTGTTTTGTTCTATAAAAAGTATATCACGGAGTCGTTGCAATTGGTTTTAATCCAGATTTTTTTAAAAGAGGAATTAATAACTCCATTGGAAGACCCTCAACACCAGTTATCGAACCTTCAGTGTAATCAACTAAGTTTGCACCATATATACCGCTTGTAGAGAAAGCACCAGCCCAAGTTGTAACAGGAGCATTGTTTACATATGCATCAATTTCATAATCATCTAGCTGACGCATTTTTAATTTTGTAATTGAGACTTCTGAAAAATCAATGTCCTTTTCGCGATCAAGATAACAGAGCGCTGTGTACACGAAAAGAATTCTGTCTTGCTGTAGCTTCAGCATTGCACGAGCTTCGTCTAAATCCTGCGGTTTTTCTAAGGCTTTTCCATCACATACAACAAAGGTATCAGCCGCGATGATGATCCCCTGGTGTTTTGCCGCCACTGTTTCTGCTTTAGCTCTGGCTATTTTTGCTACTTGAACTTTTAAATCAGGGTCGCGAATTGTTTTTTCATCAATATCAGCAATCTGTATTTCAAAAGGAATACTAAGACCTGAAAACAAATTCTTTCGTAGTTCTGACCCTGAAGCTAAAATTACTTTTTGCATATCTTAGATTATACACCAAACAAAGCAAAACTTGCATAAGCTCAGATACATATTGCACTCCTTGGTAGAGTAATGCCAAGGAGTT
>CAYIKZ010000006.1:0-45680 GCA_964364285.1 uncultured Candidatus Saccharibacteria bacterium | reverse complement strand
GGCGTGGCGGAAGGGGGGTTTGGGGGGAATTCCGCCACGCCCGAGCGAAATCAAAAAGCGGACAGTCCCGCCGTCCTGCTCGTTGAGAGCAGAACCCCGCACAAAAGTTTTCTTTTCCTTTTAGAAGAAAAAAATCAGCGCGCGCAAATTAAAAATTGTGAAGAAAACTTTTTTGCGGGGTGGCGAGGTTTTCGAGCGACGGCGGGGCTGGCTTCCTTAGTTGGGGGTTTGCTCAAAAATGTTCGAACTTCGTCCAAAAAACACCGCCAAAATTCGGAATTCAAATTTCGATATTAAAACATCTGTATTTGACACCAACAACCCTCAACCCATATACTTCATCTACAATTCGATTAAAAGCTGTGAACTGAATAGTAACCCTTAAAAAGGTGAACCAGCCAGGGAGCTGTCTGCGATGAGCAGTACCGGAATTCCTACCGTTACAAAGGAAAGCTGATGATTGTCAGCTACAAAGGTTTTACTAGCAATAGTAAAACAAAGCAAGGTGGTATCACGATTAAAACTCGTCCTTGTTACTCTTTAAGATTAAGGGTAATAAAGACGAGTTTTTGTTTTAAACAACATATGCAAAACATTTCTTTCAACTTAATTCCACCTACTCACTTATCCGAAGGGTAAGTGATTTGTGCTGGAAATTTTCGAACATACATCACTGCTCCTTCGGAACAGTTTTTGTTTTTCCCAATTTCCAGGAGGAAATATGGAGTTCTCAAACGAGAAAGTCGCAATCATCGGAGCTGGCAACATGGGTAGCATGGTCGCCTCTCGCCTGCTACAAACCGGTTTCAAACCCGACCAGATCGTCTTTGGCTGGGTTAGGAAAGAACGTCAGCAAAAACTCCAGCAACAGTTTCCCGGATGTAACTTTGCGGAAACAAACGCTGAAGCAACCCAACAGAGCACCATCACGTTTATCACGGTCAAACCCGGACTGTTCAAGACAATATCCCAAGAGCTTGTGTGTCCTAACAAAAACACTCTGTACATCTCACTTGTCGCTGTGCTGAAGCTCAGAACCATCCAGAGCGCCATCCGAACAAGCAACATCGTCAGGTGCGCCACGACCATTGGTATCCAGAATGGAAACGGAACCAATGTCTGGATCAGTTCCAGAAACATTGACCCAAAACAAAAGAAACTGGCAGAAAACATCCTGGGGCTTCTGGGTCGCAACTGGACTGCTCCAAACGAAAGAGCTTTGGACAAAGCAATTCTGGTTTCTGGTTGCATGTTCGGGCTTGTTGCAGACCACATCCAATGCTACGCCAGACCGGTGAGTTGCAACGCGTTCCCGGAAAAGATGGCAAGGGAAATAATCGCGCACACTTTTCAAAATGCTGCTACCTTGTGCTTGAATTCTGAATTACCCCTTAATCAGATCATTGAGCAAGTGGCAACCAAGGGCGGAATGACTGCAGCAATGCTAGAAACCTTGCACAAGAACAATCGCGGTCCCGACCTTATCGAAGATGTTGTCCGCACGGGTTTTACCAGGATCAAGCAGCTAAAAGAACTGTTGAAGAAATGATATTTGAGAACAAACATAAATCGACCAGCAATATTACTTGCTGGTCGATTTTGGTATTCAAAAAAAGAAAGAACGCTGATGCAATGCATGTCAGCGTTCCGCTTTGTGTCTCCCGGCGGCAAAACTGCCCGCCGGGGTCCTATTTCCTCCTTCCTCTTCCGCTCGGAACAACCCTACTCTACTCGGAACAACCGCGTCTCCTTGTATGTCCGCCGTATGATCCCGAACTTCTTCGCGAGCGTACCTGTCACCACCATCACCCTGTAGGGCAACCCGAACTCAGAAAACATCCGGTTCGCCTCGCTCTGGCAGTAAACACCCTTGCAAGGGCTTTGCTTGCACTCCTTCAGGCTATCAAACGCCTTCTGGAACTTTGGCGTGCGCCCCCATGGTAAGGCTTCGATCCGTTGCCAGTCTTCGGCGCTCAGTTCAACGGACACAGGGCCCTTGCGCCTGGTCGACGTGTTTACTGACACGCTGATTAGACCAACATCGTTAACCTGAAATGAAAGTTGCAGACGCTGATTGGCAGCAAGCAAATGCTGTTCGCGCACCATCTCCGAGATTTGTTCCTGTATCTCCACGGCAATCTGCTTCAGCCTGCGGCCCGAAGAGGAATCATCGAGCTGCCCTTTCGGTCCCTTGAAAGGACTGCCCACCACGTACACGTTCAGAAGCACCTCAAGCTGCTTGCCAATACCAAGCAGCTGCTCGCTTCGAATCTGTTCCTGTAACTTCGGTAGCAAGGCTTCTGCAAGATCCGATAAGACATCTACAACATAGTATCTCGACATGGAACCCTCGGAATCCAAGGTCAAAGATGATGGCTTTGTGTCTCCCGGCGGCAAAACTGCCCGCCGGGGTACTCCTCCTTCTCCTACTCTTCTAGCGCCGAGCCTACTTCTTGTCTACTACAATTAGGACTCGACGGTAACCCATGAACTCGACGCTTGACTCACGAGCGAAGCAGTCGTTGATGCCCTGCCGGATCGCTGCGAGCCGTGAGTCCTTGAACCAGCGCCGTGTTGCCTTCACGGCTTCACGTGCAGACTCCAAAGCCTGCCTGAAGTAACGAGCACGAGCTTCCTCTTGGCCAGCGTAGGCCAGAATCGTCTGCTCTCCGTTGACCAGAACCAAAGGCTCGATGCCGAACTCCCGAAGCATCTCGACAACATCCTCCACCTCCTGCCAGATGGGAACATTGTAAATCCCCATCAGCGGAAGAGCGTAGACGTTGTTGCTGAGTCCTTCGACCTCCATGTAGAGTACCTCTCTATCCTTGAGGTGCCCCTCCACGCCCACTTCCCACTGGAGTGTCCGAAGCAGACGGTCCATGATCGGTAGCACAACCGCTTGTGCGCTCTTCTCGTGGACATCTGCCTTTGGCCAGGAAAACGTGATGTACATAACCGCCTCCCGAAAAACCTTCGTTGCCGTGTTTTTGCGAAAGCCTGGCACACGGTCGCCATATCCCCCTGTATAGAGGAACTAAACATTGTATTCAATGCTTTAAACTTAGTCAATGATACATTTCCCCTCTTACCTCCCCAGTGCTAGACTTAATACAAAGGTCGAAAACAAGAAACAAAAAAATATGTATGAAGTAAACTGCAATAAAACCGGTTTTGTTTTCGGTGGACTGTTTGCCATCTTCCACGCAGTCTGGGCTTTAATGGTCCTTGCAAACCTTGCTAAACCATTCATGGATTGGATCTTTGGTTTGCACTTCATCAGCTTCCAATACAGCATTACCCCATTCTCACTAGGTAGTGCTCTAATGCTAATCATAGCGACAGCAGTAATTGGATACCTCATCGGCTATGTCTTTGGTTGGCTCTGGAACTTAGCTCACAAAACAGCGCATAATCAATAGACCAAAAAACTTTTAGTCCCGCGCACAAAACATGTGCACGATATTTTTGGCACAAAGAAAACAGCCCTCAGGGCTGTTTTCAATATATATATTTAATTAAATCTTTCAAGCTCAAAAACTTCCCAAGGATCAACTGAAAGATCTGAATACTTAATCATCTTAGGTTTAACCTTGTAAAAAACCATCTCCTCGTCGTGCATATACTTTGCAATTGATGGAACATCACCAAGGACGTTTTGTTTGTACTCCAAAATCTCTTCAGCTGTTAATTCAACTGCTTCTCCCTCATACTGCACAGTCTTTCCTTTAGTCCAACCAATAACAAGGGCAACTCGTGGATTTTTCTGTATATTTATATATTTCCTGGTATATACCGAAGTTCCAAAATACAACTCAAAATGTTTACCAATACTAAATCCTACGACTGCAGCCTGTGGTAAACAGTAGTGTGGATCAACTGTCGCAATGACAGCGAGCTTATGCTCTGAAATGAAATCTCTTAATTTTTCTAGCCTATGTTTTAATAATCCGTTTGTCATACTATTAACCTCTCATGTTAATAATTAACAGGACGAACTTAAATTAAATTCTCTGGTCGTCTTCTCTTAAGTAAAATCTCATTAATACTATTCAGCAAAGGAAATTTAGAAACATCCTTTAACCTTGAAACAAGCAATGGAAGTGAATGAATACCCTCACTAACAGGATATTCATTCCCCTCTGCAATACACTTTCCTGCTTTAAAATTCATTGAATCAGAGCTTGTTGATGTTGCAACAAAATCAGCAACCCCAGCAGTTCCCAAGAAAATCTCAGGATCTCCAGAAAGCTCTTTAATAACTAGCGTTGCCTCTGAAATTGCTCGGGAAGAAAGTTCCCCTTTTTGATCTTTACCAAAACCTAAACCATCTGCAATCCCGATCGCAATTGTATATATGTTCTTCAAAACTCCGGACATTGAAACAGAATACACGTCTGAAGAATATTCTAAGTTTAAAAAGTCGTCTCTAAAAGTATTCTTTAAGGCTTCAAAGATTTTCGTGTTTGCTGACGCAACAACAGCGCTTCCTTTTTTTCCTGCAATAAGCTCATCTGCAAGCATTGGTCCTGAAAGCAAAGCAAAATTTTCTTTTGAAAAATATTCAGGAAAAAGTTCAGCTGCAAACTTAGATGTATTAGATTCAATTCCCTTTGTTAATGAAACAACAAAAGTATTTGATTTAATATGTCCTTTCAAGCTATTAATCGCTTCAAACAAACACGTTGAAGGGATACAGAGGAAAACAAGATCAGCTGACGCAACCGCTTCTTCAATATTCCTTTGATTTTCAACCTTACTTGGATCCTTGTCCCAAAACTCAAAAGCAACGTCTGGCTTAAAGCCGCTTTGAATTGCCTTCCCTATTTTTCCAGCTCCCATAATTAGGATCTTCATACTTCAAACATAGCAAAAAAAGAATCTTTTGGCGATTATTTCTCCTGGGGTGTATAATTAAGGGGAAATTAAACGAGAAAACATGAACTGGGTAATCTACGCGATTCTTTCTGCTTTCTTTGCTTCCTTAGTTGCAATATTTGGAAAAATAGGGATAAAAGGGGTTGATAGCAACCTAGCTGTTGCGATCAGGACAATAATCATTGTGATCTTTGCTTGGGGAATTGTCTTCATGCAAGGAAATGCTTCTGATGTTTTAAAGATCTCAAAATATTCATATACATTCATAATCCTTTCTGCAATCGCAACAGGACTTTCCTGGCTTTTCTACTACAAAGCATTACAACTTGGTGAGGCTTCAAAAGTCGCGCCAATAGACAAACTAAGCGTTGCTCTAACAATTCTACTTGCTTTCATCTTCCTTGGAGAAAAACCAACCCTTGGAAATGTAACTGGCGGTCTGTTAGTCACAGCTGGTGTTTTAGCAACCGTATTTATTAAATAACAAAAATATGCATGGATACAAAGACAACATAGAAAAACTTACCATACAAAACGAAAACTTTAGAAAAGTACTCTACACAGGAAAACACTCACAGCTTGTTTTAATGAGCCTTAAACCACTAGAAGAAATTGGTGAGGAAACACATGATGAATCAGACCAATTCTTTAGATTTGAAAAAGGGAATGGAAAGGTTTTAATAGACGGAAACGAACAGACAGTTTCTGATGGTGACGCGGTTATTGTCCCAACAGGCGCTAAACACAACATCATTAATACATCAAAAACAGATAGCTTAAAACTATACACAATATATTCCCCAGCACACCACAAAGATCAAACAGTTCATCAAACAAAACAACAAGCAGAACAAGACTCAGAACACTTTGAAGGCGTAACAACTGAATAATTAAACAAAATAATTAAACAAAAAATATGTCACAAACACAAGCAGTGCACATACCAGAGCCGCTATTTGCAAAACACCTTTTTGCAAATACAAGCTATGGTTGGATCTGGTTAATAATCAGAGTCTACGTCGGGTGGTCATGGCTCATTGCTGGCTGGGAAAAACTAGAAAGCCCAGTCTGGGTGGGTTCAAAAGCCGGAGTTGCGGTCCAAGGGTTTGTAACAGGCGCTTTAAACAAAACATCGGGACTGCATCCTGACGTTTCAGGCTGGTATGCTGATTTCTTAAACGGCTTTGTAACCCAACACACTGTTGGCTTTTCATACCTAGTCACTTATGGCGAAATCCTTGTGGGTGTTGCTTTAATCCTAGGAATATTCACGGGAATTGCTGCTTTCTTTGGAAGCTTCATGAACATGAACTTTCTCCTTGCAGGAACAGTAAGCGTAAACCCCATACTGCTTTTCCTTCAGCTTTTCATAATCCTTGCCTGGAGAGTTGCTGGCTGGGTTGGATTAGACAGATACATCCTTCCAATGCTTGGAACGCCTTGGAAGCCCGGAAAAGTATTCTAAAACAAAACATTTTAAAACCCCGGTTCCCCGGGGTTTTTTGTTATTCTTCCTTCCTACCCAAACGCATCAAAAACTGACTCAAAAGAATAATCAAAACAGTAATTGCAATTGCATAAACAAACTTTGCGGCAATACCTGAACCACCAGTGCTAAAAAAATGATCGATCAAAGACTTAATCGCATCATTCCAAGAAAGACCAACAACCAAACCAAGAGCTGCGACAATGTACCCAATGCTTTGAATCCTTAATTCTTTACCTAAGCGCTTTTCTTTTTCTTTAAACTCTTCATTCATATTGCTCCTTCTTTTTTTAATATTCGAACCTTATTCCCTCTCCCTCTGTTATACCCTCCTGGTTTACCGTCTGCTCTAACAACCCGATGGCACGGAATCTTTAGATCCCAGTTCTTACTCATAATATTTCCAACAGCACGAAATGCTCCTGGACTCCCAGCAAGCTCAGCAACCTCACCATAGGTTAAAGTTTTGCCTTTTGGAATCCTTGAAACAACTTTGTATACCCGATCTTTAAAAGTCATTACATTCATATATCAATATACTAGCAAAAACTTGCCTAAATCTGAAGAATATACCGTAATATACCCAAAGAGTGGTATAATTAGTAACAATTACTTAATTGAACCGTCTAATAAGTTAGCACCATATATGTCCGATAATCGAGGACAATCTAGAATCCCGAGAAAAGACACAGAAAGAGAGAGGCTTCTGGTCTTCAGAGCAAAACAGGGTGAAGAACCTGCTTTTGGTCAGATCTATGAACTTTACTTTGAAAAGATATTCAAATTCATCTTTTTTAGAGTAAACCACAAAGAACTGGCAGAAGATCTAACAGAAGAGGTCTTCATTAAAGCATGGATTAAAATATCAAGTGTCAAAGAAGAATCTTTTAGTGGTTGGTTGTATCAGGTAGCTAAAAACCTGATCATAGACCACTACAGACAGAAAAGAGAACTCGTTAATCTAGAAGATGTTTCAAACATCTTAGAATCAGAAGAGAACCTTAACGAAGATGCAAACACAGTAATAGAAAGAAAGATATTCCTAGAACTCCTTAAAAAGCTTACCCCTGAACAACAGATCGTCGTTAAACTTAAATTCATGGAAGAAATGGATAACGACGAGATTTCAGAGCTCATTTCAAGGACTGAAGGATCAATTAGAGTAACTCAGCACAGAGCAATTCAAAAACTACAAGAACTTTTCTTAAAGTACAAAGAACAACAATTAAAATCACCAAGCCAAGAACCGAAAAATGCAATCACAAATTGAACAATACCTAGATCACGCGATTAGTAGGATACAAAACGGAGAAAATATTTCGCTGGTAGTTTCTGATTACCCACAAAATGTTCAAGAAGAACTTGCTTCAATGTTAGCTATGGTTAAAACAGTCTCTTCCCTACCGCTTAAAGCAATACCAACTCCAGCAAAAAGAAAACTCTACTTAGAACATCAACAGAATCGATCCTTTGTTGCTCAGTTCTTTAATTCCTTTAGAATGCTTTCTGCTGTTCTTGCAAGCATAGTCATATTAATTTCAGGAACAAGTTTTGCTGCTGCAAACAGCATTCCAGGAGAAACACTCTTCACATTAAAAAAGAGCTTCCAGCAATTCCGCTTAACAATGACCTCAAATCCTGAAAAAAGAGCTGACTTACAACTTGAATTTGCAGTACAAAGATTACAAGAAGCAAAACAAGCTCTTTCAGAAAACGACACAGAAAAATCAAAAGCAGCCATTGCAGAACTTCAAACTCAAACCAAAGCTGCATTAAAAGAAGTTAAAGTTGCAGTCGCAATTTCATCCACAAACTCAGACATTGTTGAAAAAGCAGAAACAATTGCAAAAAGCCAAAACACCTTAGTTGCTCAAAGCGACACCAAGGGCGCTGAAGAAAACGAAGCACAAACCAAAACAGCACTACATGAGATCAAAAAGATCGTTGCAGCAGCAAACGAAGAAAGCAATGCAATCATCAATCCAGCAACAAAAGTAGAGACCACCGGAAAGATTAAGAGCATCAAAGACAACACAATTGTTGTTGGTATAAACACATTCCAGATACTAAACAGCACTGAATTGTTCAGCAAAGACGGCAGTTTACTAACAGCCTCTGATATTAATGTTGGAGACACTGTTAAAATCCTTGCCCACCTTAAAGAACAAGACAACATCGCGGATACAATCACAGTTATGGCAACTGCGGAAGCAGACAAAGCTACACAAGAAAAAGCAAAGCCTAAAATCTTAATTCCAGAAGCACAAACAATATCAGAACCAGTCGTAAACAAAAAAGACACACATACAGGATTCATAATTGAGCCTCCCGCATCATTTACAAAATAGTCCAAAGCGCACCAAAAACCGGTGCGCTTTTTAAATGCTTACAAATATTGCTAAAAAACGCTTTTGATGTTAAAATCAAAAAGTCATCGCCTTTCCTGAAAACTGTTTTTGATACCTTGGTGGGGTGTCGGAGTGGTCTATCGAGCTAGTCTTGAAAACTAGTAGAGGTGATGAATCTCTCGAGGGTTCGAATCCCTCCCCCACCGCCAATTAGAATATATGGCACAAAATCAAAACAACAAAAACGAAATATACACATGGTCAACACAAGAATTTGACCACTATGAAAAAGGGACTGGTTGGTACCTGACATTTTCCATCATTGCTTTACTGCTAGTGGGTTATGAAGTGTACATGCGTGATTGGATGGCAGCATTAACAATCATTGTTGCTATCATTGCAATATATTTCTTCTCCAAACAACAACCAAGGGAAATAGACATTGTAATAACGGATAAAGGGATAAATGTTGCGAACGTTTACTTCCCATACCACAACATTAAAAGATTCTGGATCATCTACCACCAACAAGCACAACAATTGCATTTTGAAACAACAGCATACTTAAACCGTTTTGTAATAGTTCCTTTAAACGGAATTAATCCTACTGAAGTTTCTGATATATTAAAAAAACACCTTCCTGAATCAACTCCAAACCGCGAGACAGTCGCACAGAGACTTGCACGATGGCTGAGATTCTAAAACAGCCCACACATCAAGGTCCCGTAGCTCAGTTGGATTAGAGCGTCAGCTTGCGGAGCTGAAGGTCGCTGGTTCGAGCCCAGCCGGGATCACCATATGATATTTGAAAATACAGCTAACAAAACAGAACAGAAACTAGAGAAAGAACTTGGCAGATTAGGAATTAAAACAACTCCTAATTTGCTTTTTTATTTCCCCGCTCGTTACGAAGACTTTTCCAATGTGTTAAAGATCTCAAAAATTAAGGCTGGGGAACAGATAAGCATCAAGGCAAGAGTAACCCAGATCAAGGCAGTAAATGCCTTCTACGGGCGTATAAACCGCGCTGAGGCGATAGTTTCAGACCAGAGCGGCTCTTTGATGGTTGTCTGGTTTAACCAATCATATATCTCCAAATATTTGAATGACGGTGATGAGGTTTTCCTAGCAGGAACCGTACGACTCTACCAAAAAGGCAAGGTTTCAATGCTACAGCTTCAAAACCCGGTTTGGGAAAAAGTTGTACATATAGATGACTTTGACCCCGTATCTATCCACACTGGAAGAATCATCCCAATATACAAACTAGGAGGCGCGATTTCTCTTAGAAACATGCGCACCTGTGTTTACCAGGCATTGCAAAAAGTTTCCAGCATCAAAGAATATCTCCCTGAAGAAATGCTTTCAGAGCTGAGTCTTTTAAACATTCAGGAAACAATCCAAAACTTACACTTTCCAGAAAACAACGAACTTTTTGTTAAAGCAAAATACAGAATGGGTTTTGAAGAGGTTTTCTATGCTCAACTTGCTGTCATTAAACACAGAGCAGAACTTGAAGCAGAAAAAGCAACACCAATCCCCTTTGACAAAGAGTTAATCCAAAACTTCATTCAAACGCTTCCTTGGGAATTAACCATGGATCAAAAAAAAGCAGCCTGGGATATTTTAAAAGACATGCAAAAAACAACACCAATGAATCGCCTCTTAGAAGGAGACGTTGGTTCAGGAAAAACCCTGGTTGCATTCATTTCTGCCCTTCAAGCACTTTCCCTAGGACACCAGGTTGTTTTGCTTTGTCCAACTGAAATCCTCGCGCAACAACATTACAATAGCGCTTTAAAATACTTTAAAGAACAATACACTCAAAAGAAATTAAGTATAATGCTTTTAACAGGCAAAAAAGCAGGTGTAAATGGAAACAACAAAGTAAACCGAAAAGAACTAATCGCGGAAATCAAACACGGCGGTCCACAGCTTGTAATTGCAACACACGCTGCTTTACAAACCTCTGTTGAGTTTAAAAACATAGCTCTTTTAATCATTGATGAACAACACAGATTTGGAGTTAGACAAAGAGCGCATTTACAACAGCAAAGCAAAGAAATATATCCACATCTTCTTTCAATGAGTGCAACACCAATCCCTAGAACCTTAAAACTTTCCCTTTTTGGAGACCTAGAAATATCCCAGATTAAACAAATGCCAAAAGGAAGAAAAATCATTAAAACAAAGGTTGTAAACCAAGCTGAACGTCCTGATGCTTATGTTTTTGTACTTAAACAAATCGCTTTAGGAAAACAAATCTTTGTTGTTACTCCCTTAATCGAAGAAAGTGACAAACTAGGCGTTAAATCAGCAACACAGGAACATCAGGCTCTGCAAAAAATCTTCCCTAAATTAAAGATTGGTCTTCTGCACGGAAAAATGAAAGCAACAGAAAAAGAAGCAACTATGCAAAGCTTCCTAAACAAAGAACTTAACATCTTAGTTAGCACATCAGTTATTGAAGTTGGTGTTGATGTTCCAAATGCAAGCGTAATGATCATAGAAGGGGCTGAGCGCTTTGGACTTGCTCAACTGCATCAATTCAGAGGAAGAGTTGGAAGATCAGAACACCAGTCTTACTGCTTGCTTTTCTCTGACAATGAAAGTGAAAGAGTAAAATTAAGATTAAAAAACTTCTCTGAAATATCAGACGGTTTTGAATTAGCAGAGATTGATTTAAAAACTCGTGGCTTTGGAAACATCTTTGGAGAAGAACAATCAGGCTTTGCTTACTTCAAGTTCTATGACTATGACCCGCAAACAGCAAAACTAGCTCAAACCTGGGCTAAAAACATATATACAAAAGATCCGGACCTTAAAAAACATCCGGAAATCTTAAAGTTAATTAACGAAAAAATTATACACTTAGAATAGCTACTTTACTTCCTTAGAAAGAGTTACGGAATAAAGAAACCCATCTGAATTCTTGAAGTACAAGGTTTGAGAATCAGGACTAATCAACAAATCAGAAGCATCAATCTTAGTAATCAAGTCTTTAACCTTAAAGACTTTTGTTTTTTGAAGAGTTTGTAAATCAATCTTCCAGATTGATTCAGTCTGGTCATCTATACCAACAGCTGAAACATAGAGGTTTTCTCCGCTTTGATCAAACACTACTTTTGAAACACCACCATTAATATTCAGCTTTTTGTTTGTTACTTCCTCTGAATCCCCTAACCATAATGAGTTGTCTTTAGTTTTACCGTCTGGATCTCTGTTGTAAACAAACTTCTTTCCATCAGGAGACCAAACAACCTCGTTATCCTGACTTGTTCGTATAGTTACAAGCTTTTTTGAATCAAGGTTAATTAGATTAAGTCTTCCATCCTGACTATTGGCATGGTCATATGCAAAGACTTTGTTTCCTAAAGCTGAGACCTTTAAAGTTAAACCACCAGCAGGAAGATCTAAAACATTCTGAAAATTCTTTAAATTAGGATCAGCAATACTTAATGTGGACTTTGCTCCGCTAACCCAGTTATAAACAACATGCTTTCCGTCTGGAGTAAAATCAACAGCTTTTACATTAGATGGGTATTCACTAAATACTTTTGTTTCAGAGTTGTAATAGTTAAAGACTTTGCTTGCGCCTGTTCCTGTAACCACAATGAAATCATTACCATTTAAAGGCCAGATTGCATCAGTAATACCTAGATATGTTGGTAATAGATACTCTTGTTTTAAACCTGTTGAAAGATTTAACTTGTAAAGATGCCCATCTACTGTAAAGAACCAGGAGGCTTTTCCATCATATGAAAGGATGGGAGCAATAACCGAAGCATCACTGATCTTAGTTAATTGATCAGGGTTTGTTTTTGGTGTTGTTTGGTTAGTATCCTGATTTGTTTGATCAGTATTCTGGTCTGTAACACTTGGTGCTTTGCTTCTTGAGTTAACAATGACTATGAAAACAACAATCACTATTATTAAACCCAAAATACTACCTAATGCTATTAAAACTCTTTTGTTCATTTTGTTTACGCTCCTAGATCAGGCAAGTCTTTAATTAATGGTTCGACTTGCTTACAAACCTCATTCAAAGTATCAGCAGTATCATTTACGAAAGACAATGCTTTTCTAAATGCTGACATCCAGAAACCAGAACACATTGCTTTCAACGTCAGTAGTATGACCATTATGATCGTGAATATAACCAGCAAATTTATTATCAATATACCCACGATTTGCCATTTTGGCAATTGATGAAAGAAAGGACGCTTGTTAAACCAACCGATAATTATATATACATCAAAGGTTGGTATTGCCCAGAGTAAACCGATTCCAAGCGATTCACCAACTGTTGACCAGACAAAGGAAACAAACTTTTTTCCAGCAACCTTTTCTAATTCATCTTTTGCTGCTTGCTGTGCTTGTGCAACTTGTGTTGTTGGAAGGGGTTTTGGTTGTGCTGCTTGCTCTTCTTCATCCTCAGCACTTGCTTCTTCTTGTTCCTCTTCTTCATCCTCGTTTTCTTGATCTTGCTCTTCCTGTTCTTTGTCCACTTCAGATTCATCAGGCTTTTCTTTAGCTTCTTCTGGTTCCATTTCAACCCTCCCGTCATCCTGTGGCTGTTCTGGGTTAACTTCAGGAGCTTGTCCTTCAGGAGCTTGTCCTTCAGGAGCTTGCGGTGCTTGAGTTTCTGGCGGTGTTTCTGGTTCTGGTTTTTGTTCTTGTTCTGGAGCTTCTTCTTGTTTTCCTTTTGGTGCGTTTACTGAATCAGCAGCCTGTCTTCTCTTGCGAACAACTGTAAGATCAGACATTCGCCTTTCTTTTCCTGTAACTGTTGTTTTTCTTGTTGTGTTAATCTCTGCCTGGGAGTTTCTGAAATTTGAAAACTTTGCTAACTCTGACGGACCGCTCACAGCATCAAGCTTTGGATCAGAAGGCTTTTTATCTTCAGGAAGGTCTTGCTCCTGATCTGGTTGTGTCGGAGCATTTAAAGCCATAATTTAAGCTCCTTTTTCTTCTTCTGAAACCTGGTTTTTTGCTTGTTGCAACTCCAAGAGTTGTTTTGGATCTGTGGTTATGATCTGATCTTCAACATAAGATGCGTATATCTTTATGGCAGCATGCTTTAATCCTGCAAAGAAAATTCCTTCTCCAACTTCACTTTCCAAAAGTAAGTACTTTTCACCCTCTGTTAAGAAAAAGGTTTCTGCAACAATATCAACAGCTGCTGGTGATTGTTTAAGCAACAACTGCATTGAAGAGTTTGTAACAATGGGTTTACCATATGGAGAGTTCATAAAGTCAGCAACGTCCTGCGTGATTGTTGTTAACCCTAAATAATACTTACGAGCACGTTTCGCTATACCAAACACAAACCTTGCAGAATCTTCAAACTGCATTAAAATCCACGCTTCATCTAAAACCAAAATGCGCTTCTTAAGTTCTGATCTAACAGCGTTCCAGATATGGTTTAACACAACATACATTGCAATTGGTCTTAACGTATCCTCTAAATCTCTGATTGAAAAAACAATGAGCTGGTTGTTTAAAATAACATTGGTTCGTTGATTAAAGATTCCTGAGAATGTTCCTTCGCTGTACTTTGTTAAACGCTGAGACAAGCTTTCCGCACCAACCATGCCACCCAATATCGACACCAAGTCGCTTATTGTTGGTGGTGTAATATTTTTAAAATCACTTGTTTCTGTAATATCTTTTGCTGCATAAGTTTGCCACAAAGCCTTGTCCATAATAGCTTCTTCGGTTGGAGTTAACTTTCCAAGCATCAAGTTCATTAACCCCAATAGGTTAATAATGGCGCTTCTTAATACATCCGCGTTATCTTCACCAGCAATTGGTAGAGGAAGATCAAAAGGATTAATACGAGAATCTGAGTTTAAAGAAATATTTAAATATGTTCCACCAACAGCATCAGCTAAGTGCTTGTATTCATTTTCAGGATCTATGATGATGACATCAGTACCCATCATCATGCTACGTAAAACCTCTAACTTAACAGCGTATGATTTTCCAGCTCCGGATTTTGCAAAAACCAAAGTGTTTGCATTTTCCATCTTAAAGCGATCAAAAACAATTAAGCTGTTATTATGTCTGTTAATACCATAAAGGATGCCTTCGTTGTTTGAAAGATCAGCAGAAACAAACGGAAAAGTCGTTGACAAAGGTGATGTGTTCATGTTGGTGTTAACATCAATCTCATCAGCAAACAAAGGCAGGGTTGAGTTTAGTCCTGCTTTGGTTTGAAGCACAGAACGCTTTGTGATGATGAGCTTTGCTGCCATTGTGCTTTCAAAGATTGAAGAATACTGATCAAGCTCTTTTAAATTATCAGCATAGATTGTAAAATACAAAGCAAACTTAAAGAACTTTTCAGTTCCCTGCTGTAATTGATCTCGAAGAAATTCAACATCTTTGTAAGCGGTTTCTAAAACAGGATCACGGACATTACCTTTTTCCTGGTTAATAGACATCTGAGAACCAATTTGCCCAACTTTGCTTCTGAGTTTCTTTAAAATTTCTCCTGAGTCAATTGGATAAATGAACATGGACATATCCATAGCTGTATCCATGTTAATAACCTGAGAGAGCCAGTCTGTTGAAAGAAAACGTGGATATGTTAAAACAAAGAAACTTCGTCCAAACTTTCCGTTTAATTCAAAATATGAATTCTGAAAAGTTAAAGCAGCAGGAGCAATGATGTCTTTCAAAGATGTTAAACCTTCGCGGTATTCTTTTTCCACGGCTAAAATCTGCTTGTTGGTTTCCTTTTCTTCAATCTTCTGTTGCAAAGCCTGTTTCTTCACATCCAGCTCTTGTCTTGTTGGTGGTACTATTAGTGACATATCTACGCCCTTATATTAATATCGCTTAATTTAGACGCATCAATTAACGGAGCGCTGTCTAGATTATATGAATTGTAAAATAGTTCAGTCAAAGCTTCGGTGTTTAATGCAATTGCTTTAAGACCAATCTGAGACATACCTCCAATAACTGTATTAATCTTTTGTTGCATCTTTAAGCGTTCTGATTCAAACTTTGTATTCTTAGCAGCAAACTCTTCTGCTTGGGATCTCTTGCTAAACATACTAAAGAAACCTTTTTTAGATTTACCAGACAAAAGCCCAGGGGAATGCGTTATGACTATATAGAAAGACTTGTTCATAATACTCGCGTTTTCAACAAGCTTTGAAATGAATTGAATATATTCCTGTGTTTGAACACGCAATAGTTCGTTTGTTTGTCGCTCCATTTGCTGGCGCACTGCTTCTAGATACACATGAATATCCATTTTTCTTGATTGCATTAAAATCTGAATCTCAAAATCAATGGAGTTCAAAAAGTTTTGATACCCATAGATCATGGCATTCTGTTCTTCAGTGCTTTTTAAAGCAAAGTTTGTGCTTGAAACAGCAACCACAGCAATATACCCACCAGTATCTAAAATACCAGTATCGCCTTTAATTTCAGCTATCTTTAAAAAAGACTGAGTGCTTTTATGTTGTTCTTCTTTTTCGTTCATTGTTCTAACTTCCTTTTTGTTTGTTTACTAATTGCGTTTCTTGTTCACTCTTTTCTTGTAACAACCGAGTCAGATTCTTTAATTTGCTCTGAGGGCTTTCTTCTGGCTGTGCTGATGCATTGCCTTGTGCTGCTCTAACCTGCTCCACTGTAATTGTCTTAATATTTAAATTATCCATTCTTGCTGTTTTATGAAAAACCAGTTGCTTTGGTTCAGAAAGAAACTTTAATGCCAAAGGAATTGAATCGTACAACTTCTTTCCATTAAACTGTCCAAAGGCCATAACTAAGCCAACTAATGTAACCGGTAAACCAATGAGAAAGAAAACAACCCCTACTTTAAAGATCCTGAACAACGCGACATCAATTAAACCAGCAATGAAAATTATACCGAACTGCTTTAACGTAAACGGTCCGATTATCTTGTCTTCAATATCAATGAATTGTGGTACTGGAAATTGCATATTCTTCCTTTAATTATACTACAAAAACTGTTCTAACTTCTTACGAAAATCAGTAAATGCTTCAAACTCTTCTTTTGTTAAAAAGTCATCTCCGCGAACGTCCATATCTTTAATTACCTTCGCGTATGCTGAATCACGATCAGGATTAGAATCATCTAACAAAGCCATTCCAATTCCAATATATGTTTTGTACAAAGAGCTTTGTTCAATAGCGGCAACCATATCAAAAGGTTTGTATTTGTTACTCAACGCTGATATAGACAAAATGATGTTCTGAAGATCTTCAGCAACAGTATCACCATGCAAATGCGCGGGAGTTAACTTTTTGAAATCTTCCAAGGTCTTTAACTGCAAAGGTTCGGGCTGAGTTTTTGGTCTAGGAGCAACAACGGGTTTTTGTGGTTTTAAAACAGGTACTGGAATCGGTGCTGGCCCAGGTTTTTCTTTTGGCACCATGTTTTTCTGTTGAAGTTCTTTAACAATATTCTCAACCCTTTGTTGTAATGCTGTAGGATCAGATGGAGCTGGAACAACAGGAACCTGGGGAACAACAACACTTTGCGCTTTTGGAATAACTGGCTCTACGGACCTTGGAACAACAGATGCGCTTGCGTGTTCTGGAAGTTCTAATTCATACAAAGGTTTGCTAGTTCCAATTTCTTTTTCATGTATATCAACTTGCATTGGTTTAACAACAGGTTTTGGAACGGTAGGGATTACTGGTTCTACAGGTGCTTTAGTTTCAAAGTGTTGACCTGGTGCAAGTATCTCCAAAAACTCCTGTAATTGTGTTTCATTCATTGCAGGTAATAACTGAATCCACTCCGTCTTTTCTAAAGACGAGAGCAAAGTTGTATTTTGAATGACTGTTTTTGCTTGATCGATTGTATTCATAACTACCTCCCCACCCTATTTCTTAAATCTCGAAGTTTTTGATCAATGTTTAATCCAACCTGTTGATTTGGTGCTTGTGGCATTGAAGGAACATTACCACCTTGTGCTTCTTGCCATGCTTTTGCTAAAACTTCCATGTCTTCTCTTGCATCTTCAAGATCTTCTTCATCAATCATTTTCCTTGGTCTATCAACATTAACAAGATCATCATAGAACTTCAGGACTTTCAAAAGTGCTTGTCTGTAAACCTGTGTTAAGGATCTAACATTCCCACTTTGATTAATATATGCCAAGCGTTCAACACTTCCTCGCTTTGGAGTCTTTGAAGGAAACTTGGAATAGTCTTGAATCCAATATCTTAATTCTGGTAGATATTTCTTCCCTTCTATCTCAACTGTATTTGAACCAAGTCTTTCAGCATTACTTAGAAGATATTTAATAAAAATACCAAATTTGTTTTTAACTACACTGTCATCCTGGTAGTCTAAAAAATATTCATTAACTATTGCATCGGGATTAAATCCATTTTGAATTGCGAAGAAAAATCTTGTCTTCAACAGATTTTCCTGATCGTCTGAGTTAAGAGTGGGGAAAGCTTTGAAAGCAAGCAGGGTCCACATGGCTTCATACTGATCATACATTTGAGGATTGCTCGATTGAACAGTGTTACCCTGAGCTGCTAAAGACTTTGAAAGCAAGTTTAAGAAATCCTCAGCATCAGCCGGGTCACCTGCTTGAATCACTCCATCTGCTTGTAACTTAATTGCTTCAAAGTTATCAGCAGATGTGAGATTCAAAAAATATTCTTGTATATCAGAAAGTCTCATATATTTTGTTATGTAGGATAATTATCTCCTGGGGCTTCGTTGTCAGTAGGCCCACCTGATTTTTGAGCTTTGTTGGCCTGTGCTCGTTCATCTGCAGCAGTTTTTATTCTTGTACCTGTTGTACGCAAATTCTTTGTTAATGCCACCAATGCATCGCCAGTAACTTCAATTTCTGATCCATCGCCGGCAGGCTTAAAGTACTTATCAATTTCCTTAACTCTTCCGTCTACTTCACGCTCAACAGTGTGCCTGACATAATGTGGAACACCTTCAGGAGGCAGGTCACTGTACTGAGGGTGCCCAGCGTAAGTTATACCTCTTGAGGCATTGTAAATTCTCTTCGCAAATGAAGGATGCTTTTTAACAACATAATCCCAAACTTTTTTCTGCTCAGGAGTTTTGAAAACAAATGCCCCAGTTCTTTGATCAATCTTAACACCAGCAAAATATTCCATTGATCTTTGGTTCAAAGGAACACTGTTGTATTTATCCATTCTCTTGATATACATTTGCAAAGGCTTGCTGATTTCTCCAGTACTCTCGTCAATCCTATCAATACCTGTTGGATTCACAGCTGGTAAGTCTGCTGCACCCCAATGGCGAATCTGGCGCTCTTGTCTAAGCTGTCTCCTAGCCATTGCTTTTTTGTAATGTTCTCTAAAATGAAGGACTTGCTTCAATTCGTTTATAGATTCAGGATTTTGCTTCAATTTTTCGGCAAATTCAGGGCTTAGCTTCAATTTTTCGGCAAATTCAGCAGGGTTCTGACTGAATCTTCCGGGAAATTCAGGATTTTGCCTCAATTCTTGTATAAATTCAGGCGTTAAATCCGATTCTTCCATAAATTTAGGAATTTGCTTCAGTTTTTCAATTTTCTCATTAATACCCTCGATTATTTGACCTTTTTGATCTACTAATCCTTTTCTTTCTTCTGTAATTTGTTTCAAACGCCCACTAATTTGTTGCTTTCTTTCTGCTGTGTTCTCTGACTTAGCTTCTTCTAATCTCAACTCCTGTTCTTCTCTATCTAAATCTATCTTTATACCCGCACCGCCTTCTCTTTCTACGACAATCTGTTTTAATCGCTGCTCTATTCCCAGTTTATCCCCCTCTTCAGTTAGTGGGTTATCTAACTTAAGCTTTAATTCCTGTTCTTCTCGTGCTAAGTCTCTCAAACGATCATAGTGTGGTTTGATTGGCTTGTAAGCCTCGTTGTACTCGGCATCATCTACTAAATGCAGACCGATTCCATAACCTAGCTTTTTTTCTTTTGAAATATCATTTATTGAATCCTGGAATCTCTTTAACTCATGGTCACCTTTCAAAGCATCTCTAAAGAAAGCATTCTGAGCTTCTTCTGTAAACTCTCCTTGCCCGGTCCAATCTTCAACAATGTCTCTTATTTTCCCTGTTTGATATGCTCCTGTAATCAAAGATCTCATCTCCTGACGACCGCGTGGAGTCTGAGCATACCCTGAATCAACGAACCCCCTGGCTATTTCAAGCAATTCACCAGCAGACTTAGTGGTAAAGTGGCTAAGAAAGGCTCTTTCTTGCTTCTCTTGTTCTGACTTTCTAATTTCATGCCATTGGGTTCCCTTTGACCTATCAACAACTACCAGATCCTCTGCTGCCTTTTCTGCATTTAATCTCTCTTCTTCATTCAACTCTTCAAACTCTTTATGTCTTGCTTTGTAAGTAGCGTCGGGATTTAATGCTGAAACAGCCCAACCAGTTAACTTTGTACGCCACGCAAAATCTTTGCTTAACACATTCCCCCAACCAAATTTCTTACCCGCAGTATCATCTTTATGAAATGCTTTCTCGGGCAATCTTGCTGTCTTTTCTCGCTTAAATCTCTGTGCTCTCTGATATCCCATCTCTCCTAACATCTGGATAGGCTTAACACCAACAAAGTGTGTGCCCTTTTCTGCCCAACTTGTAATCGTACTTGCTCCGAATGTACCGAGCTCTTTTGCAACTTCAAGTCCTGCCATTAAACAAACCAATAGCAAAACGCTAGACAGCGAATTATACGCAAACTGAGATGCTGTATCAACACCGCCTGAGACTAAAGATGTGTTCTGTGTTGCTTTAGAAAGAAAATTTGATTGAGAAACAGCAATAACCGCGCAAAGATGTAAAAAGAACCCAAGAATTGGCGTTTGAAAAGAATACTTCAAGAAATTGCTCCACCATCTCATTGCTTCGTGTTGCGTATCTGGTAAAATCATACCAACATAAGCGATTGGTGAAAGCATCAAAAGTAACCAAAGAGCAACTATTCGAATAACTAGGAAAGCAGCAATGGCTGCGAAAACAAAGAAACTACCAACCGCAAAGACGAAATAGACTAGCGTTGATATGAGGTCAGCAAAACTACCATGGAAAAGATCCTTTGAAATATTTTGGAGCGGAGAAACCATTAATTGATGCGCTAAGGCATTCAAAACATCCTTAGTGTTTGGCAAAAACTGCGCCTGGAATGTATCAGCAACACCAAGAATCAATTGAGCAATCACCAAGCTAAAGTTAACTGCAATAGCCATTAAAACAAGCTCTGGAATTAAATGCTTGTAGTTATACTTTTCAACTCTAAGTAATGTGGCCATACCAAGTATAATCATGGCGATTATGAAAAGAATATTGGCAACATTTCTAACAAAAACCCAACCAACCAAAATAACCGCTGAAAAAGACGCATCATGCGGCTGAATGGTTAACAACACCTGAATTATCGGTAAGATTATTATGTTAAGAACAAAATACAAGAAACCAATAATACCAAAGGCTAACGTTTGTAATATCTTGTTTATGATCCCAAAGAATGGATCAAGAACATAATCAACAGCAGCTTTTCCTGTATTTTCAACAGGAGGAGTTGTTGTTGTTCCTTGCGCTTTATTCCTGTCTGCCTGTGCAGTGTATGAAGCATTTGCTTCTAAATCTTTTACTACAACCTTAACAATAGTCCCGTTAATTTCTTCAAACTGAATTGGGTTCTTGTTATCATTTGCAGCCACCTGTTCCTTGCTATCAAAACTCCAATGGATTTCATACTTACCAGCACCACAAGTCTTACTAGCACAAGAAATAGGTGTACCATTAACTAAAACTGTTGCGTAATACTGGTATGTCGCTGCTTTTACAGAACCACCCTGTTTAAATTCAAGCTTAATACTTACAGTATCTCTTGCTAAAACCGTTGGATTACTTAAATTTGGTGTTAAAATACCTAAAAACCCGAGGGCAAAAGCAAAAAATAGCCCAGCCATTCTTTTTTTACCGCTCTGCTTTTTATCGATTATTTTTGTTTCAGAAATCAAGTGATTTTGCTTAACTTTCTCAGAATTATTATCTCATAAAAACCGCAAAAAAACAAATTTAAATAAGGCATCAAAAAAGACGGCTTTTGCCGCCTTTAATATCCCATCCAAGCTGCAGGGTCTTCTGCCATAAAGTCACCCTCAAGAGAGCTTGGTTGCTCTTTTATAGGGTCACCAATTTTCTGTGCTGGAGTTTTCTTGTTTCCAAGAAGAATCTTAATAAACTCCTGCATAACACCAACGTGATCTTGAGGTTTTAACTGTTCACCGAATATCTCATTGATCTTGCTATCAATCTGATCTGAAACAAACTTTGCTGATGCTTTAATACTACAAACAGCATTTCCTTTACTATCCTTCTTGCTACAGTCAATCTGGTCCTTGTTACCTTCGCTGTTTTGAATATTAGCAGCAGCACCAGATTGCGCTCGTAGCCAATCTGCTTCTGCTTGAGCCTCAGAAGCAAGCTTTTGTCCTTGAGGAGTTGAAATCAAAGGATCTTCTAAAACTCTAGAAGCGGCATTTCCTGCTGATGTATATACTTGCGAAAAATCAACCGCATTCAAAGCACGCTTCTTGTACACTGGTTTTAAATCAACATTCTGTATGCTTTTGTCTGTGACAGAAAGAATTCTTTTAATATTTGCTTTAGCTAGAAAAACATCTTCAGGTTCTCTACTCTTCAATTGTTTTGATAGATACAAAGTGTTTGCAAGATTCTTTTGATATTCTAGGTAGTCTGAAATTTTGTACTTCTTAATTACATCATTAACATAATTTAAAGTGTACTTATGGTTCTCAGCTCGAATCATATCAGCAACACAACTCTTCAAAAGCTCAGTTGCGTTTGCTTTCTTGTCATCTGTCGGAACCTCACTAGAACCAAAGAAGGAACTAATAAACCCGGTGACAAGGCCCGTTAGATATCTACCTGCCATACCAGAAAGACCACCACAAAGACTAGTTAAACTAATAGCTTGAGTTTCTTTTGGAATTAAGAAAATACTGCTTGTTGTAGTTAAAGCAATGGCTATAAACAAACCTGCAATAAGTTTTCTTTTTGTTTCCATACTATTGAACCTCAGGAGCATTCTTAATAATCTTTGCGGCCTCAGTAACACTATCCTTTATCTGAGTTATTGTATCACCTAAAGCAGTGTAAGTGTTGTAAATCTGGTTTGAATCTTCAGACGCAGCTTGAGTGGCAGGATCAAGACTTGCTGAAACTTGAGATGTAAAATCAAGATACTGCTGATATGCTTTAACATACAGCTGGCTCAAACCAAGAAGTGCTGATGGAACTGAAACCTGTTTAATTGCTTCCAAGACTTGATTTGCTTGTGTTGTATATATATCAAGACCTGCTGTGCTTTGAGCATCAAAAATACTTTTAGTTATTGTATCATCATGAACTAAATCAAAACGCTTAGTTGCATCTGAAAGTTCAGTTACATACTTAGTCATTGTGCTTTTGTTGTTATTCGGTGTTAAAACAAACATGGTTACATCAATTTCAGGAATCAAAGGCAAACTTTCTTGCGCTATTGAACTGTCAGTTGCAATTACAATATCATCTCCACCAAGACTTCCTGTATTAATATCATTAACTGTAGAAGCACCATAATACTTGTTTATAAAGTCCATTGTTGGCATGTTGTAATCAGCAAGTTGTTTTTGCTCAAGAGGAGTATACCCTGAAGGATCAACGACTTGTTTGTAATTACCATTAGAATCAGGGATTAAACCTTGATCAATTGCTGTCTGATAATTATCAAAAGCAGGAACGCTTGAAAGTATAACTGGCTCATCAGAACGAGGAGTTATTGTTGCAAAAGGCCTTGAAGGGTCAACAACAACCTTAAACTCACCTCTTCCTAAATCAGCAGGACTTGGAGTTACAGAAACATAGCCTCCAGTACCTGTGGTTGTTCCCGTTGTATCAGGTGGTGTAGTGTTTGATTCTTTAGAAGCCAAAATGGCGATCAAAACGATCGCCAGAAATACAGCCACTCCACCTATTATCAATATTGTTTTCTTACTTAAACCAAACATTTATTTGTATTTCACTCTACGAATTAAGGTGAATTAAGGTAGAAACAATTGCACACTGTTGTAAAAACCTTGTCGAATGTTAGAGAGTTGATTTTGAACAACAGACAATACACCTTCAAGATCAGATTCTGAAACACCCTCCATCATTGTTCCTTGTTTCTGTGCAAAAATTAAATTGTACTGTGCAAGCAACAAACGATGATAGTCTTCAAAAACACTTGGTACTACAAGATTTCCAAGGTCTGTTAAAAGTTTAGTCTGCTTTTCTACGAGCGCTTGAGTCTGTTTTGCTGAAACCAAACCAGAAGCATTCTCACTTTCAATAATTGTACGAGCCTGGTTTGCATACTCAGCTAGTGCTGTGCTTGAAGTGCCTGAAGAAACATTAACCTTAATATTTGAAAATTCCTTTGCAATATCAGGATTGTATTCAGTTGCACCCAAAACCTGGCTTCCAGAAGAAGTTTGTCCTAAATTACCTGCAAGCGGTTGATTATACAATGAAAGACCTTGCTGTTTAGATGCTAAACGCATTGGTTTTTGAACCCAAGCAAAAGAGATAAGCAAAATTGCAACCAAAGCGATTAGCGCTATATTTTTTGCTCCAAAGTCCTTTATTTTTGTTTCTACTTGGTTTTCTAAAATATTGATGTCCATAAATTTGAATTAATATTTCAAACCCTCAGGAAATCTACTAATTTTCTACCTTGAATATATCATAATTAGAGTGCTTTAGCAAGAAAAGGCTTCAGTTGAACATACAAGGAAAACCACTGTTCTAAACTAAGCTGTTGTGGTCTTGCTTTAGGATCTATTAAAGAGCCTTTAAAGACGCTTTCAAGCTCTTTTTCGCTCAACCCTAAGTTATTTTTGAGGGTATTGTGAATCTGTTTACGTTTACCAGCAAAAGCAGCTTTAACAAGCCTGAAAAACTCTGGTTCTGAAACTTCAATCCTTGGAGTATCAAGCATGTCCAGGACTAAAATAGCAGAATCAACCTTTGGTTCTGGAAAAAAATCAGATCTTGGAACTATTCCCGCAATCCTTGGGTTTGAAAAAAGTTGTACTGAGATAGCCAGAATACTTAAGTCTCCTGCTTTTGCAGTAATTCTCTCAGCAACTTCTTTTTGTATCAACAAAACAATTTTAGAAGGTCGATTCTTAGAACCAACAAGCATTTCAATAATCTTTCCAGTAATGTAATACGGGATATTTGCAACTACCTTGTAACCAGGTTTTAATTCTTTCTGAAAATTAAAACGAACAATGTCATCAAAAACCAGCCTTACATTTGATTTAGACTTTGGAGTTCTAGTGTGTGATTGTAAATGCTCTCCGAGCTGATCTTTAAGGATTGGAAAATATCTTTCGTCTTTTTCAACAGCCAAAACATTAGCGCCTGTTTCAGCAAGCAACTTTGTTAAGTTTCCTATCCCAGCCCCTATCTCTAAAACATCATCAGCAGAAGAAACTTCTGCTGCGGAAACAATCTGTTCTAAAGTTAACTCGTTAATTAAAAAGTTTTGTCCAAGCAAATCATTTGGCTTGAACTTGTATTGCTTTAAAAATTCTTTGATGTCGTTCATATTTCCACAGTCCGAACTTCCAAATTAAAAATATTTCCAAGCAAAACGCCAGTGCAATAGAAATACAGAACACGAATTACTCCTTCGCTTGTAACCATTAAAATTGGTTTGTCATTACCAACGTTTTCTAATTTAATACGCTCTAAATATTCAACAACTCTTCTTGTAAAATGTTCAACATTCTCCCCACCAACATCAGTATAGTCAAACTGCAACGCAAAATCCTTTTCCTCTGTATGACCTGGATACTTCTCTTCTACTTCTTCCCAAGTTAAACCAGAACAATCACCAAAATCACGCTCATTAATATCAGAGTCATAGGAAATGGGAAGATTTAATGTTTCGTTGATTAAATCAGCTGTTTGCTTAACCCGTAAAAGCTCTGAAGCATAGATTTTAATGATGTTTTTAGGCAATCTTTGACCTAAATCACGCACTAACTCGATGCTTTGGGCATCTAGTGGCTCATTTGAACGGATACCATTTAAAATGCCTTTTCCGTTCTTTTCTGTCTTACCATGTCTAACCATTATTAGTTGCATACATATATCATACCAAATACAAAACCGCCTGTGGAGGCGGCCTTGTATAGTTCATAGCACTGGTGTTTGGAAGCAACTTGCCATTAATAATATATCTGAAATACAAAATTGTATCAAAACTAAAACCTTCCGATAACCTTAAAATCAATCTTTTCTTCAGGAAGCGCTTTTAAAATCCTAGAGGGTGGAAAACTTTGGGCTTGTCCAAAGAGTCTTCTAGATTGCGCATAGATTAAATACAAATTCCTCCTTGCTCTAGTAATACCAACATATGCTAAACGAACTTCTTCTGAAAGTTCTGAAGGATTAAGCAAAGAACGAGAGTGTGGCAAAATCCCTTCTTCTAAACCAATGAGGAAAACTGTATCAAACTCTAAACCTTTTGCTTGGTGTAAACTCATAAACGTTACGGCGTCTTTATTGTCCTTCATGTTATCAACCTCAGTCATCAATGCAACTTCTTCCAAAAACTGTTCTAAACCTTCTTGCCAGTTTAAATTCTGGTATTTTGCAGCAACGTTAAAAAGTTCTTCAATATTCTGCCAACGGTTTTCTCCTTCTTCACTTCCATCACGAAGCCAGTGTTCATAACCGCTTTTCTTTAAAACTAAGCGCATTAAAGAAAGAATGTTCTCCTGCTGATCTAAAATCGTAAACTCTTCAAGCAACAAAAAGAAACTCTGAGCAGCATTAAATTGTTTGGGAGGAAGCTGAATCTCTGACAAATCAACTCTAAACTTTTCAAAATTTCCCTCTGAGTTAAAAACAAAATCTTTCAATGTCTGATACGACTTCTCTCCAACACCCCTTGCTGGTTCGTTAATAACTCGTTTTAAAGAAACAAGATCACGGTGATTACTAACAAGTCTTAAGTAAGCAACAACATCTTTAATCTCTTTGCGTTGATAGAACTTAACACCACCAACGATTTGATATGGTATCTGGGCTTGTAAAAAGACCTCTTCTAAAGCTCTTGATTGAGCGTGTGTTCTGTACAATACCGCATATTTGTTTAAAGTATCATGATTTTCTGGAAGTCTTGGAACATTAAACATATTAATCGGAGTTCTGACACTTAGCTTTTGTTTCTTAAGGAAATGATCAAGAATTGAGTATGTTTTAGCAGGTTCTTGAAAATCAGGAACTTCTTCTGATTCATAAACTAAATCCTCTTTAGAACCTCCTCCTGCTTTCTGAATTATTGTTTTTGCAACAATCTTTGCTTCTTCAACCTCATCTTCAACCTCTAAAAGCTTAATCTTGTTACCAGGCTCATTCTCAGTCCACAAAATCTTTGGCTTTTGTTCTTTATTAATCTGAATGACTTCTTGAGCAACAGAAAGAATATTTTTCGTTGATCTATAATTCTGTTCAAGCTTAACAACCAAAGCATCTGGAAAATGCTCTTCAAAATTCAAAATGTTCCTAAGATTAGAACCACGAAAACCATAAATTGCTTGAGCATCATCTCCAACAACAAAAAGATTCCTTAAACCAACATTTTCTCCACTACCAACAGCAAGAAGAAAAAGCAACATATACTGTGCGTGGTTTGTATCCTGATACTCATCAACTAAAATGTATTTAAAAATATTCTGGTACTTAGACAAAACATCCGGAAATGCTTGGAATATCTTAACAAGTAACATTAACAAGTCATCAAAATCTAAAGAGTTTTGCTTAAAAAGATAATTCTGATACTCAGCATAAACCTCTCGTGCCATATTCAACACCGTCTTATCAATTGACAAATTCATTTGTTCAGGGGTCTGCAAAGCATTCTTTGCCATTGAAATGTAATTCTTAAAAAGATTCGGTGGAAACTTAGCGCCAAAGTTTCTTTGAATACAAATTTCTTTCAAAATCTTTCCTTGATCATCATCATCAATAATGACAAAGCCTTTTGTATATCCAAGTGCTTGAATCTCCTTCCTTAAAATCCTTGCACAAACAGAATGAAAAGTTCCCATGGTTGGCATGCCCATGTTTGGAAACAAACTTTGCACCCTATTCTGCATTTCTTTTGCAGCCTTGTTTGTGAATGTAAGAGCAAGAATATTTTCAGCACTAAAAAGACCTTCAGAAATTAAATATGCAATTCTGTGAGTTAAAACCTTAGTCTTACCACTACCAGCTCCAGCTAAAACTAAAACCGGCCCGAGTTGGGCGGTAACTGCTTGTTTCTGACGATCATTAAGACCTTGAAGGATTTTTTCTGATTTCATCTTTCTTAGTATACCAAAGTTTAGACAAACTGAAACGACGCCTTGCTTACGCTTAGCGTCGTTCAGGTTATCGTTGTTGAAGATCAGTGGGTGCTATCACCGACCTCGGTACCGACCGCTGCGAGGACTGGCTCGTGATCATGATCGCCGTTGGGCGAAGCACATCTGGTACTCTCCAGATGGCGTAGCGGCACAGTGGGGAACTGAGCTATGCGCGCCACGAAGATGCGCTTGTCCTCCCCGAACTCGTTCGTGGTTCGAACCATCTCGACCCACAGCCAGTTGACGTCTGGGTGAAGCCTGGACGACAGATGCATTACATCCGCGTCGGTGTAGGCGTCGATGATCGATTGCAGTTGCGTGATCAGACTCACGCCCGGCTCCTCGGTGATGGTCTCTTCCCAGACATTGCCTGTCGAGTTGCGGAGATCGACGCCGTGGTTCTTGAAGACCACGACCCTCTCGTCGCCACGCTTGAGAACCGCGGCCTCAATCCTTCGGATCAAAACCTCGAATCCAAAGTAGCCGACGACGAGAATGGTGGCAAGCACAACTCCGAGCTGAATCATGTTCATACGGACACCTCGGGAAACGGGTTCACGAAGACCACACGAACTGCGGAAACATCAACTGATATGTACTTCAAACCTTGCTGCTTGAAACAACAACCTATATTAACCCTTCTTTAAAGCTTCTGTGTATATTCACATAAAATATGGATAAAATCAAGGGGTAAAAGCAAAGGTCTCAACCCTTCCCTTAAAGTGGCTTATCTAAGCCAAAAGTGGAAAAGTTTCCGCTTATCTAAGCCATTTTTTGGCTAATGTTAGCCAAAAACCTTGATTTAGATATTCATTGCTGGTACTATGTATTAGTTCGGAGTAAACATTAAACCAAGTATTTAGGTTTATTTTTGTTTGATACGACTCATGCCTTTAAGGCCTACTGACTACTGAGGATAAACCGAAGTGTTTGGAACCGGGGTATATATAAAAGGGTACGTAAATACGCTCAAGCAGTTCATACAGGGGGCTTTTGAACAACAGAAAAGCAAACTGCCTGAGGCTAAAAAATCTGCAACCAGATATCTGAAAGTGGTTAGCTCCAGCCTAGAAAAGCATTTCAACTCATTCCACGCTTTGCACTCACCTATCAAGATGGGTCGTTTAGACTATACCTTTAAATTCAGCACTGAACTCATAGTTGCTGGTATTTCCATATTGATCATTGTCACAAACATATTTGCAGGAGCACATTTCACCTCAGCAAACAATTCATTGACTAAACTACTCTCCTACCACCCAGACCAAAACCCAGCTTTGTACAACAAAACAACAACAGTCAGAACAGTCATTGCGCAAAACAACAACATAATCATTCCTTCCGCATCTGCTCAAGTAGTCTTGGCATCAAACGATGCACTAACCAACACTATTTCAGCAAATGAAAACGCTACAGCCTCAGTAATCACAGAAAACACCATTCGGAAGGAAAATCCAGACAATATCAAAAAGCTTGTTGCAGACCAGATTAAAGTATATGACACAGTCGAAGGTGATACCTTAAAAGGGATTGCTTCCAAATTCGGCAGAAGCCAGGAAACAATCATGTGGGCAAACAACCTTTCAAGCTCAACTATTAAACCAAGCTGGAACCTAGTTATCCTTCCAACAAATGGTGTGTTACATAAAATAACAAACAATGATACTCTTCCTGACATTGCCAAGAAATACAAAGTAGATATTGATAAAATAAAGGCCTACAACGGGTTAGAAGATGATTCTGACATTGAACCAGGCGATTTTTTAATTGTTCCTGATGGCGTAATCATTACTCCTGCTAAACCAAAACCAGCAATCAAACACACGCTTCCTGGGAATATTTCAGTATATGAACCTCAAATCGGTGGTAGTGATGCTGGTGAACACATCTTCCCATGGGGTCAGTGTACTTGGTACGTTGCTCTCAAGAGAAAAATAACATTTGGTGGTAATGCAAAGAACTGGTTAGCAAATGCCCGTGCTGCTGGATACTCCACAGGTAATGTCCCAACAGTCGGCTCCATTGTTGTAACAACAGAAAACAGACGCTACGGACATGTAGCTTACGTTGAAAAAGTTGATGAAGCAGAAGGCACAATAACTGTTTCTGAATCAAACTACATCCGCTTAGGCTTTATTGATACAAGAAAAATTGACATGGATAGTTCAGTAATCCGCGGATACATCTACTAAACAAAGAAACTAAAAGACCGGCAATAATTGCCGGTCTTTTATTAATCCCCTGCTATTGAACCCCTCCAATAGAGTTAGGATCATTAGCCGTTGTAATATCGTCGGCTGTTAAATTAACAGGAACTGAAACAAATGAATCAGTACCATTAAAAAGAATATTACTAACCAAAGTCATCTGATTACCTCTGTTAGTTAAACCAGGCGTAATACTAACGTTAAACTGCAAGCTTCTGCTTGGTACAAACTCTCCTGCGTGCGCTACGACTGTTCCAATATTCCAAACAAGCTTCTTTGTGCTCTTGTCATACGACACGTTGTTTACCTCTTCTGGGTTTAAAGTCTTTGTGTCAAAAGAAGCAGAATTAGGAAGATTCAAGGTTAATTTTGAAGCAGTAACATCATTAGTTGAATTACTTAAAGAAATATTAACCTGATATGTTGTAACACTGCCAACTCTTGGAGGCTTTGCTCCACTGTAATATGTTAAAGAAGTTGAAAGATCAGCGTTAGTTAATACTTTCGATACACTTCCCTCTCCTTGAAACGGTTGTTGGTTTTCATTACTTTTAATCTCTGAGTATGCTGAAACTAAAACATTCTTCTGGCTTGTTTTAACGATAGGGTTTTTTAAAGCAACGGTAAACCTTAAATCACCACCATCTCCTGGAGAAAGTGCTGATAGCTTTGAAATCTGCCCTGCATCCCATGAAATTACATTGTTGTCTACAATAGCGCCCTCTGCACGAATAGATTCAAGATCAAAAACTGCGCTTGGTGAAAGAGTCGCGCTTACGTGAACTCCTGTTGCAACAGACTGACTGTTATTCTTGTAACTAACCTTAAAAATCAAACGATCCCCAGCTTCTACATAGCTTTTGTTGCTCGTAGAGTCAATGCTTATATCAGCAGAAAGAGGCTGACTAGAAATATCAACGAACAGCTGAGCTGCTGTTAAAGCAAAGCTTGGATTGCCTTTAACAGAACCATTTGCTTGTGCTGATATTGTTAATTGATCACCAGTACGTGCGCTTTTAAAATTACCAACCAATTTAATTTGTCCGCTTTGGTTTGCTTTTAAATCACCAATGTTCCAAGTACTGTTAAAATTAGACTTTGGTTCTGAAGACAAAAGATTAAACTCTTTTGGAACTGTAGCAACAATTGAAAAACCAGAAATAGTATCCTGTGTAAAATTAGAGTAGGTTATGACATATGTAACATCTTGAGTTGAATTTACACTTGCAGGACCATCAATTTGAATTGCAATGTCCGCAGTTTTGATCTGAGTCTGACTTTGACTTGAAACAACAAACTCAGAAGTGTTGGTATTTGAAAAGCGATAATGCATGATCGCATTCAAGGACTTAGTTTCTCCAGCATTACCCTGAACATCCCCTTTAATCATAATTGTTGTTTCCTGGTTTGGATCAAGCGGTGGTAAACCAAACTGAGTTCCATTAAGCTTAGTTGGTTTTGGAACACTGTCCTTAAACGTAAATCCCTGTGGGTACACTAAATCCAATGTCACGCTCTTTATACTATCACTGTCATCATTCTTAACTCGTATCTTGTAGATGAGCTCAGACCCAGTTGCAACAGTCTGAGGCGCATCAATACTTAAACTAACTTTTGGTTGAATATTCTTGTTTGATGAAGGAGTATAGAAAATGAAGAAAATTGCAGTACCTAAAACTAAAACAGACGCTAAAATAATCCAGATAGACCACTTGTTCTGCTGATAGAAAGAAGGAGGTGGAACCACTGGTGGTGCTACTGTAATATTTGGTTGTACTGGTTGATTGTTTGTTTGTATTTCTTGCATAGATTATCTCTTTACTTAAAGTTTACCTAATAACCCGGAGGCATTCAAATCACGCTCTAAAATATGCTTTGCAAAAGACTCAACAATTCTGTGAATCTCACCTGCTAAATCACCTGTTTGTTCATCAATTCTTGCATAATCAGCTTGTTTACTTTGTTTGTTTGCATACTTTGCAATAACCGAATATACCATATAACTAACAACAAACGCATCGCTAACCTTTAAAGCACAGCCTTTGCAAGCAAAACCTCCTCTTCTGTTAGAAAAAGAAAGGTCTTTAGACAAAGCTTTTCCACAAACAACACAATTCTCAACACTTAAAGCATAACCTGAGAGTCCAAGTAACTGTAAGACAAAAATATCAACACTAGCATGCTTTAAAGCATCAGAAGAATTAAGATGTTTCAAAAGCTCAAGAAACAAATCAAAGATCTCTTCATTTGCTTCTTCGTCTGGGGTTGATTTTAACAAAACCTCAGTTGCATACATAGCATAAGCAACCTTTTGAGGACTTGCATATATTCCCTGAAAAACCTCCAAAGGTTTAACCGAGGTTATGACTCCAAGCTTTTTGTTTGGTAATATTTCAAGCTCTGTGAAAAAAAGAGTTTGAAGTGCATACGACAAACGACTTTTCGGAAACTTCACTGAACGCGCAACCGCGCGAACCTTACCGGATTCGCGCGTGTACATTGTCAGAATTTCATTACCCTCTGAAAAAAGATTTTTCTTCAGGATTATCGCCTTCATACTTTTTGAATTCCTACCCAAATTGCTTTGTCTTCAATGAGGAGTTGTGCTTCAATATCTGGTTCTACTTCAAGCTCTTTTTTAATCTGAACAACAAATGTTTTTTTGCGATCAAACTTGTTAATCAAAGCCATCTCAAGACTTGCTGCTGTTGTGTTGTAATACAAATCAATTAAATCCCCAACTTTCAAACCGTTTTTCTTTCGTAGATCCTGAACCTGTCTTTCTAGTTCTCTAGCATAACCTTCTTCTTTTAACTCAGGAGTTAATTTAATACTTAACAAAATCTGGAACTGACTGTTTTCTTTTAACACTGTTTCAGGCATTTCAGAAACTTCAGGAGTTGCATGAACATCTTTAACATTTAATTCTTCAGCAAGTATTAAAGCGAGTTCAGAAGAAAGTTCTAAAGGCTCATTCTTTGATTTGTAAGCAACATACTCAAGGGGTTGTCTAACCTTAATATTTGACTCTTTTCTTGCAGACAAACCAAGCTCAACAATCTCCCTTAAAACTTCCATTTGCGAAACAAGAGTCTTTTCAGATCCATCAAGCTCTGAAACATTTACGTTCCAAGATGCTAAATGAACACTTTCATTGCCTGTTAAATCACGATATATAGTCTCTGAAATGAAAGGCATTACAGGTGCAAGAAGCTTTGAAAGCTCAACTAAAACATATGCTAAAACCTTTAAAGATGCTTTAGCTTGTTCATCATTGCCTTTAAAACGATCTCTGCTTCTTCTAACGTACCAAGTTGAAAGATCGTTAATGAACTTTAAAACAGGTTTTGTTGCTCTTACTGTGTCATATGCATCCATCTGCTTTGTTACTTCAAGCTGTAATTCTTTCAAAACCGCTAGTATCCACTTGTCTAAAACATTTTCTGATTTTGGAAGTACTGTTAAATCTTCAATCTTTTCACTGCTGTACATTCTCAAAAAGCTATGAACATTACCAAGCAAAATCGTAATCTTCTTGTATATTTCATCTAAATCTTTTTCTGAAAAGAAAAGATTTTCTCCCTGCATTACAGGAGATGACATTAGATAGAAGCGGAGGGCATCAGCACCATATTTTTCAAAAACAAGCCAAGGATCAGGAAAATTCTTTTTTGACTTAGACATTTTCTGACCATCTTCTGCTAAAACAATTCCTGTAGTAACAACATTTTCAAACGGAGCTTGATCCCACAGTATTGCGCTCATGACATGCATAACATAGAACCAAGCGCGGGTTTGGTTAATATATTCAGCAACAAACTGAGCTGGTCTTCTTTTTTCAACCTGTTCTTTGTTTTCAAAAGGATAATGGAACTCTGCAAAAGGCATACTTGCTGATTCAACCCAGCAATCAACAACCTCAGGCACTCTGAACATATCATGTCCACAAACTCCGCACAGCATTTTAATCTGATCAATATATGGTCTGTGTAAATCAACCTCCAAAATATTTTCTGTCTTGTAAACCTCGCTGTAATTAACCGCCTTTTCAGCAAGTTCTTTTAAAGAACCAATACAAACAGAACGACCACAACTCTTGCTACTGCATTTCCAAAACGGCAATGGTGTTGCCCAATACCTGTTCCTTGAAATATTCCAATCAGGAGCACTTTCTAAACCTTTTTTAAAGCGTCCTTCTTTCAAATGCTCTGGAAACCAATTAATGTTTTCGTTTAATTCAATTAAACGAGGCTTAATCTTTTGAATATTAATAAACCAGGAAGGAAGAGCACTGTAATACAACCGTGTACCACAACGCCAGCAAAAAGGAACTGAGTGAGTATATACCTCTTTTTTAAACAAGATCTTGTTTTGCTCCAATGCTGAAATGATTTCAGGTTCTGTGTCTTTGTAGAACTTACCTCTCAAAAACTCAGGCGCCCTTTCATTAAACACTCCTTGAGCATCAAGTAGCTGCACAACTGGTAAACCTTGCTTTAAACCAAGCTCGTAGTCTTCTTCACCATACATTACAGCTGTATGCACAATGCCAGTGCCGTCTTCTGTGGTCACAAAATCAGCAGCATAGACCTTAAAAGATTTCTCAGACTGCAACAACGGAACATTAAAAAGCTGCTTGTATTCTAAACCAACAAGCTCATGTCCTTTAAGTTCTTTCTCAATCTGCGGATTGTTAAACAAGATTTCAACTTTTGCTTTTTCAAGAATATACAAAGCATCTTCAAAACCAGCAACTAAATCATCGGCTGAAGGCTTTGCTAAGACATAATCAATGTCAGCACCAATCGCCATGGCAACATTACCAGGCAATGTCCATGGTGTTGTTGTCCAGGCAAGCAAATATGTTTTCTCACCAAACTTAGAATTCAAAACCTCTGCTTTAACATATACAGATTCTTCTGAAACATCATCATATGAATTATCAGACGCAACCTCAAAATTAGAAACAGGGGTTTCGCAACGTGGACAATACATCAAAACCTTACGCCCTTCATATACCAACCCTTTATCCCATGTTTGTTTCAAGGCCCACCAAACAGATTCCATGTATGTAGAGTCCATGGTTTTGTAAGAATCATCAAAATCAACAAAGCGCGCCATTCTTCTAACAGTTTTTCTCCACTCTTCAACATACCTTAAAACATCAGTCCTACATTTCTCGTTAAAAGTATCAACACCAATCTTTTCTATTTCTTTCTTCCCTGAAATACCAAGCTCTTGTTCAACAAGCTGCTCAATTGGTAAACCATGGCAATCCCAACCCCAACGTCTTCTGACATATCTGCCTTTCATGGTCCAGTATCTCCCAAAAACATCTTTTGCTGTTGAACCTAAAATATGTCCGTAATGAGGCAAGCCTGTTGCAAAAGGAGGACCATCATAGAAAACATAGGGAGGATTTGCTTCGTTTTTCTTTAAAGACTTTTCAAAAATCTTTTGTTGATCCCAGTATTCTAAAAGCTCAGCTTCTTTAGAAGCAGCTCCTTGTCTTTCGTTGTTTTGTTCTTGTTCTGCCATATTTTTAAATATTAAAAACACCTTAATTGAAGAGCCCTTGTTTGGACGGTACCATCTTCATTGGTGCTTAATTATGCTTTTTACGCAAAGCTTGCGAACTGGTCTACTAGTGTTTCTTCAGTCAGCTTCCTGATTGATATATCAGGTCAAACGCTTTTAAACTTGTATATCTATTATACCAAAAAACTAGGAAAAAACAAAACTAGTTACATTTGCTCTACTGTTTGTATACCAAGGAGACCAAGACCATGTTGTAATACATTAGCTACTGAAACAAGCATTGTTAAACGTTGCGCTTTTTGTTTTTCTGTTTCAGCGTTCAAAACAGAAACCTGATCATAGAAAGCATTAAACTTTGATGCTAATTCAAAGAGATAACTGCAAACCGCAGTTGGTCTAAAATCACGCGCTGCATTAACAACAACTTCATCATAATGTATCAAGTGTCTTAACAATGTTTGCTCTGTGTTTTCTGCTAAATCAACAGGTGCCTCTTTTGAAAAACTTCCAGCTTTTAAAAGAATACTTTTAATACGCGCGTATGTGTACTGCAAATATGGTCCTGTGTTCCCCTCTATGGCAACTGTTTCTTCAAGGTCAAAATATATCTTTGTGTTTCTGTCATATTTTAAATATCCATACTTGATGGCGCCATATGCAATAATTTGAAGCAAAGCATCATCATCAGCAGAACCTTTAACTTTCTGTGAAGATTTAATTGTTTCTGCAACTCTTTGCTTTGTTTGAACAAGCAGGTCATCTGCAGAAACTGCATTGCCTAAACGAGAAGACATTTTGTTTTTACCAAGATATACATGCTCATATGGCAAGTGCTTAAAATTCTCTGCCCAAGGAAACTTCATTAATTCAAAAAGTTTAGCAAGGACTTGAAAATGATATGCTTGTTCTGATGATGTTGTAACAACTGCTAAATCTGGTTTGTGTTGTTCATTCCTTAAATACCACAAATACAAATCCTGCGTAATATATATGGTTGTACCGTCTTTTCTTAAAAGATATTTCTTGTCTAAGCCCATGTCTGTTAAATCAACAGAAACGCTACCATCTTCTTCTTTAACGAAAACGCCAGTTGAAACCCCTTGCATCACAAGATCTCTACCTTTGTCATATATATCACTTTCATGCTGGACTTCATCAAAACTTGATCCTTCCAAGAGATATGTTTGTTTAACACCTTCATAGAACCAGTTATTCATTTTTTCCCACAAAACACGAGTTTCAGAATCGTTTGCTTCCCATTTCCTTAAAAGTTCTTGAGCTTCTAATTCTAATGGTGTTGGTTGATCTTCTTTTTTTTCTTGGTTCTCTTTTTCAAACATCGCATAATACCTGCCAACAAAATGATCTGACTTTTCTTTTGTTTGTTCTGGTGTTTCTCCATTACCATGCTTTGAGTACATCAACATGCTCTTCATAATATGAATACCACGATCATTAATGACCTCGCAGGAGACAACACTATGTCCTGTTGCTCTAAGAAGATTAATACAAGCCATGCCAAAAACATCATTTCTGGTGTGTCCAATATGTAGTGGTTTGTTTGTATTTGGAGAAGAGTATTCAAAAACAACTTTTTTAGAAACTCCGAACTGATCAATCTTAACCTCTTCTGTTAAATTCAAAACATTCTCTGCAATAGCTTGTTTAGAGAGATATATATTCACAAAACCAGAAACAACTTTAACCTCTTGAATGATATTCTTCCCCGCATTATCCAGTTCCTGCATTCCACGAGCTATGATATCAGCAACATCATTTGGCTGAAACTTTCCTTCTCTGGCAATGATCATTGCAACATTAGTGCTGTAATCTCCAAAGTTCTCTTTTGGAATATCAAAATTAAAAGAAGGCAAAGCTGATATTTGCCCGTTATCAAACATGCTCCCTAAAACCTCTGAAAGAAGCTTTGATAAATACCTTTTCATATCTTAAATTATACCATAAACTACTAGTAAGGAAGTTATGAAAATACTAGTAAACAACCGAAAAGCAAGCTTTGATTATGCCATTTCTGATGAAATGGTCGCTGGTTTAGTATTATCCGGATCTGAAGTTAAAAGCCTTAAAGCAGGACAAGCCTCTTTAAAAGGAGCATATATTTCAATACGAACCAACCCCAAACCAGAAGCCTTCCTTGTTAAAGCACACGTAACCCCTTACAAATACGCTGGTAATGCTAAAAATGCAGATCCTGAAAAAGACAGAAAGTTACTGTTAAACAAAAGCGAGATTAATTCCTTAATTGGAAAAGAAAAAGGAACAACAATAATTCCGCTTGAAATCTTTGTTGGTAGAAAAGGATTAGTTAAGATAAAGATTGGGATTGGTAAAGGAAAAAAGAAATACGACAAAAGAAGCAGTATAAAGAAGAGAGAGGTTGAAAGAAGGATTAAACGTCAAGAAGACTAACATGTTAAAAGAAACATCGGGTGTTGAAAATGGCGAATCTGGCCAATATGAATACTTGTCTGAAAGAAGTCCTGAATTTAACGAAGCGCTTCAAGGCATTGATCTTGATCTAATGCGCCGCTTACTCCAAGAGGAAGCAGAAAAATGTGGGAGAGAAAAAGGCGGCTCTTTAAACTTCCTAGACACAGCAAGAATAGGAGAAACAGAGACAAGAGCAAAAGATGATTCAATTCCAATTTCTTTCTATGACTCTTCAACCAATGAGATACAAGTAGACTTTACGGGAATGGAACAGCAAGCAGAAAGACAAAACCCCTTTTTAAGCAAGGATGGATTCAGAGCATACCTCGTTGCAGTCCTAACACACGAACAAATACATGCAACAACAGAACTTCAAACATTAGGATATGTTGGGTATCAACATTTTAACAGCTATCAAGTTTGGAACGAAGGTGCTACAGAAAAACTTGCCCGCGAATTAACAGAAAAATACTTTAAATCTTCAGCTAACTTTAAAAAGATAGACCAAGCAAAAAGCTACAACTACGAGAGCGCGGTTCTGCTAATTGATGCTGTAATCGCAAAAATATCCGCTCAAACAGGTTTTGATCAGGAAACTGTTTGGGGAGCAATCAAAAGAGGGATGTTTGAAAACACAAACCTAGAAACAAAAGAGCTTCAAGAACTATTTGACGGAACACTTCCCTTAGACTTCTTCAAAAAACTAAGAACAATGAGCACAGCCAATGAAGCAGAAATTCATGAATTAATTGAACATTTAAACCAAGGAACAATTCAAAAAATAGTTGAAAGGCTTGTTAAATTCCTGCATCTTGAAAAACCTAGTAGCTCTCAAAAAGCCGCTTAAAAACACCCAAATATTGCTTTCTGATCCCCTCTACCCTACCAATCTCTAAGACCTCATCATTGTAATCTGCGGCTGAAACAGTGTAGTTAAAACTTCCTGAAGCATATGCTTTGTCTGTAACCAACATCTTCAAATGCATCAAGCCTGTTTCTTTTTCCGGAATCTTTAAAACGATCCCGTATTTTTTTAACTTATTAACCCAAGGCTTTTCTTCCGGTATATCAATCTGATTAAAATCAAGAACACCTAAAACCTCAAGGCCTCGGAGCTTTGCTGCAATCAGCGCATTTACAATATTCTCCTTAGTCATCGTGTACACTGCAAAATACACGAATTTTTCAGCGGCCTGTATTTCAGAAACCAAAGCCTCGTCAATCTTGTCATCTCTGGAATACAAAACCTTTGTTTGCGCATAACCATTCTCTAAAAGTCTTTCACGCAAAGAAAGGTTCTGGTAAGACAAAAACCAGGAACCAAAACATAGAACAAAGATTATGATATAACGAAAAAATCTGGACATAAATCCAGATTAACACAACAACATTAAATATATATTAACTATTGCGTGATGACAGGCGGAATGGGTTTTCTCTTCAGTATTTCAAGAAAAGTCTTTTTCCCTCTCGCATCTTTTAACATGCGAATAGTTTGTTCATCAACAGATTCAGCTAATGCATACTGTTGATCAACAAAACTGTTGTAGGAAATATAAAAGACGGCGCCGCCAGCAAGAACAAAAAGAAGCGAAATAGTTATAGTAATACGGCTTAAAAACATAACTGAATCATAATGGAAAAAAAGAATACACGCAAAAAACATATCCACAAAACACCAACGCCCGCCGATTCCTTGGGAGGAACCGAAACGGGCGTCTTGGGGTTAGTCACCTCGGAACAATCGACAAAGAGTTTGCCGTGTTTCCGACGAGCCAAAGAGCGAAGATTCCAAGCAGGCACAGAGCGATACGGAGCACCTGGAAGGAAAACCTCGACAAAAAAGCCTTTGTGAACATCAAGTCCTCCTATGGTTTGTGGCGACCAACAGTATACAGCCGCCAGCGGTTGTCTTCAGAGCGCCTTGCAGTCCAGTGCCACGTTCCGCTCCACCAGAAGAACAAACCAAAGCTCTCGTGACTCTGAACAACAGCGCTGTCGCTCGTGATGATCTTGACCTGCTTCAGCTGTGACTTCGAGCGTGTGAAACGCGGTTGGTTCTTGTTCCTGCAGGACCTTGAAAGATCAGCCCTGACAGAATCAAGCACAGTGCCAGCAAAGAACCACTGTAGCTTGGCACCTGCAGCCGAGTCACAAGGATTCTTAGCAAGAACTGGCCGAAGCTGCAGGACATTAACTACTAGCCCCTCAAGTTCAAACCTTGCCGAAGCAGAGTCAAACCCGAGGACAAGGCCTGTGTCTGCCTTGCAACGAGGACAGTCACCTTGTCTGTTCCCTTGCCCTTGCAAGGTCAGCGCAAACAGAGCGATTGTAACAAACTGCAACAAAATCCGCTGCATCTGGCCCTCCAAGGTTTGGGAATACTTCAAATCGCGGATTGAATCAAATTAACATAAAAAAGAAATCTGGTCAAAACAAAAACACCCCAAGATTTCTCTGGGGTGTTTAAAGTTTCTTTGTTTACTTTACTTCAATGCTTTGAGCAACTAAGTCATCTGAAACCAATACAACGACAAACTGCTTTGCTTTCAAGTCTGAAAGTGGAATTTCAACATTGTCTGACATAATCACAGTGGAAGCAGATGTATATATTGTTTGCTGTTCACCAGAATTGTCATTCAAAGTAATCTCATTTCCATCAATGCTTGCGATTGTTCCAGAAACTCTAGATCCTGCAAATGCACCAATCTTACCAAATGAGTACATCATGTTAGGACCAGAACCTACTGAGGTAGTGAATCCTTTGCTTAGCATCATTGAGTTATTACCAAAGGTTGCTCTAAATCCTGAACCATACATACCAACACCAATGCCGATCTTAAAGACCAACAAAATAATTAAAGCGATAAACAAAACCTTTGCAATACGCCAAAATGGGTTGCGGTGAAAAAAACCGTGATTACCACAGCAATACTTCCCGTCGCAATAGCAGGAATCGTTATTTGTATTTTTTTCCATATTTTTCCTTTGTTTCATTATTTTTTTAATATACGTATATATTAGCAATTTTTAAAGCAAAAAACAAATACCAATTACTTAATCCTAATACTCTTAATATTCACAAACTCCCTAATTCCATAACTTGAAAGCTCTCTACCATATCCAGAGCGTTTAATCCCTCCAAACGGCAACCTTGGATCAGATTTAACAGGAGTATTAACAAAAACACTTCCAGCTTCAATTTCTCTTGTTGCCTTCTTTGCAAGAGCAATGTCTTTTGTCCAGACTGATGCGCCTAATCCAAACTCAGTGTCATTTGCAAGACTCATAGCTTCTGAAAAACCACGGTCTTCTGTTGAATCATCAAATATAATCACAGCTAGAACAGGACCAAATGTTTCCTGATCATAGACTGGCATTCCTTTTTTAACATTAGTTAAAACTGTTGGCTCATAAAAATACCCTGCATCGCCAAATCTTTTGCCACCAATTTCTAACTTTGCTCCAATTGAAATAGAGTCTTTAACCTGTTTTTCAATATCGTTCAAAATCTGCTCTGTTGCTAAAGGTCCAACATCAACACTTCTATCACTTGGATCACCGATCTTTAACTTAGAAATTTCTGAAACAACACCCTTTGTAAATCTTTCGGCAATGCTTTTTGCAACTATAAATCTCTTGGCAGAAATACAGCTTTGTCCTGTATTGTTCTGAAGTCTTGCAGAAACAGCTTGTTTAACAGTATTTTCTAAATCAGCATCTGCAAACACAACAAAAGGATCACTACCACCAAGTTCTAAAACCGCTTTTTTAATTTCTGACGCTGCAATGGAAGCAACACTTGCTCCTGCTTTCTCACTTCCTGTTAAAGTAACAGCTTTAACTCTTTTGTCTCGTATGATCTTTTCTGTTCGTTGAGAAGAAACAAGAAGGGTTTGAAAAACACCATCAGGAAAACCAACTGCTTTAAAAGATTCTTCAATCGCTAAAGCACACTGAGGAACATTAGAGGCATGCTTTAACAAAGCAACATTCCCCGCCATTAAAGCTGGTGCTGCAAAACGATATACTTGCCACAAAGGAAAATTCCAAGGCATTACTGCTAAAACAACCCCAAGCGGATCAAAAGAAACATATGCCTCTGAATCATCTGTAACAACAGGTTCGTCCGAAAGCATTTTTTCTGCATTTTCAGCATAATACTCACAAACTAAACCACACTTTGCAGCACTTCCTTCTGAACTTGAAATTGTCTTGCCCATTTCTAAAGTCTGCAAAGCACCTAACTTACCTTGGTTCTCAACTAAATACATACCTAATTTCATCATTAAATCAGCACGCTCTTTAAAAGAAGTTTTTCTCCAAGCTTGAAAAGCACTCTCTGCAATGGCAAGTTTTTGTTCTAATTCTTGATCTGATATCTCAGAAAACTCTTTTACAACCTTTCCGGTTGCTGGATTAAATGTTTGTATAGCCATAACTTTTTAATTAAAGATCACAAGTTTTTTCTTTTAACTCTTTGTTAAAAACTAAAACATTTTCAGTGTAGTCAATAGGGCAGTCAATGACATGAACACCGCCTTCTGCAAAAGCACTCACCAAAGCAGATTTTAACTCTCCTGCTTCTTTAATACGAACTCCTTTTGCACCAAAACTTTCAGCAAACTTAACAAAGTCCGGATTATTAAAATCAAGCCCAAAATTAGTTAAACCATCAGCTTCTTGCTTCCATTTAATCATACCATAACCGTTATCATTCAAAACTAAAACAACAAGATCAAGATTCAAACGTTTTGCGGTTTCAAGCTCAGAAGAAGACATCATAAATCCACCATCACCAACTACTGCCAAAACCTTTTTATCTGGGTTTAACATTTTAGCTGCAATTGCTGATGGTAAACCAGCCCCCATTGTTGCAAGAGCATTGTCTAACAAAACGCTGTTTTGTTCTCTAGCAAAAAAACCTCTTGCAATCCAAAGCTTGTACATCCCGTTATCTAAACACAAAATCCCAAATTCAGACCCTCCTAAAACAATTTGTAAATCAGAAACGATTCTTTGTGGTTTTAAAGGAAAAGAGGAGCTATCAGACTTTTCTGTTATTTGCTTTCTCATCTTTTCAGCAACCCTATTAAAATATTGTATGTCCCAGGAATCTTGCGGAGATATCTCCTCAGTCAACTCCTTTAACCCCAGCGCTATATCCCCAACCACCTGATGCGATGGAACATACACATCATCTAAAATCTCTTCTTTAGAAGTAGGGTAGAAATTCATATGAATGACCTCTCTTTTGCTTGGAATCATAATTACAGGAGGTTTTTCAACAGTATCATGACCAATACATAAAATTAAATCAGAACGTTCCAAAGCACAGTGAACGTAGTCATCAGCGCTTAAAGCCGTTGTTCCCAGATAGCTTGGAAACATCTCATCTAAAACCCCTTTTCCCATTTGAGTTGTCACAAAAGGAATCTTTGTTTTTTCAATGAAAGAAGAAAGCTCTCTATGAATACGTTTTCTGTTAGCACCAGCAGCAATCAAAACAACAGGATGCTTTGCGTTCTGAATGAGCTCTGAAGCCTTTAAAATACTTTCTTTACTTGGAGCCTCTCTGTAGGGTTTAATATTTGCCCTACAATCAACATCACCAACAACTTCTTCAGAAGCAATGTCTTCAGGTAATTCTAAATGCACAGCCCCAGGTCTCTCTGTCTCCGCAACCTCAAAAGCTTTTCGAACAAGCTCTGCAGAAGAAGAAGGATCATCAATTCTTGCAGTAATCTTAGTCAAAGGTTTCATCATTGAAATGACATCAATGATTTGAAAACGTCCTTGTTTACTTTTTCGAACTGGTTTTTGACCTGTAATAACCAGAAGAGGCATACCACCAAGCTGAGCATACGCAACGCCTGTAACAAGATTAGTTGCTCCAGGACCAAGGGTTGATAACGCAACACCTGCTTTTCCTGTTAATCTACCAAATGTGGCTGCCATAAAAACAGCAGCCTGCTCATGTCTCGTAATGACAAGAGTAATAGATGAAGTTCTTAAGGCTTCCAAGAAAGCAAGATTCTCTTCTCCTGGAATACCAAAAACATATTTTACGCCCTGTGCTTCAAGGCATTTTACTAAGACTTCTGCTGTAGTCATAAAGATATATTACATTAAAAGAGACAAACAAAAAAAGGATGCCCACCAAACATCCCAATTAGCCCCTCTTTCGCCCCGTCCCAGAAACTGGGACGGGAACCGCTTTCCTCCGTTTCCGTGTTACCTTGTTACCACTTCTTGAAGAGCAAGCCTTGCCCGATGTATCCTCATCTTCAAGGCTCCAACAGTCGTGTCAAGCATCCCAGCCACTTCACCATATGGACGCCCTTCAATATGAACCAAAACAAAGCTCATATGAAGACTAGTGGGCAAACTACCCAAGCGAGCCATCACCCGATCCACCTCCTCCTTCTGGATCAACTGCTCGAGAGGGTCAAGAGATGGGTGCGGAGGACACCACTCCTCGAACTCAAAGCCGGGTGGGAACGTTTCGCAGTACTTGTACGCTCCCTTCTTGTACTGATCCTTGATGAGGTTACGCAAGATCCTGTACACCCAACCCTCAAAGGCTCCACGACCGTTGAAGGTTGACAGGTTGCGCAAAACCTTCAACCAGCAAACCTCAACAATTTCCTCCGCAACATCGGGGTCTCCTTTCAAGAGCACAAGCGCATCCTCATACATCCTCTGACGGTGCCTGCTGTAGAGCTCATTGAATGCAAGCTCATCACCAGCAAGGAATCGCCTCACCAACTCCGCGTCGCTTGGTTCTTCAAATCTAGCGCGGGGGCTTTGCAAACGAACAGAACGCTTTGCCATTGCGCCTCCGCGCTTAGGACCAGAGAATCTGCTAACACTTAAATTATTCCACTACAAACAAATTAGGTCAAACAAAAAAACAACCCTTTTAAAAGGGTTGTTTTAGATATAAAGAGCTTAAGCGCGCTTTACGTTGACTGCGTTCTTTCCTTTTTCTGAATCTTCAATATCAAAAGTGACTTTGTCACCTTCTTGAAGCTCTTCAAAGGTAACTCCAACTAAGGAGTTTCTGTGAAAGAACAGGTCTTTGTCTTGACCTTCTGGGGTAATGAAACCAAAACCCTTGTCAGTCTTCTTCTTAACTATACCGTTCATGAGATTGTTTTTTAAAAATAAATGTGCAAATTCCAATATATTTGTGAAACTCGACGATTTTTCTAAATATGAGTTGCAAGCTAGTATGACACATATCGGAAAAAATAGATAGAGGATGTATGCGTCCAGGTCAGATTGCACTCTTGGGGTAATTGGTTAGTATCTAAAGAT
>CAYIKZ010000005.1:0-48037 GCA_964364285.1 uncultured Candidatus Saccharibacteria bacterium | reverse complement strand
CTTGCATGTCTTAGGCACGCCGCCAGCGTTCATCCTGAGCCAGGATCAAACTCTTCAAAAAACTTTTTACTAAAAGTAAAAAGGTAGAAGTAATTGTTAAGTATACGGTCGCCCCAATGAGGGGGCAGTTGCAGGGACTTAAGAACTTTTTCTGGCGATAGTTTTTTACACCGTTGTTAGAAAACTATCAAACTATTGTTCGCTATTATGCGAATAAAATTCATTGGATATTTACTAGATTGGGAAATCTAGAGTACACGCTTCATTTTACTGAAGCATGTAGACGTAACATTTCTATCACTATTCATTTGCTTGCATATTCTTTTTTAAAAGTGCTTTTGAAGCCCTCGGAGCGAATAAAAAACACGCAAAGATAGTTTGGTGTCTTTACAACCCTCCCTAAGTTGCCGAATAGTTATTCTGCCGCTTACTCCTATGTATATATTAAAAGCTTCAAACGTACCGGTATTCTAAAGGATTTTAGGAACACTGTCAACTCTCTAAAAACCACCCTTATCCATAGTTTTTACACAATAAAACCCCCATTTAAATGGGGGTTTTATGAATGTCTTTAAAACTTAACCTATTTCCCAATCGTCAGCTGTATATCTTCTACCTGATCTGCTCCTGCTAATCCAAACTTTGCGGTTGCATATTCTGGTGTTCTCTTTAACACAAACAAAGCTTTTGCAGTTTTGTATGTAACTGTAGAACCAGTCTGATTTGCAGTTGCATTTAGTGCGTTGCAACTAGTTACTTTGTATTTAATCAGAACATCACAATTCTTTTTAGCTAAACCACTTACCCCTGTTGCATTGTAAGCAGCTGCTGTTAAACCACTTAAGTCAGGATTTGAGACTGTACTTGAAAGATACAAAACTGCTTCAACTTGTAAATCATCTACTTGTTGCATCTCTGCTTTGATTCCATTTGACGCAAGGAAGACTAACAGATCTGTTGCTAGTTGCTGACCGGCTTGTTTAATGAACAAGGTGTCTTTAGTTACAGCAGGAAGTGTGCTTGAGTTCTCTGCAAAAACTAATTGATCTTTAAACTTGTTCTGAATCAAACTTGTTAGCGGCGATTTAAACTCTCCAGGAACATTAGATATTGCAAATCTGTAAGTTCCAGTATTTTGGTTCTGATCTGCTTGTTCTGATGGAATTGCTACATTTTCGCTATTATTATTTGCCACCTTGTTTGAATAGATGCTTAAAGAAACAAAAACAATAATCAAAATAACTATTAAACCAGAAATGATCCAAACTAATTTTCCGCCAAGACCTCCCTGTTTTGGAAAACTGTGTCGTGGCTTTAACTCAAAACCAAATTTTTCAGGAACTAAGAAAGTAGCATCGTGTTTATAATCACGTGGCTTAATATCCCGCATTATATCGCGCTTTTCTTCGTCTCTTTGTTCTTCATCAACTGGTTCTAAAGAATGGTATCTGCTGTGAATGCTTTCTGCAGCAACAGGATCAATCACAGAGTCCATCTGTACTGGTCCACCATTGTTTGGAAAAACAGAAAAATCAGGTTGATCTTCAGTTCCTGTTTTCTTTTTTCTCACTACTCTCTTTTTTGGTTTTGTTTTGGTTTCTTGATCTGATGATTCAGATGAAACCGATGTTTTTTTAGCCACAGTTTTATGTCTTAATGACTATTTAGATAATACCTGCTTGTTTATAATTTTATCAACTAGACCATACTTTTTTGCTTCTTCTGCTGTCATGAAATAATCACGGTCAGTATCTTGCTCTATCTTTTTAATACTTTGTCCTGTATGTCTGCTTAGAATTTCATTTAACTGGTTCTTGATACGAAGCATTTCTTTAGCTTGGATTTCAACATCTTTCTGTTGTCCTTCTGCTCCACCCATAACTTGATGAATCAAGACTCTGGCATTTGGTAAAGAATATCGCTTTCCTTTTGTTCCTGAAGCGAGCAACACAGCTGCTGCTGATGCTGCTTGTCCAATACAAATTGTTGCAACATCACACTTCATGTACTGAATTGTATCATAAAGAGCAAGTGCTGAAGTAACAGAACCACCAGGAGAATTAATATATATCTTAATATCTTCTTTTGGGTTCTCTGCTTCTAAGAACAACAGTTGAGCAATGATGGTATTTGCTACATGATCATCAATTGGCTCACCTAAGAATATTATACGGTCTTTTAGCAATCTTGAATATATGTCATAGGCGCGCTCACCCATCGGCGCCTTGTCTATAACCATTGGAATTAAAGGCATGTTATTCTCCTTGTTCAGAGGAAGTTTCTTCAGGAGCTGCTGCGATATGCTCTACTTCAGCAACAACTTCGCTTTCTCCTGCTTCAACTTCTCCCTCTGGAGTTATTTTCTCACCATTTATATCTATTTTCCAGCCTGTTAAACGAGCGGCTAAACGAACATTTTGTCCGGCTTTACCAATTGCTAATGAAAGCTGGTCCTCTAAAACACCAACCTTAGCGCTCTTTTCTTCCATGTCTAATTGAACGTTTAAGATCTTTGCGGGTGACAATGCGTTTGCAATGAACTTAACTGGATCTTCATCCCATTCAATGATGTCGATTTTCTCACCACTAATTTCCGCCATAACAGTTTGAACTCTTGTACCTCGCTGACCAACACAAGCTCCGATTGGATCAATGCCGTCTTGTGTTGAAGAAACAGCGATCTTTGTTCTTGAACCTGCTTCTCTAGCAATTGATTTAACTTCAACTGTTCCATTGTAAATTTCAGGAACCTCTAACTCAAAAAGCTTTCTAATCATGTCTGGATGGCTTCTTGAAAGAGTGATCTTAGGACCCTTAGCTGCTGATTCAACATGCAAAACCAAAACCTTTAAGCGTTGGTTGGGAATGTATTTTTCTCCTCTAATCTGTTCTGAAGGAAAAAGAACACCAGTCGCTTTTCCTAAGTCAACTAAAACAGTATCACCTTCAACACGCTGAACTGTTCCATTCTGTAAAGTTCTTTCTTTTGCTTTGAAATCCGAGAACATAACATTACGCTCTGCTTCACGAAGTTTCTGGATAATAACCTGCTTGGCGGTCTGAGCTGCGATTCTTCCATAGCTTGTTCCGTCTTTCGGAGTAATCTCCGTCTTTATCTCATCACCCAGTTTGTATTTAGAAGAAACTTCTTTTGCATCCTCTAAGTTAATCTCTTTCTGAGGATCAAGAACCTCTTCAACAACTGTTTTTACATCAAAAACTTTTGTTGATAAGTGTTCTGGGTTAAACTCAACAACAATGTTCTGATCTTTTTCACCATAGTCTTTTCTAAAAGCTGCGGCTAAAGACGCTTCTATCATTAAAAGAATTTCTTCTCTTGCTATTCCTTTCTCATCTTCAATCTGTTCTAAGGCCTGTTCAAACGCTTCATTCATATTTTTAAAACCCTTTGTGGTTTCCCACAGTTATCTATTTAATTGTAGACTCCTAGTTATTAAAAAACTGAAGTTTAAACTTCAGTCAAAATCAACTATACATCTAACAACAGTCTAAACCTTTAAAAAGCTTTGGTCAACTACCCATATCCTTTACAAATTGAGTAAAATATATTATGATGCTTCTTTGAAAGAACCTGATGTTAAGAACCTCAAGCACCTGTTGATCTTCAGAGCCAACACGACAACCATAAGGAGATGTGATGAACAGCGAAGTTGAACGTGCGTTAGCGGTACGAGTTACACCAACGTTGGGAAGTGCCCCTGATCCTCTGCCACCGGATCTCACGGTCGCGCAGATCCATGTGCTTCCGACTCGGCTGGTCATGCGGTTCCGAAGGACCCACTTCGGCGACTACGAAACCGTCGAGATCGTGGATCCAGAAACGCTCCGCACGTTCGTTGGAATCCAGTTCAGGGTCACGAACGAGACCCTGGGTGGAGATTTCGGCACCCCGCTGGTGGAGCTACTAAACTCCTGCAACACCGCTGCAGTGCGCGTCCTGATCCCGGCGGTTGCGAAAACAACCGGCCTAGGGATCGAAGCACTCGTCATTGCTTTACTCGAGCACAACGAATCCTCGATGGTCTTCATCCCGAAGGCCTGCACCAGCGCCTTCGTGGTCACAGCACGTGACCCGAAGCTGCACTAGAACAACGCTAAAACGAAACGCCCCCCGGGTTTGACCCAGGGGGCGTTCGTGTTTTTAACTACATATATTTCTTTAGTTGCTGTTGCTTTTCGTGTTCAGCAAGTTGTTGTTTGTACTTGCCGATATAGTATTTCAGAATTACTAATGCCCAAACTAGAGCAATGAAGTAGAGAATAATTACAACCATGTGACTGGAAATTCCTACTATGTATTCATAACGTAGAAAAGACCAGATTAATCCTAAGACTCCGATTGTTCCAAACAAAGCTCTCCAGCGTTTCTGCATATTTTTTTTAATACTGTCCTTCTTTGTTCTCATCCAAAAAAACATTAGTATTGATGCTACAAACAAAACACTTGAGAGGATAAAAAAAAGTTTGTCTGTTCTTGAGATGCCGATGAACTGTGCAGTTCCGAACATCCATGTCTTTGTAAAAATATGTGAAATCATTGTTCCGTTATTTAATATATATTAATGCGTAATGAAATGTGTCAGCAGGCATTTCTCCCTGGAGACGAAAACCAGATTTCGTTAACATATCATTCATCTGTTGTTCTGAAACTCTGTCATTTATATTTGGACCAAAAGGAAGTTTTTCCTTCTTCCACTCTATGGCAATTATTCTTCCACCAGTTTTTAAAACCCTGTATGTTTCTTTCAAAACATTTCTTTGAAGTTTAGAAAGATGAAGGATTCCAGAAAGAATAACTACGTCACAGGAATTGTCATTTATCTTAACACCTGGTAATTCAAGGTCGTGTCTAACTGTGTATATATTACTTAAACCCTCGTGCTTAGCAGCTGAAACAGTAGCTTCCAAAGCTTCTGCTTTAACATCAATAGCATAAACCTGACCTTCATTTCCAACCATTAAGGCTGCTGCAACCGGATAAAAACCATTGCCACATCCAAAGTCTGCGACTGTTTCTCCTTTTTGTATTCCTGATGTTGCTAATATTTCTTTTGGATCCAAAAACCTAAGTTGTGTTTTTATATTCATTTGTTTTATTTTAAACCTCAACTTCTTTATATATCTTCTCAACCTTTGTGGCAAGTCCATCCTCTGCCTCAATGTACACAGCATTCACCATTATTGGGTTTGATTCTTCAACATCATAAACAAACTTACCACCTAAGAATATACTAAGGGAGTTTTGAATTGGTGCTCCAAGAACTGAATTAACAGCACCAATCATTCCTACATCAGAAACATGAGCAGTTCCTTTTGGTAAAATCCTTAGATCAGCGGTTGATGTATGCGTATGTGTTCCTAAAACCGCTGTTGCTCTACCGTCTGCATAGAAACCAAAAGCTTTCTTTTCGCTGGTTGCTTCTGCATGAAAATCAACCACAACAATATCACCCGGTTGTTTATGCTGAGCAATGATGTTATCAAAATCAAAGAATGGATTTGAAATTTCTGATGCAAACTGAGTTTCAAAGAACACAGTTCCATTTAGATTAATGACTAGATATCCTTGGCCATCTTTCTCAATACGAACAAAACCAACTCCTGGATATTCTCCCTGGTAATTGTTTGGTCGTATTAAATTTGGATATTCTTTAAACACTCCCGCTGAATCATTTTTTTTGAAAATATGGTTTCCTGAAGTATATGCATCAATACCAAGGTTTGAAATTTCGGCCATTGTTTGAGTTGTAACACCTTTCCCATGTGCGAGATTCTCTACGTTTGCAATAATAAAATCGGGAGAATATTTTTCTCTTAATTCTGGCAAAACCAGGCGCAATGCTTTGCGACCTGGTTTTCCCACTGCATCACCAAAGAATAGTATTTTCTTAACGGGCATATTCTACAACGCGAGTTTCGCGTATTACGTTAACTTTTATTTCTCCTGGATACTTCAATTCGTTTTCAAAACGATTTGCAATTTCACGGGCCATGCGATGTGCTGCATAATCATCAATCTTTTCAGGCTTTACAAAGACACGAATTTCTCTTCCTGCTTGAATTGCATAGGTCTTTTCAACACCTTCAAACGAATTAGCAATGTTTTCAAGGTCTTCCAAACGTTTAACATAGTTTTCGTAAGTGTCTTTACGAGCGCCTGGTCTTGCTCCTGAAATGTTGTCTGCAGCATCAATGATCGCAGATTCAATACCTGTATATTCAGTATCACCGTGGTGTGATGTGATTGCGTTTATGATCTTCTCATTGAGGTTAAATTTCTCAGCAATTTTCCTTCCGATCTCAACGTGTGTCCCTTCCATATCTTGGTCTAGTGCTTTACCAATATCATGTAAAAGAGCACCTTGCTTTGAAATCATGACATCAGCGCCCAATTCTTCAGCCATTAAAGCAGACAACTTGGCCATTTCAATGGAGTGTCTTAAGATGTTTTGACCATATGATGTTCTAAAGCGTAAACGACCGATTAACTGGATAAGTTTAGGAGGGAATGAGGTAATACCTAATTCATAGACCGCTTCCTCACCAGCCAATTTAATCATTTCACCAACTTCTTGCTTAGATTTTTCATATGCTTCTTCAATTCTTGCTGGATGGATTCTACCGTCTTGCAAAAGTTTCTCTAATGTTAATTTTGCAATTTGTCTTCTAATGGAATTAAACCCTGAGATGACGACTGTGTCTGGAGAATCATCAATCAATATTTCAACGCCCATCATTTGTTCGAAGGTTCTAATGTTTCTTCCTTCTTTACCAATAATTCTTCCTTTCATCTCTTCATTTGGAATTTGAACAATTGTTGTTGTTGTTTCTGCAGTAACTTCAGAAGCACAACGCTCAATAGCATGAGCAACGATTTCTTTTGCTTTCTTGTCTGCTTCTTCTCTTGCATTAGCAACAATCTTTCTTTGAAGAGCAACCATTTCTTCTTTGAGTGCTTTTTCAGTTGTCTCTAAAATCAGCTGTTTAGCCTCGTCTCTGCTCATTGCAGAAATTTCTTCTAGTTTGGTAATCTGTTTTTGCTTAAACTCACGCATCTCTTCTTGTAACTTTGCTGTTTCTTCTTTTTTCTTCTCCAAATCCGCACGCTGACTATCCAAGTTGTTAGACTTAGTTTCTAAATCAACTTCTTTCTTTTCAATTCTCTGTTCAAAACGAATAATTTGCTGACGAAATTCAGCTTCTTGCTTTTTTGCCGCATCAATTATCTCTAAAGCCTGGGCTTTAGCATCTAACAAGATTTCTTTTTCTTTTGTCTTTGCTTCTTCAAGCAAGCTTTGGGCGCGAGCCTCAGCGTGCCCGATTTTCTTTGTAACCTGCGCTTTTCGGATTAAGTATCCGACTCCCAAACCTACAACCAGCGCAAGTAGAGCGTATATTAATTGCATAATAAAAGCCTTTACTAATGAAGTGTAGTAAAGCCTTTTGAGTGATAACGAGTGGGTATGCTGAAATTTTCAGTTTGAAAACTAAAGGAAACTAGAACAATTCTTTATGTAAGTTAAGTTTGGAAAAAGTAAGAATTGATTGAAAATACATACTGTTTATCACTAAAAGACTGTAAATATGCTACACAATCAGATTAAATATTCATTAAACCCACTTTACCGCAAAAAGGGCTTTTTGTCAAAGGATCAATTGACCAAGCCTACCTTAAAGCTTAAGATTACAATACAAAAAGAAAGGATAACTATGTACGAAGCAAAAAAGTTTAATAGCATCAAGCAATTAGATGGCATCTCCCAAAAAACAATGGAAGACCATTACAAGCTCTATGAAGGATATGTTAAAAAAGCTAATGAGATAGAGGAGAAACTAAAGACTGTAGATAAATCAACAGCAAACCAAGTTTACTCTGATTTAAGGGAATTAAAATTAGAATATTCTTTTGCTGTTGGTGGAGTTAAGAACCATGAAATATATTTTGGTCATCTCGGTGGAAACGGTGAAGAACCAACCGGTGCTTTACTTCAAATGATCCAAAGAGACTTTGGTTCGTTTGATGCTTGGAAGGAAGACTTAAAACAAACTGGGCTTGCAGCAAGAGGCTGGGCTTGGCTTGCATTTGATTGGAACACAAACAGACTCTTTAACTACCTTGGTGATGCACAAAATACTTTCCCTGTTTGGGATGCAAGTGCACTTGTTGCTCTAGATACTTATGAGCATGCTTACTGGGCAGACTATGGGACTGCAAGAGCAACATACATTGATGCTTTCTTTAAAAACCTTGATTGGAAAGTTGTAGAAGCAAAATTCAAAGCAGTTGGTATAGACAAGTTTATACAGTAACATAAAAGCCCCGTTTCCGGGGCTTTTATTATTTCTTCTTATCTTTTGCCTTTTCTTTTCCTTTTCTAAATCTTGGCTGATTGTCCTGTTTTGCCCTTACGTAGTAAAGTTTTGCTCTGCTAACATCACCCTGCTTTATGACTTCTAGCTTAGCAATGTTTGGTGAGTGTAATGGATAGATACGTTCTACACCTACTCCACTAGCAATCTTTCTTACTGTAAATGTTGCATTTGCTCCAGTGCCACCTTTTCGTGCAATGACTAAACCTTCAAACATCTGGATTCTTTCTTTTTCGCCTTCTTTAATTTTCTGGTGAACTTTAACAATCCATCCGGTTTTAAACTCAGGCATGTCTGAGCGATGTTGTGATTTACTAATGTGTTTTACAATTGGCATTTTTTTAAGTTAGCTTACAAATTAATATTCTTTGCTTTTAAATCTATTAAAACTTTCTTTAAGTCTTCTGGGAGATCCGCGTGTGCTTCTACCCAAGTTTTGTCAGGAAGCTGTACCTCAATATTGCTTGCGTGTAAGAACTGTCTTTTCAGATCAAGTCCGAAAGAACAATTACTCTTTGGACCGTACAACGCATCGCCAACAATCGGAAAACCTAGAGATGAAAAGTGTACCCTAATCTGATGGGTACGTCCTGTGTGTAAGTTTACACGAACAAGAGTGAACTCGTCAATGCTTTTGTGGCCTTTAATCTTCTCTCCCTTAAACGGTAAGTACTCTAAAACAGTGTATTCTGTGACTGCTTCTTTAGGCTCTTTTGGTAGATTAACAGTCATTTTTCTAAAGTCAGTTGGATGTCTACCAATCGGTGTATTGATGAAACCGTGCTTTGAAGGAAGATGTCCTGCAAGCAAAGTTATGTATTGTTTTTTAACAGTACGTTTTTGAAAAGAGTCTTTTAGATGTTCAAACATTTTCTGACTCTTCGCAACAAACAGCACTCCTGATGTATCTTTGTCTAAACGATGAACAATACCAGGACGAATTTCATCTTCGCCAATTACCTTGATGTCTTTGTATTTATGCAACAATCCCTCTGCTAATGTTACCCCCTTGTATCCAGGTGCGGGATGCACCACTAACCCAGCTGGTTTGTCTATTATCAAAATATCGTTGTTTTCAAAGATCACTTTAATATCTAACTCTTTTGCTTGGATCTTTTGTTCTACAGTGTAATCATATTCAACTATGTCACCAGATCTAACAACGAACTTTGCTTCTAAAACTTTCTCTTTGTTAACAAAAACCAGTCCAGCTTCAATATCTTTCTGGATTCTACTTCTTGAAACTTCTTTAAAGCTCTCTGCTAAAAACCTATCTAAGCGAAGCTTGTTTTCTGTAACCTCAAACTTTTTCATTACCATTGTTTGTTAATAAGGTCGGGACGAACTTTTTTTGTTTTATTCAAAGCCTGATCAGCACGCCAGATCTCAATCTTTTGATGATCCCCAGAAAGTAGAATCTTTGGAACTCGTAATGTTTTTTTGCCAATCTTTAATACTTCAGGTCTAGTATATTGAGGATATTCTAAAAGATTTGATGTTTTGCCGTCTATTGAGAAACTTTCTCCCTGAATTGATTCTTCTTTCCCAACTACTCCTGGAATAAAACGAGCAATTGTTTCAATCATTACTAAAGCAGGAAGTTCTCCGCCCATTAAAACATAATCCCCGATTGAATACTCAGCATCAACTAATGAAGAAATACGCTCATCAAAACCTTCATATCTTCCGCTAACTAATATTAAGCGGTCATTCTTTGCAAGTTTTTTTGCTTCAGTCTGAGAAAAAACTTTTCCTGCTGGAGTTAGTAAAATGACTTTGGTTTTTTCTTTTTTAGAACTCTTTTTTAAGACAGCTTGAATAGCGAGAGAGAGAACATCTGCTTTTAATACCATGCCAGCGCCGCCACCATACGGTCTTCCATCAACTGTTTTGTGCGCGTCAAAAGTATAATCTCTGAGATTAAAAGCTTTAATCTGCAACAGTCTTTTTTTGATTGCCCGAGCAACTATACTGATCTTCTTGTAATCATCGATTAGCTCAGGAAAAATTGTAATGACTTCAAATTTCATAATTAAATATTAACACAAAAACAGAAGCGCCGCAGACCTTGATTCAGATCTTCGGCGCTCCAGCGTTCTGCGGCGTGAAGCCGCACTCCTTCTTCCTCCTTACTCTTCTTCTCCAAGCATCAACCTACAAGTCGCCTTCGCGAACATGTACGCGCGCTGGAAGAAGTGTTCCGGCATCTCCCCGGGGATGATTCCCGTGACTGGACCTTCGATGACCAGGCGGGCAGGGACTTCAATGAGCGCGAACCTGCACGACGTCGAACGATCCCATGCATGCAGCCATTCCGACTGCATCCTCTTCACCGCAACGTACGGCCACAAGTTAATGTCGGCAGCATCCAGTACCCTCCAGAAACTCGGGTCACCGTTCCCCTGACGCGCGAACGTCGGCGACGCGACGGCAAACTCGCCGCCATCACGGATTATCGGAGCGAACTGCTCCAGAACGATCTGTAGCCCGATGACTTCGACGCTGAGCATCGCAGCCAACGCCGGAGTTTGCTGGTAGGCGTTCGTTTTTTCGTGCAGCGCGTGCTGACACTCCGCGAAGGAATGTCGGGACACACCGTAGAAGATGCCATCGAACTTCTCGCCTTCGCCGATCTCGTCCTGCACCTTCTGGACGAGTTGGTGAACGCTGCGATGGTCTGCAACGTCACAACCCATCAGCGCAGGGGGGAACGAATGGTGCCCAACGCGGTACACCACCGCACCCTGCTCCTCAAGCTCGTAAGCCACTGCTGAACCGAGGGTGCCGGTGGCTCCCAGCACCAAGAACTTCTTGCGTTCCGTCATGTTCAGAGCTCCCGGCCATAGAGACCTGGTTGAATGGAACAATACTTCCCCTAGAAAGCATCATAGGAGCATAACAAAACCAGCTACCTTTTACAAGGAACAGCTGGTTTTGATTTGCCTAACTATTTATTAAAGTTTGAACTCATCCATTGAGTCATCCAAACCATGTGTTGTTGGCTCAGAGACCTGAGCTTGTCTCATTGAACCTTCTGGTTCATTGATTTTCAAGTTTACGCGAGCTTTTCTCTTTGCACCAACGACGCGAAGCAATGTTCTAATTGCTTTTGCAGTCTGACCCTGACGTCCAATAACCTGACCCATGTCCTGTTGGTTTAGGTGAAGAGTAATTAATACTCCCATCTCGTCAACAGTACGTTCAGTCTTAACATCTTCAGGGTGGTCAACAAGAGCTTTTACGATAAACTCGACAAACTGTTGATCCTGTTCTAGTGACATATTCTTTACTGATTTCTGCTTTATTAGCTTTACTTTCCGGCATTTCGACCTGGGTTAAGCCGTATATGCATATATTACTTTAAATGTTTCTTGACGTCAAAAAAACCGCTCTTGGCGGTTTTTCTTTTGTATTATTCAGCTTTTACTTCTTCTGGTTGCTGTTCTACTGGAGTTTCTTCTGTTGCTTTAACTTCAGCTTCTGGAACTGCTTCTGCAACTGGAGCTACCTCAACTGGTATTTCTTCTTTTTTCTTTGGAACATTGAAAGCTTTAACTTTATCTGCTTTTAATATTCCTTTAGTTACTAAAAGATTGTGCACTGTTGGTGACATATCAGTTCTTTGAGCAATCCAGTAGTTCAAACGATCTTGGTCTTTGATTACCAAGTCTTTGCTATGTGGGTTGTATGAACCAAGAACTTCTGCAAATTTTTTTGAAACCGAAGATTCTTTTTCTGCCAAAACAACTCTGAAATGAGAGTGGTTTCTCTTGCCGGTTCTTTGTAAACGAATGGTTAACATAATTTCTGACTATTTCTTAGCTTTAATTGCTTGATAATGCTAACAAAAAAGGGAGTAGAAGTCAACAGCTTGTTATATATTAACGACTGAATTGGTCTACAGGCAAAGTGCTGTTTAAAGGTGTCTGATTAGAAGAACTATTAGATTCATACCGTGAAAATGCCGTGGATACATCATAGTATTTGCTTGGAGCTGTAACAGTAACAGGAGATGATGGTATTATTTTCCAGTCAAAATTAAATGATGAATTTAGAGGTGAGTTTGCGAGGTCTTCTTCCTTGCTCCATTCAGGATGAGATTCAGACGTGCGGATCCCCGCTGGTGTACTTTCAATAATACCTGCTGTTTGTACGCCTACGTCAGTACTGATACATGCTTTTAGAGAATATGCTGATTTATTATTTATGCTGTTATATGCATAAGCATCTTTTATTGGGCACTCTGGAATATCATTATTGTTTGGTATTGGGAGCGCGTAAATATATATTGGTTCTAACTCATTAAGTGAGTCTGGGTAGTGGTTATAGTCGTTATAATACAGCTCCAAACCAAGACCAATTTGTCTAATATTAGCCATGGTTGTAACGTCATTAGATTTTGCTTTAGATTTTTTTAAGAAGTCTGGCATTCGTATGCCAGCCTGTACCCGATATACTTCACTATCTGTAACACCTAGCCATAAATCAATACTAATTTCCGATCTAGTGATTCCATCAGCAATTGATTTAAGATCATCAGCAGAGAGTTTTGCAGTGTTGTTTTTATCAAGCTCTAATATTTGTTTATAGCTTTCAATTAAAGCTTGTTTGTCAATTACTAAAGAATAGCGAAAAGTTTTTTTACCCAGGACGTCTTCTTTCCCAAGATATTTGTGACTTGAGACAACCTTGTTTTGCTTCAAAATATCTAAAACCTCCTTCACCAATTCCTGATCTTCTGCGGTTCCTGTTGCAGCTTTCGCGGTTTTACTGTCTACTTTCAACCAACCATCGTATTCTTTAAGATAATCAAACAGGAAAGGAATACTTTTGAGATTTATATACGCAGCATTATCCAAAAACCTCATTTCAATCCCACTGAAAGAATACTCACTACCACTGAATTGATAGCCAGCAGCTATATTTCCGCTGCCGGTTATTTTATCTTTCTCAAATAAAATATCTGCTTGAATTTTTGCGTTGGATTCTGATTTTTGTTCACTACTGGTATCTGAATACGTTAACACCAATTCGTGTTTATGCCAGCCTTGAACGTTTGAAAAATAATTATCGAAACTCAATTTATCCCAAACTTTTTGTGGTCCCGTTGCATAGACCATATAAAAATACGCACCAGCAACAACTATTAAAACAAGACCAACTATGCTCTCCCATAGTTTCTTATCTTTTAATCGTTCCTTAAAGGTTTTCGGAATGACACTAGCAACTTCTGAAGCAGAGCTTGGTGATGTAGGTATATTCGTAGCCAATGCTTGATCTAGATCAGCCTCTTTCCAACCCGCAATTAATAGTTCCTCTTTTATTTTCACGTCATCAGAACCTTTTGCTCTTGCTGTTATCACATAATCTAATAGTTCTTGATTCATAATTTTGTTTTTAATGCTTTAAATGTCTTCTAATATAGTAAATGAGCCCTAAAATAAAAAGACCAACAATAACATAATCAATGCCTCTAAAATACGAATGGATTGTTTGCCAATTTTGTCCAAGTTTTAAACCAATGAAACCCAAAAACAAAGACCAAAAAAACGAACCAATGAATGAAAGAGCAAGAAACGGTGCTATTTTTACCCTAGCGACTCCAGCTGGAAAAGAAATGAATGTTCTTACTACTGGCAAGAATCTTCCGATGAAGTTTGCAAGCTGACCATGTTTCTGAAAAAAGTTCTCAGCCACATCTAGATCTTTATGATTGATCAAAAAATATTTACCGTATTTTTCAACAACAGGTCTTCCTCCATAGTATCCTATGTAATACAAAACAGCTGAACCAATCATAGAACCAACTGCTCCTGCAAAAGAAATACCGAAAAGCGTAAATGTTCCTGCAGAAACTAAAAACCCTGCAAACGGCATTATGATTTCAGAAGGAATTGGAATAGCGGAAGATTCTAAAGCCATCAAAAAACCAACACCCATATACCCGCCAGCTGAGATAACGTCAGTTACAAATCCTGTAATGCTTTGAATTAGTTGTTCCATTTTTTGTTATTTAGCAAATACTGTTGCTTGTTCGATTTTAATTGAGAGAATCTTAGATACACCGTCATCCCCCATAGTCACACCGTAAAGTGTGTGTCCTTGTTTCATTGTTTCTCGGTTATGAGTAACAGTAACAAATTGGGTGCTGTGTGCAAGTGTTCCCAATATCTGAGCAAAACGGATTGTATTTGCTTCATCTAAAGCCGCATCTACCTCATCAAGCATTACAAACGGTGATGGGAAACAAGAAAGGAGTGCACAAAGCAAAGCTATTGAGGTTAAAGAACGCTCTCCCCCAGAAAGAGCAGAAATGCTTGCGAGTTTTTTCCCTGGTGGTGTCGCTTTTATATCAATCCCAACAACATCATCTGATCCTTTCTCGTACCTAGCAACCAACTTTTCTTCAGGTCTTAATTTCGTTGTTTCTTCTGTATCTCCAGTTTCTTCAGAGATCGCTTCTTCCTCTGCTTCTTGATTTGCTTTCTCTTCTTTAGCACGGATTGTGCTTAGATATGCTCGTCCACCGTTAAAAAGAATACGGAAGTAACTCTCGAACTTTTCATTGATTCTGTTGAATGAATCATCAAACTGTTTTTTAATGTATTCATCTAACTCTTCTATTACTGATCTTAAATCAGCAATTCCTTTTTCTAAGTCCTGAACTTGTCCACTTAAGAAACCGTAGCGCTGTTCTGTTTCTTCGTATTCTTTTAGAGTCAACTCGTCTATTCCACCAATCATGCTGAGTTGATTTTGAAGTTTATGAATCTTTTCCTCTAAGCTATTTGTGCTTGATTGAATCTTTTTCTTTTCTATCTCCGCAAAGCCTTCAGGATTTAAAGCAAACTTTGCTTCTGAAACAACATTCTCTTTTTGAGTATCTAGCTTTGCTTTTTCAATCTGCAAGAGCGAAATCTGATCTCTTAACTTTGAAAGATGATCTTGTTTACTTCTTAATGCACGTTCTTCGTCTAAGATCTCTGATTTCTTGCTTTGTTCTTTTTGATGGTAGCTAGTTATTTTCTGCTCTAAAACAGAAATTTCTTTTCCAAGATTTAGTAGCTCAGTGTTCAACTCTTTTTCTTGGGACATTAACTGTTCAAAGTATTGATCTGTGCTAGTAGCACCAGCTTTTTGAAGTTCTAAGTTTAGATGCAAAAGTTTTTGTTCAACCTTAGAAAGTTCTGCTTCTGAATATTCTAATGTTATTCCTACTTTTGACTTCTTTAATTCAAAGTTATTTAGTTCCTGGGATATTCTATCTTTTTGAGTTAATATATCTGAAAGTATTTTTCTTTGTTTTTCAAAATTAACAAATGGGTTTTGCGCAAAATGAGTTGTCTTTTGTTTAAATTTAGAAAGATGACTTTTAAATTCCTGAGCAAAAGAGATTATTAGAGAAACGTCTGAAGCACGCTCAAGGTTTTGATAGAACTCATCGAACTTACGATCCAACATTTCTATATCCTCTGAAAGTTCATGGAAATTAAGGTTCTCTGGATTATCAATGATTTGTTGAATATCTAAAAGCTTTTTAGAAATTTCATCAAAAATTTGATGATGTTTTTCTAACTCTGCTATAATCCCTTTTTTCTCTGAAGTAGCCCTTTCTATTTCTGCGGTTAAAGTATTCTTTTGGTGTTCAAGGTTGTTCTTTTCAAGACCCAAGGCTTTGCTGTCCAAAGCAACACCTACTGATTTTTCTGCATTAAGCTTTCCCCTAATCATTGCAGCATCTTCAAGAATCTTGTTTTTCTTATCCACCATTCTCTTTATCTCACCCTGTATCTGCTGGTATGCCAAAACTTCTGCTTTATTGTCACCTTCGTTTTTGTCTAAGTTTGCACGGTGGTTTGATATTTCACTTTCTAACTCTGTTCTTTGTTTTTCTAAACCATCAATCTTAGAAACAAGTTCTTGCAATGATTCTTGTATACGCCAGTATTTCCCAGAAAAGAATTCTGTTTGAAAAACTTTTAACTCTGATTCAATCTCTGTTCTTTCTTCCATGCGCTTTGCTTGTCTACGCAATGATTTTAACCTTGGTTCAATTTCCTTTAACAAGTCTCGAACACGCATTAAGTTCTGCGCTGTTTGTTCTAAACGCTTAAGAGTTTTTTCTCTTCGGATGTAATATGTTTTAACACCACTTGCTTCATCTATTAAATTTTTAACTTCAGAAGGTCCTGCTAAAACCATTTGATCAATTGTTCCCTGACCAATAACTGTGTGCCGAGATGTTCCAATGTTTGATTTTAAAACAAGATCAATGACATCTAACAAACGGACCTTGTTTCCGTTTATCATGTAATCGCTCTCGCCACTTCGATCTATGCTCCTGGAAATGGAAACTTCAGAGTAATCCAAAGGAATACGTTTATCACTGTTGTCAAAAGTAACACTTACTGTTGCAAACGACATTTTATGTTTTTTTTCAGAGCCAGCAAAAATGACGTCCTCGCTTTTTTTGCCGCGAAGTTGTTTTAAGCTCTGCTCTCCTAAGACCCAACGAATTGCATCTGCAACATTTGATTTACCTGACCCGTTTGGTCCCACAACAGCAGTAATGCCCTTTTCAAACTCTAAAGTGGTCTTGTTTGCAAAAGACTTGAAGCCCTGAATTTCTAACCTTTTTAAATACATTTATTTGTGTTTCAGTATCTGTAATTTACCTGTTAATTATACCACATAAAACTTCCTTGACAATACAGTATATTTGTGTTAAAGTAGTGTGTTCAGTTGTAATATTGCAGGATTGCTTACAAAAGCGGTCCGCACTTTCACTGGATCGCACACTTCATACACCCGTAACTCCACGAGGGGGTTCATGTCGATCACCAAGGTACTTTTTCGCCTAGCCCTGGCCATCAGTCTGGCAACGGTGTTGGTCTGGGTTTTTGCCAACGAGTTGCTCGGGTTGAACATCGGATGGATAGCCCTGATCGGACAGGGGGTGCTGTACGGCGCCTTTTTCTATCTCTGCGGCATGGAACCGAAAAACCTTCACCCGAGGAACTAGCATGTCCTTTCTCCGTTGGCTCATCGCGCAGACCAAGAACGTCATCGGCATCGTTGTCTGCATCATCCTGGCGCTCATTGCCATGACCCTCGACGATCTCGTCGACATCTGGGACAACGCCAAGGACGACTGGGGTCAAATCCTCATCTGCACTACGGTCGCCCTCCTCATCTTCGCCATCGGCTGGCACGAAGTGGTCGAAGGCCAAGACGCCGTAGGACTCTTCCACATGGCGCTCGCGCTCGTCCCTGGTGCTCCCGGCTTGCGCATCTTGTTCAGCGCCTGGGGCGAAGGCGCCCGACGTACGATGGAATGGCACTGACAGAAACAGAAGTGTGCGTCTGCCCCGGCTTGATCGATCTGATCAATGTCCGGGGCTTTCGCATATATACACAAAAAATCCGGAAACATTTCCGGATTTTGATTTATTCTTTCCTAGAACCTATTTTCTTTCAATGCGTTTTCAGCTGCTGCTACTTCTGCTTCTTGTTTTGAAGGACCTTTTCCTTCACCTACTCTTGTATTACCGATGAATACTCCTACTAAGAAAACTTTGTCATGGTCAGGTCCTTGTTCTGAGATAACCTGGTATGAAGGAGTGACGCCTTGCTTTTCCTGAACTATTTCCTGAAGCTTACTTTTTGGATCCATGTATGAACCTTCATTTATGATCGATGGAAGCTCTACAACAATGTCTCTTAAAACAAACTCTTTTGCAGCTTCATAACCAAGGTCTAAATATATTGCTCCAATTATTGCCTCTAGCGCGTTTGCGAGAATAACTTGTCTGGCTCTACCTGTGTCTTTTGCTTCACCCTTGCTCATTAACAAATACTCTTCAACATTGAGTTTTCTTGCTATCTCAGAAAGCATTCTGTAGTTAACAAGCGCGGAACGGAAGTTTGTTAGTTCTCCTTCTGGGTGCGGGTAGTTTTCATAAAGATATCTTGTTGAAATCAGCTCTAAAACAGCGTCTCCAAGAAACTCTAATCTTTCGTTGTGGGGTAAATGAAAAGCCCTGTTCTCGTTTAAGTATGAACGGTGAGTAACCGCTGTCATTAAGAGATCAGGGTTATTGAATTTAACTTTTAAAATTTTTTCTAGTTCGTGTATTTCCATATATTTCTGGTGGGCGGTATAGGATTTGAACCTATGACCCTCTCTACGTCAAAGAGATGCTCTACCACTGAGCTAACCGCCCGCGTGTTGTCCTACGGGTTTCGCGTCCTTTATATACTTTGCTTTAACTATATCTAAGAAAAATATGGTCCAAGCAAAATTGGTAAAAACATTTAATATTGCGTTTACCAAAAGAAGCGCAAAACTTAATATTATTATTAAAGCTAGAATGATCGCTGCAAACCATTGCAGTGATAATGATTTTACCAGAATAGCAGGCAAGTATGCAAGGACGCCGATGAACCCAACCATTGTTGCGGAGAGGAAAAAGAGGAAGAAATATATAACAAAAAGCATCACAAACAAAGCAATGACCTGCTGCCAAAAAACAGCTAGCAAATCAAAAGCGCTCGCAAACGCTTGCTTGAGCTTTAGTTTGTATATAACTATGTAGCAGCATGCAAAAATATTAACTAGTGACAAAACAATGATTATTGGAACGAATATTAGAAGGGCGGTAATAATTAAAACAAAACCTCTGAACTCAAAACCGTTTTTAAAAACCAGCCACAAAGGCAGAGCCAACCAAGAAAAAAAGAATATTATAGCTGCGTTTGTGAACAATCCAGCGAAAAAAACTCTCCAAACTGATTTAGTTGCTTGTTTTAACACAGAACGTAGACTGATTGGTTCTTCTTTCTCTAATTCATCAGCCGCGTGAATAATGGAAGACCTTGCAATAGCACCTACTAATGAAGCCAAAACAATTAATACTATTAAAGAAACGATTGAAAGCGTTAATTGAAGAGGATGATTTAATGCGTAATTTAGAATATGCCTGTAATATATATCTAAGTGATCTGCGTTTAAATTAACTCTTCTAACAAAGTTCATAACTCCCCAACCTGTCAGAAAAAAACCAAAGAACCATAAAGACTTATGGTTCTTTGTATATATATATGCTCTAGTTAATGTTTCAGAAAGGCTTAACATCTTACCTTCCTCAGATTATTTTTTAGTTTCTTTTTCTTTATGAACGTGCGCTACAGCCATTTCTTCAGGGTGTTTAAGTTTATGAGCCGGGATTATATCACGTACTAACTCTGTATACTGCTCTTGTTCCAAAGTTTCTTGCTCAACAAGTTTTTTTGCAATGATATCAAGTTTGTCTCGATGTTTGATTAGAACAGCGGTTGCTACTTCGTAGCCTTGCTTCATTATTTTTGCAACCTCTTTGTCTATCTTTGCAGCAACCTCTTCTGAATAGTTTCGCTGTTCTGCTAAATCTCTACCTAAGAAAATCATTTCGTGTGTATCACCAAAGGTCATTGGTCCCATTTCATCGCTCATGCCATACACTGTAACTAATCTACGAGCTAGAGCTGTTGAAACTTTTAAATCATTAGATGCACCTGTTGTTTGTTCATTGAAAACTAATCTTTCTGCAGCAAGTCCTGCTAATGAAACAGCAATGTCTTCTAAGAATTCACTCTTGGTGTGTAGGTTCTTATCTTCAGAAGGAACTTTCATTGTGTATCCTGCTGCTCTACCCCTGCTAATAACAGAAACTTTATGCACCATGTCAGCATTTGGTAACACGGAAGCAACTAATGCGTGTCCACCTTCGTGGTATGCAGTAATTTCTTTTTCTTTTTTTGAAAGAAGATGGCTTTTTCTTTCTGGACCTAACATTACTTTCTCTATTGCTTCCTTAAGATTCATTTCTGTAACTTCTTTGTTGTTTAAACGAGCGGCTAATATTGCTGCTTCGTTTATTAAATTAGAAAGATCTGCCCCTGAAAAACCTGCTGTCCTTTCAGCTATTTTTCTTAAATTAACATCAGCAGCCAAAGGCTTTCCTTGAGAATGAACTATTAATATCTGTTCCCTGTCGTTTATATCCGGAGGGTCTATTACTACCTGTCTATCGAAACGACCAGGACGAAGCAGTGCTGGATCAAGTACATCTGGTCTGTTTGTTGCAGCTATAACTATTACATTTGTGTCTGTATCAAAACCATCCATTTCAACCAAGATTTGATTTAAGGTTTGTTCGCGTTCATCATGAGAACCACCCAAACCCGCCCCTCTTTGTCTACCTACTGCATCTATTTCATCAATAAACACAATGCAAGGTGCATGGCGTTTTGCTTTTTTAAATAGGTCTCTTACCCTTGATGCACCTACACCAACAAACATTTCAACGAATTCAGAACCTGACATGTGGAAAAAAGGAACGTTTGCTTCTCCGGCAACTGCTCTTGCTAGTAATGTCTTACCAACACCAGGAGAACCTAGGAGTAAAACTCCTTTTGGAATTCTTGCTCCGAGCTGTAAAAACTTTTGTGGGTATTTTAAAAACTCAACTACTTCGTTTAATTCTTCTTTTGCTTCTTTTACACCAGCCACATCTTTAAAGGAGACTTTCTTCTTTCTATCATCTTGTAATCTTGCTCCTGACTGTCCAAAGGACATTGCTTTGTTGTTAGCACCCTGTACATTTCTCATCATGAAGTAAATTAGGACAATGAAAATCAGGAAAGGAAGTAGGAAAGGTAGGATTGCGCTAAATATTGTAGAGACAGGACCTCTTTGAAGCGGAGTTATATCTATTGCGTTTATTTTCTCTTGAGCAACTCCTCTATTTTTTAAAGTATCAAAAAGGGAAACGCTTTTTTCTTTAGTTGTAATTTCTTTTGTACCATCTTTAAGAGAAACTAAAAGGCTAGTATCAGATTCGCTGATTTCTATCTTTACAACTTCCCCTTTATTCACTTGTTCTACAACCGCACTTAATCCAACTTCTTTGATTTTAACGCCACTGCTAAAGCTTGATGCGACAAGCGCAATACCAACGAAAATCAAAACTACTATACCTGCGTTCTTAAAAAATTTACTCATATTTCTTCTTTTATATATATTATCTATCACTTTTGGTGCCGACGGAGAGACTTGAACTCTCACTCCCGTTAAGGAACATGCTCCTAAGGCATGCGCGTATGCCAATTCCGCCACGTCGGCTTAAGTGTTTAGCTTAATGAATATTAACATTTGTTGAGGAATTAAAAAAGCCCCTGTTTAGGGGCTTTTTTACTAGGTCATTAAAAGCCAAAGAATCCACCACTACTTGTGGTATTAACAGCAATACGAACGATCGTATACGCCAAGATTATTATAACTAAACCTATGATTGCATTAACCAGAGTTTGTCTGCCCTTACCTGCAACTTCTTCATTACCGTTTGAGGTAATGTATCTAAATCCACCTATAACAACGAACAATATAGCAAAGCTCGCTGAAATTGAAAGGATTATGTTTATGATCCTAATCAACAAAGTGTTTACAGTGTCAGGTCTGTTTACATCCCCGGCTTTCATTGGAATACATAATCCAGTTTTAGGATCTGGTACTAAAATAGTCCCTTCTTGCAAAACACCTTTACCCGTCATTCCACAAATGCTTGGGTCAGATGCGGCTGCAGAGACTTCTGGAATCAGAGGTGAAAAAGCAAAAAGACTTGTTCCACCCAAGATTAATGCGAAAGCTAATGTTAAAATCTTTTTTTTCATTTTTTCACCTCTCTCTCTTAAAAGAATAATCTAAATTAACTAGGTAGGAGTTGGAGTTCCTGTAGTATTTCCTGTAGTTGTAACTGTTCTTGCTACCACCTGGACTATTACGTATGAAAGAATAATTACCACAACACCGATTAGGGCATTAATGATTGTCGCTCTTCCTTTACCTGCAACCTCTTCGTTACCTGCTGAGGTGATGTATCGGAAACCGCCAATAACTAAGAATAATACGGCAACCAAGAAAGCTACTCCCAACAAGATATTCAATACCTTTATGATAATGTCGTTAATTCCTGTATTTGTAGAATCACAACGAACACCACCTAATGAGCTACAATCTGGCTGATATATTGTAGCAGCTAAAGAAAAAGCTACTGGTGCTAGTACCAATGTTAAAGCTAATATTACCTCGCCAACTTTTAGGAAATTAATTTTGCTTAGTTTCAAATTTCTCACCCCCTTCCATGTCTTAAATTATACAATAATTATTAGTAAAAGGAAAACAGTCTTGTTAAATACCGCCTGAACCAATTAATTCCCTTGAATTATATGTTTTATCCATCTCTATCTTTGAACAACCTGCTCCTGGGTCATATTCTAGGTGCAAAACTACTGAGGAGTCAGTCTCACCATTACGTATCAATGGTTCTGAGAAACCAGCAGCCCAGTTTAAAACAGCTGAAAAAGAATCACCGTTTATAGACATACCATCTACGATTTGAGGCTTCATATCAAAAAGCTTTGTGTTATGCGCATCCAACACAGAATGTGTAACAATTGCGGATCCTTTCACTGTTGCTCCAACAAAATTAGGACAGGTCGCTTGTATATCTTTAACTGAACCACTTGCGTTAACTATCAATTCCCCGTCTGCTTTCCCTGTTAAATGAATTCCAGAAACAAGGTTAGAGTATGATGCTTGAGTATTATTGTTTGAATTTGTTGTTTTAGTTTGAGATTGGGATTGAGTCTGACTTTGTGTTTGACTTGAAGCCTCTGGATTAAAGCTATTAGAAAACGTGTTAACAGAAACCCGAATTATTGTATATGAAAGCATTGCTATTACTAAACCAATTATGGCGTTAGTAATTGTTGCTCTACCTTTTGAGGCTGCTTCTTCATTTCCATTTGAAGTAACATACCTAAAGCCTCCTATAACAACAAAGAGGACTGAGATGACAGCGATAATACTTAAAAGAAAATTAACTGCAAATAATGCTAGTTCATTAAGGCTACAAATTTTCGTATGAAAAAGAGGGGCGAGTAATCCCAAAGACTTTTCTGTTCCAGGACATTGTGGATCAAAAGATGCTAAAGCCATTATTGGCATTGTTGCTATCGCGACGAAGAATAGGATTGAAAAAAGTTTTTTCATAGTTATCTTGTTACTGCACTTTCAATAATTGATGCGATGGAATACGCAAGCAGAGCGAGGACAATTCCCACAACAGCCCATGAAATGGATGTTTTAGCCCCTTTAATGGTTTCTTCGTTTCCTTGAGAACTCACGATTATAAACGCGGCTATAACTACTGTAACAATAGCCATCGAAGATATACCAATCAAAATATAATTGATTAACCTCTTTACTAACTCTCCTAAATTCTTGTCAGGGAGTGGGTTACAAAGTTTAGTATCTGATGTATTAAATCCGTCTATGACACAAGAACCGCCGTCATTGCTGTCTGCTGGTGATTGCGGTTGACTTGAACCAGAAAGATTAAGACTAAACGTTTGAGTGCTTGGCTGGGCGTTGTCAGCTGATACTGTTATTGTTGCTTTAAAATCCCCAATCTTCTTTAAAATGGTTATCGCATTATACATTCGTAATTGGCTTTTTGCTTTTACATCTCCGATAGCAAAACCATTAATGTATTCAGGGCTAACATATGTCATATACGCACTATCTAATCCGACCTTGATCTTTACATTTGAAAAATCAGTTGTAGCACTGCTATTTATAGTGATACGAAAAATAATTTCGTCACCAGCTTCTGGTTTAACTTTAGAAATTAGATCTCGTTTAGTGCTATCAAAAACATCAACTGAAAAATCAACCTTTGGCAAAGCTGCCAAAGTCATAATCGGCATTGCCAAAATTGAAAATGCTAGTCCAACAGATGCTAAAAATTTAACGAGCTTGTTTTTTATCATATTATTTCTCAAACAAGTTTATACCTAAAGGCAAACGTATATTTACACCAAAGATATCTCCAAAGAAAGTCATTACTGTTAAGTATGCGCCAAAAATTAAAACCATTCCAGTAATGCTATGACCAATCTGAGTTTTCGCTTCTGTTAAAGCTGTTTCATTACCTTTAAACACTGCCATAATATAACCGGCAAAAGCAAGTTTGAAAACCAAGTATGCTGTAGAAATTCCGACCAGGAAGTTTATGATTCTACCAATTTGTTTGTATATATCTTTAGGTGCGCACATTCCTGCTAAATCACGCTGTTTCTGTTCATCTATGTACCACTGATCTTGTTTGGCTTGGTACTCTACACCGTTTTTTGGATGCTGTATTAACCAATCTTGATACGTTTGAATCTGAGATGTAGTTGAATTGCCGCAAACAGTTAAACCAGATCCTTTTGGATTAGCAGCAAATACTGACGCAACGCTAAAAAGGTTTATACCCATTAATATCGCGAAAATCTTGATTTTTGTTTTTGAGTTCATTTGCGATCTCTTTTCTTTATTATATCACAAATAACTATCTTTTTAGCTATTGTCCAAGCCCTGATATCTTCTGTGCTGCTGTTGAAATCGCATTTTCAATGGTTCTTCCCCTTAAAATAATGTCATCTATCATTGTTTGGAAGATACCATCAGCCTTAACTTGGTCTTTTTTGTAGAAAGATTTGGCAGTTAGGTTTGCTGAAGCAAAAACACCAATTTCAGGATCACCAATCTGTTCGTTTATGATGTCTTTTCTTGGTGATGGCATTTTGTTTACCTCATAGTATTTTTTTAGAGCGTTTTTGCTGGTCATTGCTTTTATGAAGTTCCAAGCGGTGTTTGGATTTTTTGTTTGCTTTGAAACTGCAAAGCCCCAGTAGTTTGCAAAGTTAACCAGAGTCTGAATGTTATCAGGCTGTGGTACTGGCGTAATATCATAATTTAAATTTGGAGCTTTCTGCGCAATTAAATCACGGGCATAGTAATACCCATACATATATCCGAGCTCGCCATTTGCAAAAGCATCAATTGAATAGTTTGAACGGCTATTCCATGTATAGTTATCAGATGTTGGATTTGAAAAGCTAGTGTAAAAATTTAAAGCATCAGCAGCTGGAAAGAATGAGCTTCCATCTTTCTGAGTTATTGCTTGATCAAATGTTGGCTGAGAAAAATCACTGCTGTAAGGTTCAACTCTGTCTTGCAACATTAACAAATACAAAATATCAACCGCCCTGTTAATATTTGCGTTTGTACCAAGAGCAACACCTGATCTGTTAAAGAATGATCCTGCCCCTCTGTTTGTTATTCTCTGACTTTGGTTCTTTAGCTCTTGCCATGTTGTCGCAGGAACCGCGATGCTCGCGCTTCCTAGAATATCTTTGTTGTAATACAAAGCTAAACTGTCTATTGCAATGGGAGCTGCCCAGATTTTGTTTTCAGAAACAAAATCAGAATACACTGTGTCAACAAAGTTATTCTTGTAATCTCTTAATGAAACAAGATTATCCGGGGCTGGTAAAAGTTTGTTCTGGTATTTAGGTAACCAGTCATTATGTATTACTAAAATATCAGGGCCTTGGTTAATAGCTAAGGCGTTGATTAAATCGTCTTCATAAGTATCAACATTGCGCTGAGAATACGTAACTTCAACATTAGGGTTATTCTTGTTGAATTCAGTAATGAAAGTGTTCATTCCCTCTGATGTTTCAAAGACTCCCCAAATGTTTAAAGTCAGTTTCTGATTAGTATTTCCGCCGCTTGGTGAGCTTGAACCCCTAAAAAAGAAGAACCAGCCAAGGAAGATTACGAGTAATATAGCTCCTACTCCTCCAACAGCCCAATATATCTTTGTTTTGTCCATTTTGTTTCTAAAGGTTACTTACAAAACAATTCTAGCATATTCTGATGTTTAACTCTAAAAGAAAACAGCAAAATCATTAACTTTAATCCGAGGAAATCCGTTGAAACGGATTCTGTAAAGCGGAGGATGCGGAGACATGCTCTGATCCGCTCTTTGATTTCTTTTTTGAAGCGTCTGCAAGAAAGAGACCTCTCTAATCCCGAAGATGCGTTTTCGCTTCACGGAAAGAATAGTTAATGATTTTGCTGTCATATACTATACGCAAAAAAGATTAAATATTCGTTAATTTTTCATTAACTCGTCTTTTGAAAAAAACAGAAGAATAATTCCTAGAATTATGAAAAAATCTGCAAGATTAAAAACCCCGGTATATATGTGAACGAAATCAATCACAAAACCATTGAACAAACGTTCTGAAATATTTGAAACTGCTCCTGAAAGGATTAAAACAAAACCAAGCTTGTCTAGAATATTTTTGTTTTGTTTTTTTAAAAACCAATTAGAAAGCAGCCCTAAAAGAATGATGTATGTTAAATACATCAAAGGAGTTGGAACTTTTAAACTAAAAGCAAAGTTTTCATTTTCAAATATTAAAGCACGATGTTTTTTTAAAACAAAGTACTTTGTTGCTTGATCAAGAAGGAAGAATAAAAAAAACACTAAGGAGTATGTTATCTTTTCCTTAATGTTTTTCATTTTGTTATTCAACTATTGAATCTGCCCAAGGCAAAACTTCTAATCTTGCTTCTGGAATTTCCTGTCCGTCAGCAGTCATACCATAACTGCCATCTTCAATTCGCTTTAAAGCTGACTCAATCTTTTTAAGATCTGCTTTTAAGGTTGCGGCAATATCTTGACTAACCTCATCATTACCAACTTCTTGAGCATTCTCATCATCTTCATCACCCATTTCAGTGTGTGATGATAGTTCGCTTAATTCTCCCGAAAGACGTTCTTTTTCCTCTAACAATCTTTCATTCATTTTTTCCACAAATTCTTTGGAGGGCATTTTTTTCGTAACGTTTTAATTACATAGTTATTATATATTAAAAAAAGAGCCTGACAAGCTCTAGGTAAACCCACTTAAAAATGCAAAAAGGCCCTGCGGCAAGCTCATAAAATAAATTTTAAGCCCCGAGGGCCTTTATAGTCGATTTCGGCGACTTCTCCCCGCATTAGATGCAGGGCTTAAACCTTTTAAGCCCTAAACCTAATGCAGGAGGAAATACATGCATAGAAACCAACTGTAACGCCTGTAACTAAGTCGAGTTACAAACTATAGACCTTGTACTTCTCTTGTGGTCCGTAGACCTAAACGAAACTTTTTGTTTGTATGTGTTTTATATTTTTGTCCTTTTAAGGTAAGGAGAAACCTCTTCATTTTGTTTTTGTTTTCAATCAGCCTACGACTTAAATAGGCTATGACGAGAAGTAACAAGAGAGTTGGCCCCAAATTGCTTAGGAACAAGTCCCTGTCTGTAGTTTGTATTTGTTAAGGTGCTGTGGAAAACGTTACGTATATATATTATCACAGAAATTGACCTAATGTCAATTCTCTGGTGCTATTTTGGCTAACTAAAGCCAACAAATGAAGAAAAAAGAGCCAAAAAGGGTGTAAATATCTTGTTAATATCTTGTGTTATACACACCTATTCATACTTGATATCTACAAAAGGCAGTGATTTTAGGTACTCAACGAAGTATTTACCGTAATCCTTATGTATTTTCTGATCTAAAATGTAGATTCTTTCAAGATCAGTGCTGAAAAAAAAGCGAATTATGCTGTGGAAGTTATGCAAAGCCCTTGGAATGTTAAAATCTATGAATTGGTTAGGATATTTCTCTGCTTGAGCTGCAAAAAGCGGGTGATTAAACTGTTCAAAAGGAAGTCTGGTCATAACTACGTCTCTAACCTTTATTCTCTTTGCGCTTTGTTTAAGTATGAAGTTATCAGTAACTATTAACAGTCCATTTGAATGAATACTAAAATTTTCCAAAAGTTTGTTTGAACCACCAGAATAGCTTTGTGCTGCAACCTTATATTTTTCCTGAAGTTTTTTGAAGTTTGCTTCATAGAATGTCCTTAAAGCAGAAGAGCTTGGCATTAACAAAGCAGCCGGATAGTCTAATTTTTCCAACAATCGTATTAAACCCTCACTATCAATTTGTGGAGCAGAATTTTGTGCTGAGATTATTACTTCAAATCTTTTTCTTAATTCTTGCTGACCAACTTTTTTTAAATCAAAGTTTTTTAAATTCAAACGATGTTCAAAATATTGAACCAGCTTCTCTGAACCAAGAGATGCTGTGAATAGTATTTTTTTGTAACTGCTAAATAACTCGGAAGCGATTGTTTCAAGACTTAACGGTGCAAGAGAAAATACCAATCTCTTGTCTCCAATCTCTATCCAACGAATTTGAGTTGGATCGCTTTCAAAAAAATTTTCTAAATATTCCAAATTCCAATCAATACGATCTGATTTAAATGTTTTGTTTATCTTTCTAATCTTTGTAATGAAGTTTTGTGCCGCTATTTGGATTACTTCGTAGTTTGTATTAGCCTCTGTTTTTTCATTAACCAAGAATTGATATGACTCGCTATCTATTTTTTTCCAGTGCATTGAAGCGAAACCAAAGAATAAATCAACCTCTGCTAAAGATTCAAGAACTAGATCTTCATATTGATTGTTCCCTCTTTGTGTTTCGGGATCATAAATTTGTTTGAATGAATATATGAAATCATTCCAAGAAACTTTTTTGCTTGTAACAAATGTTAATGCTTGTTCAAAAGCATTTAGATCAAGAATAACTAATTTTCTTTTTTCAAACTTAGAAGTATCTTTGAGATTAATAAAGTCAGTGTAATCAACTGTGATAACCTTTGATTTTTCCTCTATCTTCCACTTTAAATCTTCTTCATCAGAATAGGATATTAGGCTTCTAAATTGATTGCCTGTGTATGAAAAATTAAGGTCTACAAGTGATTCTGATTGCCAATTAGTTTCTTTCCAAACCATCATTTTTGCTAAGAAAAAACGCTGATCTAAAGGCATTTTAGACTTAAAAGTCTTTTCTAAAGCATCCTTGTTTAAAATGTCTCTGTTTGCAAAAAGAGGATACGCGACTCCTTGCTTCCAAAGCTGATATACAATATTTTTGTTCTCAACGACTAGAAGAATTTTCTCTTTTGTTTTCTTTAAAGCACCGTAAATATATGACTGATATTCAAAACCTAAAGGAAAGGTCACGATCTTTTGATCTTCTTCTAAAGCTTTAGTTATCTCTTTGCTTTCGTGTATCTCTAAATTTCTTTCCCTAACTTGTATATCTCTTGGTTTAAAATCTGTTTCTAAGAATTGAGAAAACTCAGGGAACTTTTTAGAAAGAAAGAAATCTCTTAGTTCTTTTTTAAGTTTCTCAGAAAATGTTGCAAAATATTGCAAGAGTCTTTCGATGACAACCAATACTGCTTTTGCATCAGCCAGGGCCCTGTGCGCATCTTTGTGGTCAACCTCTAAGAAATTCATTAAAGCTTCAAGGTTATATGATTGGTTGTTTGGCAAAAGCATCTGGGCCAGATCAAGAGTATCAATTTGTTTTCCGGAAAACTTGATTCCAAAACCTTCTAAGAATTTAATATCAAAACTAATATTGTGTCCTACTATAACACAATCTTTAACAAGACTCTGAATCTGATCGTATTTATCTCTGAAAGATTCTGCTTGATCTAGTTCTTCTTGACTAATACCTGTTAGTGCAAGAATTCTTGGTGGAACTTCTTTTGTTGGTTTGAAAACAGATTGCCACTCACTCAATATTTTTATACTCTTGTTTTCAATCTCGAAAAAAACCATACCCAATTCTAAAACTTCACTCTCTGAAGGATCAAACCCAGAGGTTTCAATATCTAAGCTACAAAAAACTGTAGACTTGTGTGTATTTAATTTTTGTTGTTTCTTAACCATAAATACAAAAAGGGCGATTGCCCTTGTTTGTATTATATCAAACTATTTATTTAAAAGAAAAATCCTGTTATTCTTCGTCTGAACTTACTGGAACTTCCCCAGCCTCAAATTTCTCTCTGACAGCCTTGTCTACTGCGGTCATGACATCATCGTTTGCTTTAAGGAAGGTCTTTGCGTTTTCACGACCCACACCAAGCTTTGTTTCAGCATAGGTGTAAGAATTGCCGCTTTTTGATATGACCCCATATGCAACGCCTGTATCTAGCAAATCCCCTGCTTTAGAGATACCTTCATTGTACATGATATCAAACTCAGCTGTTTTGAAAGGGGCTGCAACCTTGTTCTTCACAACTTTAACTTTAATTCTTGAGCCTATAATCTTTTCGCCTGATTTAATCTGGGCTGCTTTTCTAACTTCTAATCTTAAAGAAGCGTAGAACTTTAAAGCATTTCCACCAGTTGTTGTTTCAGGATTCCCAAACATGACTCCAATTTTCATACGAATCTGATTGATGAAGATGACTGTGCTTTTAGATTTAGAAATTATTGCTGTCAGTTTTCTTAGTGCTTGAGACATTAATCTTGCTTGTAATCCCATATGACTGTCACCCATGTCTCCTTCAATTTCAGCTCGTGGTGTTAAAGCAGCAACTGAATCAATAACTATGACATCAACGGCATTACTTCTAACCAAAGTCTCAACAATATCCAGTGCTTGCTCTCCTGTGTCTGGTTGGGAGATTAATAGCTCGTCTAGTTTAACCCCTATTTTAGAAGCATACTCAGGATCCATCGCATGTTCTGCGTCTACAAATGCCGCAACCCCGCCTTTTTTCTGAACTTCTGCAACTATGTGTTGTGCGAGTGTAGTTTTTCCTGATGATTCAGGACCATATATTTCTATGACTCTTCCTTTTGGAACGCCACCAATGCCTAATGCTAAGTCTAGAGAAATTGATCCTGTTGGGATGCTTTCAACTTCCATTGAATGGTTTTGAGCCAAGGTCATTATTGAACCTTCTCCGAACTTTTCTCGAATCTGTGACAATGCTGCTGCCACTGCTTTATTTCGTGTTTCACTGTTTGTAGATTTTTTCTGTAATTTAGCCATGCTTTTTTCTTTAATGATAGATATATATTAACACACTTAGATTAAAAAATAATTAACTATTATTTCCCCTCTGCGGTGAAAGGAATATCTCTAACAACCTCACCCTCTTTACCTACTTTTCCTAGGTTTTTCCCATTTAAATTAACTGATGTACTGCCACCATTACCTGTGCTTAATACTATTTTGTTCTTTGCAAAATATGACTTAGTAACACCGCTAGATATGTTATCATTCTGGGCTGCCCCATTATCAATTTGAACTGTAATCCATGTTGAATTCGGTCCCCCAGTTATTACTAAGTTAACCGCGTTAATTACTGGGGCTTGATTCACCCCAAAGTCACCTATTACCACTAGCTGTTTTGTGCTTTGTTTCCCAAAGTTATTTTTAGCTGAGAAAAGCAAAACCTTTTCACCAGGAGAAATACTAATTGGTTGTTTAAAATTGCCCTCTGAATCAACAAAAATCTGTTGATCATTCATGGTTAAAGTTGAACCAACATCAACATGCCCTTGAACAATAACTGATGATGTCGTTATTCTAGCGCCGTCTTGTGGTTGAGATATAGTTATTCTAGGCGGTTGATTTAATGCATGCACTTGATAGAAAAGATAACCAAAGATGAAAAGAACAAACAAACCAAGACCAGCAAACGTTAAGGTCTTTGGAGTAATTTCAAATTTTGAATCAGTGTAGCTTTTGTATGATACTTCTGCTTTCTTTGTAATCTGATCATGCACTCCTCTTTCTTTCTTGTACTGTTCAATTAAAACATCTGCTTTTGTTCTGTATAGTTCTGCGAGTTTTCTTAAGAAACCATGAACATACACATCAGCAGGCAAACGGTGGTAATAACCTTGTTCTAGATTTTCAATGAACTTTGGAGAAATGTTAGTTATCTTAGCAACATGTTTTAGATCATATGAAAAACTCTCCCGAGCCGCTTTAAGGTATTCGGGGAGAGTTTCCATTTGTATTTTCTTTGTTTCAAATATTTGAGTCATCGCCATACTCCTCATCTGCAACAGAACCCATTTCTCTTGAAACATAAACCTCACGTGGTTTTGCTCCGTCTCCTGGGCCTATTATTCCTCGATCTTCAAGAAGATCTAACAAACGAGCGGCGCGAGCATAGCCTACCCTTAATCTTCGCTGTAACAGCGAAGCTGAAGCCTTGCCTGCTTGTTTTACTACTTCTTCTGCCTCAGCAAGCAACTCGTCACCACCATCATCGTTAGAAAGTCCTGGTATGGACATTTTATGTTTTGGTTTTTCTAATATCTCTTCATTGTATATGACAGCACCAGTTTGTTTTTTAAAGAAATCAACAACCCTATGCACTTCTTGTTCTCCGATGAATGCTCCTTGAATACGTCTTGGTTTTTGAACTTCCGCTGTCACAAAAAGCATGTCTCCGTTTCCAAGAAGTGATTCAGCTCCCATTGAGTCTATTATTGTTCTGCTATCAATTTGAGAAGCAACGGCAAAAGCCATCCTTGAAGTAATGTTTGCTTTAATTAAACCAGTTATAACTTCAACTGAAGGCCTCTGAGTTGCAAGAACTAAGTGGATACCAACAGCTCTTGCCATCTGAGAAAGACGCACTATAGCTGCTTCAACGTCATTTTTAGCAACTGCCATTAAGTCAGCGAGTTCATCAACAACAATTACAAGGTAGTTTAATTTTAGAGCTGCGTTAGCATTGTATTCTAATATATTCCTATTCCCTGCTTCAGCCAAAACTTTGTATCTTCGGTCCATTTCAGCAACCGCCCATCGTAGGGCATTAATTGCTTTTTCGTGATCTATGACAACAGGTGTCATCAAATGAGGAATTCCATTGTACAAAGTCATTTCAACGCGTTTTGGATCAATAATAATGAACTTAACATCTTGGGGTGTGTTTTTGTAAAGCAAGGATATCAAAAAAGAATTTAACGCTATAGACTTTCCTGAACCAGTCGCCCCAGCAATCATCAAATGCGGCATTCTCGCAAGATCTGCGACCATTGGATGACCTGAAACATCTCTACCTAAAGCAAAAGCCAAATTGGATGGGTGTTTAACAAAGTTCTCTGTTTGCAAAACCTCTCTTAATCTAACAATTGCCTTAGTAACATTTGGTATTTCAATACCCACTAAAGCTTTACCCGGTATTGGCAGTTCCATTCTAATTGAGTGCGCGGAAAGTGCGAGTGCCAAATCATTTTGCAACCCAGCTATTTGAGAAAGCTTAACTCCGACTGCTGGTCTTAGAGTATATTGAGTAACCGTCGGTCCAACATTTACCTCTCCCATCTCAACTTCTATGCCAAAATCTGAGAGTGTTTTCTGAATTATTGAAACATTTACTTCTATGTTTCCGCTGTCAACTGTGTTTGTAGAGTCCTCCAACAAATCAAACGGCGGCAGTTTCCAGTCTTTTCTGTCATCAAGAATGATTGCCGGCATATCTGTTTTTCTGTCCTGGGAAGGTGCGGAAATTATTGGTTCCATTGACCTTGTTTTTAACTTTGCTTTTTCTTCATCACTATCCCCCGTCATTCTATTCTTTGAAGAAACTTTCTCGGAGACAAAACCATTCTTACCCATACTGTTTATTCTTATCGGTCCAACATCAAAATTAACTTTCCTTCCATTTTCTTCATCTGAATCTGTTTTGCTTGGAATTAATTTCGATAGTGAAACATCAAAGGTTATTAACAAACCCGTAATCATGATACCTATTAGAATAACCAAGGCAGCCCAGAAACCAGTTAGGGAAAAGAATGGGTAACCAAACAATGCTCCAAGGTATCCACCACCAATTGTTTTTGAAACTAAATCTAATGCAGTACTACCATCGCGCATGTAAAAAATATGAATCAACCCTGCTAATGAACCTGCGAGAATAAAGGCTCCAAGGTATGTTCGGAAATAGAAGTGCTGCCCATCACCTTCATCAACGCTTTGTTTATACAAAGCAATACCTATCAAAAGAAAAATTACTGGAACCAGGTATGCGATATACCCAAAACCAAAAACAAAACCATTAGAGATGTATTCACCCACTACACCGGCCTTACCAAAAAGTGAAAGCAAAGTTATAAGAAAAAGGGCTACAAACAACACTACTGCAAGCCCTTTTTTAGTCTCGGGGCTTAAGTTTAAGCTTGGTTTTGGAATGAGGTGTTCTTTGTGTTTCCTAGGTCTTGCCATATGTAATATTTTAACATAAAAAATGCCTCTGGGTTAGCCCAGAGGCATTTGAAATCACTGTTAGCCGTTTACCTTGATCTTCTTAGTCTTTGCTTTTGCTGCTTTAGGTAAAATTACTGTTAGAATACCGTCTTTTAAATCAGCCTCTACGTGCTCACTATCAATATCAACCGGCAGAATGACACTTCTTGAAAAACCACCCCAGTAGCATTCTTGATAGAAGTAATCTTCTGCAGGGATCTTTTCTTCTTTAACACGCTCACCTTTAATGGTAACCATGTCATTTGCAATTGTAATGTCTAGATTTTCAGACTTAACACCAGCAATCGTTGATTTAATAATGACATTGTCTCTGGTTTGATACAGATCAATGTTTAAAGTTCCTTCATAATCAGACATCCATTCCTCATCAGCGTTTGCTTGAGAAGGAGCGTCTATCTCCAAGCCCTGTGAATCATCAACTTCTGCTAAAACTTGTTCCTCTTCTATATCTTGAACAGTCTGCAAAGGCTGCACATATTGCTCTGTGCTTACGTTTACCTGCTGAGCTGGTTCATCCCCACCCATTATTTTCCCAAAAAATGATCTTTTTTCTTTAGCCATATTTATTGTTTCACTCTGTTATATTCGTGATTCTATACTACTAAAATTAATGGTTCTGGTCAACAGTTTCTAAAGCTTTAAAATTGCTTCACGAACCACTTCTCCATATTGGACTATGCGTTTTAAATTAGGGTTTTCTTTGAGCGAGGATCTGAAGCTTCCTGTCTGTATTTCATCTTTAACAGCTTCGTAGTAATCAAGGGATAACGGCATGATGAGATTGTGTTCTTTTAAGTAACCTATGTTTAAACGTTCTTGCCCTGGAAGAAAATGTGAGACAAGGATTGGAACATTTTGTTCTAAGGATTCAGCAACAGTTAAACCACCTGGTTTTGAAACAATTATGTCTGCGATAGAAATTAGTTCGCGGAAATTTGAATATCCGAGAACTTTAACGTTAATGGTTTGAAGATATTTCTGTGTTAAGCGCTCTTTTGTTTCAGAGCTTGTTCCACAAACTACAAGAATCATTGCGTTTGTTTTTACGAGCTGGTCTATGATATCTGAATTCATACCAAAGCCTCTACTACCAGCGAAAACAATGACTATTCTATCATTTTCTTTTAACCCGAGATTGTTTTTCACCTTTTGTTTATCAACCACAGACTCTTGTTTTTGAAGAGTCATGCCACAAACAGCAATCTTTTCAGCATTAATTCCACGGGAAACCATTTCCTCTTTCTGCTCATTTATATTAGCAAGGTACAAATCAGCGTTGTCATAGAGCCAATACCTATGCAGATGATAGTCAGAGAAAGCAATCGCAAACTTTCCAGTATATACTCCTTTTTTCTTTAAATATGAAATGATTGCAGATGAATTGGCATGTGTGCTAATTACAATATCGTAATGTTTATTCTTTAATACTTGCTCTAATTTACTAGCATTGAAACTCGCAACAAATATTCTGAATGGAAGGGTTGTTTCTATGAACACTTTGTTTGTGTAAAAAAACTCCCAAATCCATGGAGAGTATTTTAGGAGGATATAGTAGAGTTTTTCTCCGTATTTTTTTAAACCCCCAGATTCAACATCATAAAGATCTAATAGTTCAACGCTGTTGTTAAGGTCTTCTTTTAAAGAAGCGCCAATGTTTTCAGCGATCTTTTTATGACCCAGCCCTATGGATGTGTAGATTATTAAAATTTGTTTCATCTCAATTACTCTACTCCTTTGAAGCTATAACCTGAAGCTCAACTTTTGCATTCAAGGGTAAAGATTTTACTGTTACTGTTGTTCGCGTTGGATAAGGAGGTTGAAACAACTCAGTATATATTTCATTGAATACTGTGTAATCTGACTGCTCTGTTAAATATGCAGTAACACTTACAATATTATTTAAAGTTAAATTAACTTCTTTTAATATTGTTTTTATATTTTCTGCGGTTTGAATCAATTGTTCTTTTATATCTTCTGAAGCCAAAACTCCGTCTTTAAGACCTATTTGTCCTGACAGGAAATACAGCTGGCCAGAATTTCGTATTGAAGTAATAGGGATCATAAATGTTGTTTAATTATTGATTTTTGGGGGCATCGTGAAGGATGTTGGAACTAATTTCCTTTCCTCAAAACACCAACTAGTGATGTATTAAGGATAGGCGCTGTCTTGTTGCTGACAGCGCTTCCAGGTTCTTGGGCATACTGCCCAGCATACCTCCTTATTTTGGTTGTTCTTGACTGGTCGCCCTTGAGCTCTCGGTCGGAGAACTTGCTGGCTCGTCTTTCCGCCAGCCTGGACAACCTCGGTGACCTAAATCACCGTAGTATTGTTGACCACAGCGTATACACACACGTGACATTGGGACATCATCTCTCCAGCACATATCTCAGCTCCTGTTAGCGTGATATCTTATTGGGTCAACATCATAAATAAAGCATAACAAAAAATCGCCTTAAAGGCGATATTTAATTTTTGGAATTTGGCTCAGCATTGTGGACGATGTTAGAACTTGTAAGATGCTAGAATCAAAAGAGGCCAGGTAATTAAGAAAATAATAATAATCCAGAGGACTCTTTTTTTTAAGGATATATTTGCATCCAGTGCCATGTAGTATGCAATCCAGTTTATTGGTAGTATTAAGATTAAGAAAAAGCCACCAATATCGCCAGAAGGGATAGGGTAATGATTTTCAATCACCCATGTTGGTATTATGAAAATAAAGGATAAAATCACCTTTGCAAATATTTTGAGCAAACTATGCTTTTCTTGACTTGGTGATATTATCACATTGCTCGTACCCCTAACTATCAAATACAATCCAGCAATACCCAAACCAGCAAGCGCATATATAAGTACCCGAAATTGTGACCAAATTTCACCAAATGCTTTAGTGCCATTATCAGCCATGCCTGCGCCAAAAAGCGCTAGAAATAAATATAAAAAAATAAAGAGTCCAGCACCCAAAAATATAATAACTCCAATCAATATCAATATGCCATTTTTTTTGGTGGGAGTAGGGGTATTAAGATTTGGGAGCGAGGTTCTAGTTGGCACATTAAGTTCTTGGTTCATTTGATCTCATTTAATTGTTTATAGCATATCAAAAAACCGCCTTTCGGGCGATTCTTCTTTGGCGGAAGAGGTGGGATTCGAACCCACGATGAGCTTTTGACCCATACAGCTTTTCGAGAGCTGCGCCTTCAACCACTCGGCCACTCTTCCACGTATTAAATAATATTCTTTAAAAACGACTTTCTATGGATACCCAATACCCCGTTCTTTTGAATTGCTTGGATATGCTCTCTTGTTCCATAGCCCTTATGTTTTGCAAACCCGTAGTTTGGAAAAACTTTATCTATATTTCTTAACAAACCGTCTCTATGAACCTTTGCGATTATGGAGGCCGCTGCAATTGATAGGATTTCTGAATCCCCCGAGATTACAGGCTCTTGTTCTAAAGACAGTCCCTTTATTCTAAACTTTCCATCAACAAAAACAAATATCTTTTTAATATCCTGGGTATTTAGTTGTTCTAAGAGACTGGAAACTGCTCTATGCATCGCTAATAGGCTTGCGTTGTGGATGTTTATATCATCTATTTCTCTAGAATCAACCTCAGAAACCGCATAACACAAACAGTTTTGTTTTATAACCACAGCTAACTCTTCTCTTTCTTTTTCACTTACTGTCTTTGAATCACGAACTCTGTAATACCATTTATCAGAAGTTCTTCTGTCCCCTATTGTTTCACTCTTTAATATACATGCTGCTGCAACAACAGGTCCTGCTAAAGGTCCTGCACCAACTTCATCACAACCAATAATGAAATCAAAGCCATTTTGAATTTTCTCTTCTTCTCTTTTGTATGTTGGAAATTGCATTATTTTTTTGGTCGGGATGCTCGGACTTGAACTGAGAATCTCTCGCACCCGAAGCGAGTGCTCTAGCCAATTGAGCCACATCCCGAGAATTTAAATTTCAAAACTTTCTCCCGGTTCTTTTAGGGCTTTAAAATCAATCCCCTGTTTAGTAACAGCATTTTGCCAAGCTCCATAGTCAAATTCAATAAAAAAATCCTTTATATATGCATCATGTATCGGAAAAATTATTCCAGGTTTAAATTGACCAACAAAATTCATCGCATAAACTCTTGTAAGCCATGGTCCCGCAACAGGAACCGCCAAAATTTTCGTTTTATGCTCTAAAATTATTGGTTTCAGTGAATCGCCTGGATGTAAAATTAAACCATTGATAATATAGGCTGTATTTTTTGGACATGGGTATCCAACATCTTCATGCTCTGCAAAAAACCCTTCTATCTCAAATCCTTCAACATTTTGTTTCCTGTCTTCCAACAGTATTGTATTAGCAAAACCCTTAATTAAATTTAAGACATCGCTATTTGAAACGATCTTTACTTCGACATTATTTTTTATAATTGCTTCTAAAATCCTTTTATCAAAATGGTCGGAATGCGCATGGGTAAAAACAACCACGTTTATGTTTTTAAAAATATCCGGCGTTATTCTGTTCTCTATAAAACTGAAAGTTCCAGGATCAATTAATAACCCCTTTCCATTATCTTCAATTAACACACATGAGTGTAAGAATTTTGAAATTTTCATATATTTTCTTTCCTTCTGGTGGACCCACGGAGAATCGGACTCCGACCTCATCCATGCCATGGACGCGTTCTACCACTGAACTATGGGCCCTAAATTATGGTGCCCTCGGTAGGAATCGAACCTACGGCCTTTTCCTTAGGACGGAACCGCTCTAATCCACTGAGCTACGAGGGCAAAAAACGCGCTATTTACCTAGGTATATTATCTGTATTTGGTTATTGCGTCTAGCTAACATATAATTATGAAAAGAACATAGATTGATATATAAATCAAGTATTAGACAATAAAATCACCAATAAATCAAGTATTTCGTTACACATGAAACTAACATCTGATAAAATCCTTAAAACCCTGATATTTCTTCTGATTTTCACACTCCCCTTTCAAAAAAGGCATATTTTCTTTGATCTTTCTTCAACATTAAACGGACAGTTCTCTGAATATTTGGTAATATCCCTGTATTTATCAGATATCATCCTAGTTATTGCCCTATTTTGGGCTATATTCACTGGCAAAATTTCAAAAAACTTCAATAAATACTGGATTTTTGGCTTAATTGCCTTGAGTACCCTCTTTTCCCTGCTTATAATCTCACCACGTGGTGTAAATGACTGGTATTGGGGTATAAAAACCCTAGAATGGCTTATCTTAGCCATTTTTGCCTTAAATGTATCACGTGAAGCAAGCTACAGACGCTTCATCAGCATATCTTTAGTAATAGCCGGGGTGTTCCAAAGCTTGATAGCTCTTGGTCAGTTTCTCGTGCAACACTCACTTGGATTAAGGATCTTTGGAGAACAGATAATAGGAAAATATATAGACGGGGTTGCGAAAATAGATCTTGATGGAGAAAAGTTCATTAGAGCTTATGGAACCTTTGCTCATCCAAACCAGTTGTCTGCTTTCCTGATTGTTACATGTGCAACAGCCATATATTTGTTTGTTCAAGAAAATAAAAACAAACAAAAGATTTTCTATGGATTTGCTCTAGTAATAATGATGATAGGGAATTACCTAACGTTTTCACGCTCTGGCCTACTCGCTCTATATATATCCCTTGCTCTAATCGTTATTCTCCTAATTAAAAAAACAAAACTAGAATACAAAAAACTACTAATCACCATATTATCAACAACTATCTTATCAATAGTTATTCTTTTTCCATTCCTTAATGCTCGCACAAATACAGCGCCAACTGTGTACAACAGAACTCTTTACAATACAACTGGATTAAAAATCTTCTCTGAACATCCAATCTTTGGAGTTGGAATAGGGAATATGATCCCGGAAATGAGCAAACAGCTTAATTCCACTGAGTCATGGCAAGTTCAACCTCCGCATAATTTCTTCCTTGAGGTTGCATGTGAAACAGGAATTGTTGGTTTAATACTAATCTCTGTTCTTTTCGCCTCAATATTGAAAAAGGGGATGCATCAAATCGAAAAAACAGAAGGCGAACAATTAATATACAGCATTGCTTTAACTTCAGCGTTCGTAGCAATGATTTTCTTAATGTTCTTTGACCATTATTTCTACACACTCCAACAAACCCAGTTGTTGTTATGGCTTTTGATTGGTATGATTCTAGGACAAACCTCAGACTAGGGCCTATGGTTCAGTGGTAGAACAGGGCATTCGCATTGCTCAGACGGCGGTTCAATTCCGCCTAGGTCCACCAAATATATGAAAACACTTTTAATTGACGCAGACGGTCTTGTAATAACAAGACCAAAATACTTCAGTGAAATGTACTCTGAAAAATACGGAGTGCCTTTAAAAAATATTACAGAATTCTTCATCAATGATTTTAGAATCTGCCGAACAGGGAAAGCTGATCTCAAAGAACAATTAAAACCATACTTACCGAAATGGAAATGGGATGGGACTGTCGAAGATTTCCTCAACCTTTGGTTTACATCAGATGTAATTAAAAACACAAAAATCCTTGATATCATTGATCATTTACGCAAAAAGGGCTTCAAATGCTATCTGACCGCTGATCAAGAAAAATACAGAGCAAAATACATCACAGACGTATTACAAGGTCATTTCGATGGAATGTTTTTCTCTTGTGATCTTGGATATGTAAAAGCAGAGCAAGAATTCTTTGAAGAAATAATAAAAAAGTTAAACATAGAACCAGAAAACATTGAGTTCTGGGATGATGAAATTGAAAACACCCAAGTTGCTGTAAACCTGGGTATAAAAACAAAACTATACATTGATCCTGAAACCTTTGAAAAAAGTTTCAGCGATTAAAGAACAACCTTAGCTTCTGGCCAAACAATATCCCATAAAGCACCAGACGTATCAACAACATTTCCACGAAGAGGGAAGTGATGCAAATCTAAAAACGGCACACTGTTACATTCAATAACTCCGCAAGGGTATTGTTCTTTCCAGGACTTTGATATGTCTTCGATTATGAAATCAATACCAATGATGGAGTCTCCAATTACCACAGCAACCTTTTCAAACAAAACTTTGTTGTCAGGATGCACTAAATCAGTAACATCAGAATTAGACCCACCTGAACTTCTACCAATATTGTTTCTAACAATAACCATATCTCCTGAAGCAGGGATGGTTGTATAAGACAAACCTAAACGAGCAAGCTCTGCTTCTGTTTGTTCGTCAATTGGAATTTGATGGAAATATGGACCTTGTCTTTTTGGATTCCTGTTTTCTTCCTCAATCAACTCTTTAACATTTCTAACTCCATCTCCAATTACATACGGTGGTTCACGACGCAAAACAGCAACCAGCTTTCCTCCTAAAACAGCCGCTCGATGAACCATACCACTTAACTCTTGCTCTACAATAACAAAAGGGGAGAGTTTTTTTGCAATCTTAAATCCTCTCATTAATTCCTGATCAGTTAATAAGTGAATATTTGTATGTCTGCTTCTAGAACCAATATGTGGCTTAGTAATAACTAAACCACTGCCAGATGGTTTTCCTGAAACAAGCGCTTCGCTATGCAAAGACTTAACTCTGTCTAAAACTTTTTTTGCTCCTTTAAATGTAAAAGCAACATCTCCAAAAGCAACTGGAATCCCAGCTTTCATAAACTCAGTTCTCATCTTTGCCTTGTTGTCCATCCAATAATACCCTTTAGAACGAGGACCCTTTGGCCTTGGTAATGCTTCAAAAAGGAGCTTTTTACCATCATATTCAGCAACAAAAAGCTCTAAAGTCCTTCCAAAAGCTCGTATTTCTTTAACCTTAATCCCTCTTTTGTTTGCAGCCTCCCAAATACACCTTGCTCGGTCAGAATTCAAATCATCCGGCTCATACTTAACCTTTGCTAAGCCAACTTTACTTAACAACCAAAAAATATACCCAATATCATCAATCCCAAAACCATTAAAAACCTTTGAGATTAAACGAGTTAATCCAATTGAAAACTTGTTAAATGGTGTTGAAAACCAGTCAATAATCAAAATGGCCTTAGAAAGACCATGATGAATTGGTACTGGCCCGCAATCCTGGCATTTAATTTCTTTTACAACTCCCATAAAAACTAGAAGTGCAAAATTTTAGCAAACCAGTTTTGCAGATAATGAGTTTTTTGGTCTGTAAAATACAGAACCAAAATAGCGCCTAAATACAAAGCATTCAAAATCAACACTTTGTACAAATCTTTTTTTATTAATTCGTATTCTTGTTCTTGCATATGCATAAAGTATAGCACGGGGGACTGGGTTTGCGGCAAGAGCATATTCATTGTATTATGACTTTGCCTATGAATAATTTGGAGCTAGTAAGCCTCATTGTCGCTGGGGGAAGTTTAATCGCAGCAATATTTGCTATTGTTATGCTTTTGCGTTTCAGAAAAACTGCAAAAGCTTTTTTTACAGGCAAAGAAGCTTCGAACCTTGAGCAGTTCATAATTGCTCAGAGTAAGAAAATAAATGAGCTGACAAAACAAAGTGACATACTAGAGGAAGCAATTGCTGACTTACGTAAACAGCAAAAATACTCAATCCAAAAAATTGGAATGGTAAGGTACAACCCTTTTGCTGATGACGGAGGCAACCTAAGCTTTTCAATGGCACTGCTTGATGATCACAACAATGGAGTTGTGATAACTTCAATGCACGGTAGAGAAGCAAACAGAATTTACGCAAAACCAATAATAAAAAGCAAAAGTGAGTTTACACTCACAAAAGAAGAAGAACAAGCAATTAAAGAATCCAAAATAATTAACTAGAAAACATATGGATAAAAAAGAAGGATTACAAAACGGAGAGAGCATAGTCGGACCATCAGTAAAGATTGATGGAGACTTAAAAAGCCAGGGTAACCTAAGAATCGACGGAACTGTTACTGGAAAAGTAAAAACTTCCCAGAACCTTTTTGTGGGAGAAAGCGCAAAAATTTCTGCTGACGTAGAAGCAGAAAACGCAATAATATCAGGAGTTGTCCAAGGAAACGTTAAGGTTTCAGGAGCTTTGGTATTAGGTAAAACCGGTCGTTTAGTAGGAGATATGTCCTGCGGAACACTACAAGTAGAAGAAGGTGCTTACTTTGCAGGTAAATGCACAATGAAAGACGCTAACGGCGGTATCATTGAACCAATTGAGGAGAACGCAACAAAGAAAAAATAAAGGACTGTTAACTAGATGTACTATTACATTCTTGATCCACATAACATTCCGCAAAAAAACTTTGAACGTCAACAAGCTGAACTACAAAGCTTACTAACAGAATTCAATGTCAGTGGTGAAATGGCTCGAATCACTCCACTGCGATTAATGCAAGACTTAGTTGATACTGCGGCAAGTCGAGGAGTAAAGACTCTTGTTGCTTGCGGAACAGATGAAACATTTAGCCAGATGCTTGTCGCAACCAAGGATCGTGATTTTACTTTGGGTTTCATTCCTTTTCCAAAAGACACGCAACTAGGAAGAATCCTAGGAATGACAGATCTTCAAACCTGCGTTAAAACAATTGCCAGCAGACGTATAGAAAAACTAGACCTAGCAAAAATTAATGACAGCTACTTCCTGAGCTATCTTGAATTAGGAGTAGGGGAACAAACAAACAAACCAATGGGATTCATGGCTTCAATGAGACTGTTCGCAGGAAGCACTATAGACTTAAAAATGCGCATAGATGATTCATACACCATAAGCTCAAAGATAATGGGAGCTCTAATTATAAACACAAGAGGAACAGAAATGTGCGCTGGTGGTCCAATCGGAAACCCACAAGATGGTAATTTAGATATTGTGATGATAGAAAAACTATCAAGATTTACAGCAGCAAGATACAAACAAGAAATAGAAAGCGGATGCTACGAAAAAATTCCAGGAGCAACCGCAATCCGCTGCAAACAGATTGAATTCTTAGAACCAAGAGGATACAAAATAACGGTGGATGGAAATGAAGTCGCAAGGATTCCATCAGTAGTTACAATTACTGCGCAAAAATTAAGAATGATTGTTGGTAAAAACAGAACATTTTAATATACAAAAATATCCTCTTTTGTTTTTGAACAAAATTTCTGAACATACTAAAGTTTTCATCCTCCTTCAAAAGAGCATTTTAAATATCGCGAACTTGATTTTTCTTAAGAAAATCCGTATACTACACAAGTTATGGATTTAAGTTCAATCTCACAACAACTAAATCTAAAAGAAAAAGAGCTTCGCCAAAAAGTTGCCGAAGCAGGTATTAGATTGTCTCCAAGAGCAAGAAAAATAGACAACTACTTAGCTCGACAAATCTTAGATGCGCTACTTCCAAAACAAAAAATAGTTGATACAACTCCAAAAGTAAGGAAAGATATAAAACTACCGACATTCATCAAAGTAAAAGACTACGTTGATCTTTTGGGTTTGTCTGTTCAAGAGGTAATAAAAACCCTACTAAAAAACGGAGTCATGGCAAACATCAATGAAGAGATAGATTACGACACAGCTGCAATCGTTGCGGAAGAACTTGGATTCAACCCTGAAGAAGAAAAAACTCAAACTGATGCTGACCTAGGAGCAAGTTCTCTTGCTGACATGTTAAAAAAAGAAGACGAAGCGTCATTAAAACCAAGAGCGCCAATTATCGCAATCATGGGTCACGTTGACCATGGTAAAACTTCTTTAATTGACTACATAAGAAAAACAGACGTTGTTGCAGGAGAAGCAGGAGCAATCACACAACATATTGGTGCCTACCAAGTTAAAAAGAACAACAAACCAATAACAATACTAGATACTCCAGGACACGAAGCCTTCTCAGAAATGCGTGCTAGAGGAGCAAACGTTACAGATATCATCATCTTAGTAATAGCGGCTGATGACGGAGTTAAACCTCAAACCATTGAAGTCATAAACAGAGCAAAATTCACAAACACTCCTTTAATTGTTGCTATCAACAAGATTGATAAAGAGGGGGCAAACATAATGCGAGCTAAACAAGAGCTAGCTGAGCATGGTGTTTTAACTGAAGACTGGGGTGGTAAAACAATCGCAGTACCAATCTCTGCAAAAACAGGCCAAGGAATTGATGAACTCTTAGAAATGGTTTTGCTAACCGCTGAAGTTGAAAACTTCAGAGCAAACCCAAATGGAAAAACCCTGGGCACAGTTATTGAATCACACCTTTCACAAGGAAAAGGCCCTGTTGCAACAGTCATCATTCAAAACGGACAACTAAAGATAGGGGACATTGTCACAATTGGTGGAACTTTCGGAAGAGTAAGGGCATTAGAAGACGAGCACGGCAAAAAGATCAAAGAAGTATTACCTTCAACTCCTGTTCAGATTTCAGGGCTTTCAGATGTTCCTCAAACCGGAGACATTCTTTCAACAAGAGAAACACTAGAGGAAGCAAAACAAATTGCTTATCAAATTCAAAGAAAAGAAAGAGTAAGAAGAATAACTCAAAACCAAAGAATAAAAGTGGAAGCAGGAAGCAAAACCTTAAACCTGATTATAAAAACAGATGTCTTGGGTTCTTTAGAAGCAATCAAACAATCGTTAGACAAACTTAAAAACGACGAAGTAACACTAAACGTCATTGCAGAAGGAGCTGGGGAAATAAACGAAAACGACGTTACATTAGCATCAACATCAAAAGCAACAATCATTGGTTTTAACACCAAAGCAAACAGCAAAGCGCTTGGTCTTGCAAAACAACAAAAAGTAACCATTGATATGTACGATATCATCTATGAATTAATTGAAAACGTAACAACTGCTGTTGTTAAAATGCTCTCTCCTGAATTAATAAAAACAACATTTGGAAAAGCAAAGATTCTCAAAGTCTTCATGACAGAAAAAAACACCATGATTGTTGGAGGCCGTGTTGAACAAGGGATGCTTAAAAAATCCGGAGAAATCGCAGTCATAAGAAACGGGGAAGAAGCAGGACGTGGTGAAATCCTTGAGTTACAACAAAGCAAAACAGCCGCAAAAGAAGTAAACAGCGGGGATGAATTCGGCATGAAGGTTAAACTCTCCGGAACAAAGATTGTTGAAGGGGATGTCATTGAGTCCTTCGAAGAAAAACTCAAAGCAAAAGAATTCATTTCTAATAAATAAGTCCTGCTTGCAGGACTTTTAAAAACCCATGCAATTCCCACCCAAAAAAAAGACTAACCGTATAGAAAAGATAAACTCCTTAATCCAAAGGCTATTAGGAGTAATACTTTTACCTTACTTTAAAAACAGCAAAAGCATAGTCACAATATCAAAAGTTCAGACTTCCAGAGATATGCGCTGGGCAAAAATATGGATCACAATAGTAAATGGAAACGATAAACATATATTAGAATTACTAAAGAAAAACCTTTACGATATACAAGGTGAACTAAACAGACACGTTGAAACTAAGATTGTCCCTAGAATATCATTTCATCTAGACACAAGCGCAAGATACGCCGAACACATCAGCAACATCTTCCACGAGATTGAAAAAGAAAGAGAAGAAACCAATGAATAACTTTGAACAAGCAAAAAAATTCATAACAGACAAAAATCGTTTCCTAATGGCATCTCACGCAAGAACAGACGGAGATGATGGAGGTTCAATGCTTGCAATGTCCATTATCTTAGAACCCATGAACAAACAAGCAACACTAGTTGCAGATGGCGGAGTTCCTTCAGGACTCCAATTCCTTCCAAGACAAAACTTAATCCTTTCAGAACTCCCAAATCCAGTAACAAACGAATTCTATGACGGAGTAATCCTTTTCGGCTGTGGCAAAAAAACAAGAGCTGGCTTCGATGCCATAATTAACTCAACACTACCAATACTAAACATTGACCACCACCCAGATAATCAAATGTATGGAACAGTTAATTTAGTAGACGCGCAAAAATCTTCAGTCGCAGAATTAGTTTACGATTTTTTTAAATACCTAGACATCAAATTCAACAGTGATATTGCAAAATGTCTTTTAACCGGAATGTTTACAGACACAGGTTCTTTCATGCACTCCAATACTCAGCCATCAACCTTAATTGCTGCTGGTGAGTTAATGAAATATGGAGCAAGAATCGACAAAATATATGAATCAACATATCAAAGCAAAGACTTAAACTCTCTAAAAGCCTGGGCTAAAGCAATTGAAAACACAAGACTACTAAATGATGACAAGGTTGCGATAAGCGTTGTAACACAAGAAGACTTAGATCAACTTGGAGAAGTATCAAATGATACTTTTGAAGGATTCGTTGAAACACTAAACAAAATACCGGGAATTAAATTCGCGCTCTTCCTTAGACAAGACGGCAACCAAGTAAAAGGAAGCTTAAGAAGCGAAGAAAACAAAAACATGGATGTTTCTTTCCTTGCAAATCTTTTCGGAGGCGGGGGACACAAACTAGCATCAGGTTTTGAAATACCAGGAAAGATAATCAAACAAGAAGATGGCAGTTGGAAAATAGACGAGAAATAAAAAGAACCCCACTAAAAAGTGGGGTTCTTTTTTGGAGCGG
>CAYIKZ010000004.1:0-56763 GCA_964364285.1 uncultured Candidatus Saccharibacteria bacterium | reverse complement strand
AAAACTCCTTGGCATTACTCTACCAAGGAGTGCAATATGTATCTGAGCTTATGCATACCTTTCGCGTCTGTTAAAGTATGAATATATGAAATACAAGATTTTTGGAGCCATCTTTATACTTTCTGCCATTGGTTTGGCTTTGGCGGGAGCAAAGTTGTTATCAGATAGAGAGGCAAGAAGAGAACAGCTTGCGAATATGAAAGCACCGCAGGTTTCTTGGCGTGCTGTTGAGGGTTGGACAATCTCAGACATTGCTTCTGATTTAGAAAAACGCGGTCTGGTTACTGAGAAAGATTTTAATGCTGAATTAAAAGTTGTTTTAACTGATTATGATTTTCTTGGAGAGCTTAAAGATTTAAAATCAAAGCCTAGTTCTTTAGAGGGGTATCTTTTTCCTGATACATATTTTATAGCTTCTAAACCAACAGCATCAAGCGTTGTTAAAAAAATGATGGATAACTTGGAAGGAAAAATGACAACACAGATGCGAGTTGATATTGCTAAACAGGATAGAAGTATTTATGGGGTTTTAACTCTAGCTTCAATTATTGAAAAAGAAGTTGGAAGAAATACTTCAAAGGTTTCTTCTGAAGATTTACAGGCACTTCAAGAAGAAAGAGAAACAGTTGCCGGGATATTTGTGAATCGCTTGAGAATTAACATGGCTTTGCAAAGTGATGCTACGATTGGATATATTACAAAGAAAAATAACCCGCAAACAAGTTCTGCTGATTTATTAATTGATTCACCATACAACACTTACAAGTATCGTGGTTTACCTCCTGGACCAATTTCTAATCCGTCTTTGTCTGCAATTAAAGCCGCGATATATTACAAGAAAACAGATTACTTGTATTTCTTAACTATGAAAGACGGTACAGCAGTTTATGCCAAAACTTTGGATGAGCATAATATTAACAAACGAAAATATTTGAAATAGTTTTGTTTGTTTAACTGTACACAATTAAACCACCCATATGTTTACCGGAATAATTAAAGCCAAAGCCCTAGTTAAAAAAGTTGAAAGTAAGGATGGAAACTTATTTTTGACCATTGCAACGCCAAAGGACTGGGTAATTAAATCAGGTGATTCAATAGCCACGGATGGCGTATGTTTGACCGTTAAGAAAGTTAATAAAAATAGTTATATAACCGAATTGATGCCAGAAACATTAAAAAAAACTTATTTCAGCAAGATCGTTCCTAAAGAGTTGAATTTAGAACAGTCCTTACGTTTGTCGGACAGAATGGATGGGCATTTTGTGTTTGGCCACGTAGATGCGTTTGGAAAAATTGAAACGGTTAAACCAGCAGGACGTGCGAAAATCTATAAAATTAGTTTTCCTCGTAAATTTAGGAAACTGGTTACGGAGAAAGGTTCAATAGCCGTGGACGGGATCAGCCTAACTATTGTCTCGGTTTCTAAACAATGCTTTAGCGTCTCACTGGTGGACTATACCTTAAGTCATACGACCTTAGGCAGTAAACAGCCGGGGGATATGGTTAATTTAGAGTTTGATATGCTTGCAAAATATTTAAAAACACTAATTTTAAAAAAATAATATGCACAATGCTGAACAAGTCCAGTTTGAAAAATTTAATGCTAGCGATTATCGAGTCGCCATCGTGGTATCGCAGTTTAACAGGGAGGTTACCGAGCGTTTACTAGAGGGTGCCCTAAAAATGTTTAAGACTTACAAGCTCCAAGATAGTTTGATTAAAATTTATCGAGTCGCAGGTTGCGTCGAGATTCCGGTTATTCTAAAAGGTTTAGCAGAGAACAAACAATATGATTGTCTGGTTGCTATAGGTGCTGTAGTGCGAGGAGAAACTCCTCATTTTGACTACGTGGCTAAAATAGTTTCAGAAGGGATACTTAAAATTATGCTTAATTTTGGCATTCCAGTCGGTTTTGGGATACTTACGACCGACAATATTAAACAAGCCCAAGCACGGACAAGCGTTGGCGGTGCGGCAGTCGAGGCTGCTTTACAAAATGCAAGATTACTAAAAGAAATTGCAAGATAAGTTTAGATAAACAAAAAGTTTATCAAACAAAGATAAAAATCGCTTGTTCGGTTGGCGGTTGCACTTCAGATTAGAATTAAAAACAGTTTTGTTGACTGTTTTTATTGTTTCTGGTATATTGTTGGTGAATAGAATATTCCAAAGAAAGTCGGCGCCCTTTTAGGGCATAATCTGTGAGAGCAGTAAGCCTACCGAGGAAAAGCATTTCAAGATCATCTTAAGTGCTAATTTTCACTCGGTTTAATAACCGAGATTTATTTTTTAACAGGAATACCGGTCGGTCTATTCAGATATAAGTCATAAAGGAAAAACCTCATGGCTGTTACAAGAAAAGAAAAAGAGAAGATTTTAACTGATTTAGAAAATCAGTTTGAAAATGCTAAAGCAATCGTTTTTGCTGATTACAGAGGCACAACTGTTAAGAAAATTGATCAGTTGCGTCGTTCATTGCGTAAGGAAAACATTTTTGCTAAGGTTGCGAAGATTTCTTTGATTAAGAAAGCTTTGCAAAAGCATGGTGTTGATATTTCTGCGATGGATTTTAAGGCACCAGTTGCCATTGCTGTATCTAAAGAAGACGAAGTTGGTCCAGCTCGCGTTTTTAGCGCTTTTGCCAAAGAAAACAAGAATGTTCAGATTTTGTTGGGTGTGATGAACAACAAAGTAATCACATCGGCAGAAGTTGGCGCCTTGGCAGCATTACCAAGTAAGCACGAACTATTGGGTATGGTTGTTGGTACAATCAATGCTCCTGTTTCAGGTTTTGTTAATGTTTTGGCAGGTAATCTACGCAAGCTTGTGTACGTTGTTAATGCAATTCAAGTAAGTAAACAATAATTAAGAAAGGACAATCATGTCAGAGAAATTTCAAAGTATTATCTCCGAAATTGAAAAATTGAGCGTCTTAGAACTTTCCGAGCTTGTTAAAGCTTTAGAAGAGAAGTTTGGCGTTTCAGCAGCAGCTCCAGTAATGATGGGTGGAGCAGCACCAGCAGCAGTTGCAGCTTCAGAAGAAAAGTCAGAATTCACAGTTGAATTAACTGAAAGTGGCGCAAACAAGATTGGCGTCATTAAAGTAGTTCGCGAAATCACAGGCGTTGGCTTAAAAGAAGCTAAGGACTTGGTAGATGGCGCACCAAAAGCAGTTAAGGAAAATGTTGCTAAAGCAGAAGCTGAAGAAATGAAGAAGAAATTGGAAGAAGCAGGTGGTAAAGTAACATTGAAATAACCTAAGTTAACAATTTCTTAATCTCTTTGTAGTAGAATAAAAAGCACTTAGATTATTAAGTGCTTTTTATGTTATCCAAAGAAAAACAGTTTGAGCTTTTAATGCGTCAGCATAGTAAGTCTTTGCGTAATTTTCTTGTTTCTCGTTTTGGTTTTGATAAGGAGAACGTTGAGGATATTGTTCAGGAAACTTTTGTTAAAGCATATATAAAGTTTGAAAAGTTTGATCAGAGTAGAAGCTTTAAGGCTTGGTTGTTTGCGATTGGGATAAACACAGCTAAAAGATGGAGGTATAATTCTTTTCTGCCTTTAGATACTGTTTCTGATGTACAGCTTGTTGCGTATTACAACCAAGAGAATCCTGAGTTGGTTTTTGAGCGTCAGAGTATTATAGAGGCATTGTCTTGTTTAAAAGATTCTGATCGGGAGATTTTGGAACTCGTGTATTTTCAAGGTTTGAGTGCAGAGCAGGTTGCAAAGAAATTAAAAAAGCCGATTAATTTTGTTAAACAAAGAATTAATCGGGCGTTAAAACATTTGTCAGCTGAAGTTATGGTACGCTGATTTGATACACTGTTTGGTCGTTTAAGATGTAAGCATTTTTACCAGAGTCATCAACGGCAAAGTCTTTTAAGTCGTTGAACTTTGAAGAGTCGTATTGCGCTTTTAATTTGCCGGTTTTGTCATAGACTATTACTTTGTGGTTTCCAGAATCAAGTACATATACGTAGTTCCAAGCTTTGGATGCTAGAATCTTTGAGTTGTCACTAAAGCTCAAGCCTGAAGCGCTAAATGGCTTTTGGAGGCCACTGGTGAACTTTAGGACGCTTGTCTTGGTTAAGATGTAAACAGAGCCGTCTATGGCAAGATCTTGAGCATCTGAGAGGTTTACGCTTTGTTTGAAGTAGTTTGTTGCAGGAGCTTGGGCATCAACTGTGACAGAGGATATTGCATTATTTGCTTTGTCTAAGGCATATGCTTTAGCAGGTGAGCCGTAAAGAACAAGTCCTGTTGTGTTAGATGCTAGTCTTCCAGCTTGTTGAATGCTTGCTTTGTTTGTTTGGTCTATTAAGAAAAGATCACCATCTTTGTTTGAATAGTAGAGATTTTGTTCAAATGATGTGCTTGCATTTTGGGTTGAGTTAGAAATACTAAATACAGAACCAAAAGTTTTGTTTTTTAAATCATACTGGATCATTGAATTTCCAGATGAGTTTATTAACCATAGACTTCCGTTATTAAATCGTATTCTGTCAAAGTTTGCTTCTTTGTATGTTGTAAGTTCCTTTGGATCTATTGTTTTTAATCCACCAATGTTGTTTTGCAGTTCAATGATTTGAGAAGATAGTTTGTCTTTTTGTTCTTTGAAACCTTTGTCTGGGATTGACGCTAATTCTGTTTTTGCATCAGCAAGTAAACTTAATGCTTTTGATTGATCAGAATACGCAAACGCGCTTTGATTTAGTTTGCTTTGAACGTCATCTAGCATCAGAGAGTATTTTGTGTTTGCACTGTTTTTGTTGTGGACATGTATTGCAACAAAAATGTTGACTATGAGGATGATGCCAAAGATGATCGAGGAAAAAAGGAAGAACTTTTTTGCCCTTGGCAGTTCTTTTATTCTTTTCATTTCAGAGAACTGTCTTGCTTTTTCAGAAACTCTGTTTCTGATGTTTACTGGTCTAAAGTTATTTAGATCAACGTCTCTTAAATTAATGCTTCTTAATTTAGAGATGATTTTCTTAGAACCATTTACAGCCATGATGAAACCCGTTGATGTTACATCACCGAATTTTTTTAGAGAAGTGTTTTCTCGTATTGGAGAAAGGTTTATTATTTGTTCACCGCTAAATTCGCTAGTAGCGCCTAGCTCTAGGATGAATGTTCCAAAAGCAATACTGTTATCAGCTAAGTTTTTGATTATTTCTGCGATTGTTTGACAAGCAGCAGCAAGTGATGCTGAGCTGATGATGTCTTTAAAACGTTCAATGGAGATGTAGTTGAATAGCTGGGTTGTGCTGAAAATTAAAAAATCCTTTTTAATAACTTTGCCCAAGGCAAAGTTTTCAAAGGTTTTTAAGGGGTTTGGTTTAGCAGGGGAATCTGCTATGTCTGAAAGTTGTCGTTCTCTTAAAAGGAAAGCGTGGATTTTACCGCTGGTTGCTACATAAAGGTCAGAGTTTTGCCTAACAGCGAGACAGGCGTTTAATTTTCCAACCCAGGATGTTTGTCCTGATGCAGCTAGTTTTGCAAGCTCGTCGTTTATTTGCGCTATTGAGTTTTCAAAGGAGTTGCTGTTTTCACTTCTGAAGTTTTTTCTGAAAATTGTTTGGATGAGCTTTGAAAGTCTTTCGTATTCGTTCCAAGCAGCAGCTCCTGCTACTGGTAGTTCAATTAGGGAGTATATTTCAGCGTTAGTCTCTGGCACTTTTTCTGACAGCAAAGAAACAAAGCTTTTTGAAAGCCTTTTGTCACTTATGAATATCTGTCCGACTTGTGTTTCTAGAGCGCTCATTCTGTTTTCTTACCTGTATAAAAATAGCACAAAAAGTGCTAAAATTCAATTAAGAGCAGGGCTGTGATATAATTTTTAGATCAGTATGGTAGCCAATTTTTTAGAGAACAAAGTTAAGGCAAAAGCCATTATATTTTTCTTGAACCATCAAGAACGTGGTTTTAATGTCCGTGAATTAGAAAAGATGCTTCATAGCAGGAATTTGAATCCACATTTGAATGATCTTGTTAAAGCAGGGTTTTTAAGAAGCTTTTCTAAGAAGTCTTCAAAGTTTTACATCTTGAATTCTAAGAGTTCTTTGATCGCTGATTTTGAAAGTATTATTTCAAAACAGAGAATTAAGACTAAACAAATAACTGATCCATTGGAAAAAGCAATTTTAAAGGTTAAGGGGCTGAAGGTTGCGGTTTTGTCAGGTTTGTTTGTCGGAGATTTGAATGCTACATGTGATTTGTTGCTTGCTGGTCCTGTTTCTCAAAGAAGCTTAGACAATCTGATATCTAAGGTTGAGGATATGGTTGGTGGAGAAGTTAATTATGCTTTGTTTGACTCTTCTGAATACCAGTACAGGAAAAACATCTTTGACCGCTTTATGAAAGACGTGTTTGATAACCGACATTCTATTATTTTGGAAAAAATAGCTTAATTTGATATACTTTGGGTATGGATAGCATATTTAAGATATACACACAATTTCTTAATTATTTTCCAACAAGCCTACATCCAATAGTTTCGTTTTTACTGGCTATTTTGTTGGTTTACGGAATAATTAAGGTAATTCAAAAAGAGTTTGTTTATATTATAGTTTTGGTGGTTTTACTACCAGCTTCGTTGCCGATTTTGAAGAATATTTGGGAGTCTGTGGTTAACATTATTAACTTCCTCTTATCTAAAAAATAACTAAGACCCGGGAGGGGCAAGGGGGTAAGTATGGTTGATTACGAAGATGAGGACTTAGAAGATACCTGCGCTGTATGTGGCAGGCATCTGAATCCAACTAACCGTTCGACAACCCAGCAGGAATTGTGCAAGGAATGCGCTGGGGAAGCCGAAGGGGCTGATTAAATATTGTAAAGATACTGCTTAGGCAGTGTCTTTTTGTGGATAACTTAACCAGGGTTTTTAAATCTCTTTGTTTTTCAAAGGGATTTTTAATTTTGACACTAGGTGAACGTTCGTTTACTATATATGTATCCCAGCCAACCGGCTGGGATCAAACCAAAAATTATGGACCAGTTAACAGAAAAACAAGCCAGTCTCTTAAACTTCATTATTTCAGAAATACGGGAGCATAGTTTACCGCCTTCAATTTCAGAGATGGCAGTGTTTTTAAAGGTTAAGTCAAAGAACGCGGTTTCTAAATTGTTAGATCAACTAGAAGAAAAAGAATATATTCAGATTTCAGGAAAAGCCAGAGGAATTAAGGTTTTAGAAACACTTGGCAAATCAATTCAGAAAGGAATGTTTTCAGTTCCGATTTTAGGGAATATCCAGGCTGGTATGCCAATGCTTGCAGAAGAGCATATCGAAGATTGGATTAATTTACCTCAGACATTAGTTAGAAACAGACAAGATGTATTTTTGCTAAGAGTCAGAGGTGACAGTATGAAGAACGCGGGAATTCTAGAAGGAGATCTGGTTATTGTTAAGCCAACAAAGGATGTTAAGAATAACGACATAGTGGTGGCGTTGTTGAGAGATGAAGCAACGGTTAAAAGGTTCATAAAAATACAGAATAGAGTGTATTTAAAACCAGAGAATGATAGTTACAAGAACATCTATCCGCAAAGTGAGTGGACTGTTCAAGGAAAAGTAGTCGGAGTCATTCGTAATTTAGAGTAATAATTTAAGAGGGATATATGTCAGAGTTAGAAAAAACAAAAAATATAATAATAAAAAACATTCAAAGGCTTTGCGCACACTGTGTTAATGGTGTTGAGCATAAGTGTCCAGTGCAAAAGATTACAGAACAAATTCTAGGAATTCGTGGAGTTCCTTTGATTGTCAATGATGAATTTCGTGGCGTAATTTTTAGATAACTATATGCTTTCAGAAGTAGATGAGTTAGTAGATGTTGTCGTTGTCTTTAAAAAGAACCTAGTTTGGCCAAAGCTTTTAAAGTGGAATGGGCGAGTGTATAAAATTAAGAGTATTAATATGCGCCATCAAGCAAATGATGGCTCTTCTCTTATCCACTATTTTTCAGTTTCTGATGATTCTAATTTTTTTAAATTAGCTTTTAATACTAAAAGTTTGCAGTGGAAATTGGAAGAAGTGTATACGGAAGGGTAGAGTTTTAGGAGGGGTATGACAATACAAGATTTACCGAAGTTTGAAAGACCAAGAGAACGTTTAGAAGCGCTTGGGTGTGCTTCTTTGTCTTTGAGGGAGCTATTAGAAATAGTTATGGCAAAGGGGAGTGGTAATACCTCTGTTTTAACTGTTGCTCAAGACTTAGTTTCTAAGTACCCAACCCTAGAAAGTTTGCATCAAGCAAGCTTAAAAGACCTTCAGCAGATCAAAGGTGTTGGGTTTGCAAAAGCAGCTCAGATAAAGGCGGGGTTGGAGTTGGGGAGTCGTTTGCACCTTGAAAGCAGTAAGCCGCTTTCTAAGAGCATTTTTAATGTTTTGGAGGCATACAAGATGTGTTCTGGATACCTAAGACATAAAAAGAAAGAGCATCTTATGCTCTTTTGTCTTGATTCACGAATGAGGCTTTGTTCAGAACCAGAAGTCATTTCAATTGGTAATTTAGTTGGTTCTTTGATTCATCCAAGAGAAGTATTTGAGGCAGCCATCAAAGCCCATGCTGCACAGATATTGCTTGCGCATAATCATCCATCAGGCTCAAGCGCTCCAAGTGATCCTGATATAGAAGTAACTAAGCAAATTTATGATGCAGGGAAGTTAATGGGTATTGAGCTTGTTGATCACATTGTTGTTTGTGCAGATGAATATACCAGTATACAAGAGTTTGCACCAGACCTTTTTGTTTAAGTCTGAAATGGTATGGTTCGTAATATTTCTTCAAGCTCTTTTAGAGAATCAATCTTAACAAGTTTAGCCCTTAATTCAGAAACATTTGGCATGCCTTTGAAATACCAAGCAAGGTGTTTTCTCATTTCAAGGATTCCATAATTTTCACCTTTAATCTGAACCATTAGTTTAGCGTGTTCTAGTGCTGTTTGAATTCTTTCTTCGAGGGTAACAGTTGGAATTGCTTCGTTATTTAGTGCTGCTTTGATTTCCCTGAAGATGAAAGGATTACCTAAAGAAGCTTGAGCAATCATAACTCCATCAGCTCCTGTGTATTCTAAAGCAGCTTTTGCTTTCTCAGCTGTGTTTAATCCGCCATTGATGATTAAAGGGATTCCTAGTGGTTTTAGTTTTTCTTTTAGTTGTTTTGCAATTTCCCAGTTTGGTTCGCCCGTATGTAATTGTTCGTATGTTCGCATATGAAGAGTCACATTTTCAAATGGTGCCCCTTTTATACTCTCAATGAATTCTAGTGCTGAAATATTTTTAAAAGCCGCCCTTATCTTTATTGATGTTGGTTTACCATTGCTTGCTTTTTTAACCGCTTCGATTATTGCTCTAGCTTTTTCTGGTTCGCGGAACAAAGCAGAGCCGGCTCCTGAATTTACAACAGATCTTGCAGGACAACCAAAGTTAATATCAAAACCATCGGGGTTAAAGCGTTCGTTTAATATCTTTGTTGCTACTTCAAAGTGTTCTGGCACATTACCAAAGAGCTGAATGATATATGGTCTTTCTGTTTCTTCAAAACGAGCTAGTTTAAAGCTCTTTTCGTTTTCTTCTTTGTAGAAAAGACTTGCTGCTGAAATGAATTCTGAAAATTCTAAATCAGAGCCAAGCTTTTTGGCCATCAGGCGCATAGGGGAGTCTGAGACTCCAGACATTGGAGCTAGCGCTACTACTGGTTTTTTAATTTGATTCCAGGAAAAATTCATAACTTGTTAATATTAGCGGAAAAACAGGGTATTTTCAAGAACCACGTATTACATATCATAATAGACTTTCTACAAACTATGATAAACTATATTTAATTAACATCTTGAGACATGACAAATAAAGAAATGGTATCTCAAGGTCCATTTAAAGACTTTGAAACAATAAAAAGTGTTGATGAAAATGGTGTTGAATTTTGGATGGCCAGACAACTTATGGAGTTGCTTAACTATGCACAATGGTCTAATTTTGAAGAAGTTATCGCAAAGGCGGCCAAAAGCTCTATAGCTAGCGGTCAAAATGTGGATAACCATTTTGTCCGATCCGAAAAAATGGTCAAAATTGGCTCTAATACGGTTAGGTCGGTAGTTGATTGGAAGCTAGATAGATATGCGTGTTATCTGATTGCTCAAAATGCTGACTCAAACAAAGAAAACGTTGCTTTAGCACAGACATATTTTGCAGTGCAAACTCGGAAACAAGAAATATTGGAAAATTTAAGTGATGATGAAAAAAGACTTTTCATTCGCGGAGAGGTAACAGGTGAAAATAAAAAGTTAGCACAAGTGGCGAAAGAGGCTGGAGTTAGCAAATTTGGTTTATTTAACGATGCCGGATACAGAGGTCTATATGGGATGTCAAAAGCGGATATAGAAACTCGCAAGCAGATAAAAAAAGGTGAGCTTTCGGACAGAGCAGGGAATACAGAGTTAGCTGCTAATTTATTTAGAATCACTCAAACTAGTGAAAAATTAAAGAAAGACAGAATTCACGTCGAGCGAGACGCGATACAAACGCATTTTATGATTGGAGGCAAAGTCAGACAAACAATAAAAGATATTGGTGGAATACTCCCGGAAGAACTCCCTCCCGAAAAACATATCAAAGAAGTAAAAAAGGATGTGAGTAAGTTACAGAAACAACAGTTGAAGATTATTCAGAATTCAAAGTCCAAAAGTCAAAATAAGGCATCAAATTAAATAATATGTTGTTGAAACTATGTCTAAAGAAATAATAAATAATTCGCTCTGCTCTGATAAAGAAAATTTTGAGATAATTGTTGAAGCAGTTGATAGGGCAGTGAAAGAGTATAGGGAAACTTTGGAGTTATTAGGGACAGAAGAGGGAAAGGATGAAGAAAGTTTTTAAATTAAAGATATTTTAATTATGAGTAGGTGATTTTAATTTTGTTGTTTATCCAGTCTAGTTTTAATATTTATATATCTGAATACCGTCTTTTGTATCAATGACTCTGTACCCAAGTTTTTCAATCTCTTCTCTTAAGTGATCAGAGAGCGTAAAGTCTTTGTTTGATCTTGCAGTAAGGCGTTTTGTGTATAAATCCTTTAAGTCACTAGGGAATTGATCTGGTTTTAATTCTTTTTCAGAACTAGAAGCGTTTTCTAGACTAAGACCTAAAACTTCATCCATTTTGTAGATTGTTTGTAGTTTCTCACTGTCGGAAACTTTTGATTTAAGTAACTCGTGGAATACAGCAAGCGCAGCAGGTGTGTCTATATCATCATTAAGCGTATCTTTAAACTTTTCATAGTAAATATCATTAACTGTTCCAACATTTGGATCAAAATCCTGAAGCTTGTTTTTTAAAAGAGAAACTTCCTTAATAATATTTTCGTACCCATTCTTAGCAGCGAGTAAACTTTTTTTAGTAACATTTAATCTGCTTCTGTAATGTGATTGCAGAACCAAATATCTTAAAGCAAGACCATTAGCGATTTTTTCTTCCTCTAGATCCTTTAAAACAAAGTAATTACCAGCAGATTTTGCCATCTTCGCACCATTAACCAAAATGTGTTCTGAATGAACCCAGTAATTTACAAATGGTTTGTAGATTGGTTGAGCCTGTGCAATTTCATTAGTGTGGTGAGGAAATATTAAATCAACACCGCCAGTATGAATATCAGTGCCATCAGGAAACTTTAGATAGTTAATTAAGCTGCATTCAATATGCCATCCAGGATGTCCTGGACCCAGATCTTTGTGTTCCCAGAATATCTTAGCGTTGTCATCCTCATGTGCTTTCCAAAGTGCAAAATCAGAAAGATTTTCCTTGTCGTATTCATCAACTTTAACTCTCGCACCAATCTTTTTACCTTCTAAAAACTTTTCTCCAACAAGATTGCCATAATCACCAAAATCTTTTTGATATTTTTCAATACTGAAATATGTTGAACCATCATCAGCTTTGTATGCGTAGCCCTTTTTTATGAGGGCAAGGATGAAGTCTTGGATATCAGGAATTTTGTCAGTAACCTTAACAAAACTAATATCTTTTTGATTTACATTTATCTTCTCTAAATCTTCAAGAAAACCTTCAAAATACCTGGCGGTAAAGGTTTTTAATTGTTCTGTATTAGCGCCATTACCAAACTCTTTAATAGTGTTGTTTATGGTTTTGTCATCAACATCCGTAACATTCATTACCCAATCAACAGCATAGCCATTAAACTCAAGGGCGCGTTTTAAAACATCGGCATTGATATATGAACGGAGGTTGCCGATATGCACATTGTTATACACGGTCGGACCACAAGTATATAGCTTAACCTTGTGTTTGTCTGACGGTTTAAAGTCCTCCACAGAGTGTTTTAAAGTGTTGAAAATCTTTAAATTCATACCCCTATGTTATCACACAATTACTAAAGAATCTAAAGGTTAAAACCATTTTTTGGATTTGAAAAATGCAAACAAAGTGATTGATCCACCCACAGCGATTGCCAAGATGAGCCAGAAACCATTAGGTGTATTTTCAAAAGGTCGTCCTGGAAGATGTAGTGCAAAGAAAAACATCACGAAAGATGCTGGCAAGAACAAAGCAGAAAGAACTGTAACAATCTTTGTTGTTTGATTAAGGTGGTTTGTTGCAAGAGACGTGTTTGCTTCAGCTAGTGCTTCAATTGTTTCTTTTTGGATTGAAAGAATATCCCAAATGTTTTCCGCATGTTCTAAAAGAGCATTGTAATATGGCTTGTTTTCAGGAAACACCATGTACACTTCTTTTTTAACCATGATTTTTTTCAAAACCAAATGGTGTGTTTTCATGATCCTTCTGAAATCTATGATGTTTCTTTTCATCAAAGAAATCTTTTCAAGCATTGGTAAACTCAGATCATCAAAGATATCTTTCTCAATTTCAGTCATATCCTTAGTGATATGATCAAGAATTGGGAAGCTTCTCCTGAAAAGTGATTCTAATATTTGATACAAAAGGTACCCAGAGTTCTTGGACATGAATTCTTGTCGTTCAGTTGCAATCTTATGAACATTCTCAAAAATATGCAGCATTGTATACATTGAACCATCGTGAACGGTAACAACGAAATCTTTGCCAACAAAAAAATCTACTTCAGAAGGAAGTATTTCTCTGGTTTTCCTGTTAAAAACTGGAAAGATTAAGACGATATGTTGGTATTCTGGATGGCTTTCCATCTTAGCGTGCTGCGAAGAAACTTGAATTTGCTCATAATCAAGAGGATGGAAATCAAAATTTGTTCTTAAGTAATTGATTTCCTCTGTTTGTGGTTTTACGACATCAATCCAACGAAGATTTTTAGTATGGATTATTTTAAGGCTCATTTTTGTCTTAGCTTTGTTTTGGTTTCAGGAGCCTTCCTTAGCTCCTTTACATTTTTGCGTGTTTGTATTATAATCGTTTGTTAACGATATAGCAAATAAATGGTATAATTTAGATATATAAAGATATGTCCACACCAGAACAACTAATTCCAGAATCAGAGAGAAGAGCAGAAAGTGCTTTCGAAACAGTCGAAAGACAGGGCACTTCACAGATTCCAGGACCAGAACAGGCAACAACACCTGAAACACCAGTAGTTACTACTGGTGATATTCCAGTTACTGATGCTGTTGAACAAACCCCAGAGCAAATACAAGCGACTCAAGAATCTGTGGGAGTAAACACAGCAGTACCTGATTTCTTAGATGGAAAAATAACAGCAGGGCAATTACTTGAAAAAAAGAGGACTGGTGAATTAAGTGCTGCTGATCTGGTAAATGGATTGATAAATAGAAAAGAATAGCAAACTAATCCAGAAACAAAAATAAAAACAAAATGACAGCGCAAAACATACTTTTAGGATCATACATAGTTCTAGTTGTTCTTGTTGCAGCTTTTGTAGCTGTGTTTTTACATTATTGGCTAAGAAACAGAAAATATTCTAAAGATGTTGTTCCGAGGATAAAGAACTCGGTCTTCTTTGAATTGCAAATCCCTAAAGAAACAGCGGATCAGGAAAATTACAAAGACTTAGAACAAAAGAAACAGCTCATCTCTGTTGCTGAACAGATTTTCACAACACTTTCTGAGGCAGGATCAAAACAAACCTTTTTTGGCAAAAGCGATTATATTTCTTTTGAGATTGCTGCTTTTGAAAAAAAGATATCCTTCTATATAAATTGCCCTTCAACATTAAAAGATATCATTGAAAAACAAATTCATGCTCAGTATCCAACAGCACAGATTGAACAGATAGCTGGTTACAACCCTTTTGTTCAAGGAGCAGTTCAAGCAACAACTGAATTAATATTGCAAAAGAAATACGTATATCCTTTCAGAACTTACAAACTGATGGAAACAGATCCGTTGAATGCAATCACTAATGCGATGTCTAAGCTGGATGAAAGCGAAGGCGCTGTAATTCAGTTAATCATAAGCCCAGCTGGAGATCGTTGGCAGAAAAAACCAAGGCACATGGCTTTGGATATACAGCAAGGGAAAAACCCTGCAGTTGTTGAAAAGGGAATCATTGCTCGTGCTTTTCATGACTTAATCTTTAGAAGCAATGCTGGTAAGAAAAATCCAAGTCGTTCTTCAAGAGACCTCTCTGGTTTGGATAACCCGATCAATCTAACGCCAATGCAACAAGAGATTGTTAAGCGTTTAGAAGAAAAAGCAAGTAGACCAGGTTACAAAGCAAACGTTAGAATCATAACTTCTGCAAAAGACGTAACCAGCGCTGATGTGCACATGCGCAATATCATCGCATCATTTATGCAATATACCATTCTGCCGTTTAATGGTTTTAAGATCAAGAAAAGAAATGATAACAAAATCTTATTAGATTACATATTTAGAGCCTTTAATGATTATGGAAACAAATTCATTTTAAACACTGAAGAACTTGCAAGCATCTGGCATTTACCAACTCCATTTACTGAAACACCAAACATTAAATGGTTGTTGTCTAAGAGAGCCCCAGCTCCTGTTAATATTCCAACCGAAGGAATTCTTTTAGGTAAAAATATTTACAGAAACGTAGTTACAGACATTCGTATTGCTCGTGATGATCGCAGAAGGCACATGTACATGATTGGGCGAACTGGTTCTGGTAAATCAGAGCTTTTGAAAAACATGGCAATTCAGGATATTAAAAACGGCGAAGGTTTGTGTTTAATTGATCCCCATGGTGATTTAGTAGAAGGAATCTTAGAACACATTCCAAAAGAACGTGCTGAAGATGTCATCCTCTTTGAACCATTTGATACAGACAGACCTGTTGGATTAAACATCCTAGAAGTTAGAAGCGAGGAACAAAAAGATTTTGCAGTTCAAGAAATGATCTCAATCTTCTACAAACTTGTTACTGATCCTTCAATGCTTGGTCCGATGTTTGAGCACAACATGAGGAATGCCATGCTAACCTTAATGGCTGATCAGGAACATCCGGGAACAATTGTTGATATTCCAAGAATCTTTACAGACACAGAATTTCAAAAGTACAAGGTTTCTAAAGTTAAAGATTTAGTTGTTAGAAACTTTTGGGAAAAAGAAATGGCAAAAACATCTGATTTCCACAAATCAGAAATGCTTGGATACTTAATTTCTAAAGTAGGACGTTTTGTTGAAAACGCAACAATGCGCAATATCATAGGACAAGCAAAGTCAGGTTTTGATTTCAGAGATATTATGGATAACGGGAAAATATTGTTAGTTAACTTGGCAAAAGGAAAAACAGGGGAGATTAACTCAAAATTGCTTGGTTTAATCCTTGTTTCTAAGATTCAAATGGCAGCTCTTTCACGTTCAGACATTCCAAGAGAACAAGATCGTCGTGATTTCTATCTATACGTTGATGAGTTTCAAAACTTTATTACAGATGCTTTTTCTTCAATTCTTTCTGAAGCAAGAAAATACCGTTTAAACTTAGTCATTGCACATCAATATTTAGGACAGCTTGAACAACAAGCAGGTGCACAAGGCGCTGGTAGCAAAGATATTAGAGACGCTGTCTTTGGAAACGCTGGTACAGAAATCTGCTTTAGAATCGGTGTTGAAGATGCAGAAACTATGGCAAAAGAATTTTCTCCAGTATTTAGTGATTTTGATTTGGTTAATATTGATAGGTTTAGTGCATATGTTAAGTTGATGATAAACGGGACAGGGTCAAAACCTTTTAATATGCAGACCATGCCACCGCTTCCTGGGGGTCAAAGAGAGATGGCTTCAGCAATAAGGGAGCTTTCAAGACTCAAGTACGGTCGTTTAAGAGAAGAGGTTGAAGCAGAAATTCTAGAAGCTAGCCAAGTCGCTGAATATATGGCAAAAGCAGGCTTTAATACAGAGAAAACCGTTTAACCACAGCAGGGGAAAACTATAGTGTGATATAATATACATAGTTAATTTCGATTGAAACAAAAGGTCATTAAATACAAAAATAAAAGTTAAGGGGAAAAATGGACAAATTAGCAAATTTGGCTCTTGCTATGCAGATGATTGATTCTGCAGAGAAGAACATCAGATCCGCAAAGCAGCTTCTAAGAGAAATGCTTGGTGGTAGAGATATAACAGACAACAGCGCAAAGCTTTCAGAGAAAGCGCAGATGCTTTCAGTAACTGAGGGTGGTAAAATAATCGAAGGAGTCTTTGACGGTCAAAACATGATCGGACCAGACGGGAAACAATATCCTGTTCCTGCAAACTATGCTTCAAAGAGCAAGCTTGTAGAAGGGGATGTTTTAAAGTTAACAATTTCAGAAGATGGTTCTTTCATCTACAAACAAATAGGGCCAGTAGAAAGAAGAAAAATAATTGGTTTGTTAACAAAAGATGATACTGGGAATTACAAAGTAATTGCAGATAGCAAGACTTTTAAGGTTCTTCTTGCTTCATTAACTTACTTTAAAGCAGAAAATGGTGATCAGGTTACAATAGTTGTACCTGCTGATCATGATTCTTCCTGGGCTGCGGTTGAGAACGTAATTAAAGGCGGAGTTCCTCAGGACCATGAGGTTGTTGGTGCGGTTTCTAAAAATGGAAACCCAGCAGAAGAACATGAAATGGATGAAATCTAATGAAATTTAGCAAAAGTTTAATTCAACAAATAGTCAGGTTCGCGATTGTCGGTGTCATAAACACAGGCGTTGATCTAGTTGTCTTAAACGTCTTAATTACAGTAAGTCATGTAGGAGAAAAGGGCTTCTTCTACACAGTCTTTAAATCAATATCATTTGTGGCTGCTCTGACAAACAGCTACTTCATGAATAAGTACTGGACCTTTGCAGGTAAAGGAACAAGTAACAGAGTTATAGAAGTCAGTGAGTTCACCATTGTTAGTTTAGTTGGTTTTGTAATAAACGTTGCGGTATCAAGCCTAGTTGTTAACTACATTCCACCAATCATTGTTTCGCAAGCAGTCTGGCCAAGTATTGGCGCTTTGTTCGGAACAGCCTTTGGTCTTGTTTGGAACTTCATAGGTTACAAGGTCATAGTCTTCGAGAAAAAAGGAAAATAATTGAAAATATTTTAAACCCGACAAGCGTCGGGTTTTTTGATATACTTTGGATATTAAAAGAACCGTATGATTAAATTAGTAGCTTTTGATTGGAACGGCACATTACTCGCAGACGCGGTTATTTGTTGGAAAATAGACAACGACATTTTTAAGGTTTTGAATAAACCGTTTTTGTCTTTCAAGAGATATCAAGAGATTTTTGACGTTCCCATTTCAAAAATGTTTCTAGCCCATGGTTTTACACAAGAAGAGATAGATGAAAATGCTGATTACATTGTTCATGCTTTTCACGATGCTTACGAAGCTTGGGCAGTTAAAGCAAGAACCAGAACAGGCACAAGGGACATCTTAAAGTGGCTTAAAAAACAAAAAATAACTGTGATAATTTTCAGCAATCATAGTTTGGATGGATTAGACAAACAGATGAAGAGACTGGATATAGGGGAATACTTTGATGTCTTAATCGGTAATGATGGAAGAGGTGGTTCTTTCAATGGAAGAAGCAAGAAAGAAAAACTCGTAGCCTACATCAAAAAGAAAGGCTTCAAATCAAAAGAAGTTTTACTTGTTGGTGACACTGTAGAAGAAATACAGATAGGGAAGGAGATTAAAGCTAAAACAGCCGCAATTACAGGTGGATACCACAGCAGAAAACTACTTGTTAAACATAAACCAGACCACATCATAACCAACCTTTTAGACCTTAAAAAGATAGTATTAAAATCATAACAATATCAATCGCCGAACCACCGGTTTTTTGATATACTCTATTCATGCCAGTCCTATACAGAGATTACAGACCAAAGTCTTTTTCCGAGGTTATAAACCAAGAGCATATTAAGACGACCCTGCAAAAAGCAATTGCAGCAGGTTCTTTTGCGCATGCCTACCTATTCACAGGAACAAGAGGTACAGGTAAGACTTCTGTTGCAAGAATATTAGCCAGAGCTATAAACTGCGCTAAACAAAAAAACGGAGAACCTTGCAACAACTGTGATAACTGCAAGCAGTTTTTAAACAACACTGGTTTAGATTTAGTAGAAATAGACGCAGCGTCAAATACAGGCGTTGAGAATATCAGGGAAATTACAGAGCATTTAAAATTCAGCCCTACAAGCGCTAAGTACAAGGTTTTCATCATTGATGAGGTTCATATGCTTTCTAAGGGTGCTTTTAATGCGCTTCTAAAGACATTAGAAGAACCACCAGCGCACGCAGTCTTTATCCTTGCGACAACAGAGGTTCATAAAGTTCCTGCAACCATCATTTCAAGAACTCAGCGTTTTGACTTTAAAAAGATAGATAACGCAAGACTTTTAGAATATTTGGAGGAAGTCTCAAAAAAAGAGAAAATTAAGATTGATAAAGAAAGCTTAGAGCTTGTTGTTAACTCAGCAGAAGGAAGTGTTAGAGACGCGCTTTCAATATTAGACAAGCTTTCTACATTTGAAAAAATCGACCTTGCACAAGCAGAAGCATTACTTGGTATAACTAATGTAATTGCATCACAGAAATTCTTAGACCTATTAAACAAGAAAAACGCTGCTGATGCTTTAAACTTTCTTTCAGAGATCTTTAATTCCGGAGTAGATCCAATCCAGTTTAACAAAGATTTTCTTGAGTACTTAAGAAAGGTTTTAATGATTTCTCTTGGTGCAGACATGGATTTTGCATTAGACCAAACTCAAAAAGAAAACTTAACAAGACAAGCACAGGAAGTAAAACCACAACATTTAATGTATGTAATAAGGTTGTTCTTGAGAGCAAACAAAGATTTTGCAATAAGTCCAAACGTTGAGTTACCAGTTGAGATTGCTGCTGCGGAAGCGTGTTTAACAGAGCAGGGTACTGTTGTAAAAGCATCTTTAGTTGTTACTGAGGCGGTTAAAGACACAGTGAAAGAAGTAAAAAAAAAGCTATTGGTAGATAAAGCGGTATTAGAGGCTGATGTTTTTGCAGCTTGGCCAAAGATTTTGCTTGAGCTTAAAGAACAAGCAAGCACTCTTTTTGCTGTCATGAAAAACGTTTACTTACAATCTGCTGAGAATAATCATCTTGTTTTACAATGTGATTTTAAGTTTCATAAAGACGCGCTCGAGAATGCGAAGAACAAAGAAGTTTTGCTTAATATTTTAAGGAATGCCTTTGAAACAGAGTTTTCCTTGGAAATGACACTACAAAAAAAAGACACTCCACAAGGAGTTGATACTTCTGCTGTTGCTTTTGAGGTGTTTGGTCCTGAGTTGTCTTAATCAAAACCTTGTAATATACTTTTCAAAGATTAATTAATTTAATATATGGCACAAAAAGTAAGAAAAGCTTTAATTCCCGCTGCAGGTTATGGTACAAGATTCTTGCCTGCAACCAAAGCACTTCCTAAAGAAATGCTTCCTGTAGTGGACAAACCAGTCATCCAATACATTGTTGAGGATGCGGTTTCAGCAGGAGCTGAAGATATAATCATAGTCACAGGTTGGTTTAAGAAAGCATTAGAAGATCATTTTGATTATCCTTTTGAATTAGAAACAAGACTTTTAGAAGCAGGTAAAACTAAGGAATTAGAAAGCATCAGAAAGATTGCTGATATTGCTGATTTCTTCTATCTTCGCCAACGTGGACCATTAGGTAACGGTACGCCTGTTTTAAATGCAAAGGATTTGATTGGAGATGAACCATTTTTCTTGCTCTCAGCAGATGATATTTTTGAAGCAACTCCAACACGTTGTCAGCAATTGGTTGAGGTCTATGAAAAATACAATGCTCCAGTAATTGCAACTCAAAGAAAAAACGAGCCAGAAGATTACAAGCGTTATGGCTTTGTAGAAGGCGAGGAAGTAGAACCAGGGATTATTAAAGTAACAAAAATCGTTGAAAAGCCAGGACCAGGAAAAACAACCTCACAAATGGCGGTTGTTTTCAGCGGCATTTTTACTCCTGATCTTTTCCAAGCACTTCAAGAAGCAAGAACAGAATTTGATGCCTCTGGAAGAAAAGATGAGTTCGTTATCTGGGAAGGAGTAAACAAACTTCTTGCTCAAGGAAAAACACTGTACGCAAAAGAAATTCAAAACGGTAAATATTATGATTGCGGCAGCAAGCTTGAATACATGAAAGCAAACATTGAGTTAGGATTAAAAGATCAAGAACTCGGTCAAGGATTAACAGAGTACCTCAAAAACCTAAAAGTTTAGTCATAACCCTATGATTGTACGCCCACGAAACAAGAAGATATTGTTCTTCTCAGTATTTCTGTTAATTGTGGGTTTTTTCTTTTTGATGAATAATAAAGTAACTGCTCCTACAGAACAGACAACGAATGCTTCTAACATTCCTTTAGAAAATGCAAAAGAGAGAATAACTAAAAAACCTTTTGGAATATTAATATCAAAAGCAACTTCACCAGTGCAACCTGAAAAATTTAGTGGATATCACACAGGATCTGATTTTGAAACATTTGCAGATGAGCAAAACAAAGACATTCAGGTTCGAGCAATTTGTGAAGGGGATTTGGTTTTAAAGAAAACAGCAACAGGTTATGGTGGAGTTGTTGTTCAGGCTTGTAATATCAAAGAACAGACTGTAACTGCCATATACGGGCATTTAAAGCTTTCCAGCGTCAAAGCAGAAGGCTTGTTAAAACCAGGGGATATAATCGGTATTTTAGGAAAAGGGTATTCTTTAGAAACAGATGGTGAAAGAAAACATTTACACCTTGGGATTCACAAAGGAAATAGCATAAATATCTTAGGGTATGTTCAGAAACAGGAGGATTTAAAAAATTGGCTTGATCCCTTAGAGTTTCTTAAGTAGTCCTGTTTTTAAAGAAAAACTTTTTCACCAAGATTATACAAATCCAAGCGCCAAAGATTACAAGGACATATTTAATGCCCATAATCTTTATGGCATTCTCACCAAGAGAAGCTACTAAGGTTCCCCAGAAAGTATTCCAAAAAATAACTCCAAACAGGGAATACAGTAGAAAGCGTTTAAAAGGCATAAACAAGACACCGGCAGCTGTCGCGGTTATAGATGCCAGGTTAGGTTCCCAATAACTTAAGAAGATTGCGCTAAACTCATGTTTTATGAGTTTTGTTTTTGCATCTTCAAGAGATTCTCTTAAACCAAACTTAACTAGAAGTTTGTACCAACCATATTTTCCAACAATATAGTTTAGAGAGTATGCAATTAAAAAAGAAAGAGAAACAAGAGAAATAACCAAAACGACTCTTTTAAGATCATTACCAGCAGTGATAACCCCGAGGAAGATTATTAAACCACCCGGAAAGTATTGCCCTAAGAGCAAAAATCCTTCAATGATTGCACCAAAGAAAATAAGCCAAAGACCGTATTCAGTAAAGTAGCCTCTCAGAACTTCAAACAAAGCTTTGTCTGTCGGAAGATGAAAGATTCTCCAAATCAAAGCAAGGAGAAGATATATCCCCAAAAGAAGTAAGGGGATAGAGAGAAGCTTGAAGACGTTTTTAGTTTTTTCTGGATTCATGATGGAAGCATAACAAAAAATCGCCAGACAGGCGATTTATGTGCTCGAAAGAACTTTCTTTTTATCCGGCAATTTTCTAGCTATGTACAAGCCGATTAGGATAAAGACTGTCATGCTAGCTATGGCTATCTTGTAATTCAAAGAATTTGTTTGTGTTACAAAAGCAACGATTAGTCCCCATGAGATAGGACCTATCAAAGTCGAAAATCTTTCCATAAGGGTATAGAAAGTAAAGGCTTGGTTTAAGTCACGTTCTGGAGTTAAATCTAGGACTATAGCGCGGGTAACTGACCAAATGCCACCCCACCAAAGACCCATAATAATAACGACTGCGAGGAAAATATAGAAATTAGAAAGCACTGAGAGAAGAGGGAATATTACCGCGAACCCGATTAAAAGCCACATCAGAGTTCTCTTCCAGCCATATTTATCTGAAATCCAGCCACTGATTGGTGCGCCAATAGCACCTACGAATATTATGCCTACTAGCACCAAAGATTTTGTTGTATCGTTTACTTGAAAGACTCTTTCAAGATAAATTGCAAAATTATTTGAAGCAGTTATTATTGCATCATTAAAAAAGAAATAAGCCAAGAAAAAACGTCCTAGTCCAGGTAGCTTAAACATCTCTACAGTGGACTTAACAATGCTTTTGTATTCGGATTTAAGGTTTGCTTTAACTTCTAGTTTAGTATTTTTTTCTTTAAAGAAAATTAGCATTGGAAGAGAGAATACGAAAAAGAGGATTGCTGCCGGAATAAGGGTTTGAGCGCGTAAAGATGAGTGGAATAATATTATAGTTCCAGAAGCTAAAGGAATACTGGCTAATAGAGCAAATATTTGTCCTGTCTCGTTTCCAAAAATACCCCAGCCAGATGCTAACCCTTGTTTTTCTGGAGGAGCAATGTCTGAAAGCAGGGGATGATAGTAAGTAAAACAGAAAAGATAAAGATACATTGCTAAAGTTGCAAAGACTAAAGCAAGAACATAATGATCAGGATAGAAAGCGGCGATTACGCCGGTTAAAAAGAAGAATATGAAAGAAAGTACGGTCGTAATTCTTAAACCGGGCAACTTAACTCTTTTTTTGTCAGCAATAGAAGCAGCCACAGGGGCAGTCAGTACAAGTAGAATACTAGATGCTGTGAAGATAAAGTTGTACCAAAAATCCGAGACGCCTCTTTCTATTGTCAGCCATTGAGAAAAGTATAGGAAAAAGATAATCCAAATAATGGAGTTAGCAAAGTCATACATGCTCCACAGAAACAGCTTCTTTTTATCCACGTTGGTTTAGTATTTTGTTAACAATAATCAAGTATTTTTTAATCGGTCGCGTGCTTGCTAATACTTTCCTAGGCTAGTTCTGATTTTCGTCTCCTTCTTCAATAAGGTACGCAGGAAGTTTGCCGGACGATAATAGCCACATCATAATGCCTAGTCCGAGGAATATAATGCTGAGTATGACATAGCCAACAATACCAAGTTCTTCACGAGCCTCTTGTGGACCAAAGAAATTTAAATAAGTTAGAAAACCCCAAATTAAAACGAACAGTGGGATTAAAAACCATCTCTGCCATTTCGGTAAATAGATTTTTCGAATCTTCTTCATAGGTTTACATTAATTTAGAAGAATCCAAACCACGTGAGATACGCACCGACAATAAGCATGAGCCCACCAGCTGCAGGAATTAAATTGGACTTAGCTTCGTAGTCTCCGACCATGTCTACCATTTTCGGGAAGATTGCCATCACTAAGCCCTTGAGCAAGAGTGCCCAACCAAGGAAGCTTATAATTACTTCTGGGAATGATCCCCATACATTATGAAAATGAATGTGAGCAATACCAGCAGAAATCGCCACCATACCAAAGAGCAATAATGCTAAAGCTTCTTTTTGAAGATCTCGATAAATCTTCACATAGTATTCACGGCTGAAAAATACACCAAGGGCAACTGCTAAAATAGCTGGTCCCCACATCTGCGCTAAAAATGTTGTTGTGTCCATATATTTTGTTTCTTAATGATTTTGTTATCTCTATTATACACCCTACACTGCATTTCTTACTTATTTTGTGAATTAGCTTCCATGACCAAGAGAGAATAAACTGGTTATTTAATTTGATTATTGCGTAAGTTGTCTGTTTCTAAAAAACCATTTTGCGATCTCGATCAGACCAATGTTCAACAGACCGATCAATGCAACTCCAACCACCCAATTTAGAGGCAACGACACCGTTTTGAAAATAGTCTGCAATCCGGGTGCATAGATAGCTACAGCCATAAGAACAAGACCGACGAGAATACCGCTATTAATATATTTGTTTGAAAACAGCGGATAGGAAAAGATACTTCTGTCTAAACTTTTAACCGAAAGCGCGACAAACAATGTGTATGTGCCGAAAGCAGCAAAGATAAATGTGCGAACGACGGTCTCATCGAAGTCAAGTCGCATCAGGACGTAGTAAATGACGAACAGCAAGGCACTAGTAGAAAGACCAATCGTAAGAATCAGGAATTTCATAACCGGATCGAATAGTTCTATCTTGCCTTTCTTTAACGGCTTGTGCATGAGACCATCTGGTTCCCTCTCGAATGCATATGAAACGGCTGGGAAGCTGTCGGTGAAAAAGTTAACCCAAAGAATCTGTAAAGCATTTAAAGGTAATGGTAGACCAGTCAAAAGCGACCCACCAATAAGGATTAGGCCGTCGGTTACATTGGATAGCAAATATACGAGCACTTTGCGGATGTTGCCAAGAATTTGGCGTCCCTCTTCAATGGCTGCAACAATAGTCTCAAAATTGTCATCTAAAAGCACGAGGTCAGCAACACTTTGTGCTACTTCTGTGCCTGAACCCATAGCAATACCGACGTTTGCCTGTTGGATGCTTGGTGCGTCATTCACACCATCGCCAGTCATAGCTACCACCTCTCCCATTTCCTGATAGAGTTTGGCAATGCGAAGTTTATCAAATGGCGTGACGCGGGATATCACGGAAAGGCGTGGCAAACGAGCTCGTAATTCTTCTTCCGATAGGTTGGAAAGTTCTGCAGCATCTAGGACCGAATTATCGTCGATTTTCATACCAATCTCCTTGGCCACTGCTACAGCAGTCCCACGATGATCGCCAGTTAAAATCACTGTTTTAACCCCAGCATCCTGAACCCGGTCGATGGCGTGCTTGATGCCAAGACGAATAGGATCACGGAACGAAATAAGGCCGTTAAATGAAAGATGCGAAGGCGACAGATCTTTTGAAAAAGAAAAATTCTCTGTATTAACAACCTCTTTGGTCGCAACACCAAGCACGCGCTCTCCGGAAAACGCAAGTGAATCAATCTGCTTGAGCATCACTTCTTTTTCTTTTGTACTAAGAGATGAATGATTAACTAAAATGTCAGGCGCACCGAAATATACAAGCAAGTGTTTACCAGATTCCTTGATTAATGACGCCGAGAATTTATTTACTGCATTAAATGGCATGGTTTGAAGTATGTGTTCTTTGGCCGTGATCTCGGCAAAGTCCATCCCCCGAAAACCAGCCGAACGAACGAGAGCTTTTTCCATAATCCTGCCATTCATACGCCACGACTCTGGGTCGTCATAAGGATTTTCAATAAGTACATTTGCATTGGTCAGAGCCCGAGCGATCAGCTTCTGTTCGTTAACACCAAAAGGAATAATTTTTGACATCACCATTTTTGCCATTGTCAAAGTCCCTGTTTTATCCGTGAGAATGATAGTGGTACTGCCAAGAGCTTCGGCCGCAACTAGCTTTCTCACTACGCCTTTTCGTTTTGCCATTCTTTCCACTCCGACAGCCAGAATGACAGTCATGGATATTGGTAACCCCTCAGGAATAGCCGATACGGCTATGGCGACAGAAGTAAGGAACATGTCGAGAACGGAATAACCAGCAAGTATACCAATGCCGAATACCACAAGCGTTAAAATTCCAAGAGCTATACTAGAGTAAATACTAAAATTGATGATCGCTTTTTGAAGAGGAGTCTTTTCGTTCTCCGACGTGGCGATAATCGAAGCGATCTTGCCGAACTCGGTGCTTGAACCGGTACGGCAGACAATGGCCGAGCACACTCCTTGAGTGACTAATGTTCCGGCAAAGATCATAGAGTCTTGATCCGAGAGCCCCGTTGATTCCGGTGTTTTTTCTGCGGATTTAGAGACTGGCAAAGACTCACCGGTTAGCACGGCTTCGTCGACTTGAAAATCATTGATGAACATGACTCGGGCATCTGCAGGAACTCGGTCGCCCTGAGCTAGACGAATAATGTCACCGGGGACAAGTTCTTCCGCTTCAATCTCTCGTTCCTGCCCGTCTCGAATAACTCGTGCTCGCTGTTTGAGATATGTCTTAAGCTCGGCAAGCGCGCGTTCGGCCTTGTTCTCCTGATAGAAGCCTAAAGCTGAATTCACGACTACAGCAATGAAAATAAAAACAGCATCCCGGTAATGGGAAATGGTTAAGGTTATAATGCCAGCAAAAATAAGCACGAGTATTAAAGGACTCTTGAGCTGATTTAGAATAATTTTAAACCATCCTATCCGTTTGGAGGCACGGATTGTATTTCTTCCGAATACCAATAGTCGTTTTTTTGCTTCAACCGCAGCGAGACCAACCTCTGAATCGGTTTCAAAAAAATCCGCTGTTTCTTTGGGAGATAAATTCCAGAATTTTTCTTGCAATTTAATTTTTTCTTATTAATACTGATAATGATTAACTTCTTATAGTATACCAATATAAAAAATAAATGATTATTATTTATATATTCTACTTAAGCTATGGTTAAAATGATTTTGCCAAAGTGACTATAATAAATATACCAACGGCGTTTAGGAAAAATGATAAAATAAGAAATTTCCATGGCTTCATTTTAGCAATTCCTAAGATACCAACACCAAGCTCATCAGGTAGTGGGGAAGCGATAATAGTTGCACCAATTACTGGCAAAAGCCAGGCAAAGTAGGGCGTTCGCATTAACTCCGATACTCTGGATCCTGTTAAGCGGTCAAACAAAGGTTTGAGTTCAGCAAACACTCTATCTTTGAAAAAGCGAAAGATTATATAATCACCAACTACTGCTCCAAGTCCTGCGAGGATTGCAACCTCAAAAGGATTAAGATGATTAGCTAAGTGGAACAGTACGACGGCTGCTGGAGCAACTGTAAACGTAGACACAAAGAAAATGCCAGTGATAAAAGCACCAAAGTAACCCAGTGAGCCAAGACCATTAATAAAGTTTTGGACAACCTCTGAATCAGCAAAATAAAAAAAGACAACCAAGCTAAAGATTAAGAAGCTTGTATTTTTATATTTCCAATTTTGGTATCGTTGGAACATGATTTGACCCTTTTTGTAATTATACATTTTTATATTTTTCTTCACAAGGAAAATAGGTGATCCAAACAAATAAAAAACACCGATCGTAAAATTTGTGTTCATGAGAAATATAAATACATCCCGCTCACTCGACACTTATTTTTCTTGGCTGGGGTGGTAGGATTCGAACCTACGAATGGCGGCTTCAAAGGCCGCTGCCTTACCACTTGGCGACACCCCAAAGTTTCTTAAAAAGCCCTAAAAGTATATAATATCTTAACAGTCGTGTAAACACACAAACTATGGAAGTGTACAAAGTAGAAGTAGTATCTAAAAAACAGCTGACCAGTAAAATCTATGAATTAAACGTTCGTTTAGTTAATTCAAGCAACTTAGAGTTTAAAGCAGGGCAGTGTGTTGGTTTCCACGTTCTTCCTGAGACAGAGGGTCCTGCTCTCCAAACTAAAGAAAAGCGTTTGTATTCTTTAACATCATTACCAGAGCATGGTAATGAGTTAAGTTTCTGTATTGATGTTTCTCCTATGGGTCCTGCTTCAAAGCTCGTGATTAATTTAAACCCAGGTGATCATTTTAATTTAGAGGGTCCATATGGCGGATTCATTGTTTCAGACAAAACCAGAGATTTGTTGTTTCTTGCAACCGGTGCTGGTATTGCTCCGTTTAGATCAATGATCAAAGATTTGTTAAAGAGTGGATTTGATAAAAAGATTGTTCTTTTGTTTGGTGTTAGAAAAGAAGAGGATATTTTCTATCATGATGAGTTTTCAAAGCTTGCAGAAGAGCATCCAAACTTTACTTTCATACCAATGCTTTCAAAACCACAAGCAAATTGGAAAGGGGAAACAGGTAGAATAACTAAATACATTGAAGAAAACAGCTCTAAGTTTACAGGATATCTAGCATACATCTGTGGTTCTCCACAGATGATTAAAGATACAAGAAGCTTGCTCATTTCAAAGGGCTGGGGTATTAGAGACATTAAGATTGAGATTTTCCACTAGTTCGTATATTATTTCCTTAAATCAAGAAAGGGACACATATGGGAATGTTTGATAAGCTAAAAGACTTAAATTCAATGCGACAGCAAGCAAAGCAAATGCAAATGCAGCTTGCACAGGTTCAGGTTACAGGACAATCTAATGACGCCATGATTCGTTTAATCATGGATGGTAATCAGGATATTAAAAGCGTTGAAGTTATGGACGGTGTAGTCGGAGACAGAAAAAAGATCGCTCAAGACATTCGAGAGGCACTGCATGACTTAAATGAAAATTTTAAGAAAATGATGCAAGAAAAATACGGAAATATGTTTCAATAAAAAAAGCCCCGAGCGCGGGGCTTTTTTCTTTTAGTGGTGTCTATGTTTTCCCATCATGATTGCAAGACCAAGGAAGATTAAGATCATTGGCCAGAAAGAAGCAACGCGTAATTCCGGGAACATGTTATCCAGCAAAACCATCAAACCGATAATGATCATAAAGAAACCAAAGACTCCTCGTGTGTGACTGTAGTGCTGATCGTGTTTGTACTTTGGCATTTCTTCTCGGTTAAAATCTTCTTTTAATTTACCAAGTTCTTTTTCAGCAAGACTTGTTCTATCTCCTTTTTCAGGAATAACGACAATGAGTAGGAGATAGAGGACAATACCAGAACCAGCCATTAAAGAGATTGCAAGAAAGATTAAACGAACCAGTACTGGATCAGTCTCAAAATATTCAGCGATTCCACCGCAAACTCCGGCAACAATACGATGTTCTTTTGATCTTCTTAGGCTTTTAATATCATTCATTTGTTTTTGTTTCCCTTTTGTTGATTAAAGATGTTTGTCTAATTCAGCTGTAATGCTTGCTTTAGGAGCAGCTCCAACTATTTCTCCGACCTGTTGTCCATTTTTGAAATATTTTAAGGTTGGCAAGCTCATAACCCCATAGCGCATCGCAAGTTCACCCTCTTCATCAACGTTTACTTTAACGACTTTTGCTTTGCCGCTGTATTCTGTGCCAATTTCCTCTACTATTGGGCTAATTGCGCGACATGGTCCGCACCAAGCTGCCCAAAAATCAACGATTACAGGCATTTCCGTCTGTAACACTTCTTTGTCAAAATTGTCTTTTGTCAGGTCCATTGTATTTCCTAAATATTTTAATGACCTTTTCATTTTATCCACAACAAATGGTGTTGTCAAAGCCCCCAACCTACTATATATTGAAAGTACAAAGAAAAATAAATTAATCCTTGCAAGGATTTAAAACAAAAACAAAAGTGCCAAGGAAAATAGCGCAAAATCTATCAATCCTGATCCCTGCAGTTGCATTGCTGTTGTTTGCTTTCAATTGGCAAATACCACAAGCAAAGACTGGAAAGGTTTTGGGTGCTACAACAACCGTAACATCTCCTGATACAAGTCAGGATTTTAATTTTTCTACCCCACTTCAAGGACCAATTGCTACTCCACCAAGAGGAGGCGATGTTAATGATGAGAAGGCTGTTAAACAAACTAACTATTCTGTAGTACCTGATGTTAAGGCAAAAGCTTTTTTAGTCTATGATCCTGTTGTTCAGACAATCTTGTATCAGAAAAACATTGATGATCAGGTTGCAATCGCTTCTTTAACAAAATTCATGACAGCAATTGTTGCTTCTGAAGATCCAAGCTTTAAAGAATCAATAACTATAACTCAAGAAGATGTTTTGAAAGTTAGTCCGTATCTTGGTTTAGTTCCTGGAGACAAAGTTAATCCTGAAGACTTACTTAAAGCAATGCTTCTTGGTTCTGCAAATGATGCTGCTTTAACTCTTGCAAATCATTTTCCAAACAAAATAGATTTTGTTTTAAAGATGAATGCAAAAGCAAAAGAACTTGGAATGGAAAATACTCACTTTAGTAATCCAGTTGGTTTTGATTCAGAAGCAAACTATTCAACAGCAAAAGATTTAAGGAAGTTAGTAAACTATGGGATTGATATATTACCGTATGATCAGATTTGGAGTCAGCAAGCAAGTTATTCCTTCGAATCATTATTAGGAAAAACATACAAGATTAAAAACAGCAATGATTTAGTTTTTGAATACAAAAATATTAAATCCATAAAAACAGGGTATACAGCGAAAGCTCAGGGCAACATGATTGTAGAAGCAGTAAATGATAATGGTAACAAAGTTATTGCAATTGTTTTAGGAACACCAGACAGAAACGACAGCACACTAGAAGTAATTAAATACGTGTTTGATAATTTTAGTTGGAACTAAAAAGCGACAACCAGTTGATTGCCACTTACCCCGATGATCATTTTTGTCATCGGGGTTTTGCTTTGTTGCGGAGGGTTGTTGCGGTTTGGTTCTAGTTGTCCCGAACGAGCTGCGCGCCGATCCCGGCAAGGGCCGCAGCCAGAAGCCACGAAGCGAAGGTGATGACCCGGTAGGCCATCCCGGTCCAGAAGCCGACTTCCTTGATTGCGTGAGCAGCATTGATGTTGATCGCGAGGATCGAAGCTGCAACGAGCGCTGCAATCACGAGCGCGACGACGCCGATCACGGTTTCGATATGCGCTGGCTTCTTTTCAACGGTTTCCACTGATATGCTTACTCCAGCCATTGTTCCTCCGTTTCAGGTGTGCCTGTATTCTACAGAAAATGGATTTGGGTAGCAAGCGCTTTTGATTTAGGATATTGCTCGTTTTGTGGTATAATAAAAAGCGTAAAAACATATTATGATCAGTTATCATCTCCTAAAAGTTTTGATTTTGGCAGGGATTTCTTTTTGCGTTGCTCTAGCAGCTACTCCTTTGCTAACTAGCCTTCTTTTAAAGTTCAAAGTTGGGAAAAATATCCGTAATGATGGATCAACTCCTGTGTATAGTCATATGCATGCTGGGAAGCAGGGAACACCAACTATGGCAGGAATCCTTGTTTGGGGAACAACCTGTTTTTTAATCTCTTTGTTTTGGTTTTTAGATAGAGTTTTGCATATCGAATATTTTCATATATTAAACTTTTTAACACGTAAAGAAACATTACTTCCTGTTGGAGCTTTGTTTGGTGCTTCTTTAATTGGTTTGTTTGATGACTATTTAGATTGGAGAGGAAGAGGTTACAAGAATAGGGGAATTCGTTTTAGATACAAGTTAATTTTCTATGCTCTTGTTGCAGCAGTTGGTGCCTACTGGTTCTATTTCAAACTCGGCTTTGATTATCTCTCTGTTCCTTTTTTTGGAAACCTATATATTGGTTGGCTATACATTCCATTCTTCATTCTTGCTGCTGTTGGTACTAGTTTTTCTGTAAATCAGACTGATGGTTTAGATGGTTTAGCAGGCGGAACATTGTTAACGTCCTTTTTAGCATACGGATTAATCGCATATCTTGAAGGACGTTATGAGTTAGCTTCTTTCATTGGAGTTATCTCCGGTGCATTGCTTGCTTTTCTTTGGTTTAATATTTTTCCTGCAATGTTTTTCATGGGAGACACGGGTTCAATGGGTCTTGGAACTGTTCTTGCTGTAATTGCCTTCCTTCTGCACGGTGAACTTATCCTACCGATTATTGGAATTGTTTTTGTGATCGAAGCTCTTTCTTTGTTTGGTCAGATATTTTGGCGTAAGGTTTTTAACAGAAAATTATTACTTTCATCACCACTTCATCATCATCTAGAAGCCTCTGGTTGGCCTGAAGCAAAAGTAACTATGCGGCTTTGGATCATTTCAATGGTTTTTGCAATGCTCGGTGTAATTATTCATTTCGTTGGTACAAAGTCTTAAACAAAAAAGAGGGAAAAACAAAATGTATTCAAAGATCATAAAAAACGGAACAATCATAGATGGAACAGGAAAGCCTGTGTTTAAGGCTGATATTGCAATTGAACAAGACAGGATTGTTCAGATAGGTAATTTACAAAAAGCAAATGCAGAGGAAATATATGATGCAACTGGAAAATACATTTCCCCAGGGTTCATTGATATTCAAAACCACTCTGATGTCTACTGGACTATTTTTGACAGTCCAAGCTTAGATAGTTTGGTTGCTCAAGGAATTACAACAGCAATCATTGGTAATTGCGGGGCATCTTTAGCGCCTCTGCTTTCAAGAGACGCTCTTCTTTCAATTCAGAAATGGCACAATTTAGAAGGAGTTAATTTTAATTGGTTAACTTTTGATGAATATTTAAATGAGTTAAGTAAAAGAAACTTTGGTGTAAACATTGGAAGTCTTGTTGGATATTCAACGCTTCGTCGAGGATTGGTTAAAGATGAGATTCGTCCTCTTCAACCAGAAGAAATGGTCATTTTAATTAAAGCTTTAGAACACAGTTTGAAAGCAGGGGCTTTTGGTTTGTCTTCTGGTCTTTCGTATGCTCACGAAGCTACAATTGCATCAGATGAGCTTTTAACTCTTTCCGAGACATTGAAAAAACATCATGCAATGCTTGCAGTGCATTTGCGTTCTGAGGGCGCTGAGCTTTTAGAAAGTATTAATGAAGCATTAGATTTAGCTTCAAAGACTGGTGTTAATTTAAAGATATCGCATTTGAAAGTTAGGAACAAAGAAAATTGGCATTTGTTTGATGATGCTTTGCACAGCATTGAAACCGCGTATCAAAAAGGTAGCAATGTTCATTTTGATGTGTATCCATATGATTTTGTTTGGCAGGTTCTGTATACATATTTGCCAAAGTGGAGTTATGAAGGCGGAAGAGAAGCAATGATGCGTCATCTTAAGGATCCAATTCAAAGAAACAAGGTTAAAGCATATTTACAAGGAAAAAATATTGATTATGCTGCAATCTTCATTGCAAGCACAACAATGTCTTTGAATGTTAATGGAAAAACCTTGTCAGAGATTGCGGAAAGACAAGGAGTTGGTGTTGAAGAAGCATTGTTAAATATTGTTGAGCGCGGTGGTAGCGAGATTTTAGTCTTTGAAAGAAACTTGGAACAAAAACAGGTTAATGAGTTGCTTTCCCATGCTTTGGGGATGATTGCAACAGACGGTGCTGGTTTTCCGATTAAAGGAAGAGAATCTTTGGTTCATCCAAGATGTTTTGGTTCAATGCCAAAGTTTTTATGTCTTGTCTTGAAAGAAAAGCTTTGTAGTATTGAACAGGCAATTCAAAAGATGACTTCAATTCCAGCAAGTAAGATTGGGTTAAAGCACAGGGGAGTGTTGGCAGTTGATAACTATGCGGACATTGTTGTTTTTGATGAGTCTATTAATTCTAAGGCAAGTTTTTCAAATCCTTTCCAGCAACCAACAGGGATTGATCTGGTTTTAGTAAATGGCAGAAAAGCACTTGTTAATGGAGAATTAACTCAAAAATTAAATGGTAGAGTTTTAAGAAAACATAGCTAATGAATATTACAGACTTACAAGGAAAAAAGATTGGTATCTTGGGTTTTGGTATAGAAGGGCAAGCAGTTGCTGCTTTTTTAACTAAATACGCTCTGTCTTTTGAAGTGTATGATCAGAATCCAGAGGTTAGATTAAAAACAAACGCCAAAGATTTCTCAGAGATATTTGATCGGGAAATTCTTTTTAGATCACCAGGAATTAAGCTTTCAGAACCAAGTCTTTTTCAAGCGCAAGAAAAGGGGATTGTTTTAACATCACAATTGAAGTTTTTCTTACAAAACACTAAAGCAAAGATTATTGGTATTACTGGTTCAAAAGGAAAAGGCACTACTGCAAAGTTGGTTTATGAAATACTTAAGAACTCTGGGTTAAAAGTTTTTTTGGGTGGTAACTTTGGTTCAGAGGTTTTAAGTTTGCTTTCTGAAGACGATGCATACATTGTTCTAGAGCTTTCAAGCTTTCAACTAGCTGATGTTGATGTTAGTCCCCACATTGCGGTTGTTTTAATGGTTGTTCCAGAACACCTTGACTATCACAAAGATATTTCAGAATACTATGACGCAAAGAGTCCAATTACTAAATTTCAAACCAAAAATGATTTCGCGATTATTAACAGTGACTATGAGCAGTCAATGATCATCGGAAAATTAGGAAGTGCAAAAAAATATTTTGTTCAGACATTGCAGGAAGAAAGTGTTGGTAAAGCAGATCCTTTCAAGATTTACAAAGCCGAAGAGTTTTTAAAGATCAAAGATGGAATATTTGCTGAAGAGTTAGAAAAGCATGTATATCTTGTTAATGATTCAGAAACTCAGTTCTATGCTGATGCAAAAGAGTTTTCTTTGCCTGGTTTTCATAATCTTCAGAATGTTTGTGCTGCAATTATGGTTTCAAAGATTGTTTCAAAAGAAGAGCCTGGTATTACTGATCAGGTAATATTGCAAACCATAAGGGAGTACAAAGGTTTAGAACACAGGTTAGAAGAGGTTGGAACGTTTAATGGAGTTCAGTTTTTTGATGATTCATTTGGAACAACTCCTGAAAGCGCACTTGCAGCTATAAAGGCGTTTAGTAAGCCGGAAATAGTCATAATGGGAGGTGTTAACAAGGGTGCTGATTATGAGTCTTTTGCATATGAGGTAACTAAGTTAAAACAGATAAAGGGGGTTGTTTTAATAGGGCAGATATCTGGAATACTTGAACAAGCGCTTTTGAAAAACACTTTCATTGGAAAAATATACACTGGTGCAAAGAATATGCCTGAAGTTTTTGAGCAGGTTAAAGAAATTGCTTTAGAGGGGGATATTGTTTTACTTGCACCTGCAACTTCAAGTTTTGGAATGTTTAAAGATTACAAGGATCGAGGGAATCAATTTAAGGAAGCTGCAAGAAAATATGGCAATAGTTAGGAACAGAACCAAACAAGCAACAGTTGATTACAAGCTAACAGCAGTTGTTTTAATATTGCTTGGGGTTGGTTTAGTTATTTTGTATTCTGCATCAACTGTTCTTTCTTTTTCAAAGTTTGGTAATAACACCCATTATTTCTTCAATCAACTAACTCAAGGAGTTTTGCTTGGGTTACTCTGTATGTATGTTTGCAGTAAGATTAACTATCACAGATGGCAGAAGTTAGCACCTCTTTTAGTATTCTTAAGCATTGTTTTGTTAGCTTTGGTTTTAGTTCCTGGAATTGGTTTTAAAGTTGGTAATGCGAGACGTTGGTTAGATATTGGTCCATTGTTTTTTCAACCAGCTGAGATAGCGAAGCTCGCCCTCATTTTCTATATTGCTTCTTGGATTGATAAAAGGAGGGACGAAATTAATGACTTCTATTACGGCATCATTCCAACTCTTGTAATCACTGGCGCGGTAGCAGGTTTAATTATCTTACAACCAGATCTCGGAACAATGTTAGTTGTAACAGTAACTGCGTTTGTAATGCTTTTTGTTGGAGGCTCAAAGATTAAACATTTGCTTTGGATTTTTGTTATTGGTCTTGTTGCTTTGGGTATTTTGATTAAATTAGAGCCATATCGTTTACAACGTTTAACCACGTTTTTAAATCCAGGAATAGATCCACAAGGGACTGGGTATCAGATTAACCAAGCAATGGTTGCAATTGGGTCAGGAGGATTTTTTGGTAGAGGATATACAGAATCAAGGCAAAAGTATAACTATTTGCCTGAGGTTATGGGGGATTCAATCTTTGCTGTAACAGTGGAAGAGCTTGGTTTTCTTCGTTCTGGTTTGATTATAGGGTTATTCTTGGTCCTTGCTTTCCGGGGGTTAAGAATAGCAAATCACGCTCCTGATACATTTGGCAAAATGCTTGCTGTCGGTATTATTTCTTGGATTTCTTTTCAAGCTTTGATTAATATCGGGGCTATTATTGGAGTTTTGCCTTTAACGGGTATTCCACTTCCTTTTGTTTCATTTGGATCTTCTGCTTTGGTTGTTTTACTTTCTGCGGTTGGTATTTTGTTAAATATTTCCAAACATTCGAGTTTAAGTTATGCAAGAAATTAAAAGACCAACAAAAAAGAATAGGTATGATGAGTTTCTGAAAAAGAAGGCTGTTGAACCTGTTGTTCAGAGAGAGTCTTTTGTCGCAACCAAAAATATTGTTTCAGGTCCTAAGATATTACTTCCAAGCAAAGAGGATTTGTTAGAGTCTGAAATATTTCCAGCTGATATTAATTTGTTAAACAAGCAAGTTGTTGCAAAATATCCTAAGCTTTCTGTTGTTCAGAAAGAAACGCTTGTTTTTGGTGTTCTTGCGTTGCTTTGTTTCGTTTCTTTAAAGGGTGCTTCAATAGTTGCGTCAGGTATTCAAACCCGTTCCCAAGTTATTGGTACAGCCAAACAAGCTCTTAGTCAGTTAAAAGAAGCGCAGGTGTTAGCTTCTGAAAAAGATTTTGTTGGAGTACAAAAACAACTTGAGTTTGCACAGAACAATTTTGAGCAAGCAAGAAAAGATATTAATAGTTTGGGAGGTTTGGTTTCAAGCGCAATTAAGATTTTGCCTGAAGGACAAGCAGCTCAGAATCTGCTTGAAGCAGGAGCAGAACTTTCAGCAAGCGGTATTGCTTTGAACAACTTTTATGCAATGACATCTCAGATCCAGGTTTCTGAGAATGGATTTAGCAGTCCTGATGGCTTGTATCAAACACTTAATGCTGCTAAGAAATATTTGAATTCAGCAGAAGATGGTATTAAGAAAGCAACAGAAAACTTAAACAAGGTTGATCCAAAGTATTTGCCTGAGGATTTAAGAGATCAGTTTGTTAATTACAAAGGTAACTTAGAGCAGGGAAGTGTTGCTTTAAGTCAGATTTCATCAATCCTTAATCTCTTTCAACAGTTTTTGGGTCCTGGTTCTAAGACCTTGCTGGTTTTGTTTGAAAACAACAATGAATTAAGAGCAACTGGTGGGTTCATTGGTACTTATGGTTTCTTCAAGTTAAACAATGGAAAGATACAAGAACAGAAAGTATCCAGCGTATATGATCTTGATGGTCAGATTTCAGAAAAGATTGCACCACCAGGACCTTTCCATGATTTAACTGATAGTTGGGGTTTGAGAGATTCAAATTGGTTTGTTGATTTTAAGGAGTCAGCACAAAAAGCAATTTCTTTCTATGAAAAGGCAAGCAAACAAACTCCGGACGCTGTTGTTGCGATGACACCAGATATGTTTGTTGATTTGCTTTCTGTGTTAGGACCAATTGATCTTCCTAAGTACAATGTTAGTTTAAATGCGAATAATTTTAGAGAGCAGGTTCAGTTAAATACCTCAATTGGTTATGACAAGAAGGAAAACAAGCCAAAACAAATGCTTTCTGATTTTGCACCATTACTTCTACAGAAAATATCTTTAGCAACACCAGAGCAAAAATCAGAATTGCTTGGTGTTTTGTTTAATTCTTTGTCAAAGAAAAATCTGATGTTCTATGACCGCAACAAAAATGTTCAGGAGATTTTTGAGAGTTATTCCTGGGCTGGAAGAATTTTAGATACAGACAGAGACTATTTAGCAATTTACAACACTAATCTAGGTGGAAGGAAAACCGATTTAAGTATTCAACAAAGCGCGGTTTTAAATTCTGAAGTGCAAGAAGATGGTGGTGTTGTTAATACCATAACGTATACAAGGAAACATCAGTTAAACCTGTATGAGCAAGCAAAGAACATTGATTATGTCAGGTTCTTGGTTCCAAAAGGGAGCAAATTTGTTTCTGCACAAGGTTTTGTTAAAAAACCATATTACAAATCAGATGGCAGTGGATACACTACAAACTTAATTGATGCTTTGAAGAATCAGTTTAAGAAAGATTCTGATTTGTTAAAATATGACTCAGTTTCTAAGGTAGTAGATCAAACATCAGGAACAATAGAGGGGATTGAAGCAGGGAAAACATATTTTGCAAATTGGATTGAGGTTTTACCAGGAGAAGAAGCTGTTGTGACCTTAAAATACAGATTACCTTTTAATCTTGATGATTCAAGAAAATATAGTCTTTTGCTTCAAAAACAGCCAGGAGCAAATCCTTTAAAGATTGATTATTCCCTTAAAACCAATGCTAAGGTTTTGTGGTACACTGGTAATTTGAAAAACTCCCTAGGAAAGATTAATTACAACTCAAGTCTTTCAGAGGACACATTCTTAGGATTAGTATTAGAAGGAAGATAATGAACGTTAATCAAAAAACAACCATCTTAAAATCAGCAGCTATTCTTGCATTCTTTACATTGCTTTCAAGATTAGTAGGTCTTTACAGAGACCACTTGCTTGCAGGAAAGTTTAGCATTGGAGAAACACTGGATACGTATTATGTTGCTTTCAGACTTCCAGATCTGGTTTTTAATCTGTTGATCTTAGGAACTCTTTCTGTTGCTTTTATTCCTGTTTTTACAGATTACTTCATTAAAGACAAAAAAGAAGCGAATAGCATTGCGAATACAATTTTGAGTGTTACTTTTTTTGGGATGTCTGTGGTTTGTTTGGTGTTGTATATCTTTGTGCCACAGATAACTCATTTAATGGCGCCTGGGTTTAGTGGTAAGCAGTTTGATGACACTGTAATGCTAACAAAGATATTCTTGCTTTCTCCGATTATCTTTACAATCTCAAGTGTTTTTGGGAGTGTTTTAAATGCTCTTAGACGTTTTGTTTTAGTTTCTTTAGCACCTATAATATACAACTTTGGGATAATTTTTGGTGTTGTATATCTGTATCCAATCTATGGAATTAAGGGTTTAGCTTATGGTGTAATTCTTGGAGCATTGTTACACCTTTGTATCCAAATGTTTGGTGCTCTTGCTTCTGGATTTAAATTAAAACCAAATTTGGATTTTAAACATCCTGGAGTTAGAAAGGTTGCAAAGCTTTTTGTTCCTAGGATTTTAGGGATTGATAACTCACAGATTAGTTTGTTGGTTGCGTCTATTATTGGAACAACTTTGATGTCAGGAACTGTTTCTGGTTTTAATCTTGCTAATAATATACAGGCGGTTGCGATTGGTATGTTTGGTATTTCTTTTGCAACAGCTGCTTTTCCTGATCTTTCAGAACAATTTTCTAGAGAAGATCATCAAAAGTTCGGAGAGACTCTAAGTCGAACAGTTGTTAATATATTGTTTTTCTTAATTCCAATTTCAGTTCTTTTAATATTACTTCGTGCTCAGATTGTTCGTGTGGTTTTGGGTTCAGGGAATTTTGATTGGCAAGCAACAAAGTTAACAGCGAACATGCTTGGAATATTTGCATTCAGTGTTTTTGCGCAAGGTCTTTCACCGCTTTTTTCAAGAGCTTTCTATGCAAGGCAAAATACATTAACTCCGGTTTTAGTTGGTTTGTTTAGTCTTGGGATGAATGTGCTTTTCTCAATTTTCCTTTCAAGAACCTTGGGTGCATATGGTATTATCTGGGGTTTTACAATTTCCAGTTTGCTTAATGCTTTCTTGTTGTACCTTTTATTAACTTTTAAAGTTAAAGACCTTGATAGTTATTACATTTTTAAATCAAGCGCAAAGATTATTCTAGCGAGTGCAATGCTTGCTGCTGTGACATATATTTCTTTACAGGTCTTTGCTTCTCATTTTGGTAACAACACAGTCATTACAATATTCTCTCAAGGTTTCCTTGCTGGAATTGCTGGTTTAGCAATATATTTTGCAGCTGCTGTTGCTTTGGATATTAAGGAAGCAAAGAGCGCTTTGGGTGTTGTGCGTAGAAGGTTTTTAAGATAGAATTCAGGGATGCAAAACATACGTAATTTCTGCATTATTGCGCATATTGACCACGGAAAGTCTACTTTAGCAGACCGTCTTTTGGAATTTACAAATACTGTTTCAAAGAGAGAAATGAAAGATCAGATTTTAGATCAGATGGATCTAGAAAGAGAACGTGGGATTACAATCAAACTACAGCCTGTCAGAATGGATTACAAACTGGATGGACAAGAATATATTTTGAATTTAATTGATACTCCAGGACACGTTGATTTTACATATGAGGTTTCTCGTTCACTCGCTTGTTGCGAGGGCGCTATTTTAGTTGTTGATTCAACTCAAGGAATTGAAGCGCAGACACTTGCAAATGTTCATTTGGCTTTAGAGCATAACTTGAAAATAATACCGGTGGTAAACAAGATTGATTTACCAAACTCTGATAGGAAGAAAACTGCTGAGGAGATAATTAAGATATTTGGATTTAAAGAAGAAGAACTCTTGTATGCTTCTGGAAAAACCGGTGAAGGAGTTGATGAGATATTAAAAACAGTTGTTGAAAGAGTTCCGGCGCCAACTGGAAATCCTGATAGTCCTTTAAGAGCTTTGATTTTTGATTCAATCTATGACACTCATAGGGGAGTGGTTTCTTTTATCAGAATATTTGATGGAAGCATTACAAAAAACAAGTCCATTAGAATGATTGGAACAAACACTGAAGCACAAGCTTTGGAGATTGGATTCTTCAGACCAAAGTTTGAAGCTCAACCAGAAATTAAAACAGGAGAAGTAGGATACATTGTTACAGGTTTGCGTGATGTTTCAAAAGCTAGGGTAGGAGATACAGTGACTCTTAAAGAGTTTAAAGATGTAAAACAGCTTCCAGGTTACAAGTTGGTTAAGCCAATGGTTTACGCAACAATCTTTCCAACTTCAGCAGAAGACTATCCAGAGTTGCGAGATGCTATGGAGAAATTAAAACTCTCTGATGCTGCTTTATCTTTTGAACCAGAGAACATTCCCTCAATTGGTTTTGGTTTTAGAACGGGTTTCTTGGGTCTTTTGCACATGGATATTGTTCAGGAAAGACTTTCAAGGGAATATGATTTAGACCTTGTTTTAACAGCACCAAGCGTTGCCTACAAGATCACGTTAACTAATGGACAGGAAAAAGTAATACATACACCAGCTGAATGGCCAGACCCCTCAATTATTGGAAGCGTTCAGGAACCTTGGATGAAAGTCGAAATATTAACACCAGCTGAATACATTGGTTCAATCCTTGATATTTCAATACAAAGAAGAGCCATAAGCAAGGACATTAAGTATTTAGGACAAGATCGTGTTTTGATGGAATTTGAAATGCCACTTGCAAATATCATTGTTGATTTCTATGACAAGCTTAAAAGCGTTTCATCTGGTTATGCTTCTTTAAACTATGATTTCATAGACAGTAGAACAGGGGAACTTTCTAAGATTGATATTCTTGTTTCCGGAGAACCTGTTGAAGCATTAGCAATGATTGCTCATAGATCAACAGCTGAATCAGACGGTCGTGATTTGATTGCAAAGTTAAAAGATTTAATTCCTAAACAACAATTTGAGATTGCTTTGCAAGCAGCAATTGGTGGTAAGGTCATTGCTCGAGAAACAATAAAAGCATATCGTAAAGATGTTACAGGATATCTGTACGGTGGAGATGTAACTCGTAAGATGAAGCTTTTGAACAAACAAAAAAAAGGAAAGAAGAGAATGAAGATGGTTGGCAGGGTAGAAATACCTCAAGAAGCGTTTCTTGCAGTATTAAAGAAATAGCTATGAAAAAGAAACCAAAGTTCAAAGCTTGGCAAAGAATTTCTAGGAAAGTTTTGTATAAACATCCTTTCCGTACTTACTATCTTGATGAAATATATCTCCCAGACGGTAAAAAACATGAGTATACCCATGTTAAGTTAGCAAACGGTGTTTTAATTGTTGCACTTAATTCTAAAAAAGAAGTTTGTTTGATTTCACAGTACAGGTATGTCTACAAAAGAAAGTTCTTGGAACTGCCAGGAGGTGGAGTAGAAAAAAATCATACCCCTTTATTCACAGCTAAAAAAGAACTGTTTGAAGAAACAGGTTTGGTTGCAAAAAAATGGTCAAGGTTATGTATCTGTAACCCAATGCCAAGCCATACTAATTCAGAAACCCATATATATTTAGCACAGGACTTAAAAAAACAAGGTTCTGGTTCAGACATGTTTGTAGAAGGAATCAGCTCAATGCAGTTTGTTCCTTTGAAAAAAGCTGTTTCTATGATTCTAAGTAGCAAGATTACGTTCACTAGCACTGTGGTAGGTATTTTGCTTGCAGCTAAAAAAATGAAGACTTTGTGATATACTTAAATATATGTTTAGGAACAGAAAAAAAGCTCAGATAGTAGTTAACATAGTCATATTCCTTGTTGTTTTGTCCATGATTTTAATGCTTTTCTCTCAATCATCAGTATATTGAAACAAAAATGTTTTCACACCAACTTCATAGTGATGAACAGCTATTAGCGGTTTATAGAAAGCACGAGATTACACTTGTGCCTAAAGTTTTCCAGATTTTTCTTTTTATTTTCATTCCTTGGTTCCTTGGTTTAAAGTATGACTTCATATTTTCAACAACCACCCATGCTCAGATCTTTATTGGATGGACAGTTCTTGTCGCAATGTTTGCTTTGCATGCTTTTGTAATTTGGTCTGTTAATGTATATATAGTTACTTCGAAAAGACTTTTACACATTGTTCATACAGGGTTGTTTAAAAAAACCGTTGTTGAAACACCTCTTGATCGTATTTTAAATGTTAGTTTTAGAACCACAGGAGTTTCTTCAACCCTCTTTCATTACGGAGATGTTTTAGTTGAGGTTGTTGGATTAGATCATTCTTTAATCTTGAGAGCAATTCCTAATCCTTCAAAGGTTAAAGACTATATCTGGAAGGTCCATTTAGAGTATGGTGCAAATTCAAGCACTAAGACTGCATACACTCAACCTGAGTTTGCTAAGGTTTTTATAAAGCCTAAAAGAAGCATTTAAGTTATGCCTAAGTTTAAAGATATAATCCAGAGTAGGGCGTTTGTAATAGGCGGATCAATATTTCTGCTTTTTCTTTTAGTTGTAAGTTTCGGCCAGTTTAGAAACAGACATAGTATTCAAAAAGAGATCGATGCTTTAACTAAACAAGCAGACCAGATTCAAAAAAATAACGAAGAGGTTAAAAACTTCATTGCATATTTAAAGACAGATAGTTACAAAGAACAAGCAGCAAGACAACAGTTGAACCTCAAAAAAGAAGGAGAAGTTGTTTATTCTTTCTCAGCTCTAAGTCCACAAACAGAGGTTGTTAATCAAGAAGAGGCAATAAGACAAGAAAATGCAAATCAATCTAATTTTAATAAATGGGTGACATATTTCCTAAGAGGGGGTAATCCTTAAACATGTTCAAGAAAATAAAAGCAAAAACAAAAAAAAGAATTTGGTTTTTAATTTTAGGTTTGATTCTTCTTTTCATATTACAAGCATACATCTTGCCAGTTTCTTCAGTCTTGGGAAAAAAACTTTTTAGATATATTCCATTACCAGCAATGTTTGTTAACTCTAAAGTGGTAACTCTAGGAGAATATTTTACGCGTTTTGATGTTTCTGAAGAAGTAAAGAAAACGAAATTAAGCACGGAACAGAAAGAGTTACTCATCAACCAACTCGTTTTAAACAAGATTGCATACAGTCTTCTTTTTGCTAAAGGAGTTACAGTTTCAAGTAAAGATGTAGATTCAGCGTACACATTGCTTAAAGAGACAACACAAAAATCAGAGCTAGCAAAAGAATACAAACTTTCGGAGAGTCAGTTTAAGGATTGGTTTGTATATCCTGATGTTGTTAAAACAAAACTTTCTGTTTGGCTTGCTTCAAACAGAAAGTTAAACAAAGATGCTTTTTCAAAATATGACTTAATCATGTCTAAGCTGGATTCAGGAAGCGGGTTTGATGATGTAGCAATAGCTTACAGTGAAGATGCATTAAGCGCTCAGCTTGGTGGAGACTTAGGATATGTTAGTTACAAAGATCTAATTCCAGAATATTTCAGAGAGATTGAATCAGCGAAAGATACAAAAGTACATACGGTATATTCTAGATATGGTATTCATATATTCAAAGTGCTTGCTAGTGATTCAAAAGGACCAAAAGACTCAAAGCGTTACAAAGTTCAGCAGATATTTATAAAAACAGGGGACTTTGAACAATGGCTTGCTGCTCAAAAATCAAGCTATACGATACTGCGTCTTGTAAGGTAAAATACATTTTGTAAGTTGCGGGTATGGTTCAGTGGTAGAATGCGGCCTTCCCAAGGCTGAGATACGGGTTCGATTCCCGTTACCCGCTCCAAAAATAACTGAAATATACAATAATGCAAAAGATATATCCAAATAAATTGAAAAAAGGCGATACTGTTAGGATCGTCGCTCCAGCTCGTTCATTAGCGATTATTAGTCAAGAGCTGAGAGATATTGCAAAATCTCGTTTCGACGAATTAGGGTTGATTTTAACATTTGGAGAGCATGTCGAGGAAAAAAATGATTTCGACTCCTCATCTATAGAATCGAGAATTTCTGATTTACACAGTGCCTTTTTAGACAAAGATGTAAAGGCTATTTTTACTGTAATTGGAGGTTTTAATAGTAATCAACTATTAGACTCAATAGATTGGGATATTGTTAAAAATAATCCCAAAGTTTTCTGTGGTTTCTCTGATATCACAGTTTTGAATAATTCATTTTTTACTAAAACAGGTTTAGTTACATACTCTGGACCACATTATTCAACCTTTGGACAAAAACTAAATTTTGATTATACTTTGGATTTTTTTAAAAAGTGTTTGATGAGTTCTGAAAAATTTGTAATAACTCCAAGCAATGAATGGAGCGATGATGAGTGGTACAGAAATCAAGATAAAAGGAATCCTCTACGTAACGAAGGTTTTTGGGTATTAAACGAAGGCAATGCTGAAGGGACTCTTCTAGGAGGTAATCTCTGTACCTTTAATCTATTGCAAGGGACAGAATATATGCCCGACTTGAAAGGTTCAATACTATTTATTGAAGATGATTCTGAATCTCAACCTCATCATTTTGATAGAGATTTACAATCCTTGATCCAGCAACCAGGTTTCGTAGATGTTAAGGGAATTGTTTTTGGGAGGTTTCAAAAAGAAAGTAATATGACTATAGACCTATTAAGACAGATAGTTAAATCTAAAAAGCAATTAACGCAAATTCCAATAATTGCAAATGTGGATTTTGGTCATAGCGATCCTAAAATTACTTTTCCGATAGGAGGAGTCGTTGCTATGAATGTAGACGGAGAAAAAGCAGAATTAACTATTCTTGAACATTAGACAAAGTGTTTCCTCCTTTTAATTAAAATTGCAAAAATTTGTTCTTGAGCGTATGATTTAGATAGGTTTGTTTATAGTATTAAAAGCGTTACATTTATGACTAAGTTACCACCAGGGGAGGGTACACTGGGAGCCGAAGGTCCTGTAGAAGGACAAGAACAAAGACCGGAAACGCCAGTCTTATCACTAGAAGACCTTAAAAAACAAAGAGCTGATTTAGAGGCTCGTTTTGAAGAAATTAAACGTCAAAAAACATCAACCATCAAAAAACAACTTGGCGATCGTGAAGCAATGGTTGCTGAAGATAAGCGTTTGGTATCAATGCTTGAAGAGGCTAAAAAAACTTTGACTTTTTTTGAAGCCCAAGAACAACAAGGTTTATTAACAGACCCCAAAGATAAAGCAGATCTCACGTCCTTAAGAGAGTTAATATATGCTCTGACACAACAGAGAGAAGAGTCATCACAGAAATATGACGCTATAATGAGCGTTCCAGATGTGAAAGACGAAGTTTTAAAAGACGCTTATGCTGAGCACGAGGAAAGAGATTTGACAGGAGAAATGAAGAGATTAGAAGCAGATCAAGAAAAAAAAGCTGACGATGTTTTCTATAGAATGACGGACTATGTAAGCAAGAAAGTAAACCTTAATGAAAGAAAAGAAAAAGCGGAGCAAATGTTACAGCGTACCAGGAGTGCTTTAGGAGGAATTGTTGCAGAAGCTAACAGAGCACTAAAACCAGGTGATACGATGAGTGTTTTAAATACTTTTGAGGAACCAGGATTTCTTGAACGTTTAGCTGCGCAAAGAAAAAGGTTGGGATTATTTGCTGGTAAAGAAAAAGCCGCAATTGATTACATAGTAGTTAAAAACAGGGAAATAGCTTTGCAAGCTGAAAAGTCTTTAGATGATATGCAGACAGCCCAAATAGAAATAGATGGTTTGCGACAAGAAGCTGATTCTATAGAAGAAGCGTATATAATGTTAGCGGTTGAGGCTACCAAAAAAGAAGGTGAACTCAAGGGCAAATTTCCTGACAAGAACATTAATTTGTGGGCAGTGTTACCCAGCAGAATGCGAGGGCGTATAGAGAAATTTGCAAATATAAAAAGATATGACGGTCTGGAAAAGCGAATGGTTGGGAAATATGCCCAATGGCACGACGCCTATCAAGAACCTCAAAATGCTGTGATGTATCATCTATGGGAAAGATTAAACAATAAAGCAAGCGAGATAAGACAAGGTGATCTTAAAAAATAGAAATAAAAAACACCCGTTCAAAAAGTTGATTTTGTTCCAGATAATAAAAGATAAACCACTAGCAACAACTAGTGGTTTTATTGACTTCATTTCATTTTCCCCTTAACATACCATCATCAATCGCAGGATTCAGGTTGACCACACGGACAAGGGGATAGCAGTGTATTACACGAAGAAGCCCGAGCGGAACATCGACAAGAAGCACATTGCGCGGCGTAAGTCCATCCTGAAGGCAGCGCAGCGCATGCATCCTGGAGAGGGCATGGTTTGGGTCGGTGGAGTTCTGTTCTTCTCCAATTTCATGTGGCGAGTGAAATGCGCGGCCCATGTGCCAAAGCCTGGGAAGGAGGCAAAAGGCCTGGATGTGAACCATGTTCGCGCTGAGAGGGTGTACCAGCGGCGGTTCCGTCCAGTTGATCCTTCGCCCAAGCGTCTGAGTTCCTTCGGGTGGTAGCAAGACGGGCTCGCATTGGTTAGTTAAACAATGCGCGCCCGAGCAGTATTGCCGGCTTAGCTCATCTGGTAGAGCAGCGGTATCGTAAACCGCAGGTGGTCGGTTCAAGTCCGACAGCCGGCTCCAGTAATAGAAACCGTGAAGACGGTTTTTGTTTATATATATCCATTTGTGCTATCATATTTTCACCGCTAGGTGCGATACGCGCCGCGCGGTCTGTAGGTTCTCGTAGGAGGGCCTCTAGGCAATGACCTCACCCGGTTAGGGGATGTAGACGAACATCCACCTAGTCGAATCACCATGGTGTCCACTCCCGTCCGTGAGTTCGGGCGGTGGCGTAAAGACCCGGTGAGGGTTGGTGAGCCTCTGTGGCTCCATTGTTCGTCGGTTTTTACTAGAGGGGCGAACTTCCTTGTGGTTTTCGTTTGCATAAGAAAAAGGAGGGGAAGAAGGTAGGAGCAGTATGAGCGACGAGAGTGATCTCGCGTTTCAGCCTGCCTTATGCCTGCTGTTATGGTTCTAAAACAGGGTCTGGCGAGAAGTGTGCTACCCTGCCCGTCTGATTGTCGGCTTAGACCGATGGTCCAATTGCCTGGATTAGACACCCACGCGAGGGTATAACGCATCCGGAGCGATGCTAGGGTGCCGAACAGCGCAAGCAAGACAGAGGAGCCAGTACCACCTGACTCCTCTTTGCTTTTATACAAAAAAGCTCGTTTGTTGGCTTTTTTGCCCTTGGTCTTCTCTGAAAAATGGCAGTCTTGCGGAAACCGTGTTTTTCTGTTAAACTATTTTCGTCAATTTTAGACCATATGGCAGAAACCGATAAAAAACCGAATAGGAATTACAGCTATGAAAGCGCAAGAGTTATGAGCGTTGCTTTTGAGCTTGGTTTCATCATTGCACTACCCATAGTTCTTTTTGGATTAGGTGGTAAATGGCTGGATACAAAGTATGGTACCGGCTATTATATATACATCGGAATTGCCCTGGCAATCATATTAACTAGTTTTTGGATGTACTCTAGATTTAAAGCATTCATAGACAAGCTGAAAGAAGCAGCTAGGATTGTAGGAAAGGATACAGAGAAGAAATAATGCTAGCATTACCGCCGCTTGCGGCAGAACCAATATTTAATATCGGTAGTTTTACTGTTACCAACACATACATCAATTCAACTTTGACAGTTTTTTTGTTCATTGTCGTTGGTTTTTTTGTTCAGAGAAGTGTTAAAGATGTTCCAAGAGGTATTCAGAACTTTTTTGAAAGTATAATCGAAACTTTACTTGGATATTTTGATCAAGTTACTGGTGATAGAAAGAAGTCATCAAAGTTTCTTCCTTTAATTGGTTCTTTGTTCTTGTTCATCTTAATTTCTAACTGGCTTGGTATATTACCAGGTATTGGTTCTATTGGTATTAATAAGGTTGTCCACGGAGAACTCGAATTTATCCCTTTGTTCCGATCAGCAAACACTGATTTAAATTTAACACTAGCTATGGCAATTAGCGGTGTTGTTCTTTCGCATATAATTGGGGTGTTTACAATTGGTTTCTTTAAGTACTTTAACAAGTTTATTAAATTGTCTGATGTTTGGCATGCTTTCAAAAGCAAGAAAGTAATGACAATCTTTACTGTTTTCATTGAGTTTATGGTTGGTTTTCTTGAGATAATATCAGAGGCTGCAAAAATGGTTTCTTTGTCTTTAAGACTTTTTGGAAACATCTTTGCTGGTGAGGTTTTGTTAACAGTGTTGGCAAGTATTGTTGCGTACATTGTGCCATTGCCATTCTTGGCCTTAGAGCTTCTTGTTGGCCTTATTCAGGCAACAGTTTTCTCATTGCTTGTCTTAACATACATTACAGTTGCTACATTGCCAGTTCATGGTCATGTAAAAGAAAAAGCTGTTCATTAGTTACTTAGATCATTTTCTTTTTGAAGTCGCAAAGAGAAAATGAATTAGTTAACTAAATACTCACCAACGATTAAAAACAAATACATACGTTGAGTAGAGGAAAGGTAAACCAAATGGCATTAGATCCAGAAGTCGCAAAGATATTTGCAAAAGCTTTTGCAATTGCAGTCGGTGGTTTTGCTCCAGCTTTGGCTGTAGGAAACATCGGTGCTCATGCAATGGAATCCATTGGCCGCAACCCGGAATCAGCAAGCACTTTGTTCGTTCCAATGTTGCTGGGCATGGCTTTTGCAGAAGCTATCGCAATTTACGCTTTGGTCATTACATTCATTTTGTAATGCAAACAGACTCTGGGCGCATTATTGTTGCCCGGGGTTTGGATACATTAAAAACAATATGATGAACGAAATATTACAAATTTTAATTCCTGTGGCTCATGCTGCGGAAGCAACAAACAGCAGTGTTACTGCTTTGTTTGGTCTTGATTGGAAACTTTTCATTGCCCAGTTATTTAACTTTGCAATTGTATTGATAGTTTTGTGGAGATGGGTTTTTAAACCATTGGGAACAAAGCTAGAACAAAGAACTGCAAAGATTGAGAAGTCTATTAAGGAATCACAGGAAATACAGGATCGCTTAAAACAGGTTGAACAATACCGCAAAGCTGAGATGAAAAAGATAAGAGGGGAAGCAAATGAAATTGTATTAAAGGCCCAAAAAGTAGCAGAGTTGAATAAAGAACAAATAATTGCAGAAGCTAAAAAAGGCGCTGAGAAGGTTTTGGAACAATCTAAAAAAGAATTAGCAAGTGAAAAGGAAAAGCTTCTAGTTGAAGTAAGAGAACAAGCAGCAACTTTAATTGTCGCAGCTACTGAAAAGATTTTAAGGGAAAAGCTTGATCCTAAAAGAGATGTTGAATTAATAAAGGAGAGTCTGAAAGGACTGAGATAGTATGAAAGCAGAACAATACGCTCAGGCCCTCTATGACGCGTTAAACGAAAGTAAGTCTGAGGATCACGAAAAAATATTGGATAACTTGGTGGCTGTACTTTCTCAAAATGGTGATTTAAAACTCTACGATCAAATTGAGGAACAATACAAAAGAATAGAAGCAGAAGGAAAGGGTATAAAGCAGGTGGAGATAACTACAGCGCAACCACACAGATCAAGAGAGATTTTAGAACACTTAAACAAGATCGTAGGAGACAAAGTAGAAGTTAAAGAAAAGATTGACGCAGATATAATCGGTGGAGTGGTAGTAAGAGTAGATGACACTTTGATAGACGGATCCATAAAGAACAGCTTAAAACAATTGAGAAAGGCAATTAGCAAATAACAATATGAACGATAAAGTAATACAACAACTTAAAGAAAAAATTTCCAACTTTGGTCCAGAGGTCAAGGTTGAAAAAGTTGGCATTGTTTTAGAAATTGCTGATGGTATTGCACGTGTTTCTGGACTTTCACAGGTCGCAGCATCTGAAATGCTTGAGTTTGAAGGCGGAATATCAGGCGTTGTTTTAAACCTAGAAAACAATTCAATTGGTGCGATCATTTTCGGGGATGCAACTAAGGTTAAACAAGGGCAAACAGTTAGAGCAACAGGTAAAATTCTTTCAGTCCCTGTAAGCGCTGATTTAATTGGACGAGTTGTTTCTGCATTAGGGGAGGCAAAAGACGGTAAACCAAGTATCAAAGCTGATACATATTACAATGTTGAAAAAGTTGCTCCCGGTGTTATAACAAGACAAGGAGTTTCTGTTCCATTGCAAACTGGTATTAAGGCAATTGATTCCATGATTCCAATTGGAAGAGGACAAAGAGAATTGATCATTGGAGATCGTCAAACTGGCAAAACCGCAATTGCTATTGATACAATCATCAACCAAAAAGGACAAGATGTCATTTGTATCTACGTTGCTATCAGTCAGAAAGAATCTAAGGTTGCAAAGATTGTTGCAGAATTACAAGAACGTGGTGCTATGGATTATACAATTGTTGTCTCAGCCGGTGCTTCAGAACAAGCTGCAATGTCATATATTGCCCCTTACTCTGGTGTTGCCATGGCTGAATATTTCATGGATCAAGGCAAAGACGTTTTGATTGTCTATGACGATCTTTCAAAACACGCTGTTGCTTACAGAGAAATCTCTTTGTTGCTAAGACGTCCACCAGGACGCGAAGCATATCCTGGAGATGTTTTCTACTTGCACTCTCGCTTACTTGAAAGAGCTGCTAGAAGAAACAAAGAGTATGGTGGTGGTTCAATTACAGCCCTTCCAATCATTGAAACTCAGGCTGGAGATGTTTCCGCATATATTCCTACAAATGTAATTTCCATTACAGACGGACAAATCTTCCTTGAATCAGACTTGTTCTATCAAGGAACACGTCCTGCTGTTAACGTTGGTATTTCTGTTTCCCGTGTTGGTTCTTCAGCGCAAACCAAGGGGATGAAGAAAGTTGCTGGCAAACTTCGTTTAACAATGGCACAGTACAGAGAATTAGCTGCTTTCGCACAATTTGGTTCTGATCTTGATGAAACCACAAAGAAACAGTTAGATCTTGGTTCTAGAACCGCAGAGGTTTTGAAACAGGGTCAATACAGACCAATGTCAATTGCTAACCAGGTTGCCATAATTTACGCAGTAACTAATGGACATCTTTCCGATGTTCCTGTTGAAAAAGTTCATCAGTTTGAAGAACAGTTCCATAACTTCTTGGCTACTCAAGGTAGTTATGTCTTAGATGAGATTAATTCTGGTAACTGGACAGAAGAAACTGAGGAAACAATTGTAAAAGCAATTAAAGAATTTAAAGAAGGTTTCAAAGCTTAAAACATGGCAGGAACATTAGAAATCAAAAGAAGAATAAAGTCGATCAGGAGTACGAAAAAGATTACTCGTGCTATGCAAATGGTTTCAGCAGCTAAAATGCGTAAAGCACAAGTCGCAACTCTTGCAAGCAGATCATATTCTGATTTAGCATGGCAGATAATTTCTAATCTTTCTTCAAAGATTGATCCTAAATATCACAAGCTTTTGCAAAGACCAGAATCTAAGATTGATCCAAAGAAAATAGGGATAATTTTAATTACATCAAATCGAGGATTAATCGGTGGTTTTAACGCAAACTTAAACAATGTTTTAAAGAAATACATTGAGGCTCATGATTTAATCGCGGAATTTGTTTCTGTTGGTAAAAAGGGAAGAGAAATACTAATAAGAACAAAGCAAAGCATTATTGCTGATTTTCCTAAACACGACAAAACAGTTGGTATTAAAGAGATTGAACCAATCAGTGAAATGATTGTTTCTGAATATCTTTCGGGGAAATACGAAAAGATTGTTTTAGTTTATACACACTTTGTTTCAACAATCAATCAAAAACCGGTCATAAAACAGATTTTGCCTTTTACGAATACAACACATCAGAAAGACCTTCCGATGACAACAGCTGATGAACATGACAAAAGCAGGTCATTGCATTTTGAATATACTTTTGAACCAACTCCTGACAAGGTCTTGGAACATTTGATTCCTAGAATTTTAGAATCCCAGATATACCAAGCAATTCTAGAAAGCGATGCTTCAGAACATTCAGCTCGTATGATTATGATGAAGAACGCAACTGATGCAGCAACAGAATTGGTTGATGATTTGACCTTTGCATACAATCAGTTAAGACAAGCAAATATTACTAAAGAGCTGTCTGAAATTACAGCTGGAAGAATAGCTTTAGAATAATATGGAAGAAAAGAACAAAAAACTTTGGTTTAGGGCAAAATCCTTTGGCTGGGGCTGGGTACCAATATCCTGGCAAGAAGATTCTGGAATTTTTAAAAAAAAGATCAGATTAGAAAAAGAGTATAGAGAGAAAAGTAACCAAGAACAACGAAAGGACAATAATTAAAATATATGAATAAAGCTATTACAAAAGAACATACAGCAACAGTTGGACACATTACTCAAGTAATTGGTCCTGTTGTTGACGTTCAATTCAAAGGAACGCTTCCAGCAATCTTTAATGCTTTAGAGATTAAGACAGAAAATGGAAAGCTAATCTTAGAAGTTCAAGCGCAGCTTTCAGGAAACATTGTCCGTGCGATTGCAATGGATACTACTGATGGTTTAAAGAGAAACATGGAAGTTGTTGATACAGGCAGACCAATTTCAGTTCCTGTTGGTAAAGAAACATTAGGTAGAATGTTTAATGTTGTTGGAGATCCAATTGATGGCAAGGAAAAGATTTCTGGTGAAAGACAAGATCCAATTCATAGACATGCTCCAACTTTCAAAGAACAATCAACAAAAAATGAAATTCTTGAAACAGGTATTAAAGTCATTGATTTAATCGCTCCAATTCTAAAAGGTGGTAAAGTTGGACTTTTCGGTGGTGCTGGTGTTGGTAAAACAGTCATCATCCAAGAACTCATTAGAAACATTGCTGCAGAACACGGTGGAGTTTCTGTTTTCGCCGGAGTTGGAGAAAGAACCCGTGAAGGAAATGATTTGTACCATGAAATGAAAGAATCAGGCGTTTTAAACAAGACAACTCTTGTTTTCGGACAAATGAATGAATCTCCTGGAGCTAGAGCTCGTGTTGCTTTGTCAGGATTAACCATGGCTGAATATTTTAGAGATGAAGCAAATCAAGATGTTTTGCTTTTCATAGATAACATTTTCCGTTTTACTCAAGCAGGCTCAGAAGTTTCAGCTTTGTTAGGTCGTATTCCTTCTGCTGTCGGATATCAACCAACACTTGCTTCTGAAATGGGTGAGTTGCAAGAAAGAATCACTTCGACAAACAAGGGATCTATTACTTCTGTTCAAGCAGTCTATGTTCCAGCAGATGACTTAACAGACCCAGCTCCTGCAACAACATTCGGACACCTTGATTCAACCGTTGTTTTAAGCCGTGCTTTAACAGAACTTGGAATCTATCCAGCTGTTGATCCTTTGGATTCTTCTTCAACAATTTTAGATCCTTTAATTGTCGGTGCAGAACACTACGAAACAGCACGCTTGCTTCAAAAGACACTTCAAGCATACAAAGATTTGCAAGACATCATTTCCATTTTAGGTATTGAAGAACTTTCCGAAGAACAGAAATTAACTGTTGCAAGAGCAAGAAAAGTGCAGAGATTCCTTTCTCAGCCATTTTTCGTTGCTGAACAGTTCACAGGAACTTCAGGACAATATGTTCCTTTGAAAGAAACAATAAGAGGGGTGAGAGAGATATTAGAGGGTAAACATGATGACAAGCCAGAACAGGCTTTTTACATGAAGGGTTCAATTGATCAGGTTACTGCTTAATTATGAAGCTTAAGTTTCAAATAGTTACACCGGAAAGAGTCGTCCTTTCAAAAGAAGTGGATGCTTTGACATGTCCAACTGAAATGGGGCAAATAACTGTGTTGCCCAACCACATTCCTTTAATTGCTTCTTTAATGCCAGGAGAACTCATTTCTAAAAATGATAATCAAACAGAACACATTGCTGTTTCCGGCGGCTTTATAGAAGTCAGACCAGGAAACGAGATTGTCATACTAGCAGATACAGCTGAGCGTTCTGATGAGATTAATGCAGAAAGAGCAGAACAAGCAAAGAAGCGCGCAGAAGAAGCAATGCAACAAGCAAGTACTTTGTCTAAAGAAGAATATGCTGCAACTGAAGCAGCACTACAAAGAAGTTTGGTTAGACTTAAGGTTGCAAAGAAAACACACCGTGGTCATCACGGTAGTAGTGAAGGAATCTTTAATCAATAATTTAAAACCGCCCGAATGTGGCGGTTTTTGATATACTGTTGATATATGAAACAAGCAGAAAAAATTTGCTCTTTGCTTTCAAAGCAAGGATACGAAACATACATTGTCGGTGGTTTTGTCAGAGACATGCTTTTAGGAATCTTTGGTTATGATGTTGATATTGCAACTTCTGCTAAACCTTTTGAAACAAAAAAAGTTTTGAATAGACAAAGGTTTAAAATTTACGAAGCAGGGGAGAAGTTTGGAACTATTGGTGTTGTAAGTTCTAAAGGGAATATAGAGATTACAACATTTAGGAAAGAAGGCGTGTATTCTGACTCCAGACGACCAAACAAGGTTTCATTCATACCCTCAGCAGAAGAAGACTCCAAGCGTCGTGATTTTACAATCAACTCAATATATTACGATCCAGCAACCCATGAGTTCCTTGATTGGCATGGTGGTTTGAAAGATTTAAAGAACAAAGAAGTTCGGTTTGTTGGTTCAGCCTTGAAAAGAATCAAAGAAGATCCTTTGAGAATGCTTCGTGCTGTTCGTTTTGCATCTAAGCTTGGGTTTAACATCAACAAAAGAGATTTATCAGTCATTAAAAAGAATTCTAAGTTGATTCATAAGACATCAGGACAAAGGATTAAGGGAGAACTCGATCGAATAATGTCTGACAAGAGCTTTGTAAGAGGATTAGAACTCTTAGATCAAACTCTTTTGTTAAAAGAAATCTTTCCAGCTGTGGATAACTTAAAGAGCGTTAAGCAATCTAAAGACTTCCATGCAGAGGGTGATGTGTTTAAACACACTATGTTTTGTATGACATTTGCAGATGATTTTGATCTTGCAATGCGCTATGCTTTGCTATTCCATGACATTGGCAAAGTATCAACCGGCGAAAGGAAAATACTAGACGGAAGACAACATATTTCATTCTTTGGTCATGCTGACGTTGGTGCTTTGATTTTTGAATCAATAGCAAAGGATTTTCCTTTTAGTAAAGAAGAAAAAAGAAAGATCGGGTACTTAATTAAGCACCATATGGATATATCTCGTTCAATGCAGGTATCTACTAAACTGCTTGTAAAATGGGCACAAAATGAAGATTTTGGCGATTTAATACGTTTATATTTAGCAGATGGCAAAGCATCAGTGAGAACTGATGAAAAGGGGAGAGTGATCAAGAAAGATTTTAATGTTTACAAGAGAATGTTTAATAAATGGAAGAAAGCAAGACAAGCTTGGCAACAAGATCTAATTTCTGGAGATATGATTCAAAAGGTTTTGAAAATTAAGCCAGGTCCACACGTTGGGAATGTAATCCGAGAGATAAAAGTGAGACAAGTTCAAGGGGTTCTAAAGAACAAAAGAGATGCGGAAAAATATTTGCATTCACTTGCGATCAAATCTGTTGACAAAGTTAGAAAATCTCTTGACAAATAACGGTTTTAGCATTAAAATTATTCTAGAAAACATATTGAAACGAAAGCAAACATAAAACTCAGAAGCACGGAACGTATTTATTCCCTTCGACACTACTTTCCAGGTTTACTTGGAATGTAGAAAAATAATTATCGAGAGCACCAAAATATAGTGCACTCGAGGAGAAAGCCGCAAATGGCAAAGAAGAGAAAAGTCGCAAAGAAGAAAGCAGCTCCAAAGCGCAAAGCTAAGAAGAGAACTGCAAAGAAGAGAATCTAGTTTCTTCTTTCTCAAGCGATACTCCGCAAGGAGTAGACAACACCTCCCAAAATTAGGAGGTGTTGTTTTTTACAACCCTTGAAAAAAGATTAAGAATATGTTAAATTACGCAAGTAGATATATAGCGGGGTAGAGCAATTGGCAGCTCGCAAGGCTCATAACCTTGAGGTTGTGGGTTCGAGTCCCACCCCCGCAACCAAAATAATCGTGACAGATCATTTCCTCTGTCAGAGGATTTTTTTAAAGACATGGCGGAGTAGCTCAGTTAGTTAGAGCGTGGGACTCATAAGCCCAAGGTCAGTGGT
>CAYIKZ010000003.1:0-71543 GCA_964364285.1 uncultured Candidatus Saccharibacteria bacterium | reverse complement strand
GGCGGAGTAGCTCAGTTAGTTAGAGCGTGGGACTCATAAGCCCAAGGTCAGTGGTGCAATTCCACTCTCCGCTACCAGAGAAAAATCAAATATGTTATGGAGCCATAGCTCAGTTGGTTAGAGCGTCCGCCTGTCACGCGGAAGGTCGGGGGTTCGAGTCCCCTTGGCTCCGCCATTACTTTTGATAAATGAAATTCCTATCTGGGAGTTTTTTAATTTGTTCTGCTTTGATATACTGGGTATATATTCAACAAGTCTATGGAATCATACAAGAAATATAAATGGGAAATGGTTGGTAATGATTTTAATTCGCCATTTTTTAGAAACTATATTTGGACAGATGCTCCTGCAAAGTATCCAAAGCTTTTTGGTGTCCTATCAATCATAGTTGGTATCCTTTCAAGGGAAAACAAAATCACTTACTTAGCTGACATATCAACATGGAATGAAACACACCAAGGCTTAAAGAAATTAGCTTTTAAAGATTACAAGTACGTAGAGAAACTGATAGATAAAACTAATAAAATTGGTGGGGAGTTTAATTCTTGGAGTAACAAGAATATTTTTAAAGCAAATCTAGCATCAAAGACCTCAAAACAACTAATCGCTTTGTATAGGGAATTTTTTGAACGACAAGCAGTTATGTACGCTTATGGTGTTTTAATCCCAATACTTGATTTTCAAAGCTTTTCATTCGTAGAAGGCAATCTAAACAGAATCTTAAAAGAAAAGGTGTTAACAAAGGATTTTGTAAAATATTTTGATATTTTAACATTCCCAATACATAATTCTTTCGCGCAAGATCAAGAAGAAGATCTCTTGAGACTCATGAGTGATTTTGATTCTGGTGTTTGGAGAAAAGATATTCTTTCAAAGAGTTTTGAAGAAGTAAGTAAGAAATATCCAAAATTTGTTAAAAGACTTAAAGCTCATACTGAAAAGCATTCTTGGGTATACTATGTCTACGCTGGTCCTGCTTTAACCGATGTGCAATTTTACGAGTTCATAAAAGAATATCTAGAGAAGAAAGTTAATCCAAAGAAAAAGCTACAAGAATTAGGTAAGAAACGTAAGGAGATAGCGCAACAAAGAAAAACGCTATTAAAGAAATTGGATTTAAATGCTTTTCAGAAGAGTATACTCTTACTTGCAGGAAAAATGGTTTGGGCAAAACCACGAAGAAAAGACTATCAGAGTCGTTCATATTTCCACGTAGAAAGACTTCAGAGCGAAATAGGAAAGCGATTGTTCATCTCATTGTCACAAGTTCGTTCAGCTCCAATCGAGGTCTTAGAAAAAGCATTGAAACAAGGCAACATAGACACAGACACCTTAAACTCTATTTATAACTTTCATATTTGTTTGCCTGTTAATGGCAGAAAAGTAGTAGTTTTGCACGGTGAAGAAGCAAACCTATTTTTAAAGAAGCATATAAAGAAAGAATCAAAGATTGATGTGAAGAATATTACAGAGATTCAAGGTGCTACTGCTCATTCTGGCAGAGCAAAAGGAACTGTTCGGATTATTAATTCCTCAGAAGATATGGACAAGATGAAACAAGGTGACGTCTTGGTTTCAATGGCAACAACTCCGAGTGTTGTTCCGGCAATGAAAAAGGCTTCTGCAATTGTAACTGATGAAGGTGGTTTAACATGTCACGCGGCGATTGTTAGTAGGGAACTCGGTATTCCTTGTGTTATTGGAACAAAAATAGCCACCAAGGTCTTCAAAGATGGAGACGTGGTTGAAGTTGATGCGGGAAAAGGCGTTATAAAGCTAATAAAACGAAAGTAGACCTTAAGCTTAGTGATGATTTCTACGTAATTAAAGAGCTCCTTTTGGAGTTTTTTAATTTACCCTAGCTTTGATATACTTCATATATATGAACTCAAACCTAATATACATTTTAATTGCCCTCGTTATCCTCGGTTTTGCCGGATTGTTTTGGTTTGTTGCTCGTCTTTCTAAAGCAAAACCCCAGGATGATCAGTCTATGAAATTGATGATTGAATGGATGAAACAGATAAAAGACGGAACAGATCAAACAAGACAAGAGATGCAAAAAAGCATCAATACAACAAACAAAGAGATTAATGATAGGTTAGACAATGCGGCAAAGGTGATTGGAACTGTTTCTAAAGAATTAGGGCAGATGCAACAGATTGGTAAATCTCTGTCATATGTTCAAGACTTTCTTCTTTCATCAAAGAAAAGAGGAACCATAGGTGAACAGATAATGGAAGAAATGCTTAGACAGTCATTGCCTCGCAATATGTATGAAATTCAGTTCAGATTTAGAACTGGTGAAACAGCTGATAGCATTGTTCGAGTTAATGATCGTTTGCTTGCAATGGATAGCAAGTTTAGCATGGAAAACTACAGGGCATATATTAACTCGGAAACAGATGAACAACGCGATGCAATGCGAAAGATTTTCATTCGGGATGTTAAAAAGAGAGTGGAAGAGATTTCAAAGAAATACATTTTGCCTGAAGAAGGAACATTGGATTTTGCTTTAATGTATGTTCCCGCAGACGGTGTTTTTAACGAGATTTCTGATGATGTAGAGATATATGAATATGCTCGATTAAAGCATGTCCACATTGTTTCTCCCTCCACCTTCTATTACTTCCTCCAAGTCATCTTAATCGGGTTACAAGGAGCGCGTATTAGCGAACATGCTCAACATATCCTTCAGGTCATTCAAGGGTTAAAACAAGACTCAGAAAAATTTACAGTTAATTTAAGTGTTTTAACAAAACATGTTACTAATGCAAAATCAACGCTAGATTTGGTCGGTTCTGGCTATGAAAGAATACATAACAAAATAGAGGAAGTGGCTAGTTTAAAAATAGAGGAGCCGGAAGAGCCGGCCAAGCTAATTGATTAATACATAAATTTATGTCCATAAGGAACAATTTTCAGAGAGTCGGGGTTTTCGTAGATGTACAGAATCTTTACTACTCAGCAAGAAATATATATAACTCAAGGGTTAACTTTTCAGAAATATTAAAAGAGGCTGTAGGAGATAGGCAATTAATCCGCGCGATCGCGTACGTAGTTAAAGCGGATATGCCTGAAGAACAGTCTTTTTTTGATGCTTTGAGCAAAGCTGGTTTTGAAATACAAAGCAAAGACTTACAAACTTTTTACGGTGGAGCTCAAAAAGGGGACTGGGATGTTGGTATTACCATGGATATTATTAAACTCATGAACAAGCTCGATGTTGTTGTTCTATGTAGCGGAGACGGGGACTTTGCACCATTACTCGAATATCTTCAGATGTCAGGACAGTTAGTTGAGGTTTGTGCTTTTGGTAAATCAACATCAAGTAAAATTAAAGAGCTCGCAGACAATTTCATTGATCTAGATTTGGAGAAGAAATACTTGATGCCAATGCGTGGTTTTAAGTTTTTTAGTAGAAATCTCACTGGTAAGAAAACAGAAGAAAGAAAATAATGATACGAGTAGTTCTAGATACAAATGTTTTAATTACTGCTTTTAAAGATGAGTATTCATATCAAAAACAAATCATCGATGAAGCGATTTTAGGACATATCCAGGCTTACGCAAACAATCGGACTTTGAGAGAAAACAGCCTCATCTTAAAAAAGTTAATACACGATACAGAGTACCAGAGAGAACTAGATAAATTCTTAAGGCAGGTTAACATAGTTCAGAACAAAAAAAGAGTACATATTGTGTCAGATCCAGAAGATAACAAGATTTTAGAATCCGCACTTGAAGCAAAAGCTGACTATTTAATAACCGAAGACAAAGCTTTGCTTGAGTTAAAGAAAGTTGAGAATGTAAAGATTGTTGAACCAGCAGATTTCTGGGTTGGGTATCAGGAAAGTACTGGCAATGATCCTTGGAAAAAATGGGTAAGTTTTGTTGCAGGAGACAAGTTTTAATGAGTTATTTGAATATAAAATTCGCTACAGTTCTTGATTTTAAAGGAGCAACCTGGGGGTTGTTGGTTTCCAGGAACATGTCGCTTTGGCATGATTCGCTGGCTGGTCAAGGTTATTATTCGAATAATAAAAGTTTTGGAATCAATGCTCCATTACGTACTATTGCTTTGGTAGAAAACTCTATCCACACTGACTTAATGGTTAGTTACGATGATTATACAAAGTATGCAAAAGAAGTTTTAGATCTTTTTGTTAATCCTGAAAATCATTTACAGATTAGAGAAAAATATTTTTCGCTGGCTGATAAACTTCTTGGTAGTATAGAAGTATGTAAAAACAAGCTAAATTTGGAAAGCTTTCGTAATTTTCAAGAAGCGTACAAGATTTTTTCTGCTGGATTAAATGTTACTGCTGTATTCGGCAGAATTAGTTTAGAAGTTTTAACAGATAAATTAAGAGCAACAGAATACTCTTCTGAAGAAATTGCCAAGATTATACCTGTAATAACATATCCAACAGAAGCATCACCAATGCTTCAATCACGAGTTGATCTGTTAAAGATAGCGGAAGAACTCAAAAATAATACAAAAGTTAATGTTAAAAAAGAAACAGCACTTTTGAAAGAGTGGTTGAATAAATATCAACACATACCAGTGAACTTTTGCGAGGAGCCGTGGCTATTACAGGACGCTATGTCTCAACTAGATGAAATTATGGATAAAGATTGTTCTCTGGAGCTAAAACGAATAGAGAATAACAGTATCTCTAATATTGCTTTGGCAATCGCCAAACTAAAAGAAATCAATAATTCGGAGATACAGGCGATTGCCAAAGCCATTTCTGAAGCCTCATATATAAATGAATTTCGTAAAAATGCCATTAGTAAAGCTTCTTTAGAGTACCGTCCAATTTTTGAAACAATCGCAAAAAAGGCTGGTAGCAATAACTGGCGCGATTGTTTCTATCTCCTCTCTGGGGAAATGGAAAAGGTTTTGACCGGAGAAATTAATGATTTACAGCTATTAATTAAGCAGCGCGATTTGTGCGCGATTTTGCAAAAAAAAGAGGGTCCTTTAATCTTAAGTGATGTTGATGCTAAGTTACTTTTGAGTCTCTTGAGAGTTCAACCAATCGATCAAATAGATGATGTTTCAAAACAGTTGTCAGTTAAGGGATTTACGGCCTGCAGGGGTACGATTCAAGGAACTGTTAAAATTATTCTTTCGACCGCTGACTTCAAAAAAATGAAACCAGGGGATATCCTCGTAACAAAAGCAACATCTGTGGATTTTGTTCCCATAATGCAGAAAGCAGGTGCTTTTGTTACAGATGAGGGTGGTATTACATCACATGCTTCTATTGTTTCCAGAGAAATGAATAAGCCGTGTATAATAGGGACAAAGATTTCAACTAAAGTTTTTAAAGACGGAGATTTCGTTGAGGTAGATGCTAATCATGGAATAGTAAGGAAAATACGTTAATGGTTAAAGCAAAAAAAGAAAAACTCCTTTCAGATTTAAATACTGCACAGCAGAGCGCAGTTAGCTATGGTGTTGGTCCACTGCTCATCATTGCCGGAGCTGGGACAGGAAAAACAACAGTCATAACTAGAAGAATTGCTCAGCTCATTGAATCAGGTGTTAAACCAGAAGAAATTCTTGCTTTAACATTTACTGAAAAAGCAGCAACTGAAATGGAACAAAGAGTTGATATATTGCTTCCGTATGGATATCACGATCTTTGGATTCACACCTTTCACGGATTTTGCCAAAGAGTTTTACAACAGCACGCCTTAGACATTGGTATTTCAAATGACTTTAAAATGCTTGAAGAGGTTGGTCAGTGGTTGCTTGTGCGTCAAAATTTGGACCAATTTGAGCTTGAATACTATAGAACACTGGGAAACCCAACAAAGTTCATAAAGGCGCTCTTAAAGCACTTCAGCAAGCTTAAGGATGAAGAGATCTCTCCTGAAGAGTATTTAGAGTTTGCTAAAAACACTAAACTAGACAAAAGCAATCCAGAATACGACACTGAAGAAGAAATCGTTCGTTTAAACGAGGTTGCAAGAGCTTACCATATATATCAAAGATTGTTGCTTACTAATGATTCTTTGGACTTCGGTGATTTAATTAATTATGCTCTGAAGCTTTTTAGAACTCGTCCAAAGATCTTAAACTTTTACAGAAGCAAATTTAAATATATTTTGGTTGATGAGTTTCAGGACACTAACTACGCACAGTATGAGTTAATAAAGCTGTTGGCTGAACCAAAGAACAATTTAACGGTTGTTGGTGATGATGATCAAAGTATTTACAAGTTTAGAGGCGCCTCTGTTTCTAATATTATGCGCTTTAAAAAAGATTTTCCTAAAGCACAAGAAATTACCTTAACAGAGAATTATAGATCAACTCAGGAAATATTAGACACTGCATACAACTTCATTCAGCTAAACAACCCTGAAAGACTAGAGCCAAAACTAAAGATTAATAAAAAACTTGTTTCTGCGAAAAAAGAAAAAGGAGAAATTGCTGTTTTGTCAGGACAAACTCTTTCTGATGAAGTTGATCTGGTTGTTAAAAAGATCTTAGAGTTGAAAAAACAAAAGGAAACCACATGGAATGACTTTGCGATCTTAGTTCGTTCAAATGACACGGCAGAGCCATTCATAGCAAAGTTTGCATCTCTTAATTTCGCGTATACTTTTGTTGCTAACAAAGGGCTCTACAAGAAACCAATCATTGTTGATCTAATCGCATATTTGAGGTTACTTGTTAATTTTCATGACACAAACGCTTTGTTTAGGGTTATGAACATGGAGCAGTTTAGATTTGATCATCGTGATATGGTTGAGATATTGCAACACGCTCAAAAGAAAACTCTTTCTTTGTATGAGAGCTTAGAACAGGTGGCACTCTTGCCAACTCTTAAAAATGACAGCATAACAAAGATTAACCAGTTAATTGCTTTCCTTAAAAAACAAGCAGACGAAACTAAAACAAAAAGTATAGCTGAGGTTTTTGTAAACGGCATCTATGGATTAAAGCTTGATGAACGTATTGAAAAAGGGGAGGGAGAACCAGGAGAAGCTGATTTCATAAACCAATTCTACAAGAAGATTGAAGCATTTGAAGTTGAAAACACTGACAAAACAGTGAGGAATTTCCTTGCTTTCATTGAGTTTGAACAAGAGGCTGGTGATGAAGGAAAGCTTGATTTTGATCCAAACCAAGGCCCTGAAAGCATCAAGATTATGACCATACACTCAGCAAAGGGCTTGGAGTTTAAAAATGTTTTTGTGGTTAACATGGTTGATCAGCGTTTTCCAAGCAGAGATCGAAAAGAAGCAATTGAAATTCCAAAAGAGTTGGTTAAGGAAATATTGCCGGAAGGGGATATACATTTACAAGAAGAACGACGTTTGTTCTATGTTGCGATGACTCGCGCAAAACAAAATTTGTATTTTAGTTATGCTTCTGATTATGGTGGACAAAGAGCAAGAAAACCATCCCAGTTTTTAATTGATATTGGTCTTGTTGCAAAGCCTGAAAAAAGTGTTGAGATATTAAAACGGACAAAGTTTGAAGAAAAGAAACTTCCAAAGAAATTAAGCTTTGAATTACCAACTTCTTTTAACTACACAGCAATAAATGAATTTAAGAAGTGCCCTTTGGGTTACAAGTACAAATATTTGTTGCATCTTCCAACTAAAGGCAGCAAACATCTTTCCTTTGGTAACACCATTCATACAACCTTTGAAAGATTTTTAAAGCAGTACAAAGCAAACTTAGAAGAAAAGCAGCTTGATTTGTTTGGTTCTGAAAAAGAAAAGAGCAAACTTCCTGCATTTGAAGCCTTACAGAAAATGTATGAATCATACTGGATTGATGAGTGGTATCCAACTAAGAAAGACAAAGAAGAATACAGAGAACGAGGACGTAGAATGCTTCGTAGTTTTTACGATTCTTTTGAAAAACTAAAGTTTGTTCCTAAATACATTGAAGAAAGGTTTGTCTTAAAGCTTGGTGAATACACGTTTACAGGGAAAATAGACCGCGCTGATTTGTTGCCAGATGGTAAACTGCAGATCATTGATTACAAAACCGGAGAAAAGTTTAAAGACGACAAAGAAAACAGATACCAGCTCTACATATATCAATGGGCTGCTGAAGAGTACTTTAAACATGGGGTTTCAAAGTTAAACTATTGGTTTTTAAAGGACAACGAGCTTTCTGAAGACATTATTGCTTCTAAGGAAGAACTAGAACACATGAAAGAATATCTCTTAGGAACAATAGACGAAATACATAGTGCCATAAAGGCGGATTCATTTAAACAGCTGCACGAAAAGGTTAGGGAACACCGCTGTGACTTTGCGGATTTAGAATAACAGGGGAATTATGGTATAATTTGGGAAGGTTAAATGTTCGAAAACACAAAAAAACAATCTCAATCCTTGTTGATTTTAAGTGCAATTTTTTTAATTGGCACTTTGTGCATAGTTTTTCTTACAGATCCTAACACTATTAACAAGGCGTTGCTATTCTTGTTCTATGTTTCTCTTTCGGCTTTCTTAATGAGTTTTTTCACCTTTGCTTTGTACTCATATAGAGGCAGAAAGCCAGAACGCTTGTATACGGAGATAATGAATGTTTCTTTAAGACAAGCTTTTCTGTTAACTCTTTTGATTATTGTATTCCTTGTTCTTTCTTCACATCAGTTATTGTTTTGGTGGTTAGGCTTAGTTTTAATCATCACCCTCGTCTTTATTGAAGGATTCTTCCTTTCTAATTAGAAACAAATGTTACAGCAATTTGAAAATATACAAAAAGAAATATCAAAAGATTTAAGCACTGTTTCAGATGCTGAATCTCTTTTAAAAGCTAAGGTTAAATACCTTGGTAGAAAAGAAGGGATTATTACCAAACTTTTTGATGATTTAAAGAATTGGGATCTTCAAAAGAAAAAAGAATTTGGAGCACCTTTAAATGAACTTAAAAAGTTTGCAGAAGCATCTGTTTCTGAAAAAGAAAAAGAATTTGGCGTTTCTCAAAACTCTTCTATTGATTTTTCAGTTCAAGGAGAAAATGCTTTAAACGGACACTTGCATCCAATTACTTTGATTCAAAAAGAAATTGAGAAAATTTTCTGGGGTCTTGGTTTTGATATTGAGTTGGGACCGGAAATTGATTCTGATTTTTACAACTTTGAAGCTTTAAATATTCCTGAGTTTCACCCTGCAAGAGACATGCAAGATACTTTTTATCTTGATATGAGTCTTCCAAAGAATCAACCAGGAAAGAGTGTTTTACTCAGGACCCATATTTCCAATATGCAGGTTAGATATATGAAAGAGCATAAACCGCCGTATGCTGTTGTTTTACCAGGTAGGGTTTTTAGAAACGAAGCGCTTGATTCATCACATGAACATACGTATCAATACATGGAAGGTTTTGTAGTTGGCAAAGACATTACATATGCAAATATGGCTTGGACCCTTGATTACGTTATGAAAGAAATATTCGGACAAGATGTTACAACCAAACTCCTCCCTTCATATTTTCCTTTCGTTGAACCAGGTGCTGAAATGGCAATATCTTGTTTGATCTGTAAAGGAAAAGGTTGTTCTGTCTGTAAACAAACCGGCTGGGTTGAAATACTTGGTTGTGGAATGATTCACCAGAAAGTCTTTGAATATGCTGGATACAAGCAAGGCGAGTATCAAGGATTTGCTTTTGGTTTTGGTTTAAGCCGTCTTGCGATGATGAAATATGGCATTCCAGATATTCGTTTGTTTGCTGAGAATGATTTGAGATTTTTAAAACAATTTTAAATTAAAACAAAAATATGGATCCAATACAACAACCAACAACACCAACTCCACAACCAGGGCAAAGCCTGGATGATTTGATTTACAAAACAATGCCAAGACCTGGTTCTCAGCCAATGTCTGTACCAACTCCATTAGCAAAAGAAGTTCCAGTTCCAACACAGCCAATACCAGCCCCAAAGCCTGTTATGCCAGAACCTCCAAAACCTCCAGTACCAGGATCTTTCTCTGCTGAGCTAAAACCAATGCCAGCACAAGCACCAAGCCCAACCTTACTTTCTGATATTCCAAAAAAAAGAAGTTTTCATATGACTAAACCTTTGATGTACGCATCAGGCGCTGCTTTGTTGTTAATCATCGCACTTGTTTTGTTCCTTGTTTTTAAACCAAAGGACACAACAGATAGCACACAAGTTCAGACCCCAGTTGTTCAAACACCAAAAGAAGTTGTTTCAACTCAAATTCCTGATGGTTGGAGATTAAAATATTTTGGTGCAGCAGTTTGTACTAACCTAGATAATTGTGGAGATGCTGCAGATCCAGATCATGATGGTTTAATTAATCTTGATGAGTACTTATCCCAGACAGATCCTAATAACGGGGATAGCGACGCTGATGGAATAGCTGATGGTGATGAAGTGCATTTGTTTGCATTAGATCCTACAAATGGAAATACATCAGGCGATTCAAAATATCTAGACGCTGCTGAAGTTAAAGCACATTGGAATGCAAAACAAAAAAGAGCATTCAATGATTTAGAGTTAACAACAATAGCAAAAAATATTGTAACCTATGGTTTGCATAGCCCAACAATTGCAACAGTTGGTCAAATAGTTGTCGACTTCTATACAAACTACGCTCAGACCCCTGGCTCTTCAAGCCAAAATCCCAGTCTTAAACCAGGCGCGCTTGATCGTGATACCCAGAGATCAGATACAATCAAACAACTCTCTTTCGCGCTATTAAAATACAAGCAAGCAAACTCTAAGTATCCTGACACAAATGTTTTTGGTGACATGTTAAAAAGCATTAAACCGTTGTTAACGGCTAAAGCCATAAACACAACAGATCCAACAAATGTAATCCCGTATGTCTATGGATACGCCTCTGTTAATAAAGGGGTTGATTTCAAGCTTACATATTTTTCAGAAACACAGAATCAGTTAATTTCAATGAGTGAAAAAGAAGCACAAGTTGCTAACAACGCGGAAATGATTAGCCAGAGAGATACTCAAAGAAAAGCAGACCTTGATTCAATCTCTAGCGCTTTAGAGCTATATGCTAATGAAAATACTAGTCCATCTTCTCCTGATGTTCACCTGTTCCCATCTCAAGCAAACTGGAAAAAAGCAATTGCTCCTGATTACATCACTGTGATACCAACAGATCCATCAACGAAAAAAGACTATGAGTATTCAATATCAACTGATTCAACTGATTTTGCGCTTCAAACAATTTTAGAAAACCCACCAGCTGGTAAAAAGGGTTATGTTTGTACTGCAACTTCCTGTGAATATTACTAAAGAATAATTATGAAGATTTCCTTAAACTGGCTAGAAGATTTCCTAGAAATACAAAAACAGAATCCACAGCAATTGGCTCAGCAAATCTCTGAGCATTGTTTTGAAGTTGAAAAGGTTTTGGGAGGAGAACAGAATTACGGTTTTTCTAATGTCATTGTTGCAAAGGTATTACATTATGAAAAGCACCCAAATGCAGATCGTTTACGGGTTGTTAAATTAGATGTTGGTAACAAGGTTATTGAACCTGTAGTTTGCGGAGCTAATAACTTTGAGGTGGGGGATTTAATCGCACTAGCACTTACTGGCGCAGTTATACCCCAGAACATTCATTCAGAAGAACACGAGTCCTTTACTCTAGAAAAAGCAGTAATTCGAGGTGTTGAATCACAGGGAATGATTTGTTCTTCTTTTGAGCTTGGTTTAAGTGAAAGGCCTGAAGAAAAACCAGAGATTTTAATACTAGAAAAAGGAATAAGGTTGGGAGAGGATTTAGCAAAACATTTGAAAGCGCAAGCAAAAGAAGCCGGTGCTGTGTTTGACGTTTCTTTACCAGCTAACAGACCTGATTTGTATTCTCATTTAGGGATTGCTAGAGAAATTTCAGGAATATTGGGCATAAAGACAAAGAATTGGATTAAAGAAATACAAGAACTGTCTTTTAATCACAAAGGTGTTTCAAAATTAGATATAAGCATCAAAGAAAAAAAGGCTTGTCCTGTATACATTGGAGCAAAGTTAAAAGTTAAAGTCGGGGCTTCTCCTATTGCATTAAAGAAAAGATTGCACGGTTTGGGATTAAGGTCCATAAATAACGTGGTGGATATTACAAACTATGTTATGTATGAAATGGGTGAACCAATGCATGCTTTTGATGCAAGCAAGGTTTCAGGCGGTATTGTTGTTAGAAACGCAAAAAACGGTGAAGTATTAACAACCATTGATCACAGAGAGCGTGCTTTGGATGATTCAATGTTAGTAATTGCTGACAAAGAAAAGGCATTGGCAATAGCTGGGGTTATGGGTGGTTTTGATTCAGAGGTTAATGAAAATACAACCGAGATTATACTTGAAGCTGCAAACTTTGAACCAAGTCAGATTAGAAAGACTTCTAAAAAACTTGGTTTGAGAAGTGACAGCTCTGGATTCTGGGAAAAGGGATTACATCCATACCAGGCAAAGATTGCTGTTGCCAGAGCAATTGATTTGTTAAAAGAACATGCCGGGGCTGAAGTTTTGTCATATGCTGAAGTGGGGGACGTTGAAAGAGAGAATAGAAAGATAAAGTTTGAAGTAGAACAAATTAACGGATTATTAGGTTCTGAATTTAGTGATGGAGAAATCCAAAAGGTTTTAACAAGATTAAACTTAGACAAAGAAATACCTTGGTACAGACAGGACATGGTTAACTATGCGGATATTGCTGATGAAATATTAAAGACAGTTGGATTTAATGAGCTGTCAAAAAAATCTTTGAGTGTGCAGAAATTAACAAGTCAGATTGATGCAGATAAGGCATTTAATGGTTTCAAAGAGAAAATGTCTGATCTTGGTTTTATTGAAGCGCAGAACTATTCTTTCATTTCAGAAAAAGACATCTCAGGCTTTGGAAAATCTAAAGTGACAGATCATTTAAAGATTAAAAATCCTCTAAGCGGGGATCAAGGATATCTCAAACGAAACCTTTTGGTTCATTTGTTAAAGAATGTTTCTTTGAATAGTAAAAACTTTGATGCTTTCAAACTTTTTGAAATCGGTAAAGCATACCATGCTTTTGGAGACGAAAGAGATTTAGTTACTTTTGTAATCTTTAACAAAGAAAAAACCGCTCAAGGATTGCTTTCTGAAGTAAAAGGAGTTTTGGAAGCAGTAGTTTCTGAATATACAAATCACAAAGTAGAATACAAACAAGAGAACACAGAACAATCTTTAATTAGTTTGCTTGGTAAAGAGCTTGGTAACTTTGGGTTGGTGAATAGACTTGTGTTGAATAACTTTGATGTTACGGGGGATTTAGTCTATGTAACCTTGGATTTGCATCCTTTGCTTGCTTCTAAGACTCAAAAGAAAATGATTCCTTACAGCAAGCTACCTTCCAAAGTGTTAGATATTTCCTTAGTTGTTAAAGAAAGTGTTAAGTGGGCAGAGATTGAAAACTTGGTGTGGAAAAATGGTAGTGATTTGTTAAAGTCTGTTGAGGTTTTTGAGGCTGGATATTTGTATGCCAAAGGATCATTACCTAGGTTCCACAAAGAGCTAGGTTTAAAGGGGGTTAAAAACCTTGCTTTCCACCTTGTTTTTCAGGCAAAAGACAGGACTTTAAAGGACTCGGAAATTATGCCAATTTATGATAAAATAAAGGTAGAGTTAAAGACTAAATTAGGAGCTGAAATACGGTAGTAATTTATGGCTAAAAAAGACCTAAAAGACCCTAAGAAAAAGGGTGATAATTATAGTGCAGAAAACATCACTGTTTTAGAAGGATTAGACCCAGTAAGAAAGAGACCTGGAATGTACATTGGGTCAACCGGTGAAGCAGGACTGCACCACTTAGTTTGGGAGATAGTAGACAACTCAGTAGACGAAGCAATGGCTAACCATGCCGACTTAATTGACGTTGTCTTACAAAAAGACGGTGGTTGTTCTGTCACAGACAATGGTCGTGGCATTCCAATTGATGTTCACAAAACAACAAAAAAGTCAGCACTAGAAACCGTGCTTACTGTTTTGCACGCAGGTGGAAAATTCGGTGGTGACGCTTCTGGATACAAAGTTTCTGGTGGTTTACACGGAGTAGGTGCCGCTGTTGTTAACGCGCTTTCCACAGATTTGATTGCTGAGGTTAAAAGAGACGGCAAAATATTTATGCAGTCTTACAAAAAAGGTGTTTCTCAAGGGAAAGTCAAAGAAGTAGGGAAAATACCTGCGAAAGATGAATTCCAAAACGGAACAAAAATTACTTTCTATCCTGATGTTTCAATATTTACAACGGTTGATTTTAACTTCAAAACAATCCTTGATCACTTGCGTTCTCAAGCGTACTTAACTAAGGGTTTGCATTTTAGAATTACGGATGAACGTGTTGGTTTAACATATCAATACTATTTTGAAGGCGGAGTCATCTCATACATCAAGCAAATTAACAGAAAGCGTAAAGTTAAGCATGAACCAATTTACATCAACAAAACCGTTGATGACATTTTGGTTGAGATCGCAATTCAATACACTGATGAATTTGATGAGGTTGTTTTAGCATATGCAAACAATGAGTACAACCCAGAAGGTGGTATGCATGTAACTGGTTTCAGGACAGCTATTACAAGAAGCATAAATAACTACGCGGTTAAGAACTCATATGTTAAAGAGTCAGAGAAGCTAACTGGTGAAGACATGCGTGAGGGTTTAAGCGCAATCATTTCAGTAAAACTTCCTAATCCACAATTTGAGGGTCAGACTAAAGCAAAGCTAGGAAACCCAGAGGTCAGAACTGCTGTTGAAACAGTGCTTGGCGCTGCTTTAGAAGAACACTTTGAAGAACACCCTGGGGATGCAACTAAGATCATTGAAAAAGTAATCTTAGCTGCCAAAGCAAGACTTGCAGCAAGAGCTGCGAGAGATTCTGTTTTGAGAAAAGGTGTTTTAGAAGGACTTGCTTTGCCAGGAAAACTTGCTGATTGTTCTGAATCTGATCCTGCAAGATCTGAAATATATATTGTTGAGGGGGATTCAGCAGGCGGTTCAGCTAAACAAGGAAGAGACAGAAGATTCCAGGCAATCTTGCCTTTACGAGGAAAGATTTTAAATGTAGAAAGAGCAAGACTTGATCGTATGCTTGGTTCTGAGCAGATTAAAAACCTTGTAATTGCAATGGGTGCTGGTGTTGGTGATCAGTTTGATGTAGAAAAACTTAGATACCACAGAATTATCATCATGACAGATGCGGATGTTGATGGTGCTCACATCAGAACTCTTTTGTTAACCTTGTTCTACAGATACTTCCCTGATGTAATTAGAAAGGGGTATCTCTACATTGCTCAACCTCCTTTGTTTAGAGTTCAGGTGGGTAAAGAACATCAATATGCTTTTTCAGAGGGTGAAAGAGATGAAATTCTAAAAGACCTGCTTGCTGAAAAAGAAGCTAAGAAAACATCTAAGGGGTCTAAGAAAATAAAAGTTGAAGAAGAAGTTATGGAAGGGGAAGTTTCTGAAGAAGGAGAGGACAGCGCAACAAAAGCAAAAGGATATTACATTCAGCGCTATAAAGGTTTGGGAGAAATGAATCCTGGACAACTCTGGGAAACAACCATGGATCCTGAAAACAGAGTAATGCTTCAAGTGTATATTGAGGATGCAGAGAAAGCCTCTGGTATCTTTGAGACCTTAATGGGCGATGAAGTTGCTCCTAGAAAGCGCTTTATTCAAACTCATGCAAAGAGCGTTAAAAACCTAGATATTTAGTGTTCTGGCCTTGATTTGCATAATTCAAGACCTTTATGATATAATCGATATATCAAAAGGCCCGAAGGCCTTTTAAAAAAGCTCAAAAAATATGATGAAAGTAATACAATTTTTCTCAGAGGTTAAGAGCGAACTAAGCAAAGTTGTTTGGCCAACCAAACAGCAAACCCTTAGATATACAGGCGTTGTCATTCTATTCTCAGTTTTAGTAGCAGTGGTTTTGGCTACAGCTGACTATGGTTTGATTAAAGGCTTGGAAAAGCTCATTGAGAGATAGCTCGTATGTTACCTCCAGGACACATTGCAGCAGGGTATTTAACTGCAAAAATCCTGACCAGCTCCTTACATTACAATTTAACTGCAACCCAGGTAAATGAAATATCATTAATCGGTGCAATCATCGCATTTATACCTGATCTAGATTTTTTCTTTGCTTTTGCAAAGATAAAGAGATTAAGGATAGATAGCGAGGCAGTAAATCATAGAAAGTTGTTCACTCACACGCCAATTTTTTGGCTGGTTATTGGATTAATAATCTTTTTTGTTGCAAGTACTGATTTTGGAAAAGTTATTGGCTTAGTTGTTTGGTTAAGCGCATGGTCCCACCTAATTCTTGATTCAGAGTGGGGGATTATGTGGCTTTGGCCAGCAGCTAAAAGATTCTTTCCTTTTTCTGAGTCTTTCTACAAGAGAAGATATCAGTTTAAACACAGACAAAGTGAAAGCTTCTGGAAATATTGGTTTTGGGTAGCAGTTGATGAGTATAGGGGTTTGAGTGGTTTCATTGAAATTTTAATAATAGTTCTAGCATTAATAGTTTTGTTTTAGAGATATGTCACGACAACAAGTTACAGGCGAAAAACATTGGTACGTTTTACATACATATTCCGGTTATGAAGATAGCGTTGCTTTCAATTTGAAACAACGTATTGAATCAATGGGAATGGAAGACAAGATTTTTGACGTAATAGTTCCAAAAGAAAAGAAGATAAAGATTAAGGATGGAAGAAGAACAACTGTTGAGGAAAAGATTTTCCCAGGTTATGTTCTTGTTGAAATGATTGTTACAGATGATTCTTGGTATGTTGTTAGAAATACACCTAACGTAACAGGATTCGTAGGAAGTGGAACAATTCCAACACCGATTTCAGATGATGAGATTAAGTCCTTGCAGAAACGTATGGGTGTTGAAGAACCAAAGTTTAAGGTTGATTTTGTTGTTGGTGATTTAGTTAGAATGATGGATGGTCCATTCAAGGACTACGAAGGCAAGGTTGCTGAAGTAGATGAAGCTAAGGGTAAAGTTAAAGTCTTGGTTTCAATCTTCGGTAGAGAAACTCCTGTTGAACTGGATTTCCTTCAGGTAAAGAAGATATAATATACTAATTAAGCCAGGTTTCTGGCAAAGAAAGGGTGGTTGGCGAAATAACCGTCTCGCAGCTTAAAAAACTGTTACCACAAAGAAGAATGGCAAAGAAGATAAAGACAATGGTAAAACTCCAACTTGTAGCTGGAAAAGCAACCCCAGCACCACCAGTTGGTACTGCACTTGGTCCCCACGGTATTAATATCGGTGAGTTTACCAAGCAGTTTAATGAGAAAACAGCTCCAATGGGAGACTTAATCATTCCAGCTGAAGTTACCATTTATGAAGATCGTTCTTTTACTTTCATTTTAAAAACTCCTCCTGCTTCTGTCTTGATTAGAAAAGCAATAGGACTAGAGAAAGGGTCTGCAAATCCTTTGAAAAACAAAGTTGGTAAGATCACAAGAGCTCAGGTAAGAGAAATAGCGGAAAAGAAAATGCCTGACCTAAATGCAAATGATTTAGAGGCAGCAGAAAAGATTGTTGCAGGTACAGCTCGCTCTATGGGTGTTGAAGTTATAGATTAAAGTTTTAATTAAACAATTAAACAAAAAATATATGACTTGGATAAAAAAAGCATATCTCTACGTTGTATCTCTGGTTTCCTTAATCATAATCATGGTTGGAGCAATAACCTTGCTTAACATGGGTTTAAAGATTTTGCTTAACGCAGAAGAATACTATGCATACCCAATGATGGCTACAAATTGTGAAGCAATACCTGCTGAAAGAGGTGCTGCGGTTAAACCAACCGAGTGTGACTCTAACTATCAGGCAAAGCAGCAAGAAGCAGAAAAAAAGAACCAGCAACAACAAAGAAAGAGAGACATCGCACAATCTCTAGCAATGATCATAGTTGGTGTCCCAGTCTTCTACTATCACTGGAAACTAGCTAGAAAAGAAACTTAAATAGATTAATTAATTCGTGGGAGCGAAACATTTCGCGTAAACCACTAAGTCGAAAGGACGAGTATGACAAGTATTTCTAAACGCCAAAAGGCGAATATATTAAAGGTAGACCGCACAAAAGTGTATTCTGCTACTGAAGCTATTGAACTAGTAAAGCAAACAGCAAACACAAAGTTTAAAGGTACTGTTGAGGTACACGTAAGACTTGGTATTGATCCTAAGAAAACAGATCAGGGTGTTAGAGGTTCAATTTCTCTTCCATTTGGTACTGGTAAAACAAAGCGTGTTGCTGCTTTTGTAACTGAAACTAAAGAAAAAGAAGCAAAAGAAGCAGGCGCAATCTTGGTTGGTGGTGCTGATTTAATCAAGAAAATAAAGGAAACAGAAAAAACAGACTTTGATATGGCAGTTGCAGAACCAGCTATGATGAAATTAATGGCCCCCATTGCAAAGATCTTGGGTCAACGTGGTTTAATGCCTAACCCAAAGACAGGAACAGTTACAGAAAACATTGCAGGGATCATTAAAGAAATCAATGCAGGAAAGATTGACTTCAAAAACGATGATTCAGGAAATGTTCATCAGATAATCGGAAAGACTGACTTTGATTCAGAGAAACTTGTTACTAACTTAAAAACTTTCATTGATGCATTGAATGCTTCTAAGCCAAGTACTGTTAAGAAAGTATTTATTACAAACATTGTTGTTAACGCATCAATGGGACCTGGTATTAAAGTAAAGATATAAACATATGATTCTCTCTGACAGAGATATTAAAAAGGCAATTAACTCTGGAAGAATAAAGATAACGCCGGCACCAGACTTTGAAGTTCAGCTCGGTTCTTGCTCCATAGACTTACATTTAGGAAACAGATTCAGAGTCTTCAAAAAAACAAGCTACCCATATATTGACCTAAAAGGTCCTGTAGACATTAAGGAAATAATGGAAGAGATTGTTGTTAAGAAAAGCGAGGCATTTATAATGCAACCTGGCGACTTTGCTCTAGTAACAACGGTTGAGAACCTAGAGCTCCCTCATGACCTATTAGGTCGCATTGAAGGAAGAAGCTCTCTTGGTCGCCTTGGTATCATTGTTCACGGTACAGCCTCGATTTTTGACGCAGGATGGAACGGAAAGCCAACAATGGAACTAGGTAACCTAGGAACAATGCCAATTGCTTTGTATCCGGGAATGAGAATTTGTGCTTTTACATTCGAAGAGCTTACAAGCAAAGTTGATGTTCCGTATGCAAACAAGAAGAACAATAAGTACGCGGGACAAAAAAGTCCACTTGCATCTAAGCTACATGACGAAGTAAGAGGGGCTGTTAAGAAACCTGTTAAATTAAAGAAAGCCCTAAAGAAAAAACGAAGATAATTTAAAACCCCGGAACTCCCGGGGTTTTTGTTATTTCACCAAATCTTTAAACGTAAACTTAATTCCATTTTCTTCATCAGTTTCTTCAAACACAACTTTTTTGAAGATGTTTTCATAAGCAGGGAAGTAAGTATCACCTTCAGCTGTTTTATGCACAATGGTTATGTATATCTTGTCGGCAAAAGGCAATGCTTCTGCGTATACTTGAGCGCCTCCAATCACAAAAACTTCTTCAGAGCCAACGCCTGAATCCTTTGCCAGACGTATTGCTTCCTCTAGAGTGTGCGCAACTGCTGCGTCTGGAAGTGTGTAATCCATGTTTCTGGTTATTACAATGTTAAATCTATTTGGCAAAGCTTTACCAATTGATTTATACGTATTTCTTCCCATGATCACAGGATGCCCTTTTGTTATATCTCTAAAGCGTTTCTGGTCTTTAGAGATTTTCCATATGAGGTCATTGTCTTTTCCTATGACTCTGTTTTCGGAAATTGCTGCAATTAAGCTAATCATTTAGTTTTTCTTAGTAAAATCAATTCTATCATCCTCATTAAATCCACCAGCAACAGTTAAGTCAGCTTTTAGGGTTGGATGAGGATCATAACCTTCAAGCTTAAAGTGTTCTGGTTTTATGCTATCAATATCTCTTATACTTGGATCAATGCTTAGAGTAGGGAATTGTTTTGGTTCTCTGGTTAGTTGTTCATTCACTTGTTCAAAGTGGTTTGCATAGATATGCGCATCACCAAATGTGTGAACAAATTCACCAACCTCATAACCGCAAACATGCGCAATTATTTGAGTTAGCAAGGCGTAACTTCCAATGTTAAAAGGAACGCCCAAGAACATGTCAGCGCTTCTTTGGTAAAGCTGACATGAAAGTTTGTTGTCATTAACATTAAAGTGAACGAGAATATGACAAAGAGGGAAGCTTAATGCTTCTCCTGGAAGTGCCATAGAGTAGAGGTATTCAGGGTTCCAGACTGAGAAAACATGATGCTTTCTTTGAGGATATGCTTTTAATTCTCCGATGATCCAAGAGATCTGATCTACTGTTCTACCATTTTTAGCAGGCCATCTTCTCCATAGTTCACCATAAATCCTTGGAAGATCTCCCCATTTTTCTGCAAACGAAGAATCTTCTTTTATCTTTTGAATGAATTCTTGTTGAGTTAAAGAGGGGATTCCTCCTTTGTCAGCAATTTTTTTGTAAGACTTGTATGGGTAATCATCCCAAATATGAACTTCGTTATCAACCAAGTATTTAATATTTGAGCTTCCGGAAAGAAACCAAAGCAGTTCGTGTAAAACGCCTTTCCAGTAAACGCGTTTTGTTGTTAGAAGAGGAAACCCTTTTGAGAGATCAAAGCGAATTTGTCTTCCAAAAACGCTTTTTAGACCCATGCCTGTATTGTGGTCTTTCTTTTCTGAGCCATTCGCTAGAATGTCTCTTAAGAGTCCTAAGTATTGTTGTTCTGGATGTTGGATATCCATAACATTGCCTTTCCGCTTTGGTTTAGCCGCAGCGATAATTGTTATTCAATATTGAAAGTTTTCTCTGTTCCGTAATAGTCCTGCCAGTTGTCATTGTAGAAAGCAAACATTCTTTCTAAACGATCTTGTGGTAATTCTTGGATGTTTAGTTCTTTGAGCATATCTCTGAGAAGTGTTTTTGTTGGCTCTACATTTTCCAATTCTGTTTCTATTTTTTCAAATTCAGCTAAATATCCATATCCAGCATTTTTGTCGATGCTTACTGATGTGTCTTTGTAAGTATAGTCAGTTCTTTCTCTAGACCATTTTGCTTGATAGTTAAAACCAGAAGCTAAAACTTCGCTATCCAGTTCTTCTAAAGACATATTCATCAAGGATTCAAACTCTAGACGAGCTGTTCCATTTGAACTTGTTGTTTCATCAACCGACGCTTTTATTACTAAAATTATTTTGGCATCAGCCCAGCGAGTTCTAACTGAGAATGTCTTTGCTTTTTCTACGACTTCCTTGAACAGGTCTTTTTTTTCGGGTTGGACCTTGTCACCAAGTTTTTCATACAAACTTTGTAGATTGCCGTCTTTAAAGTAATGATTAAGTTGCTTGTGAGAGCCTTTTGCAACCATTTTAGGGTCCAGGCCTTGCATCTTTGAAACTAGTTTTTCTGCATTGGAGGCGCTTCCTAGTAAGCTCTTTAGCTCAATCTCGTATGTGTTTTTATCCATTTTGGTCCTTTCAAAACCCCTAATTTCCTTAATTATATCATATGCCTTAATATCGATATTTTGATATACTTTTGGTAATATGGCTGACAAGAAATACATTGGAATATCAGGTCAAATCCTGGCTGGTAAATCAACATCAGCTCAGTTCTTGGTGGAAAGCTTTAAAGCAGAGTTTTTTGAATTTTCTGTGCTTTTAGGGAAGCTTCTTCACTTACTTAATCTTCCATTAATTAGAAACAACTATCAAAATCTGGCAGAGTTTTTAAGGAAAGAATACGGGAGAGATGTTTTAGCTAATGCGTTGATTAAAGCTTCTGAAAAATCAAGCGCTGGCATATTAGTTTTTGGTGGTATACGAGCTGTTGAAGAGCTAGAAGCTTTTAAAAAACTTCCTAACTTTAAATTAATATACATTTCAGCTCCAGAAGAATTGAGATACCAAAGGGTTTTGCAAAGAACAGAAAAAAAGGGCGAAGAGTCTATTTCCTTAGAATCATTTAAACAAGCGGAAAACCACCCAGCAGAAAATAAATTGGAACTGTTAATGAACCTTTCTGATTTTAAAATTGAAAATACAGGCAATATAGAGACCTTTAAAAAACAATTAACTGAGGTTTTAGAAAAAATATGAAAATTATAGGCCTAGTTGGTCCTAAAAGATCAGGCAAAGATACTACTGCTGAATATATTGAAAAGAAATATGGGGCAAAGCGTCATGCTCATTCTGAAATTTTTGTTCAGTTTCTAAATTTGTTGGGTGTTGAAAATACCCGAGACAATGTAATCAAGATGGTAGGATTAAGAAAGGTTTTTGGCGAGGATATTTTGATTAATGCTATTAACAAAAAGATTAAGGAAGATAACTCAGAGCTAGAGGTGATCACAGGAATTCGTTTTAAAAATGAGTTTGAGAACATCAGAAAATATCCAGGTAGTATCCTCATATACATTGATGCTCCAATTGAGAAAAGATACAAATGGCAGTTAGAGGATAATCAGTATTCAGGTGATAGCACGATGAGCTTTGACGAATTTGTTGAAATTGAAATGACTAAGGAAACAGAGGTGCATATTGCAGAATTAGGCAAAAAATGCGAATATAAACTGCTGAACAATGGTTCTAAGGAACAGTTGTTTAGGCAGATTGATAAGATATTAGAACAACATGAAATTCGGGCTTAAATCTAAAGTTAAAAAAGAAAAGGGTAAGTTCATAGTCATTGATGGAATTGATGGCTCTGGTAAAGCAACCCAGACAAAGCTTCTTGCTGAAACACTTAAAAAAGAAGGCTTTGATGTTGCTATTGCAGATTTTCCTCAGTATGGTAAAAAATCAGCCGGACCTTTAGAAGAGTATTTGAATGAAAAATATGGTAAATCAAACCCATACATTACTTCATTACTTTTTGCTGTAGATCGATATGATGCTAGTTTTTGGATCAGAGAACAACTTGATGATGGTAAAATAGTCATATCCAACAGATATGTTACAGCTAATGCCGGGCATCAAGGAAGTAGGATAGAAAGCAACGCTGAAAGAATAAGGTTTTTTAAATGGTTGGATAACTTAGAATACACTTTGTTTCAATTACCAAAGCCTGACTTAAACTTAATCTTGCATGTTCCAGCAAGGATTGCTCAGAAAATGGTTGATAAGAAAAGCGAGAAACAGAGAGAATATGTTAAAGGTAAAAAAAGAGATCATCTAGAAAATGATCTAGAGCATCTTCAAAAAGCAGAAATGGTTTTTTTACAAATAGCGGAACTGTTTCCAAACACAAAATATGTTGAATGTGTTGAAGATGGTAAGATTCTTCCTGAAGAGCAGATACATAACAAGATTTGGAACTTAGTTAGAAGATTAGTTTTAAACAAGAAATAACATGCCGAAAAAAAGAGACATAGAATTTTTGTACGAGCTTGGTTCATTAAGAAACATCCAAAGAGGTTGGAGACAACACTTCGGAATGGACGTTGCTAATGATTTGGAGCACACAGTTCGCGTTGTTTGGCTTGCTATGTTAATAGCACGCATGGAAGGTGTTAAGAATGAAGAGAAGATTATCAAGATGGCTTTAGTGCATGACATGGCAGAAACAAGAGTTTCAGATCACAGCTATGTTCAGAAAGTATATGTTCAAGCAGATGAACATTCAGCTGCCAATGATTTGTTTGCTGGAACAAGCTTTGAAGATTTAAACACAGACACACTAAAAGAATATGAAGAAAGACAATGCATTGAAGCAAAGATAGTTAAAGACGCTGATAACTTGGATGTTGATTTAGAAATGCGGGAACTAGAACAAAAGGGTTCTAAGCTTCCTTCCAAATGGATGGAGAATAGAGCTTTGGTTAGAAACGAAAAGCTTTACACTGAGTCTGCTAAAAAACTTTGGGATTCTTTAAATGAAGTTGATGTAGATTCTTGGCACATGGAAACAAATAAATGGAACAGGATTCCTGACGCAGGGAAATAATGGAAGAAACAAACACAAAACCGTTACAAGTCGGAGTCAAAGCACTGCTTCAGAATAAAGAAGGGAAGTATTTAATGCTGCACAGAAATATGGAAGCATATCCTGAAGTTAATAATCCGTGGGATATTGTTGGTGGAAGAATTGATCCTGGGACTTCTTTGCTTGATAACTTAAAGCGAGAGATCCTTGAAGAAACAAAGCTAGTTTTAATAGATACACCAAAATTAATTGCAGCACAAGATATTTTGAAGAATGATAAGCATGTTGTCAGGCTTACATATATTGCTAGTATTGAAGGTGAACCAGTACTGGACACAGAGCATGATTCGTTTAAATGGCTTTCCTTGGAAGAGATAAAAGCTCTTGCTGGATTAGATCATTACGTTAAAGAAGTATTAAACAATTTATAAATGCACGAACTATTAAAAAATATTCAAGGTTTACTTTCTGAAATACAGAGCCTGAAGGAGCGTCTTTGACCTTGATACAAAGAAACAAAAAATCCAAAAGTTAGAAGAAGAAATGCAAGCTGGTGGTTTTTGGGCTGATCAACAAACAGCAAAAACCAAATCAGAACAATACAATGCATTGAAAACAGAGTTTGATTTCTGGAACAAGCTTCAAAAAGACGTTGAAGATCTTTTTGTAATTTCATCTGAACTTTTCAAAAGCGGAACAGTTGAATCTACTGATAAAGGGGATATAGAAAAACAACTAGAGCAAGCAAGAGAAAAGTTTTTAAAAGCAAGGATTCAGGCTTTCTTTTCAAAGAAATATGATGATCATGGAGCTATACTAGCCATTCATGCTGGGGCTGGTGGGTCTGATGCGCAAGACTGGGCTGAAATGTTGTTAAGAATGTTCATGCGTTTTTGTGAAAAGCATGGTTTTAAAGTTGAAACACTTGAGCTATCAAAAGGATCAGAAGCAGGGATTAAAAGCGTGCTTTTGGAAATATCAGGACACAACGCTTATGGTTTCTTAAGATGCGAAGCTGGAGTTCATCGAGTTGTTAGACTTTCAGAGTTTAATCCAGCACACACCAGAGAAACATCCTTTGCTTTAGTGGAAGTCTTACCTTTGTTAGAGCACCAAGAGGGTATAACTATAGATCCAAAAGATTTGAAGATTGAAACAACCACTGCATCAGGACATGGTGGTCAAAGTGTTAATACAACATACTCTGCTGTTAGAATTACTCACATCCCTACAGGAGTTAAAGTATCAATTCAAAATGAACGTTCTCAATCTCAAAACAGAGGAAAAGCCATGGAGATATTACAATCCAGATTAAATATTTTAGAGGAAGAACGTAGAATGAAACAAAAGAAAGAAATGCGTGGTGAGTTTAAAAGCGCTGAATGGGGTAATCAAATCAGAAGCTATGTCTTGCATCCTTACAAACTAGTTAAAGATCACAGGACTGGGTATGAATCAACAGATCCAAGCGCTGTTTTAAACGGGGATTTAGATGATTTCATTGAAAAATATTTAGAAACTACTGTCTAATTAAATATTGTGGTATAATTTAAATATGATTCGTTTCGAAAAGGTAACAAAAACTTACAAAGACAAAAAAGCAGTAGAAAACATTGACTTAGAGATAAAGAACGGAGAGTTTGTCTCAATAGTCGGAGTATCAGGAGCAGGTAAATCAACCCTCCTGAAGCTTATTTTTGGCGAAGAAAAAGTTGATGAAGGAAAACTTTACATTGATGATATTGATATTGCTTCTCTAGAAGAAGAGGATATACCGTATCTCAGAAGAAAGATTGGTATTGTTTTTCAGGATATGAAATTACTACCTAAAAAAACTGCATTTGAAAACGTTGCTTTTGCTATGGAAGTTGCTGGATACCCTAGAGAAAAAATTGCACATGATGTAGCAAGGATCTTAGATATTGTGGGTCTTAAAGAGAAAACACATAATTTTCCTGATGAAATGTCTGGTGGAGAAAAACAAAGGGTTGCAATTGCTCGCGCTTTAGCACATAAACCAGTTCTTTTGATTGCTGATGAGCCAACTGGAAACTTAGATGAAGTAAATAGCTTCGAAATATTAGACCTCTTACAAAAGATAAATCAACTCGGAACAACTGTTTTACTAGCAACCCACGCCAGAGATCTTGTTAACAAAATTCAAAAGCGTGTCATTACCATGGATAAAGGAAGAATCTCCATGGAACAAGCAAAGGGACATTACAAACTTTAAAATATATGGAATCAATCACACTCTTCCGAGTTATTAGAACAGGAATGACTAACTTTTACAGAAACTTCTGGCTTTCTGCAACAGCGACTTTAATAATGATTGTGACTCTTGCGATACTAACTTTAACCCTTGTTTCTTTTAATATTACAAGAGTCGCCATTCAAAACATTCAAGAAAGAGTTGATATCAGCGTTTACTTTAAAACACAGGTTTCAGAACAACAGATATTAGATATACAGGGAGAGCTACAAAAGCTTCCTGAAATTGCTGCTGTTAAATATGTTTCTGCAGCTGACGCCCTTGCTTCGTTCAAAGAAAAACACTCAGACAATCAATTGATCCAAGATTCATTGGGACAGTTAACAGACAATCCTTTGCCACCAACACTGCAAGTTAAAGCAAAGAACTTAAATGACTATCCAAAGATTGCCGAAGAGCTTTCCAAAGTTGAGTATTCTGCTTTCATAGACAAAGTTAATTTTCAGGACAATAGAAGCGTAATTGAACGTCTCTCAAGAATTCTTTCTGCAGTTAAACGTTTTGGTATAAGTATGGCAGCTGTTTTCTGCTTTATCGCCATCCTAGTTATATTCAATACCATTCGTTTAACAATCTTTAACAGAAGGGAAGAAGTTGAGATTATGAAACTGGTTGGTGCTACTAATTGGTATATTCGTTGGCCTTTCATAATTGAAAGCATCATGTATGCTTTGGCTGCAAGTATAATCACCATTCTCTTAACAATACCAATATTTAACTATCTTTTGCCACGCCTAGACACATATCTTGGTACGAACCTAACAAATGATACCTGGGGCTTTAACCTTTGGGTCATATTCGCAATTCAGCTTGTTACAGCTCTGATTTTGGGCATCATATCAAGCACCATAGCTATACGAAGGTACTTGAGAATTTAAGGGCTTGAGCTTTTTTGAAAGATACCCTATACTAGAAAAGAGCCAAAACCTCTCCCACGGAGAGGCTTTTATTTTTTATACATTCCCCGCATGCAAGTTGTATTCATCAAAGAACTGTCAGGAACAGGAAAAAAAGGAGAAGTCAAAGAGTTTAATGACGGTTATGCCCGCAACTTCTTAATCTCTAAAGGGTATGCAGTCCCTGCGACAATTCAGATCATAAGCAAGATACAGAATGAAAAAGCTCAAGCAGATGCTAAGAAGAGAAAAGAAACAGAGCAAGCACAAAAACTGAAAGATGATTTTGCAAACAGAACTTTCACACTAGCAGTTAAAGTTGGAGACAAAGGACACATATTCGGTTCAGTTCATGAGAAAGATGTGTTGGGAAGAATAAAGGAGAAGATGAAAGTTGAACTTGAGAAAAACCAGATCACTTTACCAAAGATTAAAGAGCTAGGAGAGTATGAGTTTGAAATTAAGTTAACCAATGGCATTACAGCAAAATCTAAAATTAAGCTAATCAATGAAAATGACAGCAAAAAGCAAAACAACTAGAGCAAAGGTCAAGAAGCTAAAGAAACATCCTAAATTTATCTTCATCTCAGGAGGTGTCATTTCAGGGATTGGAAAAGGGATTACCTCTGCATCAATTGGTGCAATCTTGCAATCAAGAGGTTTAAATATTTCTCCGGTTAAAGTTGATATGTATTTAAACCAAGATGCGGGAACAATCAGACCACAAGAGCACGGTGAAGTCTTTGTCACTGACGATGGTATGGAAACAGACCAAGATCTTGGTCATTATGAACGTTTCATTGATAAACCACTGAACAAGATAAACTACATTACCACGGGTCAGATTTACGGTGAGGTTTTAAGAAAAGAACGCGCTTTTGAATATGAAGGCGAAGATGTAGAAGCAATCCCGCATGTTACTGATGAAATCATCAGAAGGTTCATGATGGCTTCTAAAAACGCTGATATTGTTTTAATTGAGTTAGGTGGAACAGTCGGTGAATACCAAAACGCCATTTTCTTTGAAGCTACCCGTATCATGAAATTGAAACACCCTGATGATATCTTGCATATCCATGTTGCTTACTTACCAGTTCCTTCATACCTTGGGGAAATGAAGTCTAAACCAGTTCAGCAATCAGTTAGAATGCTTAATTCAATGGGTATTGAACCTGACATTATTGTTGGTCGTGCTGAAACCGTTATTGATGACAAGAGAAAAGAAAGAATCGCTTTGTTTTGTAATGTAGACAAAAAAGCAGTGCTTTCAAACCCTGATGTTAAATCAATCTATGAAGTCCCTGTAATTTTAGAAGAACAAAACGCAGGCGATATAATCCTTGAGAAGTTGAAAATGAGACCAAGAAAAAGAGACATGAAAGAATGGCGCAACTTTGTTAAGAAGATTAAGAGTGTAAAGAGAGATTTAAACATTGCTATTGTAGGAAAATACTTTGGAACAGGAAAGTTTGAGCTCGCTGATTCATATGTTTCAGTAATTGAATCCTTGAAACACGCTGCATGGTCAAACAAAGTTAATCCAAAATTAATATGGATTGACGCATTAAAAGTAGAAAACGAAGGTGCTAAAAAGATTCTTGCTGGTTTTGATGGAATAGTTGTTCCAGGAGGATTTGGAAAAAGAGGAACTGAAGGAATGATTCAAGCTATTGAGTATGCTAGAAAAAACAAAATTCCGTACTTAGGTTTGTGTTATGGAATGCAGATGGCAACAATTGAATACGCAAGGAACGTTGCTAGGCTAAAGAATGCAAATACAACAGAGGTTGATGATGAGACAAAACATCCTGTAATTCATATTATGCCTGATCAAGAAAAGAAACTTCTTGTTAGAGACTATGGTGCTTCTATGAGACTTGGCGCTTGGGATTGTGTTTTAAGAAAAGGAAGCCAAGCAGAATCCTTGTACAAGCAAAGAAGAATTTCTGAAAGACACAGACATAGATACGAGGTTAACAACAAGTACAGAGGTGTGTTAGAAAAAGCAGGTTTGGTTTTCTCAGGAACATCTCCTGATGGGAAATTAGCAGAAATAATTGAACTCCCAGGACACCCGTTTTTTATGGGAAGCCAGTTCCATCCAGAATTCAAATCAAGACCACTAAGACCGCATCCTTTGTTTGAAGGATTCATGAAAGCAGTAGCTAAGCTGAAAAAGTAGCATAATTAAAACCCCTCGATTGAGGGGTTTTAATATATCTTCAGAAGTAATTGTTAAGCTTTGTTTAGAACAACGTTTACGATACGTGTCTTCGCTAGCGCTCCATTGAACCTTTTAACCTTCTTGTTGGAGAACTTTACGAATCCGTTGGCTGTTGCATACAAAGTGCAATCGCCACCCATTCGCACATTTTTTCCTGCTCTGAATTTGCTACCGTGTTGTCGGACAATTACATTGCCGACAGAGACTTTCTGTGCACCGAATATTTTTACTCCAAGACGTTTGGAAACGCTATCGCGGCCTAACGAGGTACTACCTCCGGCTTTCTTATGTGCCATTTGTTAGCTGTTAATTATTAATGAACGTGATAATTTCTCTTGCCACAACCTGATCTTTACGATCATAGATCATTGAGTTTCGTTCTGTAATCTTCAGAAACGGCATCAACTTTTTAGCAGTAGGAGGAAATAGATCTTCAATATTGTAGCCTAAATCAGTGATGAAGTCAACGCTTGGAAAGGGGATATATGAATCAGCGTCTTTTCTGTAGCAAGGAAGACAGATGACAACCCTAGTCCCTTTAGGAATGAGGTTTTTAAAAGCTTTGAAAGCAGATATCCATAGTTTTTTAAGATCCTCAAAGTTCTTTTGAATATCTGTATCTTTAGGGAAGGAGCCATACATTGGTCCTAAATATCCCTCTGTTACAACTCCTGCTATCTTTTCTCCTTTGAAAGTAGTAGCCACATCAGCAACATCTGCGACCTCAAGTTTGTATTTACCAGGAGGAATTTTATATCTGTTTCTAAACCATTCAAGGTTTTTCTCACTCCCAGATATTGCAAACTTAGCAATATCAGATCCATATCCTTTGTAACCAAGGAGAATTGCTTCTTGAATGATTGTTCCAATACCACAAAAAGGATCTAAAACAATTGCATTCTTTGGTAAACGCGCAAAGTTAATCATAATTTGAGCAACCTTTGGAGGAATCATGCCTTGTTTGTCATCTCGTATTGGTCGTTGATAGTCGCGTCTACCATAGTCTTCAAAGTCTTGGACAATTAAAGTTTTACCAACATAGACCCTATCAATTCCAGCTATTACAACAATCTCAGCTCCTTTTTGAAGTAAAAGATTTTTTGTAACAACAACAGAGGCAAGAGAAAGGGAATTGTAGTCGGGTAAGCAAACTCTAATTGAAGCGCCTTCCTCTTGTAATCCTTTCTTGATGAACATACCAAGGCGTTTTGGTTCCCCAAAACCCTTGATTGTTGGATCAAGCAAGTACACGCTTACTCCGAATTGCTTTTTTCCGGAGTATTCTTTAAGGAAGTCTTTTTTTAACTTGCTTGGTTTAAAGTAATTTTGGAGCGCGAAGTTTATGGAATCTTGAGGGCGCTTTTTTACAGAGTCAACTATTTTTACAATTTTAATAACTCCACCTAAGCGACGTTGGAGTTTTTCATGATCTATTTGTTTTTCAGTTTCAATGATTAGCGCTTCAATAGAAACGGCTATGATTTTAAAAGGGATACTATGTTCAACAAGTTCCTCTTCGAGGACAACTAAAAGTTCAGCAATTGATAATGTATACACCCTCCCTAAGATGAATGCGTATTGCATATGTACTTAAGATATTACAGTAATCAAAGCATTCAAGCAATTGGGAAGAGGGTTGTGCAGAGGCCAAAATAGGCGTGCACAACCTTCGAGAGGCCTTCTGGCCTCATCCCCATCCTTTTCACTCCTCGCAATTTCTCTGGGCACACTCCGCTCTTAAGATATCTCCTGTGTAGGTAAGCAGGATGGATTGATTGGCTCCCTACCCAGTTTGCATAAGAGTTCATGCGAGATACCTGGGCAAGCTTTGCCCGGGTTGATCAGCCCACCCTCCCGGTAGGACTGAGCTAGTCAACAACTTAATTTTAGAACATTGAAGAAATAGGTCAAATATGAGATAATTTGCTGTATGTTAGGGAATAAAAAGAGAAAGTTAATATATCTAGATCATGCCGCGACAACACCTCTAGATCAAGAGGTTGTTCGTGCTATGCAACCATACCTATCAAAAAAGTTTGGTAATGCTTCTAGTATTTATGAGCTTGGAATGGAAGCTAAGTTTGATATTGATACAGCAAGAAAAACAATCGGAAATATATTAGGAGCGAGAGAAGGCGAGATAATATTCGCAGGTGGTGGAACTGAATCTGTTAACCTTGCTTTGTTTGGGGTTGTAAGACAAGCAATTTCTTCTGGATTCAAAAAACCACACATCATAGTTTCTGCAATTGAACATCATGCTGTTTTAGAAAGCGCAAAAGCTTTAAAAGGTGAGGGCGTTGAATTAACAATACTCAAAGTTAATAATCAGGGTTTTGTTAATTCAAAAGAGCTTGTTAAAGCAATTAAAAAGAATACAGTTTTAGTTAGTGTGATTTATGCAAATAACGAAATTGGAACTGTTCAACCAATAAACGAGTTAGCTAAAGTAATTAGGAAAGAAAATTTAAATAGGGAACAAAAGATTCTTTTGCACACTGATGCGTGCCAAGCAGCAGGTGCTTTGGATTTGAATGTTAACAAGCTAGGTGTTGATTTAATGACTTTGAATGCAAGCAAGATTTATGGACCAAAACAAATTGGTTTGTTGTATATAAGAAATGGGGTTAAATTAAAGCCTTTGATCTATGGCGGGGGACAGGAAAGAGGTTTGCGTTCGGGAACAGAAAATACCCCCGGGATTATTGGTTTTGCAAAAGCATTAGAGATTGCTGAACGTTTGAAAAAGTCAGAAAACAAAAGATTAAGAATTCTGCGAAACTATTTGATCTCAAGGATTCAAAAAACAATTCCAGGTTCAATATTAAATGGTCCTTCTGTTGAAAAAGATTCAGAGAAAAATATTTTGCGTTTACCAAATAATGTTAATTTTTCATTTGTTGGTATAGACGGAGAAGCGTTGCTTTTGTATCTTGATGCTCAAGGGTTTGCTGTTTCAACTGGCTCTGCTTGTGCTTCAACGAGCCTTGATCCGTCACATGTTCTTTTAGCAATTGGTTTGGACAAGTATGACGCTAAGGCAAGTGTACGTATAACTCTTGGAAGAGCTACTAAAAAATTTGATCTTGATCAGTTTGTTAAAGTAAGCGGGTCAATAATCAAAGAACTGCGTAGAGTTGAATCCTTAAACAAAAAGCATTAATATCTAGTTATGAACTCAAATCTTGGTATTTCAATAATGGACAAGACAATACTTGCTGCTGTAAGAGAACAGATTGCTAAGATTGATCCGATTGTTAAAGCGCATCAAGGTGGTGTTGAGATCATTAAAGCAACTGAGGACGAGGTTGTTCTTGCTTTAAAAGGACATTGCGCGGGTTGTCCTATGGCTCCTATTACATACGGAAAGATATTGAATAGATACATCCAAGAAGCTTGCCCTAATTTAAAAAATATTAAATACGTGGAGATGAAATAATGGCGGGAAAGATTAAATACCTGATGGTTGATAGGGAACTGTGCATTGGCGCGGCTTCTTGTGTTGCTTTGTACCCAGAAGTTTTTCAGTTAGATGATGATAACAAAGCTGTGATTTTAAAAAAAGACGGCATTAGAGACTCTGGAAAAACAGATGTTGATATGCTTGAAGTAAGCGCTGTTGATGACGATACTTTGATGCTTGCGGCACAAAGCTGCCCAACACTTGCGATTTACCTTTACGAAGAAGACGGTACCCAGGTCTACCCTTAAAAACAAGACCTTAAAACAAAAATGTTCAGGCATACAAAATATCATCTTAGAAAGCACACTTTTGGTGGCAGAGTATTCTTTTACATACTCAGCTTTTTGATTATTGCCACTCTAGCTATATATCTAGAAAGCGGGTTTAAGACAATAGATTTATCAAAGTTTTTTTTGATATTTAAAGATGTGTCAATAACTCAATTACTGCTGTATTCTGGGTATACTTTCTTAAGGCTTTGTGCCGCATATTTTGTTTCCTTATTTTTAGCGCTTCTAGCAGTTTTTGTTGTTACTAGACACAAAAAAGTTGAAAACTTCCTAGTACCAATCTTTGATATATTGCAAAGCGTTCCTGTCCTTGCTTTCTTTCCTTTAATAATTGTTGTTTTTGCGCAACTACATTTAGCAGAGCTAGCAGCACAACTTGTTTTAGTAATAGCCATGTTCTGGTCAATCCTGTTTGGAGCTCTAGGAGGGTTACATTTAATCCCAGAAGAAATCTTTGATGCTGCAAGGGTTTACAATGCAAAAGGAATTCAAATGTTTTTAAAGTTATACTTCCAGGAATTTTTCCACAACTTGTAATAGGTTCAATTCTTTCTTTCGGAGAAGGTTGGAATGTGATCATAATCTCTGAATACATAAATTACGGAAACATTCAGATTAGTTTGCCAGGGTTAGGAAATCTTTTGTCTGTTTCAGCAGGGTACAACATTGGTTTGTTCGTCGCATCTCTCCTTGTCTTAGTTGCTTTGATTTTAATTGTGGACCGTTTAGTTTGGCATAGATTAACTGAATACGGTGAAAGGTTTAAATTCGAATGAAGATAATCCTTGAAAACATATATAAATATTACGGGGAGACAGAGATTTTAAATGATGTTGATTTAAATATTGATTCATCTGAGTTTGTTTGTATTGTGGGAGAATCGAGGAGTGGTAAAACTACTTTGTTAAAAATTGTGGCGGGATTGATAGAACCAAGCAAAGGTGTTGTACATACAGATGATCAAAGTGCGATGGTTTTTCAGAATAGCGCACTTCTTCCTTGGCTCACTGTAAAACAAAATGTTTCTTTTCCTTTTATGGTTGAAGGGTTAAATGCCCCAAAACAGCAGATAGAGCAGCTCCTTTCTGAGCTTGGGATCAAGACCTTTGAAAACAAGTATCCTAAGGAGCTTTCTGGGGGTCAGAAACAAAGGGTTGGTATAGCTAGAGCAATGGCTGTAAAACGCAAAATATTGCTCTTAGACGAGCCTTTTTCAGCTTTAGACATAAAGATAGCTGAAGAGCTATATTCATTGCTTTTGGGGCTCTGGAGAACAAACAAACTGACGGTTTTAATGGTTTCTCATTCAATTGAGGAAGCAGTGCTTTTGGCTGACCGAGTAGTGATAATGGACAAGGGTAAAATCAGACGGGAAATAACTATTGATCTAAAGAGACCAAGACAGAAAGATGACCCTATTTTTAGAAAATACGTAGAACATATTCAAGCTATAGTTGAGAATTAGACTTTCAAAAGATAAGACCTGTACCTTGGGGGATGCAGGTCTTTGTTGTTTTTGTTAAACTAAGGTATATGAAAAACAAGAAAGTAAGATTATCAAAAAGCGTTCTACCTGAACGTTACAAAATTTTCATTAAACCAGATTTAAAAGATTTTAAGTATGAGGCAGAAGAAACAATCTCTTTAATGCTTTTGAAAGCGACCAGTGAGATAGTGCTTCACTCTAAGGGTTTGGTTATTGAATCCGTAGAATATTTTGATTTAAAGAAAAAACACAAAGCAAAGATTAAATATGACATTGTTTCTGAGACCGCGGTTTTTTCGTTCAGAACAAAATTACCAAAGGGCAGGGGAGAGCTTGGCATTAAGTTTAAAGGTTTGTTAGAAGATCGTTTGAATGGTTTTTACAGAAGCAGTTATGAACACGAGGGTAAGACAAAACACATTGCAACTACGCAATTTGAATCAACTTTTGCGCGAAATGCTTTTCCTTGTTTTGATGAACCATCAGCAAAAGCAATTTTTGATGTTACTTTGATGGTTGAAAAAGGTTTACATGCAATATCAAATACATTACCAATATCCATACAAGAACACCAAGGCTGGGAAATAGTTAAGTTCGCTCCAACTCCTAAGATGTCAACATATTTACTTGCTTTCATAGTCGGTAATTTTGAATTCATCGAAGGTAAAACTAAGAACAAAGTTTTGGTAAGAGTGTTTGTAACACCTGGCAAGAAGAAACAAGTTGAGTTTGCTTTAAGCGTTGCTATAAAAGCTCTTGATTTCTATGAGCAGTATTTTGATATTAAGTACCCTTTGCCTGTTTTAGATATGATTGCTCTTCCAGACTTTTCTGCAGGAGCCATGGAAAATTGGGGTGCCGTTACTTACAGAGAGACTTCGCTTTTAATTGATTCGGATCATTCAGAACTTTCAACAAAACAACGTGTTGCGTTAACAATATCCCATGAACTAGCGCATCAATGGTTTGGAAACTTAGTAACAATGGATTGGTGGACTGATCTTTGGTTGAATGAAGGCTTTGCTTCATATATCGAATATCTTGCGCTAGATCATATATTTCCTTCTTGGAAAATGTGGGATCAGTTCGTTTTTGGAGACTTAGGGCTTGCTTTGAGTCTTGATGCGCTAAAAAACACTCATCCAATTGAAATAGAAGTACATCATCCCAAGGAGATTGACGAGATTTTTGATACTGTCAGTTATTCAAAAGGATCAAGCATTATCCGTATGCTTGCAAATTACTTGGGAGAAAAAGATTTTAGAGATGGTTTAAGACACTATCTAAAGAAACACGCATATGGTAATGCCATTACTGAAGATCTGTGGCGTGCTTTTGAAAAAGTTTCTGGAAAGAAAATCGCCCCAATGATGCGCACTTGGACCAGGCAAGCAGGATATCCGGTGCTTTCTGTTGAAACAAAAGATGCTAAAGGAAATATTTCTTTGTCTCAAGAGCGCTTTTTCTCAAGCCCAGTTTCAAGAAAAACAAACAAGAAAAAAACACTTTGGAAAGTTCCTGCTTCAGTTTTTAAAAGTAATAATAAAACAGAAAATATTTTAATTGAAAAAGCATCTTCAGTAATTAAGCCTTTGAAAAAAGGGGAGTGGCTCAAACTGAATCTTAACGAAACCGGTTTTTATCGTGTTAAGTACCAACACGCATTCTTAGAAGACCTTAAAGACGCAGTTTTGAAGAAGAAACTTGATCCTAAAGACCGTTTAGGATTAATTAGTAATGCTTTTGCGCTTGCTCAGGGTGGATATATACCCACAACAGATGTTTTACATCTTCTAGAAGCTTACAAGAACGAAGATAACTATAATGTTTGGGTTGAGATATCATCAGGTCTTTCTCACCTTTCTAGGATTTTAGAGAATGAGCCATTCAGAAAAGATTTTGAAACATATTGCAGAAACATCTTTTCACCAATGGTTAAGAAAGTTGATTGGAGCAAGAAACCAAAAGAATCACATACCGATGGTCTCCTAAGGTCTTTAATACTAGCTAATGCAGTTAAATACAAAGATGAAAAGGTAATTGTAAAATGCAAGGTGTTGTTTAAGTCATTACTTAAAGGAAAACACATAGACCCTGACATTAAATCAATTGTTTATGCGGCTGTTGCTGGAAATGGGGCGCTTGATGAATACAAACAACTACGAAAGATCTACAAACACGCAAAATTACACGAGGAAAAGCATCGTATTGCTAGAGTATTACCACTTTTTAAAGAACCAGCTATTGTAGCAGATGTTTTAAAGTTTTTCCTTTCTAAAGAAGTCCGTAATCAAGACACAACACTATTCCTTGCAGTTGCGTTTTCAGCGAGAAACAGTAAACATCTAGCATGGAAATTTGTTAAGCAAAATTGGAAATACTTGCTAAACAAGTTTGGAGATGGGGGACACTCACTTTCTAGAATTGCAAGTTCTCTAGAATTCTTTACAACCACAAAAGACGCGGATGATATATCAGAGTTTTTTAAGAAAAACTTAGCTCCTGCAGCAGAAAGAGCTATACAGCAGTCCTTAGAACAAATACGAGCTAATGTGGCGTGGAGAAACAAAGATGTTGAGAGTATAAAGGGATATATAAAAATAGTTAGATAAGTTTTAAAACCCAGATCATTAATATCTGGGTTTTTGTAGTTTGATTTTATAAATTATTCATGTTCAGTATTTTAAGATGTACACATGAATGAAGAAAACATACCAAAACAAAAATTTAATCAAAGAAAAACCGAGGCGGACAGTTATTACAGGTCTGTCACCTCAATTAAGTGTCCGTATTTCAATGGCGAAGAGGTTCATTTTAATTCTGATGGTTTTGAACATATCGTGTTCAAGGAATGGAACAAAACTCGATCCCGTACCGATCAATATGTTAGGTTTAGATTATTACCCTTAGCAGTGAGCGTTATAAAGAAATCAGGCACTTTACAAGAATATGATGAAAGAAAACTGTTTATACGTAGAAAATCTAAAGGAACTTGGAATAAATTACTTAAGTTAGTTAGATACTATGTGTTTGTGGCTATAATAGGGGAATTAAGGGTAAAAGTCATAGTAAAAGAAGTAGAAGACGGATCAAAGAATTTTCATAGCATATATCCATCTTGGAAGACAGAACGCAAGTCTGATGGGTCAAAGAGCAAGAAACTATACACTGGCGATCCAGAAACCGACTAAATTAAAAAGCACCCGTCTGCGGTTTATGTATTAACCGCGAGGGAGCCGAAGCCCCCACAAGTGCTATAAAAATATTACTTCATTATTTACTACTCGTCAACATGCGAGCCTAAAGCTATAGGGGACTACTCTCTTTGCCATATAACCCTAGTCGCACAATGTAGCTTATGCGACAAAGGATATAAAGAAACAACTAGAACACATGTAAGTGCCCACCTGTTGTTGTCTCAAATATGTTTGGTTTAGGACAAAAAGAATTCTGAGAATAGTATTTTAAATTACTGTATTCATTAACAACAGTTAAACCAGCAGCAAGCGCATCCTTACAGAGTTCAGACAAACTATCAGCATTAAGTAGATTCCTTTGAAGCGCTATATCAGCGCAGGTGCCATTTTGATGACAAAAGCTGATATGTTGGACGGTTGGCGGATATGCTTCGGTGATTCTCCAGTCTTTATTATCCCCTGCTAGTATCTCTAATTTTTTTATTAAACTTGAATCTAGATATTCACCACGGTCTTCATCAATTATTAATTCCTTGTCTTTTATAACTTCACAGGTTCGACATAGACCAATTTCAAATTCTTGATTGTTGTTTAAGAGCTTTGGTTCGTTTTTTTGAGTATTAAGGAATCTAAATACAAAAATAGCCAGTACAAGGAATGCTATGAGTGTACCGGCTTGTTTGTAATTTAAATTGTACCGCTTATTTAACATGAAGATGTCCTACAGTGCTGTAATCAGTTTTAGTAGGTACACCACAATTTGATCCTGTGTCGCCTGCTAATTCTTTGGGTGTGAACTCAAAATACTCGTTTAAAATATCTAGACCTGCTTTTTTTGCAGATGTACACAGTATTTTTATACCTTGGATTAGCTCTCCCTTTGTATACTTGTCTCTGTTATCAATAGCTATATCAGCGCAGGTGCCATCAAAATGACAATCAGACTTATGAGCAACTGTTGGAGGCCAAGCTTCAGTAACACGCCAATTTAGTTTAGTTGCAGGTGTAAAACCACTATTCGCTGCTCTTTCGTTTGCGAAATAGTAATTCAAATTGACTAGTTTCTGAGCTAGGTTCTTGTTTAAGTAGTATTGCTTAACTCTATTCGGATCAGTTACTCGTTTAACAATAATATTTAAGCCAGTTAAGAGATCTATACAGTTTGTGCATGGTTGGATTGTTTTGCTTCCTGCTGGTAAGTTATTATTGCTTGGTGGTGGCTGAATTGTGGATCCTGAATTAACAATCTTTCCTCCATCCATACCCACTGGATTTCCATTGGCATCTAAGGGAAATGGAAATTGGTCTGGTAAATCTGCGCAGATGTTTTCTGTTTTACCTGTTGTCGTGGACACCTGATTACAATTCACCTGCGGCGCAACAAGTGCTGGGACTTTTGTTAAGTTTGGATCTACGGTGTTTAAGATGATGTACGTGCTAAAAAGAATAACAAGACCAAGTACTGTTGACCCCATTATTTTCTTCGCTTCGCTGATTGATTCAGATGTCCCTGTGATATATTGATATCCCGCTAAAACAAACATTAAAACAGCTAAAAACCCAGCAATGCTAATTGCAAAGATGTATATGTTGTTTATACACCTACCAACATTGAAACCAGAATCAACTCCTTCCATATCAGGTTCACAGATTTGGCCTCTTAATAACGAGTTAACATCAGCGTGTGCAAACTGTGGCACAATAAAAGGGGCGCTACTTAAAACTGCTAGCGCTAGTATTATGGTCTTGAGTCTTAGTTTTGTTTTTTCTTTCATCAGGATTGTTTAACACTATTAAAATATCAAATATTAGAGAAGATTACAAGAAATCCATTGGATTGTATGTATATCCATATGGAATTCTGTAAGGACCATAAATATTTGGATATGCGCCGTTTTTGATACCAAAACCTTCTGCGTCATATACCCCAAAATGCAGGTGGTATCCCCTTTCAGGTCCATAGAGCAGGCGGGTTGTGTTACCTGTATTACCTTCGTACCCGATTAAATCCCCTTGTTTTACTTGCTGCCCAGCAACTACAATAAACTTTGTCATATGGGAATAGAGGGTAATAATATCCTTGGTTAGCTTACCTCCTGCGGTGTGCTTAATAGTTACCCAGTTACCGTATGCGGTTTTACCCGTTCCTGTAGAATATACAACGCCATCACCAGCAGCGTATATAGATGTTCCTGCGGGTGCTGCTAAATCTATACCGTTATGAAAATCATAACCAAGTTTTGTAAAACCAGTGTTACCATATTTTTGAGTTAACACACCGTCCATCGGGTACGCCAAAATGCCGTGCACAGCTTTTAATGCGTTGAAGCCTGTTTTACCACGCATCTGTTGATCTAAATCATAGATCTCTTTATTTATCTTAGCTTGTTCTTCTTGGGTTGTTGTTAAAAGCTTCTGATACTTACTTTCTTGTCCTTTTGTTTGTTGGAGCAAAACAACTCTAGAGCTTTTCTGGTTGTTTAAAGCTTTTTGAGTTAAAGAAAGCTGATCATTTAAATCATTTAGCTTGTTTAAGTTAATTTGTAGCTCTTCTTCATCTTTCTGTAGTTTAGCTCGTATTTCTTTAATTTGCTGAATCAAACCAAAAATTCTGCTTTGAAGTGATTGAGCATACTGAACCTGATCCATGAATGCTGAAAAGTTACTTGCACCTAGACCAAGCTGGAGATTAGATGTGTTGTCATATTCGTTTAAGGTGATAATCAATTCCGCTAGAAGTTTTTTCCCTTGTTCAATCTGATCTGTTTTTTCTGTTATTTGTATCTGGGTTTGTTGAATCTGCAACTGCGTGTTTTCAACATTTGTTCTAGTTGCTTGAATACGAATCTGTGTTGCTCGTATTTCCATGTCATACAAAGCAATTTCATTAGACAAGGAAGCAGATTGCTTCCTTTTTTGAGCAATCTGGTTTTGATATTCTTGCATCTGCTTATTTAACTGCTCAAGCAGTGCTTGTTTTGATTGTTTTTGAACTTCAATCTCTGAAATAGTTGCTCCAAAAGCAGAAAAAGGGACTGTGTAAAGTCCCAAGGTTAAAATCAGTACCGCTATTGTTATTTTATTTTTGTTTCGTAAGTAACTCATTTCTCTTAGTATACCACAAAAAGAGCATTTTTACGAGTTGTTTACTCAAGCATTTTAAGTGCTGCTTCTAAGCGTTGTAATATTTCAAACTTACCGTAACCCAAGAAGAGTACGTTGATAATCTCAAAAGGACTTGGTGACTTTTCTAGCCCTGAAAGAGCAACGCGAAGTGGCCAAAGAACTGATCCGTTATCAAAACCACTAGAAGTAATGAATTCTTTTAGCTTTGGTTCTAAGTCGGAACCTTTAAATACATTATCAGGAAGGGTTTGTATGAACTCAAGAGTTTTTTGCAGCGCGTTTTTGGTTTGAGTTAGATCAGATTTTTTCCAGATCAATATTTCAGGAGAGTATTTTGGTTGTTCAAAAAAGTAACCTACCCTCTCCCCTATCTCAGACAGCGAATTTAATCTTTCACTTTCTATTTTTGCGATTGCTTCTAAGAACTCTTTTGGAACTTGTTTGCCGTTTTTAGAAACAAGGTTTTTGCTATCTACAGTTAAAAGTCCTGCTGCTTGTAAATACGGTAAAAGCAAAACTGCTAATTCAGGAACTGGAATCTTTCTGATGTACAAGTTATTCAACCAGTTCAATTTATCAATATCAAAGATTGACCCTGACTTATTCACTTTTGCTAAATCAAATTGTTTAATTAGTTCTTCAATTGTAAATATTTCTTGGTCTGTTTTTGGATTCCAACCAAGTAATGCTATGAAATTAATCAAAGCTGGTTTTAAATATCCTTTTGAAAGATAGTCTTCAACAGCAACGTCGCCCTGTCGCTTTGAGAGCTTTGAGCGATCTTTGTTCAAAAGCAAAGGCAAATGAGCAAACTCTGGTGATTCCCAACCAAATGCTTTGTAGAGCAAAGCGTGCTTTGGAGTTGAAGGAATCCATTCTTCACCACGAATTACGTGTGAAATTTCCATTAAGTGGTCATCAACAACCACAGCAAGATGATATGTTGGGAAACCATCTGATTTCATTAAAACTTGATCATCAAGAGATTTGTTTTCCCAAACAATATCTTTGTAAACTAAATCCTTAACAACAGTTTGTCCATCAACAGGAATTGCTTGTCTAACGACGTATGGAACATTTTTTTCTAAGTTTGCGCCTACTTCTTCTTTTGATAGGTTTCTACATTTTCTGTCATATCTAGTTGGTTGCTTTAATGCTTCCTGTTCTTTACGGAGTTCTTCTAGTCTTTTCTCATCACAAAAACAGTAATACGCATGTCCTTGAACAACTAATTTTTTAGCATGTTCTTTGTATAAATCTTTTCTTTGAGATTGCAAGTATGGAGCATGATCACCTTTGCTAACTATTTTTCCATCTTCTACAAAAAGACCTTCGTCATATTTCAAACCAATATCATTTAAGACATTGATTAATTTTTCAATAGCTCCTTCTATGAAACGAGCTTGATCAGTGTCTTCTATCCTTAAAACAAATTCACCTTTGTTGTGTTTTGCAAACAGGTATGCAAAAAGCGCGGTTCTTAAACCACCTACATGCAAATATCCTGTTGGGCTTGGTGCAAATCTTGTTCTTACTTTTTTTTCTGTCATATATATTTATTTAAATCCTCAATGACTATGTCTGTCATTCCAGAACGAACTGAGTGAATAACGGTTTTAACTTCTGATGGTTTGACCCATTTGTATTCTGTCAGCTCTTCATCATCTAGCTGAATCTCAGAACCATTGCCGTGATATTTAAGATAGAAGATGGTTTGTTCCTGACCTTTAAACTTTAACCTATTAAACCAAAGTTTTCTAATTGTACTATTCCAAAGGTATGAGTGCGTTTTTTCAGACTTACCAAGAACTGAAAGATCTGTAATGTTTGTTTCTTCTCTGACCTCCCGTAATACTGCTTTTTCTAAATTTTCTTTACTATCAACACCACCTTGTGGAAACTGCCAATGGTCTTCTATTACGCTTCCATATTTTTCAGCTTCTCGTCCTCGCTTAGCAACAAAAACCATATTTTCTTTGTTTAGTATAACACTGGCGACATTTTGACGGTATGGCATAGACATAAATACCTTGTACCTAAAAGCACCCATAATTAAGCGAACAGTACCATTCCAGATTCTTTTGAAGCGTTTAGGTTGCATAATGAGGCGGAATAGCCATTCTAAGCCCACAGAACGCAAAAAATGAGGCGCTCTGAGCACTTTTCCAGAGATATAGTCGAAAGTACCACCAAGCCCAATAGCTAGCTTAACATCAAGTTCTGAAAGGTGTGTTTTAATCCAAGCCTCTTGCTTAACAGGACCATATGCCACGAAGAGCATGTCAGCTTTTAAGTTATTAATCTCAAAAATTATATCTTGGCTTCCAGGACCCTTGTTTGAAAATCCTGCGATTTTAACCCTAGGATACTTTTCTTTAATTTTGTTTGCTACTAAATCAGGCGTGTTACCATAACTACCAAGAAGATAGATGGAAAGGTTTTTTTCTTCTGCCAAAGAAACAAGGTCCCAAAAAAAATCTACTCCTGAAATCCTTTCTGGGAAAATCTTCTTTAGTTTGTTTGGATTGAAAATTATTGAAAGACAAGAATACAAGACCTGCCAGTATGTTTCTAGTATTTTAAGATAGAAGTTTTTAAAAGAGTATGGAATGTTTAAAAGGTATGAAAGCCATTGAATAGCTACTCCATCAGGTAATGCAAAATCCGCGCTATTTAAAAGTTGTTTGAAATCATAATCTAAAAATGTTCGATGTATGAACTCCGAATACGGGGTTACAATAAAGGTCTTAGAGCCTGATTGAATTCTTTGCTCTAGCTCCTTGATTATTACTGCCTTGCTCTGGTTATTTATTTGTATTCCAAGAACGTTTATTTTATTCATGTCTATTGCCGTATTTTATCATTTTATATGGAAATTAACCAGTATTTACGCTATACTATTCAAAAGGAAAATTTATGGAAATAAATCAGGAGTTAAAGAAGAAGTTTTCCGAAGCTCCCAAAAAATCTCAATACCTTCACTCTCCAAACCATGTTTTAGCAGATGAGCTTTCTAAAAAGCTTAATGAGCCAAAACGTTTTGGTTTCTACCTTAGAATGGCTCAAAAATATAACCACAGCGTTTTAAGAAGAATTGCAGGAGAGGTGTTGGAAGGCAATGCAAAAAAACCAGGAGCTCTTTTTGCCTTTTTAGTTAAGAAAGAACATTCAGATCCAATTAAATGAATCTACCCATTATTCTACATCCTCACAAAATACTAAGAACTAAAACCAAGAAATTAAAATTTCCGTTATCCCCTGCTGCCCGCAAGTTAATTAGGGATATGCTTGATACAGTTAAACATGAAGATGGAATTGGTTTAGCCGCGCCACAAGTTAACCAAAGCTTTGCTGTGGTTGTCATTAACTTAGAAAGCATGGGGTTTAAACCTTTTGTTTTGCTTAATCCAGAAGTTTTGAAAGCTTCAAAAAAGAAAAATGAAATGGAAGAAGGTTGTCTTTCAATCCCTGGTGTCTTTGGAATGGTTTCTAGACCAGAAGAAATTGAATTTGTAGCTCAAGATATTGATGGTAACAAGTTTGGTGCGAAAGTAGACGGCATGCTTGCTAAAGTAATTCAACACGAAATCGATCATATTAACGGTGTTTTGATAATCGACAAAATTAAAAAATATACTCAAGGCAAGGAGCTTTTAAAATAATGAAGTTTGCAAGAGACATCCTATTAGTAGATATGCAAACAACTGGTATTAATGTTGAGAAAGATTTTCCGCTACAGATATCAGCGGTTTTGCTTGATAAGGATAACTTGCTTGAGAAAGGTTCTTTTTCAAGTTATGTTAAGAATCCATTCTCACAAACGACTAATGATAGGGTTGTTCAAGCACTTGGTATTCCTAAAGAAGTTTTAATTAAATCACCAAACCTTAAAGTTGTTTTAAACGCTTTCAAAGAAAAGTTTTCTTACAATATAATATTAGCAAGTCATAATATTATAAACGTTAATTTCTTAAGAGAATCTTTCAGAAGAGCAGGCATTGAGTACGAGTATGACTATCATGTTCTTGAACTTTGGACTCTTGCATATATGTATCTTTCAAAACAGAATTTAAAGAAAATCCCAACAGCTGAAACCATTGGCTCATATTTTAAACTGCAAAGAAAAAATGAACGCGACTCTTTAGAAAACTGTAGATACTACGCTGAAATATTTAGACAATTAGTTAAACGATATTAAATGAAAAAAATAGTTTTTTTTGGTACATCAGAGTTCTCAAAAGAGATTTTAAAAACACTCAAAGAAAGTTTTGAGATTCTTGCGGTTGTAACACAACCAGATAGACCAGTTGGAAGAAAACAAGAAATAACTGAAAGCGTTGTTTCAAAAGAAGCAAGATCTCTAAACGTTCCAATATTTAAACCAGAGAACTTAAGAGAACCATCAGCTTTCAATGAATTAAAAGCACTACCTAAAGCAGACGCTTTTATTGTTGTTGCGTACGGACATATAATCCCCAGAGGGATTTTAGATTTAGCTACCTCAATTAATATTCACGGCTCGTTATTACCAAAGTTTCGTGGTGCTTCCCCTATTCAATCAGCAATCCTTTCTGGAGAAACTGAAACTGGCATAACAATAATGCTGATGGATGAAAAGATGGATCATGGACCGATTTTAAAAATGGAATCAGTTAAGATACAGCCTGAAGACACTTTTAAGGAGCTTGAACAAAAACTTTGCTCTCTTGCAAAGGAAATGATTGTTCCAACAATCAATGATTTCTTAGAAGGCAAATTAAAACCAACTGAGCAAAATCACTCTGAAGCAAGTTTTTGTCAGACAATAACTAAAGAAGACGGCAAAATTGATTGGAATACTGATGTTAAAGATATTTATAATAAATACCGAGCATTCATTCAATGGCCGGGAGTTTGGACTTCTTTTGACGGTAAAATTTTAAAGATTAAAAAGTGCCTTGCATCTGAGATTAAAGGCACTGAACCTGGAATAGTTTTTAAACAAGAAGACAAAATATTTGTTGGTTGTGCTAACGGGAGTTTGGAGCTCTTAGAATTACAGCTTGAAGGAAAAAATCCAACGTCGGTCTCAGACTTTGTTCGTGGTTATCCAAATTTTGTTAATACAAAGCTTTAGTTAAATATATTTTAGGTAAGTAAAAAAGAATTGCTAAGGCTTCTCTTGCATAGTTTTGTATGAGAAGTTCTTTTTTGTAATATCCAAAGTCTGGATAATCCCAATACACTGGATTAAACCCAAGATGTCTTGCAAACAAGACTCCTCTGGCAACATGATATCTGTCACTTATAACTATCACTGATTTAATATTGTATTCATTAGCAATCTTTTTTCCTTCATCAACGTTTTGAAAAGTGTTGTGAGAATTTTTGTCTGTTAGTATCTTGTCCTTAGGAACCCCTTTTTCTTGAGCAACCAATGCTGAGATGCTTGCTTCTGGAGCTGAACCTAAACCAACCCCTCCGGTTGTAATGATGTAGTCAGCTTTGTTTTGCGCATAAAGCTTTACTGCTTCGTTAGTTCGTTCATACAATGGATCAGATGGACTGTTATCTAAATTAACCTTTGCTCCGAGGATTAAGATAGCATCAGCATGTTCTGGAATGTTTGGCTTTATCGAAAAACTTAATACATACACGAGCGCTCCAATATACAAAGCACCTGCTATTGCTATTAAATATATTAAATATTTTGATATTTTCCAAAACATATTAGCAGTATATCAGAAAATATGGTATACTATATATTAGTTTAATTAACTAATACAAAGAAACATAAAAATATGCGTAAGTTAGCAATATTAGGATCTTCCATAGCTGTGATGTTTGCTTTAACAGTAGCACCAGTCTATGCAAGTGACGTGAATGACGATTCATCTTCAAATTCAAAAGCTGAACAGATGGAAATTAAAAAAAACGAACAAGAGAGAAAATTTGAAGCTTTGAAAAAAGCTCAAGAGTTAAAGTTAGAAGCAAAGAAAACAGAGATGGAAAAGAAAGAACAGGAAAGAAAAGAGAAAATCGAAGCAAAGAAAAAGATTGAGGAAACAAAAACAGCTTGTATAAAAGGAACAGTAGAAACTAAAGAAGAAGCAAAGAAAGATGCTAGAGAAGCAAGAATGAATACTGTTAAGACCGCTTTCTCAGCAAGAGAAACTGCACTACAAGCAGTAAGACAAATGCCTGAAACAACTGATGTAGAAAAAGCAGCTAAGAAAACTGCTATGAAAAAAGCTCAAGCAGATTTCAAAGCAGCTGTTAAAGCAGCAGAAACAACATTTAAGGCTGCAAACAAGACTGCAGAAAATACAGCAAAGAAAACAAGAACCGCATGCAACACAAATACTTCTGCAAAAACTCCTAGCACAAGCACAACAAATCAATAACTAAAGGTTAAAGATAATAAAACCGCAGGTGTCTGCGGTTTTATTTTATCTTACTCAAATCATTTTCCATTATTTCTGGTTTCATTCCTAGAATCTCTTCTTTGTACGGAACATCTGGAACTGGGTTTAATAGATAGATCTTTTTATTTAAGTAAAAAGCAACTCCCATTTCAACTAATGTATTTGGACCTACATACCATTTAATTCCGTTTTTATCATAGTTAGCAACAAGGATTGCGTCCCCTTTAGTCACCTTATCAAAGTGATCCCTGATTCTGTTATCTAGATTACCCTCTGTAACCCAAGCATGGTTATTCTCAGACATTGCCCTCTTTTTAGAAGCATAGTAATCTTTTGCATCAACTATCTCCCCTTCTTTGTTTGGAACTTTGTCAGGAGGAATTAAAACATCAAACCCTAAAGACTCAAGCTTTTCTTTTAGCTCATACATTTGATCAATGAAAGCAATACTACCACAAAGAGTTATTGTCATTATTTCACCTTTCTAACAATCCCGTTATTAGCATCAACTTCTATCAAATCGCCATCTTTAAAAACTTTTGTTCCTATCTGTGTACCTATAACGCAAGGTTTTTTCATTTCTCTAGCTGTAATAGCTGCGTGGGATAATATACCGCCGGAATCTGTTACAAAAGCTTTTGCTTTTGCCATGATTGGCAAAAACTCAGGTCTAGTTGATCCAGTAATTAAAATATCACCGTTTTTAAATGCTTTTGATTTGTTAGGATCCAATACTATACGAGCAACTCCTCTTACTTTTCCTTTGAAAGCAGCGAACCCCCTTACCTCCGATTTATTAATCTTAGGTTGTACTATTTTTTTAACAGAATTAACCGCCTTGTTTCTTAATAGTATATATTCCCCGTTTTCATGAAGAAAAACACATTCTTTGTATCTTTGCTCTAATTCTTTTTTTGCTGGCAGTTTGTTCTTAAGAAAGTATTCTCTTACTTCATCACTTGTTAGAGACAAGATTAACTTGTAGTTGTACTTTGTTTCTTTAGACAAAATCTTTACGAATGAAGTGAGAAACTCTTCTGTTCTTTTAAAAACAGGCTCAGCGGTTAATCTAGCTTCTTCTAATACAGGTAAAGATTTCTTTAAGAACTTGGGATCTAGATAGTCAACAACATATTTAACATTAATGTGTGGTTTGTAATATATTAAGATTCGATGTAAAAACTCTTCGTATAGTTTTAAGCTAGCAACGGTATCTCCGTGTTTTCTGATAAAGGAGAGGATATCTTTGGATTGTTTTTTAAGCTCGCTGCAAACTTGAATTATGTTTTTAGGATATCTAAGCGCTTGCTTTGATAAAAAGGAGCCAAGAATGTCTCTGTCTGATTGCCTCATCCAGCCAGAGCTTCGCCCTGAATTAACAAAGATTATAGATTTAGGAGCAAATGGTCTTTTGCCAAATCTAATTCCTTTGGTGTACTGATAACCAAAATCAGAGCAACTTAAAATGCTCCAGCCGCCATCCCAGATTTTTGTCCAATCATCGTGCTTGAACTTTTGTATATTAATCGCTTTCATCAATACTTTTATCCAATTCGTCTCTTTGCTTAATAATTTGATCTAGTAGCTCCGGCTTTATGCTCCATTCTCGTTCTTTGTATCTAACAAGGATTCCATCTGATAGTATTTCAACGCTAAACCCTTCACTAAAGTTAAAACCGTTTTTGTTAATACCTGATTGAAGGAATTGCATTAAGGCTTCTCGCCCTTCTGTTATTTCAATGACCTTAAGAAGGAAGCATTCGCTTACATCTGCGTGTGTCCCCAAAAATCTTTGCATTTCGTTGTCATACAAAGTGTATTTATCAGGATCCTGTTCTACAACTTGTTGAAAGTTAGGGAGAACACCAACGTATTTCTTTATGATCTCAGCAATCCCTGCTGCTTGTCTGGTATAGCTTGTTGAAGTTCGGTCTTTAAGTCTTTTTACTACCTCATCGCTTTCTTCAACAGCAAATTGTAAATAATCCTTTTTGTTTAAATAACGATCTTCTGCAATTTCGCCAAATTCACCGTGCCAATCAAAATCTAATCTTTTGTCTACCATGTTCTTTCTGCCAACTTTTAAAGAACCAGCAACAAATTCTTGAATGTCTTCAAGAGTGTCTTCTTGTGTAATGCCTGGTTCTTTTGACAACATTTCGCGCATTGCAGTCTCTGTAGAACGCTCTCTTGGAGAACCGAGGGCAATAGCGACTTCTGGGTGTGGATCTTTGGTTTTGCCAATTTCTACCGCGTTTATTCTTCCTTTTTCACTTAAACGAACTTCGTTATCTGATTGACCAGCTAAAGCTTTAGCCTTTTCATCATGTCTAAAAAACTCCAACCTTATTCTTGGAACTGACTGGGTTTCTTTTCTTTCCGCCCCTGTTTCTCTTGTTTCCATGTGTTTTGCTTAATTATTTTAATTTTCGCACAATTCCTTTGTTTGCGTCCACTTCGACTAAATCATTATTTTTAAGTACCTTGGTGGCAACCTTTGTACCTATGACGCATGGAATTTTAAATTCTCTTGATACTATAGCCGCATGACTTGTTATACCACCTTCATCCGAAACAATTGCTGAAGCCTTACGAATTAAAGGCATCAAGTTTGGGTTAGTGTTTATTGAAACTAGAATACTACCATCCTTCATTTTTCCAGGTTTTGTGAAATCGCGAACCAAGTGAACCCTGCCTCTAACTTTTCCTGGATAAGCGGCAAACCCTTTTATCTCTTTTGATTTAATTACATGGGTTTCAAATTGTTTGACGAAGTTTTTAGTATTCTTAACCCATTGAATTTCTTCTTTACCGCGCCTCTTTGTGTAAATAAATCGCTTTGAGTGATTTTTCTTTTGAAGTATGACTAAGGGATGAGCCTTGGCAAGCGGCATAATTATTTTCTTCAAAAAAGGAGAATAGTAAGAAGCACTGCGAAGTTGACTAATCATACCAATGGCTTTGTTTGGTAATTTTTTGTTTTGATCTAGAAATGTTGGAAAGTTAGAAAAGACAGTGGTATAGAAAATTAACTCATTGAAAAATTCTAAAGCGTCATCCAAATTTTTAAATTTATGTGGCTTTTCTAAATATCTATCTGCTTTCTTGCTTAAAGCAAGACCATGTTTTAGCAACCTTTCAAATTTTTTAGGAGTTAAAAATATGAGCTTTTGGATATGCTTGGTTAGTAAGCGCATCTGTTCCTTAGCCCTGTATTGACTAACCAAATGAGGACTAATTTCAACACAGATTATTTCGTCCATTTTAAAACCCAAAGCGTGTTGTATATACTTTGATTCATACCAACCATGCCAAAGTGAAGCACCAAATAGATCAAAAGGTCTGGTTAAATAGAATTGCCATTCTTTTGGATCAATTTTTTTCATAATTTCCTCACAATTCCTTTGTTCGCGTCTACTTCAACCATATCACCATCTTTAAAAACTTGGGTTGCTATCTTTGTTCCAATTATGCAAGGAATATTCAACTCTCTAGAAACTATAGCTGCGTGTGATGTAATACCGCCTTGTTCAGTTACTATCGCCCCAGCTGTTCTCATTGCAGGTACTACATCAGGATTAGTAGCAATGCTAATAAGAATATCGCCTTTCTCCATTTTCTTCATGTCAGAAATGGAATTAACGATCTTTACCTTTCCTTGAACTTTACCCAAACAAGCAGTTTGCCCGCTTAATTCGTTAATATCAAGTCGAGATAGCTTAGATATTTTATTTTCTAATACTTTTGCTCTTTTGCCATAAAATATTAAGTCTGAGCCCTTTTCAGCGTAATAAACAAAATACTTTGTGCGTTGTTTTAATTGATTTCTTAACGATCCCGAAAGCTTATTCTTAATTAAACCATCATACACCTCATTCGGTAGCATGCATCTTGCTTGCAAAAAACTAATTTTAAATCTTTTCGATAATTCTAAAAAAACATAATCCATTTTGTAAGACCAAAAGATTTGCGCATCGCGTCTATATAGTTTTGTAACAGAGAACTCCGCATAAGAATTAAAAAGCTGTTTTTGCTTTTTATTTAGTTTTAACTTCTTAATAAGAGTTTTCTGTTCCTGTAAAGTCTTTTTAAAAATCTTATTTTCTTTGTCAAGCAATACTTTAGCATTTTCTCCTGAAGCCAAAAACTTTTTTATCTCAGTCAAATAATATGCTTTATCGTATACACCTTCTTTTCCTATCCATAAATGTTTGAGATAGAAAAACCTGCTTAAATGCTTTTGCAAAGCATTTTCAAATTCTTTAGATTTTCTTTGTTTTAAACTTACCAAATTAAGGAATGATTCATGTTCTTTTTGAAGAATACTTTTTTCTGGGTGGGTGCTTAAAGTAACTAAAGCTGTATTAACTTTATCTTCGTCTAGTTTCAAACGTAATAACGATTTGAGATAATTTGTTAGATTACCGTGGAACATATCTACTGCATTTGGTAACCAACCCCATGTATATAGCTCGGTATGAATACTATCTAGTTTTGTGTAAAAATTGACCAATTCTTTATTCGATAATCCCATCAGAAATTCAGGATTGATCTGCGAACTAAATTTCTTTAACCCATCTGAGTGTTTTCTGATGTTGTAATTAATCTTGTCACCAAAACTTGAATTGTTTTTTAATAACTTTAAAAGATGTTGAGCAAAATCATCAGAGTCCTTTTCGCCATAATAAAACACTAGATTTAAACCATGATATACGACAAGAATTTTTTTGTATTGTTTTTTTGCTGTTCTCGATAAATCGTTAACAAAAGATGATGACCAGATTTGAGTAAATTGAAAATGAATATCTGGAATGTCTTCAGCTAACATCCATGGGTCTTTGTCAGTTATATATTTTAACTTCATAGCTTTTTAATTATACCTTTGTTAGCATCAACTTCTACTAAGTCACCGTCTTTAAAAACTTTTGTTCCTATTTTCGTCCCTATAATACATGGCTTGTTTAACTCTCTAGCAACTATTGCTGCGTGTGATGTAATACCCCCTTCGTCAGTAACAAAAGCTGCCGCTCTTTTCATTCCCATGATAAAGGAAGGGAAGGTTGTTGGTGCAAATAGTATATCCCCTTTTTTAACCTTTCCTATCTCGTGAGCAATCTTAACTATCTTTGCTCTACCGACAGCAAATCCTTTGTTTGCTATTAACCCTTTTATGGAATCCATTTTCCCGTATCTGTCTTTCAATATCGGATGATCTAATAATACAAAGTCCTTACCAACACTGATTGCTGACAAATCAGGAGTATATAGGTATTTTTTAAGTTTTCCTTGAACCAAATCCCAAACAGCGTAGTCTCTTAAGCTTTTGAAAGGAATTTTGTATAGCTTTGCAACCTCATTAAGTGTCGGACGAGCTAAATACATTAATTCATAAAGCACGTCAGTTCTTAACGTTCTTAAATACACTAGCTCTTGGGATACCTTTGCTAGTGATTGTAAAGCTTTAGGAACCCTTATTTTTTTAAAGGTCGAGTGTTTTGTTCCCTTTAGTTTCTTACGCTCTAAAGCTAATTCTTTGATTGTGAATATATCAGAAAAACCATCTCGAGCTTTAATCCAGCCCCATCGTTCTCGAATTTGTTCCAAAGGCTGTTTGCTTCTTAAAGTTTTTTCTAAATGATGGTGCGCATTCTTTTTAATAGGAAAACTAATATCACCAATATATTTGTCTATGTCCCCTTTTACATATTTCGGAACTTCTTTGTAAAGGCGCTTTTTGTAAATATGTTCAAAACCATGAGTTAACCAAACATAACTCATGATTAATGTTAATGGTTCGTGCAGTTTTTGGAGTTTCTTTTGTGGTGGTAGTTTTGATTTGTTAAGCTCTCTTACAAACTTTTTGCTATCAATCAAGAATCTTTCACATGATTTTGTTATGCTAAAAACCGTTCCACCTTTTGCTAAATATTTTTCTAACTGTTTTGCAAAGATATTCCAAACTGTTTCACTTTTGTAAAAAGTCCCTTTTTGAAAGAGTAAGACTGGCCACTCTGCGTCAACACCAAGTTTGCGTATGTATTCTCTTTTTTGCCCCTCTCTGAAGAGTGACATAACAAAAGCACCAAAAGGACGCTCTGCCCACCATTCCCAGTCTTTGTATTTTAAAACCTCCAATTCAATCTGTTTGGCGCTTTTCTCTTTTGGCATGTTGTTAAAGTGTTGTAATAGGTCTTGATTGAGTTATATAGAACTTATTATTTGTATATGCCCACTCTATGTCTTGTGGGTGTTTGTAGTGTTTTTCAATGTTCTTACATATCTTTGCAAGCTCAACGATTTGTTTCCCTGAAAGTTTCTGTTTTCCACCATCTTTTTTAGAAAGTTTTTTGTTCAAGTTCTTGTTTCCCGATTTTATAATCATCATTGATTGTTCTGATACGTTTATATCCAGTATTGAAAAGTCTTTTTTGTGTACAACGTATGTATCAGGAGTAACAGATCCAGAAACAATTGCTTCTCCTAAACCAAAGCCTGCTTCAATGACCATCTGGTTGTAATCTTTTGTTACAGGATGAACTGTAAAACTAATACCAGAAACTTCAGATTGAACCATTGTTTGAACAACAACTGCAACAGAAACTACCTTCTTGTTTAATTTCTTTTCATAGCGATAAAAAATCGCCCTTGGAGTAAACAAAGACGACCAGCATTTTTTAACCATTGCAATTACGTTTTTTTCAGTAACGTTTAAATATGTCTCTAACTCCCCTGCCCAGGAAGCGGTTTTAGAGTCTTCCGCGGTTGCAGAGGATCTTACCGCAACATATGTTGTTTTTAACGTTTTGAAGGATTTTAAGATATCTTGTTGAAGATCTTTCGGCATTGTTGCTTCTGCAATGAGTTCTCTGATCTCAACAGAAGCTTTTTCAACAGAGTTGATATCATTGTGTTTAACCTTTTTAAACAATGCCTCTATTTCAGTATCTAAATCTGTTTCTTCTAGGAAACGATTGAAAGCAGAAGCAAGAACAACAAACCCCGGTGGAACTGGCATTTTTGCGTTGGTCATTTCTCCCAGGGAAGCTCCTTTGCCTCCTGCTTCTGAAACGCTCTTTTTATTAAGCTTTTTGAATTCTTTTATATACATATGTTTTGTTTTACTTAATGTTCCTTTCACTAAAATCGTTAATTTACCAAAATGACACTTTAATTTGACTCAATTTCTCCAATAAGATCAAAAATGTAATCAACAGGCAAAGCTACAGAATAACCGGAATTTTGTAAATTTGTGTTATACAATTGAGGAAATTTAACATTTCTCCACTGATCTAGAAATGGTACAAACTGCACAACTACTCCAATAAGATGAATGTTACCACTACCTATTCCTGTTTCATTCATCTCTAAAACAAGGCCGCCACTATTTCCACCATATATAGGACAATCAAGGATCAATGACTTATTTAAATAATTTTTTCCAGCTATGATTCCCTTCCTAACTAATGGCGAATTGTAATCTATCTGTTTCATTTCAGGTGTACTAAGAGATACAGGGTAACCAAGAATAAATATATCGTTTGTTATTTGTACCTGTTCAAATCGTCTTGATCCCTTCATGTCATAATTTATGATTGTACCTTCAGACTCCTGAATAGTTTTTATCGATGCAGGAAAGTCAATATAAAAAATTTCGTTTTTTTTCTGAAGCTCTCCCAATTTAATAACCACAATATCAGCCTGCTCGTGTGCTTTTAAGTCTGCAGAAGCTGATAACAACTCTAGGTTTAACTCAAAAATTCTTGGCTTAGATGATACTTTTTCTGATGAAATCATGGGGTAAGTAATCATTATCATTTTTTTATCTAGCAAATTAAAAACCTTTGTTATCTGATCCTGCTGATAAATAACATGCTTTGCTGTTACTAAATAAAGTTGGTTCACTTGATTAATGATAAAACCAGATCCAGAAAATTCTCCGATCTGCAATTTTACTGGATAACCCAAATTGTCTATTGGTAATTTCATATAAAAAATTCTATAATTATCTAAAAATTTTTATTCTCGTCCATTTTTGGCTGGGGTGGTAGGGATCGAACCTACGGATGTGGGATTCAGAGTCCCATGCCTTACCACTTGGCTACACCCCAATATTCCTTTAAAAATCTTCTCTACCATACCAGAAATTGGCACTTTTTACAAGATCAGATATACTTATATCATGCTATCAATTATAAAGTTTGTGCTATATGGTTTGTTCTTTGCAGCAGCAGTATTTCTATACTGGTTCCTGCCAAAGTACAACTATATCCATAAAAATCCGCAATATTGCGTTAATCTGACAGAACGCATCTTCTATTGTGGAACAGATTCTCGTCTTGAGTCTTTCTATAACCTAATTAAAAAATAATGAAACTATACGCTGTAGTTTGTGCTACTGGAGGTATTTTAGTCGGTGTTTTAGGGTTTGCCTTTAAGGAATACTTTGATCTACCGGCATATATCCTCCTGATACACTTGGTCATTGGAATATGGGGTTTTACAATCATTTTTCAAAGATCAAGACATAAATAAATAGTGTTGACAGTAAAAGCCTTAAGGTCTTGCAAAACCTGGGCTTTTTTGGCATAATAAGCAAGTAAAATTAACCTTTTAATTAAGAAAAAAGAACAAAGATATGACCTTTCCGATCATAGCAGCTGTGCTTTCTTTAATTTACGGTACAGCACTCATCTTCAATGTTTTAAAAAAAGAGCAAGGTAATGAGAAAATGAGGGAAATAGCGCAAGCTATACAACAGGGGGCAAACGCATACTTAAACAGACAGTACAAGACTGTTGCAGGAGTAGCAGCAGTTTTAGCAATTTTAATGTGGGTCTTTCATTTTAGCACCGGCACAATCATCGGTTTTTTGATTGGAGCAGTTGCTTCAGCACTAGCAGGTTACATTGGAATGAATGTTGCTGTTAGAGCAAACGTCAGAACAGCAGAGGCTGCAAGGAAAGGTTTAGGACAAGCTCTTTCTGTTGCTTTTCAAGGCGGAACAGTGACAGGTTTGTTTGTAGTAGGTCTTGGACTTCTTTCTGTTGCAGGATTCTACGCTTTTAACAAAGACTTAAGCGCTTTAATTGGTCTTGGCTTCGGAGCTTCTTTAATTTCTGTATTTGCAAGACTAGGTGGTGGAATCTTTACAAAAGGTGCTGATGTTGGTGCTGACTTAGTTGGTAAACTTGAGAGCGGTATTCCAGAAGATGATCCAAGAAACCCAGCAGTCATTGCAGACAACGTTGGTGACAACGTTGGTGATGACGCGGGTATGGCAGCAGACTTGTTTGAAACATACGTTGTTTCAGCAATCGCAGTAATGCTTCTTGGTTCTTTAACTTTTAAGGGTTTTGAAGCAGCAATCACCTATCCTTTAATCCTAGGGGCTGCTTCAATCATTACAACAATTATTGGAACATTATTTGTTAGACTCGGTTCTAAGAAAAGTATCATGGGCGCGCTTTACAAAGGCCTTATTGTTTCAGGGCTTCTTTCAGCCGTTGCCTTCTACCCTATTACCCAAAGCATGATGGCAGCACAAACTCAGTTTACTTTCTGGCAGCTTTATACCTCTGCTTTAATGGGTCTTGTAGTAACCGCAGCTATTGTTTTAATCACAGAATACTACACATCAAAAAGCTTTAAGCCTGTACAAGACATTGCGCAAGCTTCAACAACTGGACACGGAACAAACATCATTACTGGTCTTGCTGTTTCAATGCAATCAACAGCACTACCTGTATTAGCGATTGTTGCTGCAATTTTAATTTCACACAATCAAGCAGGACTTTACGGTGTTGCGTTGGCGGTTATGAGCATGTTGTCTTTAACAGGAATTGTTGTTGCTATTGATGCGTTTGGACCAATAACTGACAATGCTGGTGGTATTGCTGAAATGGCTGGTATGCCTCAAGAGGTAAGAGATATTACTGATCCTTTAGATGCTGTTGGAAACACAACAAAAGCAGTAACAAAAGGTTATGCAATTGCATCAGCTGGGCTTGCTGCAATCATTTTGTTTGCTTCATTCTCACAAGAATTAACAAATAGAGGAATAAATACTGGCTTTGATATTTCAGATCCAAAAGTTTTGGTTGGTTTGTTTATTGGAGGTTTGTTGCCTTACCTCTTTGCTTCCATTGCAATGCAAGCTGTAGGAAAAGCAGCACATGCTGTTGTAGAAGAAGTTAGAAGACAGTTTAGGGAAATAAAAGGAATTATGGAAGGAACAGCAAAACCAGACTACACAAAGGCTGTAGATATTGTCACAAAAGCCGCAATTAAAGAAATGATTATTCCCGCCCTTATCCCAGTAGTTGTTCCAATCGTTGTTGGTTTAACTCTTGGTGCTAAAGCACTTGGCGGCTTGATTGTTGGTTCCATAGTCACTGGTTTGTTTGTTGGTATATCCATGACAACCGGTGGTGCTGCATGGGACAATGCAAAGAAATACATTGAGGAAGGTCATCATGGTGGAAAGAAATCCTTTGCTCATCAAGCAGCAGTTACAGGAGACACTGTTGGTGATCCATACAAGGATACTGCAGGACCTGCAATTAACCCAATGATTAAAATTATTAACATTGTCGCGTTGTTGATGGTTAAGTTCATAAAACACTAGGTAAATAGACGTGACACAGGGACGGTCTCAGCAAAGAGATCGCCCCTGTTTTGTTGCCCGAATGGAACTAGGTGCACTGTGCGAGTAGCGCCTGCTCCAGCGCACCGAGACCGTGCTCTGTCGTGCCCGCTTCGCTGTGGCAGCACGACATGTAGAACACGAACTGATCCGGAAGTCTTTCCGGGCACTGGCGCAGCATCTCGTCATACAGATCCAGCATGACGCACTGGACCCAGCCATCGAGTGCGCCGATGGCATTCACGAACTTCTTGCGAAGCTCTCGTGCTTCGGTAACGCTGCCAGCAACGGCGGCTGCACAAAGCAGACTCCTCAGATCATTCTGTCGCATGCTCTCCTCGGGTGAAGGTCCTCCTGCACAACTAACTAACATAAAAAAATACCACGGCTAGTGGTATTTGTCAATTAGTTGTACAGTTATTTTATCCAATCACTCCCCCACCTAAACATTCTTTTCCTTTGTACAACACAAGACTCTGTCCTGAAGCGATTGCAAATTGTTTCTTCTTAAACTTAACAATATACCCTGTTTTTTCTTTGCGAAGATTCAACTCCTGAAGCGCTTGTTGGTGTCTAAAACGTCCCTTGCAAAAACTTGGATATTTTTTAGGTTCATTAATCCAATTAACATCCGCAAGATGAATCTCTTTAAACTCTAAAAGCTTGTCATGTGGATCTTCGGTAACTACCAGAATATTCTTTTTAACGTCTTTTTTAGCGATATAGTAAGGACCACCGGTTCCGCCAATGCCTAACCCTTGTCTTTGTCCTAGGGTATAGAAAGAGGTGCCTTTGTGTTTTCCAATAACATTGCCTTTTGTATCGACTATGTTTCCTTGTTTTGGTTTTAATTTCTGTGAAAGGAACTGATCTAAACGAATCTTTCCAACAAAACAAAGACCCATGCTTTCTTTGCGCTCTGCGTTTGGGAGATGAAGCTTTTTTGCAAGTTGTCGAACCTTTGTCTTCTTTAAGTGCCCTATTGGAAAAAGAATATGTTTGAGTTGTTCTTTTTCCAGGTTGTAGATGAAGTATGTTTGGTCTTTGAACTCATCTACTGATCTGATGAGTTTGCTGTTTTTAATCTGAGCATAATGTCCTGTAGCAATGTAATCAAAACCCATGTTAATTGCTTTGTCATAGAGGAGCTTAAACTTGATCTCTTTGTTACACATGACATCAGGGTTTGGAGTTCTTCCTGCTTTGTATTCTTTAAAGAAATACTGCATTACTTTGTCTTGATATTGTTTTTCAAAATCAAAAGTGTGCAATGGAATATTTAAAAATGCGGCTACTCTTAAAGCTTCTCTTCTGTCATCTAGCCAAGGACATTCATTACGTAATAGCCCTTCGGTTGAACTCCAGTTTTTCATAAACCCTGCTTCAACAATATATCCTTGTTGCAACAACAAAGCAGCGCTTACCGCAGAATCAATTCCGCCTGAAAGCGCCACTAATACTTTTTTCTTTGGTTTTAAAGTCTTCTTAGATTTCATCAAGCTTTACTGATTCTCCTGGTTTAAGAACCTTTTTTGGACTCTCAGATACTTTAACTGTTTCTAGAGTCTTTAACAAGACATCAGGAGTTTCAGTTTCTTTGATCTTTTGATCAGTCATCTTGGCAACTGTATTCCAGATTGGATTTTCGTCTCTCCTGTTGTTTGGATTACCTGGTTTCTTTTTCTTTTTCTTTTCAGGGTTTGGAGGAGTTTCTTTTTTTTCCATAGCCTCAGCTTGTTGCAGAACCATAACTTTTGGAACTTCTACCATCTCTGGTTGAGCTGGTACCTCTTGCTGTATAGGTGCTTGAGGAGCCAATTGTTCTTCACCCTCCAAAACTTGATTTCCTGCTATCAACGCAGCTTGTTCGTGGAACTCCTGACCCATCCATTTGGTTATTTTATCTTCAACATCAGTTACTGGGTTTGCATATCTTTCTCTAGAAACACGTATGATCTTTTCGCCATTATCTGTTTTTTCATATGTTCCAGGAGGAAGTGTCTCAGCAGTGAAAGGATCTGAAGCAACACCGTTTATCATTAACTTTAATATAACTGTGTGTTTTGGAATATTTACAAGGTCGTTTTCTGTAAATATTGGCATGAACTCCTTTTCCAAAAACTCTGCATCAGCTGCACCAACTCTGAATGTTACTATTGTTCCAACGTTTCCAAATACAGCATCTCTAACCTTTGTGTTGTTGTTTTCCTGAACTAGCTGACCAATGTATTGGTGACCAATAATTAAATTAAGGCGGTATTTTCTTGCTTCAGAAAGAATTGTTGCAAATGATTCTGTTGCAAAGTTTTGAAATTCATCTACATATAGGTAGAAGTCATTACGATCTTCTTCTGGGATATCAACACGAGAAAGAGCTGCTAATTGAAGTTTGGTAATGATCATGGCACCAAGAAGCGCTGAATTGTCTTCACCAACACGTCCTTTTGAAAGATTCATTAAAAGAATCTTTTTGTTATCCATTAAATCTCTTAAATCAACGGTTGATTTTGGTTGACCAACAATATTTCTAATGATTCCTGAAGAAAGGAACTGTCCAACTTTGTTTTGGATTGGAGCAATTGCTTCCATTCTATATTTCTCGTTCCAGTTAGCAAACTCATCTTGCCAGAAAGATCTAACAACCGGATCCTTTACGTTATCAACGATCCGTTTTCTGTATTTCTTGTCAATTAACATTCTTGAAATACCAAGGAGTGTATTCCCTGGTGAATCAAGTAAAGCTAAGATAGCATTGTTTAAAATATATTCCATACGAGCAGACCAAAGGTTTGCCCATATCTTTGTAAACACTCCCATTAATCCTGATGCGACTAAATGCTTGTATCTTGGATCAACTGATTCAAGAATGTTAAAAGCAATTGGAAATTCCATGTCTGATGGGTTGAAATACACCACGTCGTTTATTCTTCTCGCTGGTATGTAGTTTAGAATCTTTTCTACTGAATCGCCGTGCGGATCAACAAAAGCAAGACCATTGTCATTAACAATATCTTGGATGATCATGTTTTCCATCATCGTTGTTTTGCCCATACCAGTTTTACCGATGACATACATGTGCTTTCTACGATCTTCTCTCTTGATACCAAAAGGCACCTGCTTGTTTCGGAAATTGGTTTTGGCGAATAATGTGACTTCGTTTTCGTTTTGCATAGTTTAGCTCATAACCGGAAGGTTAGCTGGTGGCTGACCTTTTTTAATATCAATTCTTTCAACAGGAGGAGTTGAGGCTGTATTTAATGGGAAGTGGTACAACGTTGCTAGCTCTTCAATGTTCATGATCATTGGATCAATACCAATCCATCTACTTCTGTTAACAAAACCTTGAAGTAATAAATGTTTTCTTTCCATTATCATAAACTTCACAAAAGGTTTTTCTAAGGCTTCAAACATCGCGTAGTTATAGTTTGTCCAAGTTCCATTAACATCTGGTTTTAAATTGTTTGAATTAACCGCTCCAAATTGCCTGTAAGCGCCGACAAGTAAGCTCTTCTTGTTCTTGTCAAACTTGTCTTTGGGTGCAATGTATAGGTGGCGAATCTTTGTTTGAAATGCAGGTTTGGTTGCTTTGGTTTCAATTCCTTTAACTGTGTTTCTTTCACCCTCAGTCATACGCATTACTTTTGGTTGCTTTTGTTCTTCTCCATGCGCGCCTTGACCACCACCTTTTTGTATTGCTTCTAAAACTGTTTTTTTACTACCCCAAGCTAGGAAAGGTAAAATCCTTTCTAAGAATGGTACATGGTGATCACCCTCTTCTTTTAATGCTTGAACTACTTCTTCTGAGTGAGGAGCCCAGTCTTTGTCAGCAATTGGACGCATGACAATTTGAATTGCAAGCATTTCGTGTGGTTCTGCTCTACTTAATGCTTCCAAAACTCCTGCCATTGGATCAATGACTGGTTCTTCTGCTGCTGGGTGTTCAAATTCTCTCCATGTTCTGATTGGGTAAGCCCAGTCTCTAGTAAATTTGTATTCAGTGCCCCATATATCCCAAGAAGAATTATCATCCAAATGAGTGAGGTTTTTCATGTAATCCTCAACCTCGGCAATTTCTGCGTTTGGGTAATACGCGTAAAAAGAACTTAAAGCAAGACCTCTTACTTTTTCAGGAACTGAAATGATGAAAGAGATTTTACCGCCTAAACTTACCATTTCTGCTGTCCACCAAAGGTTCACTAAACCCTCTAACCATCGTTCAGCCCAGGTAAAGTTCTGGTGCATAGCGTGCATACTGGCAAAAATCTGTTCAACCGCAAGAGTGCTCTGCAAATTCTCTTTTTCAATTTTAATATGCAAAAAAATTCTTTTGTTAGAAAAAACATAATCATCTATGATCTTATCCTGATAAAGCTTTCTGACTATGTAGAAACCGGCGATGACGAACAAAACCCACCCATACCAATGTACAAACAAATACCACCCTGTGGAGATGGTTGAACCAAAACCTTCTGATATCGTTGAAAAAATTCCCATTTTTTGTTTCTTGGTTTAGAAAAGCAAAAAAATTATTTTGCTCTGGCTACTAACTCGTACTTGTTTCTTTGAACTTTGTTGAAAAGGATCTTGTTTGAAAGAGCTACTAAAACAGTATTTCTTTTAACCATGCGCTTTTTCATAACTTCTGAAATTATTTCATCACGGCTTAATGGTTGATTTGATCTTTCAAGTATTTCTATGATTACATCAGCAACAACACCTTTCTTGTAACCCCATTCAGTTAAAGCATAAATACCACGACCAACCAAAACAAAACGTCCGTCTTTGATTAATTCGTTATGCACGCTTTCTTTGTTTGCGGTTCTCTTGTCAAAACCATGTTTGTTGATCATTTCTGTAATTTCAGAATAGTGGGATGGTTTTGCATGATGCTTTAAAACAATGTATGCTTTGTCACCAACATCTTTTGGTTTAATCTCACGCCAATCTTTCAAACCATATTCACCAAAAGGATTTCTAGCAATCTCTTTGCTAATCTCAATGTATGTCTTTAGAACCTTTTCGTTTAAATCTTTCTGGTTATTCTTGTAAAATTCGCTTTGCTGGAGTTTTTCAATGAGGTTTAATTCAGTTATCGGTTTACCTTCAGCTTTTAGTATTTCGCGTGCAGTTTTGATTATATTTTCAAAAAACTCGTGATTGTATGTAACTGAAGCCCAAGCTGCATGATACAGCTCAGATTCTTTAACTTCTAACAATTCTTCTGCTATATGTAACAAAAACAAAACAGAGCGCTTTTCTTCTTCTGTAGACTCAAAACTCAAAAGCTTTATTAACTCAAGTTCTTTAATGATTCTTCCAGAATCGTAAATTATATGCGCTAAAACCTTAACAGATTCTGCAAGCTGTTCTTGATCGAGTTTAGAACGCAAAAACTTGATTGAGTCCTTTTCAATCTGTCTAACACGTTCTCTTGTTAAGTTATGTTCCTTGCCTATTGCTTCAAGGGTTTTTGCTGGGAAACCAAGTAAACCAAAACGTTTTGCAAGAATCTGGCGATCTCTTTCTTTAAGCAAGCTTAATATCTTACCGGCTACTAAGCCGGGTTCAAAGTTCTGTAAAGAGACAGTTTGCTTGCTGTCTATGATTTTATCCAAAATCCCAGATATTGCTTTTTTCTCTTGTTCTATTGAATCTGACATAAAAAGACGTATTTTTCTATACGCCTAGAATATATCATAAACTTTACATTGTGTCAAGAATACAGTATCACGCGGTAATTCCAAGGCCCTGAAGGATTAAAACCACCTTGTCCTCAGGAATCTCTAAATCCCCTATTTTCTCAGGGTAATTAGGTGTTGTTTTCAGCAACGATCTAGAAAGCATAGAAGCAGGACCATGCCAATCACTACCAGCGCTAATCTTTAAATCGTGTTTAGATGCCATATCTAGCAAGAAATCTCGATCTTCTTTTATGTGAGACCCCTGATATATCTCTAAACCATCCAAACCATCTGTTTTAAACTCAGCGATGACAGCCTCCCATTCTTCTGGTGTATTTAAAAAAGTTTTTAAAGAAATGCCACCCGCAGATAATGGGTGTGAAAAATATGCTAGACCCCCAGCCTCATGAATGAATTTAAAAGCTTCTCTTGGGCTCACAGAAGGTGCAACATGCTTAACACCTTTCATGAACTGTTCAGTGCCGTTAATATCAGGAACTGCTTTTTGTTCAACCAAAAAAGCCATTAAACCTGGGTATGAGTATCTATGTTTTCCATCAGAGTATATTTCAACTGAAAGCTCGTCTTTACCTGCTGCTTTTAAGTTTGCGTTTACGACCTCAAGTTCTTTGATGTAGTGTTCAACTTTTTCTTTTCGTGATCTATCAAAAAGTTCTTGTAAATCTTTGTTTTGAGGATTTATGTTGTAGCCTAAAATATGGAGCGCCTTATTCTTGTAACCTGTGGCTATCTCAACTCCTGGTATAACTGTAACTCCGTTCATTTTTCCGAGGTTAATAATATCGCTAACACCTTTGATTGTATCATGGTCTGTAACTGAAATGACTTTGACGTTATTTTCAACCGCCATCTTAATTATTTCTTCTGGAGAGTTTTTTCCATCAGAAAAAGTTGTATGTATTTGTAAATCTATTTTCATATATTAAAAAAACGTCCTGTTTAGGACGCTCTTCTATGTTGCCACTTCTCCCAGATAACCAGGAGAGGGCTGGCAATAAATATTGAGGAGTATGTTCCAGCTATGACTCCTACGAAAAGCGCTAGAACAAAATACTTGATTGTTGCACCACCGAATAACAAGAGAGAAAGTAATACAAACAAAACTGTCAAAGAAGTGTTTAACGAACGAACAATTGTTTGGTTTATGCTGTGATTAACAATCTCATCAATTGGTTTACCTGCTTCAATTCTTAAATTTTCTCTAATTCTGTCAAAGACAACTATTGTGTCATGTACTGAGAAACCAAGGACAGTTAGTAATGCTGTAACAAACATTGTGTCTACTTCAACATGTGCAAAGTGTCCTAAGATTGAAAACAATCCAAGAACAATTACAAGATCATGAAGCAAAGCAATGATTGCCGCCCAACCAAATTTCCATGAAGTAATTGGTTTTGTAATCTTTCTAAACGCGTATGCAATATAGAAAACAATACCGAGGGAAACTAAGACTAACTGCCAAATTGCTTTCCAGACTAATTCTTTACTAACAATTGGACCAATCAAATTGTATGACTTTTCAGTAAACTCGCCTTGTGTTGCTCTTAATCCTGCGTATATCTTGTCTAGCTGATCTTTTTCTAAAGCCTTGGTTTTAATAATTACATCAGTCTCCCCTGCTGTTTGAACAGCTGCGTTCTCAACAACTTTAGAAACTTCGTCTTTAATTGCTTGAATGTTTGGTTGGGTCTTGAAAGAAATCTGGGCTAATGAACCACCTGTGAAATCTAACCCTGGTCTTAAGCCATACATTGAAAGAGAAATTATTGCTGCGATGAAAAGAATTGCAGAAACTGAAAACCAAAATTTGTAGTGCTTTATGATGTTCAACATGATTTACTTTCCTTCAGCGGTTAATTCTTTTTTCTTTTTGCTTACACCAAACAACCACGGATGCGACAAGATGTTGTGTCCGATGAACATGCGCAAGAAAGTCTTTGTAACTGTAATTGCTGTGAATAACGAGATGATAATACCAATAGCTAGAGTCTCAGCAAAGCTCTTTATTGCAGGAGTTCCGAAAATATACAAGATTAATGTTGTTATTAAACTTGATGCGTTTGAATCTCTAATTGAAAGCCATGCTCTATTAAAACCGTCTTCAAGTGCTTTGTTAACATCTTTACCCAATCTTAGTTCTTCTTTGGTGCGTTCAAAGATAAGGATGTTTGCATCAACAGCCATACCGATAGAGAGAATGAAACCTGCAATACCAGCAAGAGTTAAAGTAACCGGGTGTAACCCACCCAAAAGCATTAGAATTAAATATATTGCTCCACCAACAATCCCAAAGCCCCAGTTTGAAGTAAGGGCCAGCATTAGGAACACTCCAACAAGCAAAACTGCTGTTACTGATATTCCAATCTTAAATATTGCGAATGTTAATAGCGCGTAGATTGCTAAAGCAAAGACTGCGAGTAAACCAGGAAGTCTGTAGTAAACGATCATAAAAAAGGCAATCATCAAAAGACCAATCAAACCAGCAACAACGCTTTTTTGAATGGAATCTTTTCCTAAGCTTGCCCCAACATTTTGTTGTGAGATCAAATGAATTGGAACTGGCAAAGCTCCAGAATTTAATCTTGAAACTAATTCCTTGGCTTCTTTAACTGTAAACTGTCCTGTGATAATAGCTTTGCCGTCTGTTATTGCATTTTGAACAGTTGGAGTAGAAAGTGGTGAACCATCTAAGAAAATGGCAACTGGCTTACTAATGTTTCTAGATGTTATTTCGGAGAAAAGCTTTGCACCATTTGAGTTAAACTGTAAAACGATCTGGGGCTTTCCTGTTTGAGTATTAAAATCAACAGTTGCTGTATCTAAGTCTTTTCCGGTTAACCCAGTTGTTTTCCATTGAGAAAGTGGATCAACAGTCGCAACCCCGTTTACAACAGTTGCTGTTGCGGGTTGGTCATTTACTTCTCTGAATTCTAGGAATGGAGTTTGTCCAATAACCTTAATGGCTTCGTTAATATCCGTAATACCAGGAAGTTCAACAATGATTCGATCCGAACCTGCTGATTCAACCAATGGTTCTTGAACACCAAAGTAAAAAACCCTGCGTTCAATCGCTGATCTTAAGGATTCCATAGCCTCTGCTCTTTTATCAGGACCAACTTCTTTTAAATCACCTTGATATTCAAGGTGGCTACCACCTTGGAGGTCTAAACCCAAATGTGGCTTAAACTCTCTTGTAAAGCCAATTTTAAGCTTTTTAAGGTCTATTTTGCTCCCCTTAGGGTGATCTATATATACCGCGGCTGCGGCAATGAGGAGGATAAACACAAAGGTCACATATAGCCGTAGATTTTTTCTCATTGTTTCTGTTTAGCTTTAATTTCTTAATTCAATTACTTTGACATTTTAACAGGTTTTATTATGCGCTTCAACTAGCATATTATTATCTAGTTTTTTAATATGGCCATTCATTAATAGCCTTTTCCCAACGCTCAAATGTACCTGTGTCATACCACTTTCCGCCAGTATCAAAAGCGTATAGCTTATTATCCTTAGCGACCCTATCCCAAATTAGCTCTATCATTTCAAATTCTTGATCTGTTTGGTAGTTAAAGAATTCTGCATCTAGGAGGTATAGCCCCGAAGAGATGTTATTACTTGGGGGGTTAGTCGGTTTTTCTAAAAACGAAATAATTCTCTCTGATTCAACTATTGGAACTCCATAATGCTCTGGGTCTTCCACGGTAGCTAATGCAATAGTTGCAACACCGCCTTTTTCATGATTGATTGAGTGCTGTTTAGCCATGTCTTTTAAGTTCATGGCTTTTAACTCGTCGCCATTACTTAAAAAGAATGATTCTCTATTAAGCCAATCACGAGCTTCTTTGGTTTTAACAAAACCAAATGTACCTAAAGGTTTAGTCTCTACAAAAAAATCTATATCAAAATCTTGATCATTGTGAGTTACCTTAAATCTTTTAAACCACCACTTGAACTCTTCTAGATCGTTTTCATTTACAATAATTCTGATATTTTTAACATCATTGGAAATGAAGAGTTCGCAAAGCCAGGTCAAAATTGGTTTGCGCTTAACAGTTATCAATGGTTTGGGAGTTTCGAGAGTAACAGGTCTAAGACGAACTCCTTTGCCACCAGCTAAAATTATTGCTTTGTTGATTTGCATTTTTATTTAAGCCATCTTAGTGTTCATGGTTGTGATCATATTCATGATCGTGCTTTTCTTCTTTAGGACGTGCATCTTCAATCTTCTTTATTTCTTCATTGATGTTTTTAGCGTATTCTTTAATCTTTGCATCATCGCCAGTTAAGATTTCTGCCATTTTCTTTGCATCAATATTTAAAGCGACACCCAAAGCAAGCATGTGTGATGAAATTGACCAAACACGTTTATCTATATCATGCATCTGCATTGCAATCTCATAGAACATCTGTTCATTCTTAGTTGGTTGTTTCTGTTGAAAATCGTTTGCCATTGTTTTCTTTCTTAATTTTAATCTAAAGAAATAATCTGAATACCCTTATCTTTTATCTCTTCTTCTGTCCAGAATAGTTTATCTATTTTAAATTTCCCATGACACTTTTTATATTTCTTTCCTGAATCGCAAAGCCTGACTAATCGCATTTTCAATATTAGGCAATAGCTGATGTTTTTTTATATCAGACATCTTTACCCATTCAGGAGAAGTTTCGTTACTCACAGTAAGTTCACCGGAAAAAGCTTTGCATAAAAACACTATCCAAAAAAACAAACGTGTCGTTCCATCTTTTCTCGGAATTTCAGCCGTGTACTTTTCTGGCAACTCCATCAAATCTTCTTCAGCTGTAATCAATCCCGTCTCCTCAGCTAGTTCTCTCTTTGCCGCGCTTACATAAGTTTCACCTTCTTCTAGTCTACCAGATGGTAAACCGTACGTGTTGATAAGATGTTCTGCACCAGCCTCGTGTCTTACCAAAAGAACCGAATCCTCTGCAAACACAACTATGCCGACACTTGCAATGGGAGTTAGATCGCTCATTTCTTTACCATATTAGACTGGTGCTCAACTGTATTTAACAGACCACATTTTTTATATTTCTTCCCTGACCCGCAAGGACAAGGATCATTTCTCCCTATTTTCTCTACTGAATCTGCTTCTGCTGATTCTGAAGATACTTCTTGTGCATTCTTAGCAAGTTCTTGAAGCTCTGAAACTGGTTGTTGCTGCAGACTTACCTTGTATATTGAATATACAATCTGCGAATTAATCTGGACTAGCAAGCGCTTAAACAGATCAAAGGATTCACGCTTGTATTCAACCAATGGATCTCTTTGACCATATCCTCTTAAACCAACAGATTCTCTTAAGTGTTCCATTGTGTCTAAATGTTCCATCCATAAGTTATCAAGCGACTGCAGTGAAATTCCTCTTTCAATCTGACGCATAATGCTTGGATCTGGAAGTGCTTTTTCCTTTTCTTCATAACGTTGTTTTGCTAAAGAAACAGCATAGTCAGTAATTGCAAACTCTGAATCTCCTGGTTGCTTTGAAAGCTCAACAATCTTTCCTGCTTCTGTATTACCGACTGGAAAAATTGAATTAATGGCATTTAAAAGTTCTTGAATATCGTTTTCAGCAAGAAAATGATTTCTAACTAACTCTGATATTTCAGTCTCAATTAAACCAAGGATTTCTTCTTTATGATTTACTTCTTTTTGAAGCCATGCTTTTCTTTTTCCGTAGATTATTTCTCTCTGTCTGTTCATCACATCATCATATTCTAAAACATGTTTTCTGGTATCAAAGTTTAAACCTTCAATCTTTTTCTGAGCTTGTTCAATTGACTTAGAAACAAGCCCTGCTTCTATTGGTTGATCTTCTTCAATACCCAATGTTGTCATTAACTTTTGTAAACGATCACCGCCAAACAAACGCATTAAATCATCTTCTAAAGAAACAAAGAACTGGGATGATCCAGGATCACCCTGACGACCAGCACGTCCTCTTAACTGATTGTCTATTCTTCGTGACTCATGACGCTCTGTTCCAAGGATATGCAAACCACCTGCTTCTTTTACTTTTTCTGCTTCTTCAGGGTCTACAGGGTTTCCACCAAGCAAAATGTCAACACCACGACCAGCAATGTTTGTCGCGACTGTAATTGCTCCAAAACGTCCTGCTTGAGAAATGATATGCGCTTCGTGCTCGTGGTTTTTTGCGTTTAATATTTCAAATTGTAAACCCGCGGTTTTAAGGTGATCTGCTAGTAATTCATTCTTTTGGATTGAAACAGTACCGATTAACAAAGGTTGACCTCTTTTGTGTCTTTCTATTACCTCTCTAGTTATTGCTTCAAGTTTTCCTTTTTCTGATTTGTAAACTGCGTCTGGTCTGTCTTCCCTTACCATTGGTTTATTTGTTGGAATCGCGACAACCTCAAGTTTGTAAATGCTAAAAAACTCTTCTGCTTCTGTTAAAGCTGTTCCTGTCATACCAGCGAGTTTTTTGTACATTCTAAAATAGTTTTGGAAAGTTACTGTCGCAAGGGTTCTGCTTTCTTGTTGAATCTTAACGCCTTCCTTCGCTTCTATTGCTTGGTGTAAACCATCAGAGTATCTTCTTCCAAACATTAAACGACCAGTGAATTCGTCAACTAGAATGACTTCTCCATCACGAACAACATAGTCTCGATCAAGCTTAAACAACGCCTTTGCTCTTAAAGCTTGTTCTAAATGGTGTACTGTTGAAACTCCTTCTTCTTCATAAATATTTTTTATATTCAAAAGCTTTTCTAACTTTTCAATACCAACTTCAGAAAGAGCAACTCCTTTTTTCTTTTCATCAATGCTGTAATCAGGGCCATGTTCTAATTTTTCAACTAACTCTGCAAACCGATAGTATTTGTCAGTTGGGTCAGTATCAGGCGCAGAAATGATTAAAGGTGTACGAGCTTCATCAACTAAAATGCTGTCTACTTCGTCAACAATTGAGTAGTGCATTTCTCTTTGAGTCATCTGAGAAAGATCACCAACCATGTTGTCGCGAAGATAGTCAAAACCAAATTCATTGTTAGTGCCATATGTAATATCAGCTGCGTATGCTTCTCTCCTAGAAACTGTGCGCATATGTTTAACATCCAAAACAAAACCTTGGGTTTCGCTTTCTAAACGTTTGACTTCTTCATCTTCAGGAGCGTAAGTAGGGTCATAGATGAAAGACTGTTGGTGCTGAATTGAAGAAACAGACAAACCAAGTATGTGGTATATAGGGCCCATTAAAGAAGCATGCCAACGAGCCAGGTAGTCGTTAACTGTAACTAAATGCACGCCATGCCCTGTTAATGCGTTTAAAACCAAAGGAAGAGTTGCTGTTAAGGTTTTTCCTTCTCCAGTTTTCATTTCTGCAATCTGACCTCGATGGAGTGTAATACCACCGATTAACTGAACATCATAGTGTCTTTGTCCGATTGTTCGTTTTGCAGCTTCTCTTGTTAAAGCAAAAACCTCTGGAAGAATTTGTTCCAGGATTTTCTTTTGTTCTTCGTAATCTTTTGGTTCATTTTCGTTTGATAACTGAGTCTTCCAGGTTTGTACTTGTTCCTTGATTTGAGCATCAGTTAACTCTTTAAAGCGGTCTTCTAAAGAGTTAATTTTATCAACCACACTCTGTAGTTTTGAGACGACTCTTTGATTCCCGCCAAAGATTTTTTCTAGAAATGACATGCGTATATTATATGTTTTTTAGGCGTAAAAAACAACAGTAAAATACACTGCTTTTCTTACTAGCTACATTCAACATTCTAGCGCAACACCCTCATTAAATATCTGGTGAGGCGTTT
>CAYIKZ010000002.1:0-74347 GCA_964364285.1 uncultured Candidatus Saccharibacteria bacterium | reverse complement strand
TCTTTAGATACTAACCAATTACCCCAAGAGTGCAATCTGACCTGGACGCATACACACCTTTGACTTTTTGGGCAAAATATGCGAGAATAACGGGGCGCAAGAGTGCGCTTTTAATTTTGAAAGAGACAATGCAAAGAGAACTCATAAGAAATATCGCAATAATAGCACACGTTGACCACGGTAAAACTACCTTAGTTGATGCCATGCTTAAACAAACACACACAGTCAAAGACGGACCAGAAGGTGCTGATTTAATCATGGATTCAATGGATCTTGAAAGAGAACGCGGTATTACCATCAAAGCAAAAAATGCTAGCGTTGTTTACAATGGCGTAAAGATAAACATAATAGACACCCCAGGACACGCGGATTTTGGCGGAGAAGTTGAAAGAACCCTTAAGATGGCTGACGGTGTTCTTCTTCTTGTAGATGCAAAAGAAGGACCAATGCCTCAAACCAAGTTTGTACTTAAAAAAGCTTTAGAACTCGGTCACAAAGCAATTGTTGTCATCAACAAAATTGATCGTGCTGATGCTCAAACAGAAGAGGTTGTTAACAAAACCTTTGATCTTTTTGTTGACCTTAAAGCAACAGACATTCAACTTGATTTCCCAATCATTTACGCATCAGGTATTAATGGTGTTGCATCAATACATCAACCACATCACCCAGGAGCAAAAGCACTAGAAGACTTACAAAGCCCTGATTTAATCCCTCTTTTTGAAGCAATCATTAAACATATACCAGCCCCAACAGTAAACGCAGAAGATCCTTTTGCAATGTTAGTTCTTGCGATAGCTTACGATTCATACAAAGGAAAAATGGGTACTGGAAAAATCCAGGCTGGAAAAGTAACCAAAGGTCAAAATGTTGTTCAGATAAAAACAGACGGGACTAAAGTAAATGGCAAGGTTGGAAACATCATGAGCTTTGAAGGATTAAGCAAAACCGAGGTTTTAGAAGCTGTTGCTGGTGATATTGTTTCAATCTCGGGTTTTGATGATATTTCAATTGGAGAAACAATTGCAGACGCTTTAAACCCCGTTCAAATTGAACCAGTACATATTGAAGAACCAACTGTTAGAATGACTTTTTCTGTTAACAACTCCCCTTTTGGAGGCAGAGAAGGAAAATTTGTTACATCAAGAAACTTAAGAGAACGTTTAATGAGAGAGCTTGAAACCAACGTTGCTTTAAGAGTTGAAGAAACAGGAAGCACTGATTCTTTCCTAGTTTCCGGACGTGGTGAGTTACACCTCGGAATCTTAATTGAAACAATGCGCAGAGAAGGATTTGAACTACAAGTCTCCCAACCAGAAGTTATCTACAAAGAAGAGAACGGAGTTAAAGAAGAACCATACGAAATCCTAACTTTTGATGTTCCTAGCGAATACCAAGGTCCTGTAATTGAAGAACTTGGAAAAAGAGGTGGTGAATTAAGACACATGGAAACATCTCAATCAAACGAAATCCATGCTGAATACTTAATCCCAACAAGAGGATTAATCGGTTTAAAGAATTCCCTGCTTACTAAAACTCGTGGCACAGCTATTTTAAACAATCTTTTTGATTCATACAGACCAGTTGCAAACATAAACAGCGACACAACAAATTCACACGGGTCTTTAATTGCCGCAGAAACTGGTGTTTCAAATGCATATGGTTTAAACAATGCTCAAGAACGCGGAACACTTTTCATTGGTCCTGCAGTTGATGTTTATGAAGGAATGATTGTCGGAAAGAATAACTTTGACACAGATTTAGAGATAAACGTTAATAGAACAAAAAAACTGACAAATATGCGTTCATCTGGAAATGATGATGCCATAATCTTAACCCCTCCTAAAGAAATATCATTAGATTTTGCATTAGAATATATTGGCAACGACGAACTTGTTGAAGCAACACCAAAAAGCATTCGTCTTAGAAAAAAGATTTTAAACGCAACTGAAAGAAAACGAGCAAATAGATAGGAAAAGAGCGGTCTCCCCGCTTTTTTATTTTTCTTTCATAACCCATCTGTTAACATTGACACAGGGGGCTTTTTTGGTTAACTGGTATATCAGAAACAAGGAAGGCAATCGCCCTTTGTGGCTGATTAGCTCTCTGACAGTACGTAGGAGGAAGCAGAGTAACAAATATAGCAACAACACCGCAGTTCACCCCGTTCAAGAGGAGACGTACAAATGCGTAAGCAATTGCGGTACCTCATGGCTACACTCGCAACAGCAGGAATGCTGTTCGCGACAAGCTGCAAGAAGGACTCACCCGTGGAACCGCTGAAGGCCGCAAGCATCACGGCGGTCTCGGGAAGCGGTCAGACCGCGCGCATCAGTACGGCGCTGATCAATCCCATGGTGGTAAAGGTTCTCGATCAGCACGGCGCCGCATTCTCAGGTGCCACGGTGACCTTCACGGCAAGTGGTGGCACGGTCACTACGAACGTGATCACCAACGCCGCAGGTACCGCGCGGACCAACTGGACTCTCGGCAGTGCCGTGGGAAACCAGTCGGTCAACGCCTGCGTTGCGGGTGTAACAACCTGTGCAACGTTCACTGCAACTGCGACAGTACCAGTTGTCACCTCAATCCAGAAGGTCGCGGGCGACAACCAAACCGGTGCTGGCAACACTGCCTTCGCGGTGAAGCCATCGGTGAAGGTGCTTGATGATCTCGGCGCCAGCATGTCCGGAGTTGCTGTGACTTTCACAGTCACTGGCGGCTCTGGCTCGATCACTGGCGGCTCGACAACCACCGACGCATCTGGTATCGCAACGGTTGGAGGTTGGCTCGCAGGCCCAATCGGCGGAGTATACAAGCTCCGCGCGTCAGTAGCCGGAGTCACGAGCACCGTCGAATTCACGGCAACAGCAACCGGTGCACAGACCTCAAGAAGTTTCGAGGTCTGTGCTGATACCCTTCGGCTGATGCCTATTTTCCCTCCGGGGATGAAGGGGAACTGCGCCATGGTGTCACTGATAGCAAGAGCTGACAGCGGCACCGGAACAGTAGCTTCTGTAAGCATGCGAAGCATGCAAGGAGCTTACACTTCATGGAACGACGCAGCGAACAGCAGTGCACTCTACCTGGTGTGGTTCAGCCCGAAGACAGGCATCAGCTTTGGAGCCACAACCAAGGATTCAGTAAAAACCCAAGGCGCGACACAGCAGATCGGGACTGAGACAATCAGCAATGCCTGGTCAGCTGTCGTGCTTCAGACTGTCCTGAGAATCACGGGCCAGGCAAACAACAGCCTCAAGGGAGGCGCCACTGGTTGCAACCCAAACGGTGCTATGACACAGTACACGGCACCGTACGCGTTGACGCAATCATGCAATCCCGCGTTCCAGGGATCGCTCGTGGTGTACTTCCACACCACCGGCGTCTGGACTGCTCAGGATTCATATTACCGCCTCCAGTTCCAGTTCCTCGGAGGCGGAACAGGCGGCTCGGTTGCCTGTTACGAACCTGCCACCCCGGGGGTAGCAGCAAACCTATTCTGCATCAGACCGCCCAAGCCGTAACTGGCTTCGGGCGAAAGCAAAGAGGGTCACGTCCGTAAGGATGTGACCCTCTGCTCTTTTCTACTGCTATTTCATCGCTGACTCTATAATCATAAAAAACTGGAGAGATGCTGGTCCTTGTGTTGTTTTAACTTCTAAATCTAAAAGCTCTATTTTTTTTAATAGCTCTAAAACCTTTTGTTCAGTAAATCTTGTTGCTAGTTTTTTGTAAACAAAAATTCTTCCTGGTGCATATCCAGTAAGGTTAGCGATTTCTTTGTCAGAAACTTTTTGAGTCAGAAACTTTTGGAAAACCAGTATATTCCTAAACTGTTCTGAAAGCAAACCAGAGAGTCCTATAATCTTACTTTTTTCGTCACTACCAGCATATTTATCCATATATTCAACTAAAAACTTAGTAACATTAACTTTGTCTTTCTCCCCTATTGCATTAGTAATCCTGAATATATCATCATCAGTATTTTCAGAGACTAGGTCTAAAATATCTTTTTCAGAAACAACATCATCTGAAGCAAAACTCTTTAATTTTCGAAGTTCTGAATCTGCTTGCCAAAGATCATACAAAGGTTCTGAATAGTTTGAGGGGTTGAATGAAACGCCAAGGCGCTTTAAAAACAGATCCATTGCTTTTCCTGAAAGCCTTAAATCATATTTTTTTGCTTGGTTATTCACCCAAGAGGAAAACTCTGCGCCTGTTGGAATATTGAATTCAACAACTTTTAAGTTTTTGTTTGCCAGAATCTTTTTAGTTTCTGCTTTCCTTTTATCAAGCTTCTCTTCTAAGAAGACAACGCTGTTTGTTGTATTTTTAATGTCTTCTAGAATACCCTGATCAAAACCACGCTTGAAAAAATCATAGACACAAATTAACTTTTTACCACCAAAGAGTGTACTATTCATTGTAGCCTGTTTGATCTCTTGTTCTGAGTCATAATCAAAAAAAGAAACAACCTCTAATGATTCTTTCTGCGCTGTCTTTTTAATCTCTTCTTTCTTAGAAAAGTCGTCTTCTCCTAAAAACAAGTACACCATTATTTACCTCCCTTGTTCTTACCAAAGAGGTCTTGTTGTTTACGTCCTGCTGAGCTTACTTTCGCGTTTATCATCTTCTGTAAATCGCTTTGTCTAAGCATCCATTCTTGTCCAATTTTAAACGCCGGCAAGTGCCCAAAACGACACCATTCATAGACTGTTTTCTTGCTAACCCCGAAAAACTTGGATATTTCAGGGACTGTAAGGATATGATCCTGCATATATGTTCAGTATATCAAAAAAACGCCTTTTGGGCGTATATATTGATCTCTGGTGGGTTGGGTGGGATTCGAACCCACGACCAATTGCTTAAGAGGCAACTGCTCTACCAACTGAGCTACCAACCCGCATATTCATTTGTAAACCCAATTTGGTGCGCCCGGCAGGAGTCGAACCTACAGCCTTGTGGTCCGAAGCCACACGCTCTATCCAGTTGAGCTACGGGCGCATGTGTTTAAAAACACTAAGTACAAATGTAATATTACCAAAGATCAGCTATTTTTTCAATGCCAAATCAAACCTTGTAGCTTGGTCCTTCGTCCCTTAACAAAAGATGGTTTACACTGGCAAATCTTTCTAAACGGCGATCAAGATAGTCTTTGGTTACCATCCGGCTGTTCATTGCTTTGATTTCTGTTTCCATGGCTGTTGAAAATGCATTCATTGTTCTTAAAACTAAAGCAATTTCTTCGTCCACCCTGTTGAACCCTTTGATCATGATGTTTTCCAAATTCTCAAATCTTTGGTCAACTTTTTCAAACCTTTGATCAACTTTTTCAAACCTTTGGTCTACTTGAAGACCTATCTTTTCGAACTCTCTTTTGGTCTCAATATCCATAAACGAACTCCAATTAATATTGTTGGAGGTTTATTGTATCCTAGATCTAAAACTAAAGTCAAAATATTTAATATATAGTTAATCTATTCGCTTGTTTTAGTTCTTTCTTGGTTTTTTTGTTTCAGCTCCTGGTTCTTGTTTTTCGACAAGCACAGCTTTTTTAAAAACTCGTTCTAAAGTAGTCCACTTTGCATCAGCGCTTTTAAGCGCACCAAATTAAACCTTGTAATCAGGTCCTTCTTCTCTTAACAAAAGCTTGTTTGTACTAACAAATCTCTCTAAACGGCGATCAAGATAGTCTTTGGTTACCATATGAGCATTGATTGATTTAACCTCTATTTCCAGTTCTTCATAAGTTTTACTCACAGTCATTAATACTAGGGATATATCATTATCAACCTGATCAAATCTTTGATCTATTTTCCTGAATTCAAGATGCATTGTCTTAAACTCTGAACTTATCTTCTCAAACTCCTTTTTTGTCTCTATATCCACAAAAACTCCAATTAATATTGTTGGAGGGTTATTGTAGCGCAGATATGAAAGGGAGGTCAAAAAGTTTAATAGCTGGTTAATCTACTCTCTTGTTTTAACTTATACACAATACAAAAGACCGCCCTGGTTGGGCGGTCTTTTGATCTAGTTTAGACTTCTAGAAAAGTTGAGTATGAACTACTAACTATTTGCTCAATGTTTGAGTTGAAGTTGGTAAGTTCTTAACCAATACTCCGTTGGTCCAGTCAGTTGTTGTTGAGCTGTGAGCTGCTTTATTCTGGTCAGACCAGACAAAGCTTGCATCGCCAACTACACCAGCAACCAAAGTGAATCCGAGATCGGAATCAGCTGCTGCTACAACAGTATTAGCTGCCAATCCACCAGCGGTGGTTGTCAAAGTAATTGTTGTAACGTCAGCGTTTGCAACACCCTCGGCAACAGCGGCAGTGTTCAAGATAACTTGAGCACCTGTCTTTGTACACTTGATAGACAAGATGGCTGCTGAAGTTGTGGTTGCTGTACCACCACCGTTTGCAGCATCATATGCTGTACATGTGAATAGACCAGTTGAGACTAATGTACCAGTGATCGCACCAATCGCGGTGTTACCACTCTCAGTCAAGATTATTGTCTGACCTGTGGTAATTGTACCGTAAGATTGTACTTCATCAGTTGTATCTGATGTTAAGAATGTTGCGACACCTTCAGTAGTCGTCTGCACGTAACCTGATTCAACAGATGTTTGAGCTGTCAAACGAATATCGTTTGCATTGACTGTTCCGCCTGCATTTACATCAGCGTATGAAGCACTGCTTGCAGTATGTGAAGCAAATGCTGCTACTGAAGCTGCGAAAGTAGAAGGCTGAGCGATTTTAACAGAGATATAATCGCCAGTTCCAACGGTTCCAGCAATTGTTGTTCTCAACTCATAGGTCTTAGCACCGCTAATAGCCTGTTCTGAGTTTGCAACAAAGATTATAGTACCAGCAGTTCCATTGTCAGCTTCTACGCTGCCAGTGTATGCAACTGTACCACTAATTTGAGTGTTGGTATCAGAGTTCCACAATTGAGTTGTGGCAAGAGTGTCTGTACCACCGATGCTTCTTGCAACTGTGAATACAAGTTTCTGCCAGCTAATTGCTCCAGTTCCACCAGAAGAAACGGTGAACTTGGATACAGTCTGCGTACCAGCTGCCAAGATTGAATTTGGCAAATATAATACGTTTGTGATTGTAGGAATTGAGCGGTAGACGTACATAATGTTACCAGCTGGGTCGTTTTCAATTGAAGGACCTGCATCGTTTGCTGAAACGTCAGATGTGCCGTTTGAGGTACGAGAGGTGAATGATGTCAATGTTGTTAACAAGGAAGAGCCAGCTGTGCCAGCGCCTACTCCAACAGGAGACATTGTCAATTGAACTGTGATTATCTTTGTGCTATTTGATTGGACTGCGATATTCAAACCACTGAAGGTTAGAGTTGCAGCGCCTGGCTTTGAACCACCAGTTACTGCTACGCCACTGTCCATCAAAGTAACAGTGTTAACTGCAGAAGCATCTGCAAGAGTGACTGTCATGTCAGTGATTGTAAATGAATCATTGACTGCAGCAAACTTGAAGGCTGCTGTAGTTACTGTACCTGAGTCATCAACAATTGCTGAATCAGGAGTTGAAGCATCAGCTGTTGCTGTCAAAGTTCCGTTTGCAGCACCAGTGATTGTTTGACCTAAGAAGCCGTTTGCATCCTTAGTTGTGTCAGAGTTTGTATCAGCATAAGTGGTTAAACCAGATGATGCTGTAATACCAGTGACAGTCAAACGAGTAATAATTGTATCTGTAGATAATGCAGAAGATACGGTTGCATAAACTTCAACTGGCATTGTTTCGTTGATTGCCAATGTTCTGCTTATGGACCATGTGTTGTCTGCTGCGGTTACAGTTCCTTTAACAGCTGTTGTCTGAGTACCATACTTTACGTAAACGTCTGTTAAGACAGTTTCTTCAGCAGTAGTACCAGTGAAGTCTACTTCAAGTGTATTGAGGTTGACTGCTTCAGTGCTATTACCAGTTAGGTTGTAAGCACCGACTTTGTAAGCTGTTTGAGGAGCAACAATTGTCTGACCTGCGTAGGTTGACTGTTGAGTCAAACTAATAGAACCAGAGGCAATTGTTAAGCTATTACCTAATGTGTTGTTAGCTGTTGGCACGTCCAAGGTTCCTAAGGATACCTGTGGAATTGCGTTGTTTGCTGAAGTACCACCGATTAACAAAGCTTGGACAGCAGTAACTGTTCCAGCTGCGATGTTATCAGTATCTTCAGAGTCTACGATATCACCACGAATTTCAACTGTAGCTACTGTACCAGGAACTACTGTGAAGTTTGTTGTGAATTGTGTACCAGCGCCTGATGCAAAAGTTGCTGCAGCTGGGACGTTGGTTGTGCTACCAACTTGTAAACCATTTACTAAGATTCTTACATTTCTCAATGTATGTTCAGTAACAGTTCCACCAGTTGTTATAACACCGACTCTCAAGGTTTCAACCTTGATTTGTTCACCATAAGCGGTGAAGGTGTATTTAGCCAATGTTTGATCAGTTGCACCCAAAGTAACGTTCTGAGACTGTGAATCAGTTGCTTTAACAACTGTCATAGAACCAGCGCTAATGTTGAAGGTTGCACCTGCATCCAATGGGAATGAAGAAGCGGTTGCTGTAACACCTGCATTGTACTGAGTATCAGTAACTGAGATGTCATAAGCACCACGTAGAGAGAACTCTACATTTCTTCCAGAACCACCGATAACATCTGCTGTTACCTTTAAGGTTCTGTTGCCTGTTGTCAATGCTTTGCTAAAGCTAAAGGTTACATAACCATTAGAGTCCAAAGAAGCTGCTGAGCTTACTTGTACTCCATCTACAAACAACTTGAAGTTATTGACGTCAGCAGAAACAATTGAGCCAACTTGGCGCAATGCTAATCTTGTCATCAATACGTCTCTTGTTGAGACAGTTGCTGTTGATTGCCAGACATTGATGTCTACGCCTGGATTTGTTGCACCAGATTGAGTAACTGCACCCAATGCTACAGTAGCTAAAGTAGCTGTTGCAACAGTGTGTAAGTTACCTGATACAGGAGCGCCACTAACTGTGTTAGAACCGCTCATTGCTGATGTCAACTGAACGCCGACTGTTTCACCTGCTGCTGCAGTTGAAAGGATGTCAGCTCTTACAGCAACGGTTTTTGAACCATTGACTGTAAACAAGCCGCTGTTGCTTGTGAAGTTGATTGTGCTTCCAGATGAGACTGATGCTGAATCTGTAAGTCTTGTTGAACCGTCAAAGAGGTAGACATTGTTCAAAGTAGCATCTGCTGAAACGCCGAATCTCTTCAAAGTAACTGCGGTAACTGTACCAGTACCGTAGAAAGTGAAGTGAGCTAAATCAGAGACTGCTTCGCCTTTGACCAATGTTCTAGTAACTGGCATATCTGAAGCTGCGCTTACAGATAGAGTTCCAGATACTGGAGGAATGTTGACTGTTGAACCTGTTGGGTTCAATTGTCCGACAACTCTTGCATTCATAATTCCAGAGCTCATAGAAACTGCTGAGTCGTAGCTGTTTGCAGGAACGACTTTTGCGAAGCTATAGCCCCAAGAATTAAATGTTGAAAGAGAAGGAATGCCCATTTTTCCAGATGCTGTCATTAAGTAAACAGTACCTTTGTCGTTTACTAATGTACCAACTGGGTGGGACATTGCTGTTGTGCTGATATTTGAGCCTTTTGCTAAGAAGGAAACATCACCAGCCAAGACATTCTTGTAAGAATAGCCTGAGCCTAAGAAGTTTGGTTCTGTAGTAAAGCCTGATGGCATTCCGTTAACCATCAAATATACAGTGCCTTTATCATTGATAAGGGAACCATCTGATGGAGGAACGAATGAGCCAGTAGGCAAAGCCATATCTTCAGCGGAAGCTGGGACTACATCTGCCCAGGTGTTAAAACCATAGGACAAAAATGCGCCAGCTGAAGTGTAAGGTTGTTTCTGACCATTGCTGTTGACGAAATAAACGGTTCCGTTAGAAACGACGTTTGTTCCGGCAGAGTGAACTGCAGCTGAAGCCACAAAAGGGACAGCAGCTAACAACATGGCTGAAGTTGAACCTATTGCAAAGATTTTCTTTGCTAAAGAGGTTTGCATGTTTTACTCCGTTTTTTTAGACGAGGGATTAATTGTTCATATGCGACAATCAATCTTAATCTAAAAAAAGTGTTATTAATATATTTTCTGTTTCAACTAGCTTCTGGCAAAGCCTATTACAAGGCCTTTCGCCTAGAGATCGACCAATCTTTATTAATAAAGAACACTAAACACTCCAGTGCTAGTTGCGTATTATTTGACGCCTATAATAGAGCGTTGTTACACCCTCTATATATGTCTTCAAATAACCGCCCGGTTCCTTTTATACGTACATGTGCGTGCAAACACAATCTGCATAAAAAAACCAGGAAAGTATAACAAAGTCGCTTAAAATCCCCTATTTAAGCGTGGTTGGTTCTACTTTCCTGATTTCTTTGGCTCCTAAGGTATTCAGCAGAATGCCTTTGGAAATACTTATGATGGTACAAATCATAAATGTGGATAAACCTGGTACAAAGGTTTAATATGCAAGCATTATATAATCTTTTGGTATTATTGTCAACCAACCGTATAGTAAGTTCAACAAGTAAGCGCAACACCGTAAGGTAGACTAATGAGGTGTTGCACTAGAATGTTGAATGTAGTCCTTTTCTATTAAAAAGCTCCTGCTTCTTATTTTAGAGGCCGGAGAATTTAATAATTATTCATTATCTCTGTTGCGTCATAACCGAGTTCTTCCGCTTGCTTCAATTTATCTTTAGTACAGCTTTCCAGAGTTTAGATTGTAGAGTTATAAACTTCTTGCTTTTAGGATCATCAAGTTTATAATGACCGCCTTTGCCACCAGCGTAAACCCTTTTTGAAATGCTTTTGCTAGTCTCTTTTGCGATATATCAGACGGGAAACTAGATGGTAGCATATACTTTCTGGTTTGCAGTAGCTACCTGTGAGACAGGAGGATTGAAAACAATTAGTTCAGAAATGCAAAATCTTGCTGGAACTTCAAAGGCTGTAAAAATCGCGTCCTTTAATTCACTTTCTAATTCTTCCGTAGTTTGACCAGTAGCAGAAATATAACCCTTTGGATAATCTATGGATTTTGCATAAAAGAATTTTTGTCCATCTTCATTTTCTAAGCTAATATCAAAAGTCAACCCACGATGACGAAGCTCAATCAATAAATGAGTGATCTTTTCTTGGGCTTGTGCCGGAGTAGCCAAATAAGATTGTATTCTTTGAATAAATCTGGACATAGCTAAAATTAGCTTAATACTTGTTTAAATTATACCCTGCTTATACAGACTAGATCAACAAAACTATAAAACCGCTTATTTGATTTATAGCGGTTCTATTATAAATATTTTTTAAATTGTTCTACCAAATCATCACCACCCATAGCCTTAATCTCTTTGATAATTTCCGTTTGGATATGCAACTCGTTATGCCTAGGTATCATTATAAAAGGGGCTTTCTCAGAAGTCAGATTTTCGGCTATTCTTTTGGGAGGATAATATTTATCATGAATACCTCTGCGCTTGCTTCCCTCAAAAAAACCTAATTTTTTTAATGCTTGTAAGCATTGTCTTTTATTGAAATTATACTCTCCCATTGAAATTTAAGTAGTTCGTAATTGAGCCTCATATTGGACTGCTGGGACTCCTTGAATATTCAATTGATCGTAAATTATATCAGCTTGTCTTTTTGGTACATCAAAATAAGTTAAAACCGCGTCATTAACCATATCTAGTAATTCATGTTGAGTTTGTGCTTGAGTAATTAAACCTGGAAGTTCTGGAACAGACGCAACAAACCAGCCGTCTTTAGTAAGACGTATTTGTAAATGCAAAGTACGAGGAATATTATATTCTTTAATAAGTTCCTCTGGGTGTTTAGCGGGATATATAACTCTAAAAATTTTATGTAATTTTGTCATATATACTTTTTTAGTTGTTCGTATTATACCCTACTTATACAGACTAGGTCAACACGCGACCACTACATAAATTCTAATCTGAAGTGCAACAAAAACTTTGTTAATTTAAAGCTTACTCCCTATAATTTTGCTTGCTGAATAAAATCTCGGAATAACTCTACCTTTTTACTATCACTAGGATTAAAAAGAAAAGGCTCTACATCTCGTGCTAACTCTGTAAAATCAAGTTCCTCAGACAGTTTAAGTAGCTTTGCTCTTAACTCTTCTGGTTCCCTAATGTTCATTTTTTGGTGTAGGTATTGATAGTTGGGCTTGGTAAAAGATAGCAAAAATACAATATCATAAAAATCCCTACCTTTGGCCCGTTTGCGGTTTACAGCAGCATTTATTTTTTGCGACAGTAACAAATCAGAAGTGGCAACAAAAATTTCGGTAAAAACATCAAACTTGTTCAAAATCTTGCGTTCGGGTTGGTAAGAAAAACCGTGCGCTAGACTGTCAATTTGAATAAGAATTTTTTCGCTTTGATGTTGAGACAGCTCGCTGCCAAAAAGAATATCTGGAAAACGAACATTGCAACGATAAGCCTCTTTACCAACAATATCAATTTCTACTTTCAGTCCCTCAGCTTCTAAACCAGATTTTACCTTTTCTGCTAAGGCATTAAACTCGCTCTCTTCTAAACCAAAATTGTCAAAATCAATATCTTCAGAAAAACGATTATTATTATAAAGGATTCTTAAAGCTGTGCCACCCAAAAATGACAGCTTAGAGGCATACTCAGAAGCAAAAATAATTTCTAATATCTTATACTGCAAATACTCTCGAAGCAGTGAACGCTTAAAAGCTCGCAAATTTTCAGGATATTGCTGTTCAATTTGTTCTAAGGTTAACATTATTGTTGTTGCTTAATAAAATTTATAAACTGCTTGACTCGCTTTTCCAGACTGGGACTATTAAAAGCTTTAACATATCTATTAAACTTATTTAAGTCAGCCTTTGCCAGAAATTCTCGCCCCTCAAATCGCCACTCCTGCAAATCTTCCTTTCTCGTGCTCTTGGAATTGATGTATAAATAATCTAAGACTGCCTTTTCCATCTCCGCTAACTTGTATGTCTGTTTTCCTTGCGTTAGTAAGCTAAAACCAAACAGCAGTTGTGGCTTAAGACTTCGATAAGTAAATTCACCAACAGTTGTCTTAAACTTTTCTGTCTTCTTGCTGGAAGCAGAAGTAATCGAATAAACACCTTCGGGGATCAGACCATAATAAGACAAAGCCATTTCAAAAGAAACATAAGATGGAGAATAAATTTTATTAGCAATCAAAAAAAGCTTTTCCTCACTCAACTGCGTGTCTGCAAACATATAGTAACCACGGCGTATCTTCTTGATGTAACCCTTGTCTTGCCACTCATTTAAACGACGGCGGTAAAACTTCGGTTCTATCTTGCGGATATCCGTTATCGAAAAAACAATAAAGTCTTTTAATTGTTCCTTAAATTCATTATATTGCATACGTTTCTAAAAAAGGCTATTAATAACACTCTTTAGAAACATATTAACATATAATCCTAAATATCACAAGCCTACATATCCACTGGTTGAATAAATAGGATACTTGTTAAAATTCACTTTAAATTTCGAATTATTTAGGTACCAGCCCATATTGGATTTAGGAGCCATTAATTTACTGTTGCCGTAGCTAATATAAACCCTAAATGAGATCAAATTCCAGTTTGAAACGCATAGCTACCCAACTGAATCAAAAACCACACCGGACCCTTGCGGGCTGGGCGTGGCGTTTGTAAATAAATATTACACTTCCTAAAAAACTCTGCCAATGCTTTGATAACATTACCCCCTGTTAATGACTAAGCTTGAGCTTGGTTTTTTGAGCTAATTTAGTTATCCATCCCTCATGGCGATCCAGTCTATATTTGCTTACCGATAACTCTGTTCTCATGATTTCCAAAGAACCAGCCATTCCATCAAGTGTAACCGTGTGACTATCAACAACTTCTCGAATCCCAGTAATATCATCTTTGACATCCGACATATCACTCTTGAGATCCGAGATGTCTTCTTTAACACCTGACATATCACTCTTGAGATCCGAGATGTCTTCTTTAACACCTGACATATCACTCTTGAGATCCGAAACGTCACCCTTCAAACCTGAGACGTCATTCTTCAAACCTGAGACGTCATTCTTGATTAACAAGACATCGTCCTGCGTTCTTTGAATAGCCTTACTTAAAGGCTCAATTAAAAGAGCGCCTTCTTCTCTAAATATTGCCCTTATTTTTTCTGTTACTTCTGGCATAATATTTCCTCCCGTATGAGGAGTTTAACAAAAATATTTTTATGTAGTCAATGAGGATAACCAAAATTCTTGTGGATAAAAAATGCGGATGTTCCGCAATCTAAATTAACCGATATTTGGAGCGGGTAGCGGGAATCGAACCCGCAACTTCTCCTTGGAAGGGAGGCGTTTGACCACTAAACTATACCCGCATTTGCTTATAGGCTTCTTGTATCCAGCCCATAATTCTTCTATGTAAGATTACCCCAAATTTTATTTTTCCACAACTCTTGATTATTAAATGAGCTGTTCCATATTGCAATTTACGTTTTTTCAAAACTGATTTGTTTGTCCTGGTATCTATATGATTTTTAAAAAACTGGCTTAAGGGTATACCAGTAACTCCTGACCAATATACTTTAGTCTTGTCTTGGTCTATATCAGGATATGAATGGACCCTAATAGCGAGATTAGCTAATGGCACATCACAATTATTACTAAACCATTTAACAGCACTTTTAATTATTTCTGGGTTTGAGTTTACAACCCTAATATTATCATGAGTCTTTGAACCTTCACCCATATAAATAGCCAAACCTAACATCCACTTATCTCTTTTGGAAAGCTTACCCAATTCTCTTGCTGCCGCTATTTTAATCTCTCTTATACTCCTGATCTTAGCTTTTCTGCGCATAATAGCAGAACGCAACGGTCCTTCTTTTATGCTCTTTCTAACTTCTAAGTTTGGTCTGTACGATAAATTACCAAGCCAATTACTAAGGGTGCTCTTAGATATCCCTGTTCTTTTTTGGATAACGCTGTATGACCAACCTTCTTTGCGCAGTTGTATTGCCTTTTGTTTTAAATATGATTTCACGCATCCTCCTAATTTCAACTTAAATAAAAACCGGGGGAACCGGAATTATTTTGGTCGGGAACCCGGGACTCGAACCCGGAACCTCTCGCTCCCAAAGCGAGCGCTCTAGCCAATTGAGCCAGTTCCCGTTAAAGTTTGGCCAGAAGTTTCTGGCCAAACATTTTCTAGTTATTCGCTTTTTACCGCTTCTTTCAAACTCTTGCCTGCTCTAAACTTTGGGACTTTTGTTGCAGCAATCTGTATTCTCTCTGTTGGATTCTGAGGATTTACCCCTGCCCTTGCTGCTCTGTTACTTACTGAAAACTGACCAAATCCAGTAATGTTTACTTCATCACCTTTTTTCAGAGTTTCAGAAATTACATCAACTAAAGTATTAAGCATTCTCTCTGCTTCTGATCTTGGCAGAGCAAGCTTTCCTGCAAGGTTTTCTATTAGTTCGTTTTTGTTCATTTCTTTTGTGCTGTTTTTCTTAAAATAATTCCCCACTAGTATACCTCAAGCAGAGGCCTTTTGGCAACCGCCTAATGCTTAGTTAATGAAGCAAGAACTTCTTTAACAAAAGCATTAATCCTAAGCCCCCAAATCCTGAAGCGCCCGCAATAGCCAAACCTTTACGAGCTCCATTAGGACGAATTAACTCTTCTGTAGACTGTGCTTGTAGATCAACCGTTCCGTTGTTTATTAACTGCCCTAAAGCATCTGGCTGTTCGACCTTTAAAGGATCTTGATTTGCTCCGAGGTTAGCTCTTTCAACATCTGCTGTTGTGTTTGTTGAAACGCTCTTGCTTGTCTTCGGCTTCTTTGCGCTAGTTTTCTTGGTTGTCTTTTTAGCACTCTTTTTTTCTTTGGTCTGTTTCTTTGCATCAGTGTTTTTTGCCTTAGTCTGTTTTTTAGTTGCTTTTTTCTTAGCTTTTTTCTTCTTGGTTGTTTGCTTTGGCTTTGTTGTACTCGTGCTACTCTGAGACTGAACTTGTGTTGTTAATTCAGCACTCTCAACAGACTGAGCTTGAGCATGTATTGGAATTTCTTGCGCCAAAGCAATACTTCCTGTTAACAACACAGTTATTGCCATTAAGGCAATCGCAATATATTTCATGTTTTCTCCCCTCTTTTAATGACAAAACAAAAAGACCTTCTTTTGGAAGGTCTTTTTGCTAGAAGTCGACTTTATTCTACCTTTAAAGTCTCTTCAGGAAATAGTTTTTTGTAAAGAGTTCCTAACACACCGTTTACGAACTTACCAGATGATTCTCCACCAAATGTCTTTCCCAATTCCACCGCTTCATTTATAGCGACTTTAGGAGGCACCTGTTTTTCAAAGAGAAGTTCAAATATTCCGATGCGTAAGATATTTCTATCAACGACTGTGATCTGGTCCAATGGCCATTCTGGAGCAGTCTCAATAATTGTTTTATCTATATCTTCAAGATAAGATTCAACCCCGCCTAACAAATCATAGATGAACGCAGTATCTTCCATTCCTGGAGCTAGCTGTTCAATGTTGTGCTTTGCTAGATCTTTAAGCTGCTCTTTCCTACCGTTAAAATCCCACTCATACAGGGTTTGCATTGCTACTGTTCGTGAGAGATGTCGGTTTGCCATGTTTCTCGGTTATTTAACTTTACGGACCTGACGTCCCTTGTAAAAACCACAGCTCTGACAAATCTCATGCGTTCTTGTTGGAGCGCCACAGTTTTTGCAAGCTACGTATACCTTTGCTTTTAAAGCGTGGTGAGATCTTCTTTGGTCTCTTCCTGATCTGGTCTTGTGCTTTTTTGGAACACCCATAGTTTTGTGATTATCAAGTTAATATACAGGTTTCATTTTAAAACAAAAGACCCCATATGTCAACGCGCTCCTGAAAACACAGACTAGATCTAAACTAATATTCCTTTTTAACCTTCCTACTATTAATACGCAAAAAACATTAAAAATTCATTAACAAAGTATTAAATATACAAAACAAAAAGACTCGTGCCATAGAGCCTCATAAATAAATGCTCTTACACAAGCCTTTTGGGTTGCCCCCAATCCGTATGCACGAAATCAGGAGCCATAACTAATATTTTGTTTTAACTGGGAATATTAACTAAATATTGCTAGTTTGTCAAGGACCTAAGAAAGGGACGAAAAAAGCAGTCAACCAATGCGGTTGCTGCTTCTTCGCTTGCTCCCCAGGAAAACCTGGGGTTGCCCGCCCCGAGCGCCTCGGGGCGAGCTTCCCTGGTGACCCGGCGCCGCCTTGCTACTGCGCGGTGCCGCTGCCGTCGGACTGCGTGGCCGGCGCCTTGTCGATGCCCTGCTGCCCGCTGCCGTCGGACTGCGTGGCCGGCGCCTTGTCGATGCCCTGCTGCCCGCTGCCGTCGTCGTGCTTCACCGCGTCCAGGATGTCCATGATGGTGGGAAAAATGCTCGCCTGGGGCTTGCGGGTCCGCAGTCGGCCGGTGCTCGTGGTGGTCATCAGATGGTTCCTCCGAACGAGTTGTCCTTCGTATCTGGACCCTTGTGCCAGAACGAAAGGGTTTCCTACAGCCACTCGCCCTCTGGGCTTGTGTTGCTTCCGCTTCGCTCACGCGAGCGGCTGCAGGAGAATACTGTAGAAAAAGCATATTAACACCAAGGACTTACCATGTCAACCCTCCACAGAGGATCCAAAAGTGCTAGAATAAAACAGTAATGGCTATATACATTAAAAAAAGCAGTTTCCTGCAAAGAAAAGAGTCTCTTTTTATTCTTCTGTTTGTCATAACCTTAGGACTGTTCTTGTTTTTGAGTTATTTAACCCAGCGTGATGTTGATACCTACTCTTCTCTTTCTGATTGGATGCTTTTGATTGTTCTATTAATCCCTCTCGGTTACAGCTTGGCTAAACTTTTTGAAAAAAGATCTCATAGATTTTCAAGAGGAATCTGGGGTGAAGAAAGCATCAAAAAAGAACTTCTTCGCCTACCACATGACTTTTATGTTTTCCAAGACCTCTCTTTAAGACACGGCGGTGATATTGATTTTGCTGTTATTGGTCCAACTGGAATTTTTGCGATTGAAGTCAAAAGCCACTATCACCCAAACCAGGGACAAATGCATGCTTTTTTAAATCAATCACATCGTGGTGCAATGAAGTTAAAGCATTTCATTGATGCGTACTGCAGAAAAAAAATTTGGGTTAATGCGATCCTTGTTATGCCGAATATGCGCGATGGTGGTGTTAATCATGTTTCTGATGATGTTTCTTTTGTACATAAGGATGAATTAGTAAGTTTAATACTGAATAGCTATACGCATTCCATTACAGAACCAGGATATATCGCAGAGGTCATAAAGAAAGTTTAAATACATCTAATTTAAACACCCTAAAGAGCATTCTTTAGGGTGTTTTGTTGCGCTTGATTTTTTAAAACAGATGTGGCAATATGCAATGAAACCCCACGCAGTATCACGCAGCACCACTTCAACCTGCGAGGGATCGCAGGAGGGACTATGTTCGGCAAGCGTGCCACGGTGGACACCGGACCAAGCACATGGACGATCGCGTTCGTCATCATCGTCTGCGCGCTTGTAGCCGGCTACTTCTTCGTCAACCAGACCCCGAAGCCGAGAGCGGCCGCCCAGACGCCGCCCGCGGCTGTCATCGACACGACGAAGCCGTGAACCCTCGTGAGGCCCCCAGACTATTTTTGTCTGCGGGGCCTCGGTTCGTTTAAGGGTTAAATTTACTCATGACTTGTCTCCCCTTATTTCCTGGGTGGAAAACAAGCTCGTCTTTTTCTAACACTATACTATCCTGAAGGTGTATTTTTTTTGTCTGAAATTTACCTGATATTTCTTCTAAAAAGTCTCCGAGTTTATTCTGTAGCATCTTTTCAAATATCTCTGTTATCTTCGCTGCTTTTGGTGTTGTGTATCTGACAATCTGTGGTTGAGCTAAGTATTCTCTAATCCAAGTTAGATTTGCCGTTTGAAACTCATAGATTTCTTCTCCTCCAAAGTATGGAATTAAAGATATATATTCTACTGCTGAATATATATGCTGTTCTCTGTTAAGTAGTTTCCCTTGTTCAATGTAGTGGTTTAAACAAAAACGGTTGGCTGTTTTTTTGCCATGTCTTCTGACTCCAAATATTTGAAAGTATGCGCTTAGGAAAAGTCTTGCCAACCAAATCCTATTTGGTTTAGTTAAAACAAAGATATCAATGTCGCTTGTCTCTCTTGAGTTGGTGATTGCTTCAGAACCACCAACAGCAAGACCTTTTATGAATGGTATGTATTTAATTTTTGAAAGATATTTTTTTGTTCTTTTTAACCGTTTGGTTGCAAAGATGTTGTTTTTTAATCTTTGTTCTGAAATTTCACTACGGCCTGTTAAATAATAGAAACCATTTGAAGTTTGAATTTTGTCTTTAAGATCTGTTTCTAGGATTGTTAGTATTTCTGAAATTGTTGCTTTTATTCCTTTGTCTGCAAGCAAATATTTATGTATCTCTAAAAGCGTCAAAGGGTGGTTTTGAACATCGAAATATTTTATGGTTTTTAATATTTGTTCAGCTAGCATCTTTAAAATATATCTGTAATGTTGTCTGCTTCTAACTCTCTCCATTCATCAAAACCGTCTTCTTTGAAGAAGCGCATTCTGTGTGTTTTTTCTGTATCTGAAAAAACATATTCTGTTCTAGCGCTATCCCCTTGTCTGTGGGAATAATACATCTTTTTTTCTAGGACCACAGGCTTTGTTTCTCGTATTAACCTGAACCTTCCTTTATCGTTTGTAAACTCTAGAATCTCCTGGGTCCCCTGTTTTACTAGACCGTCAGCTGTTTCTGCGGTTAAATCCTCTGTCCTTAAATCAACATCTCTAAAGGACTTTTTTGCATGTTCTATTAACATGTTCCATTTATCATCTTGCATAGATGCTCCTTGTTTAAGGCTTCTTTAAGCAGTATATCAAATTAATGGATTAAGTCTTGGGACTTAAATTTTTTACCTTTGACAACTTGTTTCTGGTTATGGTAGTTGTGGCATATAATTAGGGGGGATGGAAATATATGGATTTTAACGGATTTCTAAGTAAGATTCAATTTAAGTTTAAAGACAAGAACAAAGAGCTTTTAGAGCGTGCTTTTAAGTTTGCGGAGGCTGCACATAAAGGGCAGAAACGATTTTCCGGAGAAGAGTATGTCATACACCCTCAAGAAGCTGCTTTGATTCTCGGAAGAATTTTTCCAAATGCAACAACTATAGCTGCAACACTTTTGCATGATGTTCCAGAAGACACTAAGGTTGGTCTTTTAGAAATTGAAAAAGAATTTGGCAAAGAAGTTGCGTCTTTAGTTGATGGAGTAACTAAACTAGGAAAAGTACGTTTAAGAAACAGCAAAGACAAGTATTATGTTGAAAATCTGCGCAAGATGTTTGTGGCAACATCTAAAGATATTCGTGTCATTTTGATTAAGCTTGCTGATCGAATTCATAATATGCGCACTATCCAATATGTTAAAAAAGAAAAACAAAAAAGAATTGCAGAAGAAACTCTTGAAATTTTTGCCCCTATTGCAAACCGTTTGGGTATTGGAGAATGGAAGGATGAATTAGAAGACACGGCTTTTGAAATTGCAAACCCAGAAGCATTTAAGAAAACAAAGGAAGTTTTGGAAGCTGCTCTTTCTGGAAGACAGTCTGCCTTGAAGAAACTACAAAGAGATGTTTCAACTATCCTAAAAACCGAAGGTGTTAAGTTTGAGGATTTAAAAGGAAGGGTTAAACGTGTTTACTCGCTATACAAAAAACTTCCCCGCTATGACGGGGATGTTAACAAGATTTATGATTTGATAGCTTTAAGAGTGATTACACAATCAACTGCTGACTGTTATGCAGCCCTTGGAGCTATTCATAAGCACTTACAGCCTCTTCCTGGGCGTGTTAAGGACTTCATTGCCCTGCCTAAACCAAATGGCTACCGCTCTATTCACACGACTGTTTTTGACTCTGAAAAGAATGTTTTTGAAATACAAATTAGAACAGAACAAATGCATGATGAAGCTGAGCGTGGTATTGCTGCACACTGGGTATATGAGGAAGAGGGCAAAAGTGATGATATTAACAGCTTCAAAGTTCAGTGGGTTGAAGACTTGCAAAGTATGCAGGATGAGGTTAAGAATGCAGAGGATTTCTTGCAGGCTCTAAAGATTGATTTTTTCCAAGACCGTATTTTCGTCTTAACACCAAAAGGAGATGTTAAAGATCTTCCTGAGGGAGCAACTCCAATTGATTTTGCTTTTTCAGTTCACTCTGATCTTGGCTTCTTTATGATGGGCGCTAAAGTTAATGGCAAGATGGTAAAGATTGATCACGCGCTTCACAGCGGTGATGTTGTTGAGATTATTAAAACAAAAAAACCTGTAAAGATTTCACAGGATTGGTTAAAACAGGTTAAAACATCTAATGCAAAGCATAAAATACGGCACTACTTGAATGAAAATCAAAGTGGGATATTTAACACTTTAAAAAACTTGATTAAGAGAAAGTAAAAGAACCTCAGATGAGGTTCTTTTTTAGTTATTCACCTAATGTGTGTTTTGCGTATGACGGAGTGTGTTGAATTAACTCTTCTTCTTCAAACCAAATAGGAATCTCTTTTTCCGCATCCTCTACTGATCCTGATGCATGGATTAAATTCTTAACACCAATTTTCTTTACATCAGCATGCTTGAAGGAAATGTGTGAGTAGTCTCCTCGTATGGTTCCTGGAGCCGCTGCTTTTGGTTCTGTTGATCCAGCCATTTTTCTAACCAATTCAACTGCTTCTATTCCCTCAAAAACAATTGCAACAACAGGACCTGATACTAACATTTCAACTGTTACTCTCAAAACATCAGCGCCTTTTCTTTCACCAAGGTCGTGGTACTGTTTTGTCGCAATATCCTCGTCTGGTTGAACCATTTTCATACCAGCAATTTTTAATCCAACCCTCTCAAAACGCTGAGTTATTTCACCAACTAATCCCCTGCTAACTGCGTCTGGTTTTAGTAATACTAATGTTCTTTCCATATTTTTCTATTATTTAATTATTGCTTTGTTTATTAAAACAGGGGTCTTAGGAGCACCATCTTCTGTTCCAAAAGGACCTGGTTCTACGGGAACAGCGCCAATCTTCTTAACAACATCGAGACCTATGGTTACTTTACCAAAGATTGTGTACGCATTTGGAAGATCTTTTCGTGTATCTGTCATTATGAAGAACTGTGATCCATTTGTGTTTGGTCCTGAATTTGCCATTGCTACTACTCCTTCAACATACCCTTCTTTATATGAAGCTGTGTCTTGATTTAGTTCATCTTCAAATTTTCCGCCAAAGATACTTTCACCACCAGCACCTGTTCCAGTCGGATCCCCTGCTTGAATTACAAATCCATGCGAGACTCTATGAAATTTAATACCATCATAGTACCCTTTTTGGATTAAACAGACAAAGTTCTGAACTGTCTTTGGAACATCCTGATCATACAGCTTGATTGAGATTACACCCATGCTGGTTTGTAGAACTGCTGTTTTGTTTGCAATGTCTACAGCTGGTTTAAACTTACCGTTGCTGTCTTTTTGTGATGCATCAGCACATGGATTGCTCTGATTCTCAGCTTGCTTGTTTTCTGTCTGACTAGCCATATCTTTTACTTCCTCTCTGCTTCCCCCTTTATTATTCTTAACGATTATTACTACAGCAGCAATGACGATTATTGCCGCAATTACACTTGAAATTTTAACTGCTCTTGTCATCTTGTATTTTGCTTAATTACTTGGGTATTTTAACAAACTATTAAACATCTTTCAACTTTCGCATTAAAGCTCTGTAGAAGAGAAAAATACCTATGTATGCCAGGATTAAAACGCTTGCTTGAATCTTAAAATTTAAGGTTGAATATTTGAATGAAGAGAGTGTTGAAACAACAAACAAGCAATAGTTTAAAGGGATCAAAAGAATTTTTGCAATCAAAAAACCTATCAAAGGAAAACAAACCAAGTACCCTAAAGCAAGACAGATCGGAAGAATAGGAAGGATTAGCAGATTAGAAAGTGGTGCAACAACTGAAAATTGTTGAAAATAATAAAGGGTTAATGGGACTGTAACAATTTCAGCAGCCAGGGTTGTTGCAATAATGCTTCGTATTTCAAATCTTTTTGGAATATGTATTTTTTCAAGAAGGATTTCAAGTGGTGGAACAAAGAACAATATTCCGAGAATTGAAAGAAAAGAAAGCATAAACCCAATGTCATACTTTATTATCAAAGGGTTAAGAAAAACCAAAGCTCCAGCTGTGAAAGCTAAAGCTGGCAAAAGCGTGTATTGTCTACCAAAGCTTTTCCCAAAAACAAATATTCCTGACATCAAAGCTGCTCGTATGACACCAGCGGCAAAATCAGCCATTACAATATAAAGGAAAGCAACCGCTAAACAAATTGCCCAAGCCTTCTTTTTACCAATATACGCACCTAGTTTGCTACAGAAAAGAAGGATTAAAGTGAGTGTAAATCCCGACACCGCGATTATATGAGCCAAACCTGCTTTGGTAAACTCTGTAATTGTTTGTTCTGAAAGCAACTCTTTTTGTCCCACTAGCAAGGAAACCAAAAGACCAGCCTGTTCTTTTGGAAGCTTTTGTTGAAATTGTTTGTAAACCCAGTGTTTAAATTTCAAGCTCCAGAATATTGCTGGATTAGAGTTTAAAGTAAAACCATTTGCTTTTGTAAGGACAAAGATTTCAGGAGAAGAAATCTGAGCATAGATATTTTTTGATTGAAGATATCTTTTGTAGTTAAAATCATCATCACTTCTTGGTTCTTTTATCTTTCCACTTACAAAAACATGATCTCCGTAGAAATACTGGTCTCTTGTAAAAAACGTTGTTAAAAGCATCTGATCAAATCCCTCGGGCTTTAGGGTTATTCTTTTAAATTTTTGTTTGTATGTTTCAGGGTCTTTCGCAATTGTTGCTTTGAAGAAAGCTTTTTGGCCATAGTATTTGGAGTATTTACTTTCTTCCCAAGAAGAGACCTCTGCTTTCAAAAAACCAAGCAAGAAGAAAACAAGAAATATTGCGGATATTTTTAACCTCCTCTCTTTAATCTTAAAAGAGCAAAACAACCCAAACACAAAAAGAATCAACGGAAGTATTATCCCCGTCTGTTTGCTAACTCCCAGGAAAGAACCTAGAAGGAAAAAACTAATTCCCCAAACAAAAATGCTAGACTTGTTCATTTTGCAAGTCTAGCATCTTGAGATTAAATATTTCTTAACTATTTTAAAAGTTTTTTTAATTCCTTTGGAAGGTCTTTTTGTTTAACGGTCTTTTGTTTTCTTGTTTTTAAGTCTCTTAAGGTAACTGTTCCTTTTTTTGCTTCTTCTAAACCAAAAAGTATTCCATATGGGATGTTTTTTGCTTCTGCAAAAGCAAACTGCTTTTTCATTTCTGAAGGAATATAGTAAAACTCTGAATTAATACCAGCTTTTCTCAAGTCTGAAACAATCTTTAAGTATCCTTTTTGAAGAGATTCTTCCATGTTTAAGACCAATACTGAAACAATGCCTTGTTTTTTAACTAAACCAAGGTCTTCCATTGCTGCAAACAAACGATCAATACCAATTGAAATACCAACAGCAGGAACATCTTTGCCTGTAAAAAGCTTGATTAATTTGTCGTATCTACCACCACCAGCTACTGAACCATATTTTCTGGAGTCTACTGTTTCAGTAATGATTGTTTCAAAGATTGTCGAAGTATAGTAATCAAGACCACGAGCTAATGAAAGATCAATCTCAACGTTTTTTATTCCAAAAGCTTTTAAGGCTGTAAAAACACTGTTTAGTTCATCAAAGCCTTCTTGTCCTTGAGGTTGTTTAAGGATGTATTTGTTTATGAATGCTTTTAGGGCACCAATATCAGGAACTTTTGTTGAAGCAAGGGTAATTAAGCCTTCAGCTTCGTTTAAGCTTAATCCAACTTTTTCTTTTAGTTCTAAAACAACTGCTTTTGCTCCAACCTTATCCAACTTGTCTATGGCTCTTATCGCATCTAGTATCTTGTCTTCTGAAACCCCTGCTGTCAGCATTATCGCATTCAATATTTTTCTGTTGTTTACTTTAACAACAAATTTCTTTATACCCAGCTCTAAGAAAATCTGTTCTACCATAGCAATACATTCAGCATCTGCAACACCAGCAGGTGCTCCAACAACATCAACATCACATTGATAGAACTCGCGATATCTTCCTTTTTGTGTATTCTCTGCTCTCCACACTGGAGCAATCTGATATCTCTTGAAAGGTTTTGGAAGTTCGTTTTGGTATTGAGCTGAAACTCTTGCTAGTGGAACTGTTAGGTCATATCGCATGGCAACATCTCTTTCACCATTGTCTTTGAAGCGATACATTAGTTTCTCGCCTTCAACTCCATATTTACCAGCTAGAATATCCTCATATTCTAAAACAGGCGTTTCTAATGGCTCAAACCCAAAACGCTCAAAGACTGCTTTGATTTTTGAAAACATGATGGCTCTTGGAATCTGATCTGTTGGCAGATAGTCTCTGAAGCCCTTTAGATTTCGTGGTTCTATTAATTTCATAGTTATATTTTAACAGAAAAAAACCGGCTTTGAAACAGTCGGTTTTTGTATTCTCTTTGCGTTATTTCTTCAGATAAGAAACAACAACTGAGGTTTGGGTGTCTTTTTCAAGCCTGCTTATGACTACGTTAACTTCTCCGGAGGCATCTTTCGCATAGATTGATGAAACAACCGGTCCTTCTGACTTGTTTACAACCTCATACTTATTCTTTTCGAAGAAAGATATGTATGCACTGTATTCATCTTTGACGCTCTTGTCTGTCTTAAAGCTTGCCGTGTATTGATTCTCTGTCTCGTACTTTATAGTGTAGCTGGACTGGGTCTCTGCTGAACTATCAACTATTAATGCTTGTGGGAAACCAGAAACGATTTTGCCCTTAGGTGCATCTACTCTATTTATCTTGGGTTGTTCTGCTTGCTTATTTTGTTTAGCATTGTTCTTTAACAAAAGCATTGATATTAAAGCGATTGCTAAAAGAACGACTAGACCAACTAATATTTTTTGTTTGTTTTCCATCATTTTTTTTCTCCCTAATATTTTCTAGTGATATTAGTATATCACAATTAAAAATCTATGCCCCTAATTGCCATGATTCCTTTGTAATATGGGTGCTTAATCATTTTTACTTCAGAAACCAAATCTGAAACCTCTATTATCTTTTTGAAAGCATCGTGACCTGTGTATGCAAGGTGTAATTCTTTAGGTTTTTTTGAAATGAGGTTAAGGACTTCTTTTTCAGTTACTAGTTTAAGTTCAAGAGCAGAAATGAGCTCATCTAGAATTACGAGCTGGTATTTTTTGGATTCAAATATTTTCTCAGCTTCTTTTAATCCTTGTTTTGCAACTTTAATATGGATTGCTCTTTGTTTTTTGTCACCTAATATTCCAACAAATCCAGCTCCAACTTGTTTGCTTTCAATTTTACCAACCTTGTTTGTTTTATTTGCATTGAAATACAAAAACTCATTTGAAACAGGCCATTCTCCACTTTGTAAACGGTCTCCTTTTTTTGGTTGTTTTGCTTTTACAAACTGCAAAATGCAAACATCCAAAGAAGCACCAGCAGCACGAACAGCAAGACCCATCACTGCTGTGGTTTTTCCTTTTCCTTTCCCGAAATAGTAGATGTTTAGGCCTTTAGACATAACGGATTTGAATAATTATCTATGTTTAATCTTTATTTAATTTGAGTTTGTTATGATTTGTTCCTGGGCCTAAAAGCTTCAGGTGAACAGTGTAGACCTAACATTTTACACGCGGGGTTCGATTCCCCTGGGGTCCACCAAAATATTGACGTTCTACAATTGTTTTGCTACATTGTCTTTGTTAGGTCTACGTTCCCTAAGAACTCGTGTAAATTCTCTAGCCCCGAGCAATCGGGGCTTTTGATTACCCAAACAAGTCTCTTGGCATTTTGGGCTTGCCTTGTATCTCAAAGCTTTTTTGTTTAGAAGCGCTCCCCGACTTTATACTAATCAAACTCTTAGGGATTTCTAGTTCTTCAGACAAAAGCTCTATGATTGCTTTGTTAGCCTTCCCTTCTATTGGTTCTTCATGAATCCAAACTTCGACTTCAGTATTGGAAATTTTCTTGAGCATTCTTTTTTTAGATTTAGGATGAGCTTTTACTTTTAGGATCATTTTAGTAAAAAGAAAATCGCCTCTAAGGCGATTTCTTTAAGTTCTTTAATTAACCGCACTTAGAATATCCGCAGACATCACATTTCATACATCCCTCTGCCATAACAAGCATTGAAGAACAATCTGGACAAACCGGCGCATGACCATAGTCTGCCATTGAAACCTTTTGTTGTTTAGGCTGAAACTCCGCAACAGAACTTACTTCTACCGGTCCTTCTGAAACTGTCATTTTGACTTCTTCTTTTAAATCGAGTTTTGCTGGTTCTGCTTGTTTGAATTGGAGTTGTAAGCTTTGCTGTTTGCGATTGATGTGCTTTTCCATGGTCTTTGCAATACCATCAGGCAATGAATAAATTATCTCGCCTTGGTTAAATGCAACCTCAGTACTTCTAATTCCCTTCAACTGTTTGATTATTTCCTCTACAGCAACGCCTGATCTTAAACTTAAGGAAATCATTCTGCATAGAGCTTCTGATTGAGCTGCGAAAAAACCACCAGCTTTACCAAGCTGTGCAAAGACTTCAAATGGTCCATGCTCATCTTCGTTTATGGTTACAAAGAGCGAACCATACGGCGTATTTAATTTGTATGTTGTTCCTTGCATCTCAATTGGACGTTCCCTTGGTACAACTTCAAATTTAGTTCCGTTTTGAATGAGTTTTTTAACCAAGAACTTGTGGTCACCAATTTGTAAGAGATCTTGTCCTTCTTGAACAATTTGAGTTACTTGTGTTTCAATCTTTGCTTTTGCCTCTAGTTGTTCCTGAACATCTTTACCAAGGTTCTTTGCATCTGTTGCTAAGATTTGTTCATCTCTTGAACCATCACGGTAAATGGTTCCACCTTTGCAACCAAGGTCATACATCATCTGGTATAGCTTTTTAGTGTCTTCTACAGTGTAGTTTGAAGGGGCATTACAGGTCTTTGAAATTGCTGAGTCTGTCCAACGTTGAACTGCTGCCTGAACTCTAACGTGGTCTTCAGGAGCAAGGCTCATTGCAGTAACAAAGTATTCTGGAAGTTCTTGTCCTGGATTTTGATCCAACCAGTCTTGAGCTAGTTTAATCTTTTCTTCATGAACACCAAGTCTGCTCTTTCTAAAGTATGTCCATGAGAAGAATGGTTCAATTCCTGTTGATGTTCCAACCATTGTTCCGATTGTTCCAGTTGGTGCCTGAGTCATTATTGTTACGTTTCTTACACCGTATTGTCTTACTAATGAACGAATATATTCAGGCATTGCTTTCATGTATCCGCTTTCTAAGAATTTTTCAGCATCAAATTGAGGGAAAGATCCTTTTTCACGAGCGATTTCTACTGATGTTTCGTAAGATGTAACTGCAATGAATTGATATAGTTTGTCGATGAATTGAATTGCTTGATCACTGCCATATCTAATTCTTAATTTAATTAACATTTCTGCGAGTCCGATTGTTCCCATACCAACTCTTCTTTCAGACATTTGTTGTTTAAAGTTCTCATCAAAGAAGTATGGTGTTGCATCTATGACATTGTCCTGGAAACGAACTGCGTATCTTACTGTTTCTTTTAATTTCTGCCAATCAACTTCATTGTTTGTAAGATGTTTTGCAAGATTAACATGTCCTAGGTTACAAACACCCCAAGCAGGAAGTGGTTGTTCACCACAAGGATTGGTACAAGGCAATGCTGCGTAGTAGTAAGAATTTGAAAGATAGTTTGCGCGATCAATGAAGTAAACACCAGGTTCTGCTGAAGACCATGCTGAGGAAATGATTTGATCCCAGATTTCTTTTGCTTTCATTGTTTTATGAACAACGACTTTACCACCAAGTTTTTGCCATGCTTTAATATCACCTTGTGTCTCAGCCCACTCTGATTGATACAAAGGATCTGATGTGTCTGGGAAAACCAAATCCCAGTCAGCATCATTTTTAACTGCTTCCATAAAATCATCAGTAATACCAACAGAAATATTCGCGTTAGTTATTTTTCCAGCTTCTCTCTTTGCATTAATGAAATCAACAATATCAGGATGCCAAACGTTTAGAATGAGCATTAAAGCGCCTCTTCTGCTGTTTGAAGTGTAAACACCACCACCGCTGAGCAAATGGACATCTTCAACCTCAAAGTCATAAACATCGCTTTTACCAACCGATTTGATTGCGGTAATCGTGTCAGGAATGGTGTGCATGATGTCATCAAGATATTGGGCGGCAGAATATTGTTCGACAGTATTCAAACGTTTTTGGATGTGTACAAGTTGATTAAAAGAAACCTGCGGAGATGTGCCATCATAGATTCCCTGACGGTCCTTGCTACGCACACCGACAGCAGCTAAAATTTCTGACGGGTAAGTATTAAACATATCGCGCTTGCCATTGAAGTCAGAACGCTTGGCAGTAGAAACCAAATCCGCAAAACGCTCTTTAAATTGATTTCCAGTAACACTTAAACGATAGATTGTTTGCCAACCTTGTTCTGTTCGATCAGTTGCACGAATAGCAGACAAGACACCGTTTGCAGCTAAAAGCTGTTGCACGTCTGTGAGCATTTCACGACTTATGCTGTCAATACCATAACCACCCTTTGCTCCACGGTTGCAACCGTCAGCGTCAAAATACCCGGCTATGAATGACCCAGTCACGCTGGTCGGTGAGCGAAAAATGCTTTCTGGCACACGAATATCTTTTGCTTTAGATTTGAGTAAACCATTTTCTAAGAGCCACTCAATTACAATGCGAGAATACAAAGAAACGTTTTGGCAAGCACCGTCGCCTTTTTCAATTACTGCATCAACACCAAAAAGATTTTGGATCGCATCAACAATTCTCTGACGAATTTCAGGGTATGCATCGGCGGTTGCCATTTTAACAGCTTTAGGAGCAGACCAATTTACTTTTTTACCCCAACTCACATATCCATCACCCAACATATATCCAACAAGGTATGCCAAATCTTCATTGAGCATTTCAGGAAGACGAACATCAGTATTTAAGGTCGTACTCATTACAGAACGCTTGTAATCACTTTTCTTAAGCGACACATAATTTTGACCAGTAGCATTGCCAAGCAACAACAAGATGTCGTCTCCTTGCTTCAAATTTTTTAAAGCAGTTGTTTCAACTCGGCCGTTTAATAGTACTGCAACCTTATGATCTGCTGTTATCTCGGTGCTAAATCCACGCTCAGTTGTTACTTCATAAAGTTCTTTCACGCCATTTCTGAATTTAGCTGTTATTCGGCGCATACCTTTATGGGTTTGGGCGTATATTGCTTCACCTGCTTCAACACGGTCAGCCAATTCTTTTGCAGGAACCAAACCAACATTGGTTGCAATTCTTTCATTCGGTCCAAAACAACCACCCTGTTCAATTAAACCTGTAACAAAGCTATACAAAGAAGCCCAGGAAACAGAACCAGAGGATCTTCCATTAACACCTTTAACATATGCGTATCTTGGTCTCAACGTAGATACGTTTATACCAACACCGCCCCCTCGGGACATGATTTCTGCCATTTGTCTGAGTGTGTCAAAAATACCACCACGAGAATCCTGAGGACATGGTATGACATAGCAGTTGTAAAAAGTTAGGTTTTGACCGGTTCCTGCACCAGTAAAGATTCTTCCTGCTGGAACATATTTCCAGTCATCCATTAGTTCTCTAAATTTCCCCTGCCATTCATTTTGTTTTTCTGGAGTTTTCTCAACGCTTGCAATATGACGAGCTATGCGCTCAAACATTTGTTCAGGAACTGTTTCCAAAGGTTTGTCTACATGCTCTATTGCGCGTTTCTCTACTGTGCCATCGCGCAAGGTTACTTCTACTTGTTTGCTAAACCTATCAACTTCCTTAACTGTTCCAATTTCTCTCTGTCCTGTTTTTAAATTAACATTGATGACAACAGTATCTCCTACTGCCAATGTTTCTTTTTTAGCATCTTTAACTGCATAACGATCTAGAAAGATTTTTTCTCCGAGTTCGGATAGTGCGTTCTTGGTTCTGATTTGTAAGTTTTCACTCATGGTTTTTAATTGTTTTCTGTTATTGGTTATTAAAGTTTTTGCAGTTCTGCTTTGAATTCTTCAATGTCTTCAAACTGTTTGTATACTGATGCGAATCTTACGTAAGCAACCTTGTCGACCTTTTTAATCTTTTTCATGACTATGTCTCCAATTTGCTCTGTCGTTATTTCCGGATCTGCAACTTTTTGTATCTCCTGCTCAATCTGTGATATTAGTTTCTTGAAGTTTTCTTCTGAGACTGGTCTTTTTTCAAATGCCCTCCTAATTCCCCGCTCTAGTTTGTCTCTAGAGTAGAGTTCTTTAACTCCATCTCTTTTTACAACTGTTAGATCTAAAATTTCAACTTCTTCGTATGTAGAAAAACGAAAACCACAGGAATTACATTCTCTTCTGCGGCGAATTGCAACACCATCTCCAGCAACGCGGGAGTCAATAACTTTTGTGTCTTCGTGATTGCAGTTTAGGCAGCGCATGGTCTTAAAATTTAGGTAATATTTCCTTTTTTGAGCCGATGATAACTAGCCCTTAGCTCCAAATAAGGTTAAAAACAAACCGGGGAACATTAAGAATGTGCTTTTGTCTTTGTTTCAGGACACTATATCTTGTGTTCCTAAAAACATCTTAGCACCATATGTTGTGGTAGGCAAATATATCAAAAATCCAATAATTTCAACCTTTTTAAACAACTAAATCAAGTTTATCCACAATCACTAAAAAACAGCAGGCTCTGGTACAAAATCTGCACCAGAGCCATAGCCTGTTTCTTTCATCCGTCCTCCTCCAGGGACGGTTTTTCCTCTTGTCGATTGTTTGTTACTGGTTCGCGTGCTTCTCGGCTTCGCGGTCGAGGTACTCCACGATCTGGTCGTAGGCGGACTGGGTGGATTCACCAGCAGCCAGGTAGTAGGAGAAGACTTCAGTGACCGTGAAGACGGGGTGAACCTTGTACCCAGCAGCCTCAAGCCGCTGTCTGCCGCCCTGTTCCCGGTCGATCAGGACGGCGATATTCTGAACGATGAGACCGGCGCGCTGCAGGATGTCGATCGCACGAAGCTTGGAATCAGCCTCGGTGATCAGATCGTCGACCAACAGAACGGTCTGCCCGTCATGGAAGTCACCATCCACGAGATCACCAACCCCGTGCCCCTTCGCCTGCATCCGCGGCGACACCTGTCCGCGATGCATCAGCAGGGACAAGGCTGTCGAAAACGGTGTACCGGCAGTTGGAATGCCGGCGATGAGTTGGAAAGCACCACCATCAATATCCTCGATGATCTTCTCCCTCATCATCTGTGCTGCCATGTACAGGGTCGCCGGGTGCGACTGGACCCGCCGCAGGTTGAAGTAGAACGGCGAGAGTGGGGCATCTGGGTTACGCTCGTGAAGCGCAAGCCGAAACCCCTTGCCCTCTGGCGACTTGTCGACGCCCATGATGGCGCCAAAGGCCCAGAGGGAGTCTAGGAAGCTTGTCACAGCTTCGTTCTGCCACCTTCCCCCAGTTACTATCATCCTTCCTCCTCCGGTTGGTGTCAGAACTCCACGTGCTTCTCAGTTTCCGCGAGCAGATTCTCGAACGTAGCCACTGGGTCCTTCGCCATCGTGACTTCGCTTCCGACAACGATGCGCGTTGCACCGTTGTTGAAAGCATCCCATGGCGTAGTGATGCGCTTCTGACCCCGAAGGTCGCTACCCGGCATACGAACACCGGGAACCAGCAGACCGATGCCAGGGTACATCTCGTGAAGCGTCGCGACTTCTTCCCCGGAGCAGACCAGATTGCCAACCCCGCTCTCGAGCGCGTATTTGGCAAAGATCTTGACCTGCTCAATCGGCTCACGCCCGTAGAGCGCCAGGCAGTTCATCCGATTGATCGAGGTGAGCAAGGTCACAGCAATGATCTCCGCTGGACCGTGCTCAAGCGCAGCCTTGATGGAATCAAGGCCGCAGCTGGCATGGATTGTGAGTGCAACTGCACCCGCCTCGCGCACCCGCCTCGCGCTTGCGCTCATGGTCTTGGGGGTGTCGCTGAGCTTCAGGTCTGCGAGCACCCTGACGTGAGCACCGCCGGCCGCAAGACGCAACATCGGTACCGTCTGCTTTCCACTCTCGACCCAACGATCGTTGACCTTGAACGACCATGGAAGAAGATCATTGTGAGCAAGTGCAGCGATCAGCTCACCGATCTGATCCGGTTCCATATCGTCAAGAGCCAACACCATACGGTTAAGCAACATCAGTTTGTCCAAGAGTCCTCCGTGTCAGACTGTGAACCTACTTGTATCACGGCATGTACCGCGACATATAAAATTAACATAAGGTACGGGTTTTGCCAAATCCTTTGGACAAACAAAAAACGCCTCGGTTTGCGTAGAAGTCCGTTGCGTTCTTTGTTTTGAATTGTTGCTTAAAATTATCCCTGCACCCTCCGTCTAGATTCGATCCGAGCTCCCATCGCGCAGATCATCTACTCTCTATTGTCCAACAAAATATGCTGGGTTGTAATACATCGCACCAAGTACTGCTCCTTGAGTGTAACTCTGCACTTGTGGTGCTAAAGCAGTTTGTCTTGATGAACCATAATGGTATTCATCAAGTCCCATAAATGCAACTACCGCTGGCTTTATTTCGGTAGCAACAAAGTTTAAGGAATCTTGAACATTAAAAACCACTTTGTTTATGACCTGGTCTAAATTCTGTGAAATTTGAGCAGGACCAAAGAGGTCAGGGAATGCGCGCTCCTCGCCGTAGAAAGATGCGTTGCTATATGATACAGCAAACAAGAAAAGGTTTGCTGCTAAAGCAACAACTAACAACGGCATAATAATGTGCGCGTCTGATTGATAGACTTTAGTCTTTGTTTTCATTTTTCGTTTTTGTTTTTGTTTCATACCCTTTATTCACTAGATCTTTGGGAACAAAGGATCGGTAATCGACCAATCAAAAACTCTAAGGTTTTCTTAGAGTTTCTAACTTTACATATCTATTATATCACAAAATTTCGTTCTTGTCTAGAGTTTTTACTTCATTTTTTTTCTGATGAACGCAGGAATGTCTAACTCATCTGTTTCTTCATCAACGACTGGCGCTGTTCCTGAAAAAAATGGTTTCCTAACTTCTCTCGCTTCTGGAAGAACTTGTTTTTCTTGAACCACTCTTGGTTCTTCTACTTTTTTTGGTTCAATTTTTGGTTCTTCGTGCTTTTCTACTTTTTTAAAGATGTCTTCTCTTTTAATATCATCCATTTTTCTAAATTCTCTCATACCACCACCGAGCTGTTCATCAATTTCTGACAAACGAATTGTGCTTGGTTTTCTTTGCATCTCATCAAAACCTGTTGCAATGACTGTAATCTGAACTTCATCAGTCATGTCTTCGTTAATAACTGCGCCGAATTTGATTTTTGCTTCAGGATCAACGCTCTTTGTAATGATCTTAGCTGCTTCATCAATTTCAAACATTCCAAGGTTGGTTCCACCTGTGATATTAAACAAGACTCCTTTAGCACCATCGATTGCTAATTCTAATAATGGCGAATTAATTGCGTTTCTTGCGGCTTCGATTGCTCTGCCTTCACCAGATGCTCTGCCAATACCCATTAAAGCAGTACCAGCATCTTGCATTATTGTTCTAACATCCGCAAAGTCAGCGTTAACAATACCGTGTGTTGTAATTAAATCGGAGATTCCTTGTATACCTTGTCTTAGTACATCATCAACTGTTTTGAAAGCATCTATTAAGGATGTTTTTTTGTCGATGATCTGTAAGATTCGATCGTTTGAAATTGAGATTATTGCGTCAACTTTGTCTTTTAGATTTGAGTAGCCTTCTTCTGCAACGTCTCTTCTTTTTGTTCCTTCAAATGCAAAAGGTTTTGTAACAACAGCAACTGTTAAGACGCCGTGTTCTTTGGCTAGCTCTGCAATGATTGGTGCTGCACCTGTTCCTGTTCCTCCACCTAAACCACAAGTAATGAAAACCATGTCAGCATTTTCAATAGCTTCAAATATATCATCGTGTGATTCTTCCGCTGCTTGTCTTCCTTGGTCTGGATTCATTCCAGCACCAAGACCTCTTGTGATTGTTCTTCCGATGTGAACTTTTTTATCAGCTTTGGAATTGTGTAATGCCTGCGCGTCTGTGTTTATAGCAATGAACTCAACACCATTAATACCAAGTTCCATCATTCGGTGAATTGCATTTGTGCCTGAACCACCAACACCTAACACTTTGATTCTGGCGTAGGTCTCAATTTTAGGTTTAACTTGCATCTTTTTCTTGTTTAAATTCTTTTTCATTATGGCAAAAACTTCTTAAACAGCTTTTTTAGAGGATCCAATTTTGCATTCTGTAATATATCAAATCCAAACTTTGGTGCTTTAGCACTACCATGATGGTATTCAAAAGCCCAAAGAACTAGACCCACTGCTGTTGCGTATGCAGGGTCCTCCACCCGGTCAATGATTGTATTTACGTTTGCGGGAACTCCAAGTTGTACTGGTAATCGAAGCTGCTTTTTAGCTAATTCTAGTATGCCCGGAAGATTTGCGCCAGCCCCTGTGAAAACAACCCCGGCCGGCAGTTGTCCGTCTCTATTTATGGTCTTTAATTCTTTGTTTACTAGATCAAAGATTTCTTCAAGGCGAGCTTCTGATATTTCAGCAACATGGTGTCTTGAAACACGCTCTTCTTCAGATGAATCAATCTCAGAAAGATCTATTTCTTCGCTTCTGTTTACTTCTCTTGGTATTGCATGAGCATATCTTTGTTTAACTTTCTCTGCTGTTTCGATTGAAGTTCTGAGGCCAATCGCAATGTCGTTTGTAATATGTGCTGAACCAACAGGAACAACTGATGTGTGCAAGAGTTGTCCTTCTTCAAAAACAACTAAACCTGTCGTGCCACCGCCCAAATCTACTAAAGCAACGCCAAGTTCTTTTTGGCGCTTTGTTAGTACTGCTTGAGCTGCGGCAAGAGGTGCTAAAACCATGTCGTTTATCTTTATACCAGCTTGCTGTATTGCTTTAGTTAAGTTTTTTATGAATGGTGCTGCTGCCTGAACTATGACTGTATCAACTTCTAAACGAATACCTGTCATACCGAGCGGATCTTTTATTCCTGTTTGTCCGTCAACAACAAAATTTTTAGGTATGACGTGTATTATTTCCCTGTTCGCTGGAATTGAAATCGCTTGTGAAGCGTCTATCACTCTTATGATGTCATTTTCCATGATCTCACCATCAGCTCTGGAAACTGCAATGACTCCATGTGATTCAACTGATGAGATATGTGCTCCACCAATTGCTACTGTTGCCTCGGTAACAGCAATACCTGTCATGCGTTCAACTTTTTCAAGTGCTTGAGAAATTGTTGAAACAGCTTCATCAATGTCAATGATAACTCCCTTTCTGATTCCAGAAGATGGTGTTTCGCTTACTCCGATGATGCTTGGAACTTTGGATTCTTCATCAATCTTTCCGACAACTACTCTAACGTATGATGACCCTATATCCAAACCTACAAGATATTGTTGTTGTGGCATTTGTTTTTTTTAACTAAGCTTTTCTTTCAAGATTTTTGAAATTAAAGAACCATCAGCTTTACCTTTTAACTTAGGCATTACTAAAGCCATGGCCTTACCAAACTCAGAAGCTTGGAATGTTTGCCCTGCTAATGCTTCTGTTATGATCTGTGTTACTTCTTGTTCTGAAAGCTGAGCTGGTAAATATTTTTGTAGAACTGTGATTTCGCTTTGTTCTTTTTCTGCTAGCTCTAGTCTGTTCCCTTGTGTGTACGCGGTCACTGAGTCTTTTCTTTTTTTAACTTCAGAACCGAGTATTGAAATAATATCTTCGTCTGTGGAATCTTTTCCCTTAGCTATTTCTTCGTTTTTGATGCGTGCTCTAAGCATTCTTAAAGTATCCAGTGTTGTCTGGTCTTTTGCGATCATTGCTGCTTTTAAGTCTGCGTCAATTTGTTCTTTTAACATGAGGGTTTAATATCTACCGTACTTTTTAATAGGTAATTTACCTGATTTTTTTAACTCTTCTCTTTTCTCTTTTAAATCAGCGCGTCTACGAGCGTCTTCTCTGACAAATCGCTTGCTTTTTACTGGCTCGAAAAATCTTGTTTTTCTAGCACGCACTAAAACACCGCTTTGTTGTATTTTGCGGTTAAATCTTCTGAGTAAACTTTCGAATGACTCGCCTTCTTTCTTTTTAACTTCTACCACTACTGTCACCCCCTTCTAAGGATGTAAAAACTGATTAAAACTGATATGAATATACCCCAAAAATGGGCTTTGGTCAAATGAGCAATTCTCTCTAAAACAAAAATGCCGCCCTGTTATGGCGGCACTGTTTCTTCTTTGCTAGACTCGGTCGTTCTCTAGATTCCCTGCAACAAGGTGTAGATGTAAGTGTGGCACGTGCAGATATTTCCCGATGTTAAAAACCAATTTGTAGTCTTTTATGCTTTCTAGTTCAGCAATTTTTCTTGAAAGAACAAGTAAACGCCCTAAGATGTCAGTTTCTTCTTCAGAAACATGTGCCATTGAAAGAATGTGTTTTTTAGGGATCAACAAAAGATGTGTCTCTGCTGATGGAAACTTTGAGGGAAAAACCAAAAAATCCTGATCTTCAAATATGATTCGTTCAGTTGGTTCTTCTTTGTTTACGATTTTACAAAATACACATTCTTCCATGCTATTTCCCTAATCTTTTTTTAACTTCTTCTATTATCTGATCATATCTGAAAACTTCCTGCATTCCTGATTTAACATCTCTTAGAATAACCATGTCATCCATAGCTTCTTTTTGTCCAATGATTAAAGCAATCATGGCTTTTGATCCCTCTGCTAGTTTAAGCTGGTTCTTAACTCCCTCTCCTCCAAAATGGTCATGAACTGAAACCTGTGCATCCCAAAGCTCTGAGAATAGCTTGATTGCTTTCTTTGAAGCAAGGTCACCTAGTGGCGCTAAGAAAACTTCTGCTTTTGCTGCTGCTAATGTTTCAATCTGTTCTTGTTTTTGTTCTTTAACTGCTTTTTGTAAGCTTTCAATGTTTGAATGGAAACCAAAACAAACCACGTTTTTACCGGTCAGTTCTTTATATATCTGATCATGGTATGCTCCCTCTCCTAGAAATCTGTCTACTGTTCCTGTTGGAGTTGTTTCTGTGTGTTTGAAAGCAAAGGTTGTTTTAGATGTTCCTTTTTTTCCAGCAAGCATTGGATTTAACGCGTACATTATTCCCAACTCATCTAATCCTTCTAAAACATTTGTAAGATGTTTGTGGCAAGCAGTGTCTAAGAAATCCACTGATTGTGGAGCGTCTGTTGCAACGGTTTTGCACTCTAGGTTGTTGCATCTGAAAACCTGCATTGGGAACTCTTCAATTGCAGCCACACAATCATTGCAGAGTTCATATTTCTTGCTTTGTAAGTATCCGGTTAATGCTTCCTCGTATTGTCCTTTGCAAGCTTCGTCACCCAAGCTGTCTATCTCCAAAGAAACATTTTGTAAACCTATTGCTTTGAAGAACTTCCAAAGCAAGCTAATCATCTGAACCTCGTTTAAAGGAGAAAACTCGCCAAACATTTCAAAACCATATTGCCAAGAAGAAATGTATTGCTTTTGTTTCTGGTCATAGCTTAAAACCGGAGACAGGTAGTACCATTTTGAAACCTTGTGTCCTTCCGGAATTTTGTATTCATGAAAAGCACGCATCAGAGATGGCATGCTTGCTGCTCTAACAGCAATTTTGGTTGCGCTGTTGTCTACAAAATCAACCGCTTCATTGTTTTCTGCGAATTCTGTTTGAGCGTACAAACTAATATTTTCAAGGAGTGGCATTTCAATTCTGTTGAAACCATAACCACGAGCAATTCTTTGAAGATGAGAGCTTACAAAATCCCAGTAATTATCCTGTCCTGGAATAATATCGGCTAAGCCAGGAAGTGATTGTGGTTTGCTTGATTGAGAAACTGTTGTTTTTTTCTTTATATTCATATTATTTAACCCCGTATTCAATTGTTTCAAATTTCTTTAAGTCACTGAAAGGAAAAGCTCTAACGAAAACTTTTCCGATGATGTCATTTTTAGGAACTGGGCCCCAGAAACGAGAATCGGATGATGCTAAACGATTATCACCCAAAACATAGTACTCATTGCTTCCCAATGTTGTCATACCATCACCTACTGGAAGAGTTGTGTCTGACGAAGGAATGTATGATTCATCTAACACCCATCCGTTTGGATGTTCTTTGTTGTAAATAATGACGTTATCTTCCTCTATCTTAACTCTTTCACCAGGTAATGCAATTATTCTTTTTATGAAATATTGACTTGTGTCTTTAGGATATTTAAAAACTACTACATCGCCTCTTTGTGGATTGTCGAAATGATATGTCCATTCATTGATGATTAAGTATTCACCAGAATAGAAGGTGGGTTCCATGGAAGAACCGGAAACAATGAAAGGCTGAGCTACAGCGTATCTAATCGGCAAGATTATTGCCATCGCGATTATTAAAACCTTAACCAAGTCCCAGACAAAAAGTCCAAGCTCTTTTAAACCGCTTTCGGTTTCCTGGTTTTCTGTATTCTGTTGTTCTGGATCTGTTTGCATGTTTTTTGTTTGAAACTTTGGTGGACGATAAAGGACTCGAACCTTTGACCTCACCGATGTGAACGGTGCGCTCTAACCAGCTGAGCTAATCGTCCAAAACAGTCGCCACCTAGAGCTAAAAAGTAGAACTTAACTAATTCAATATACCTGTTCTTTTTAAGTATTGCAAGCGTTTAAGAGGGTTCTTTTGCTTCGCAAAAGGCTCATTTTCAGATATACTAACCAAGCTACTATGCAACAATTTCAAGATATACAACCACAAACAAAAAGGCGCTGGTTCCCAAGAATATTCTGGCCAGCCCTGATTATCCTATGCATCATCTTAGGAGTTCTTTTTTCTAAAGCATATTCTTTTGGAAGCAAAGTTTTTGTACATAAATCTTCTTTCTTTAAAAAGGTAACTACTTTGGTGTTTTCAGGAAGCACGTCGTCTCTCAAAGGAGAATCAGAAGGAAGGATTAATATTTTACTTCTTGGGTATGGTGGTGAAGGACACGATGGTCCGTTTTTAACTGACACTATTATTCTTGCAAGCATTAATCCTGAAACTAAACAGGTTGCTCTGACCTCTCTCCCCCGCGATTACTACTGGGAAGACGGAAAACAAAAGATTAATTTTGCTTTTGCTGCTGGATATCAACCACGCCATGATTTTAATGAAGCAGGAGAAAAAGCTTTAAAAGCTGCTGACAAAATTACAGGGCTAACCATTCCATATTTTGCTAGTATTGATTTTAAAGGTTTTGAAAAAGCAGTTGATCGCTTAGGTGGTATTGATGTTCAGATTGATACCAGTTTTACAGACAGCCAATATCCAAATGATACGTTTGGATACTTACCAACCTTGGTTTTTAACAAAGGTCTTGAAAAAATGAGTGGTACAAGAGCTTTGCAATTTGTTCGTTCAAGACACGGCACGAATTTAGAAGACTCAGATATTGCTAGAAGCATACGTCAAGCAAAAGTTTTAGACGCTTTTAAAACCAAGGTTCAAGACTTAGGTATTCTTTCAAGCTCAGGAACAATCAATGATCTCTTAGATATTCTTGCAGATCGTGCTCACACAAATGTCGAACCAAGCGAATTACTACATCTTGCTGAGATATTAAAATCTCCTGAAGTTAAAATTACTTCAGAGAGCATTGACTTAGAAGCAGGAATGTTTTGTGATGGAGTGAAAGAAGAAGTTGGTTATGTAATCTTCCCATGTGAAGGAGTGACAACTAATCAAGTGCAAACATACTTTAAAAACAGTTTCAGTAACACAGCTGTTAAAACAGAGTCTGCTTCTTTAATCTTAGAAAACGCGGGGAGAGATCCTGAGTATTACAACTTAATCAAAAAACAATTAGTTAATGCAGGTGTTGTTGTTTATGAAGTACCATACCGAGGGTTACCGCTAAGCAACAGTGCTTTTTACAAGGTTAATGAAGACAAACCCGCCACTATTACATATATTCAACAATTAGTAAGCACAAAAGCTTTGCCAAAGCCAGAAAGTATGACTGCAAGAGTCGACCTGGTGCTTTTTGTCGCAGGAGGTAAATAGCTATGTCTAACGAAAGAGAAGCATTGGTTGCAATTATCGGAGAACCAAATGTAGGAAAATCAACATTAATGAACAAACTTGTTGAAGCAAGAATTGCTTTAACATCTTCAGTTGCTGGAACAACCCGTGATCGTTTTTATGCTCCTGCTACTTGGAATGCAGTTGATTTCTCTTTGATTGATACTGCTGGAATAATCCTGGAACAACGCGATGAGCTAGAGAAAAATATTCAAAAGCAAGTTGAGATTGCAATCAGTGAAGCTGATTTAATCCTTTATGTTTTGGATGGTAAAAAACCTGCTGACTCAATCGACAGAAACATTATGTTAAAACTCAGGAAACAAAAGAAAGATGTTCTCCTGGTTATTAACAAAATCGACTCTCCTAAAAAGTTTGTCGAAATGGTTTCAGAATATTCTTTTACTGGATTTAAAAATATTTTTCCAATCTCTGCTGTTTCAGGAATGGGTACTGGAGATTTGCTTGATGGCATTACCGATTCTTTGAAAAAACAAGGATTCGGACAAATTGAAAAAGACCCCTCCACTATATCCGTTGCAATTCTTGGTAAACCAAATGTTGGTAAATCTTCTTTGTTTAACAAAATCATTGGTGAAGAAAGAGTTGTTGTTTCAAGTGTTCCAGGAACAACAAGAAATGTTGTTGATACTGATATAACTTACAAAGGACACAAGATTAAATTCTTAGACACTGCTGGGTTAAAGCGCAAAGAGAAGAACCAAGCGCTTCCTGATATATACGCGGCTCTTCAAACAATACGCGCAATGCGCAAAGCTGATGTCTGTTTGTTTATGATCGATGCTTCAGAAAGTATCTCACAGCAAGATCAAAGAATTGCAGGAGAAATAGTTGAAGCATCTAAAGGATTTGTTTTGGTTGCAAACAAGATTGATTTACTTGCTCCAAAGAAAAAAGAAAAGCTCTTCTCACAACTTCCTGATTACTTCCCTTTCCTTTGGTGGGCTCCTGCTGTTCCAATCTCAGCAAAAGACGGAGAGGGTGTTAAAGAAGTTTTGGACTACATCCTAACTATTGAAGTAAACAGGAAAAAAGAAATTGATAGTCAAACTTTAAAAGACTTTTTCTACGCTAAGCAAAAGATTAGACAACCACAAAGACTTAGAGACGAAAGAGTTCCAAAAGTATATTCCCTACAACAAACAAGTACTAATCCCCCGGTTTTCTTAATGATGGTTAATGAACCTTCTGCAATCTCAATGCAGTTTAGAAAATTCATTCAAAACTCCATTATGAAAGAACTTGGTTTCTGGGGCACACCGATTATACTAAAACTTCAAGCAAAACGTGGTAATCCAAAATTTAATGAAGAAATGGTAAACTATTAATATATGCAGGTAATAATTGGACTTGGAAATCCAGGAGAGAAATACAAAAACAACCGACACAATGTCGGGTTCTTGGCTTTGGATCATATATTAAAAGAACTACAAACAATCTCATGTAATTCAAGTTTTGATTCAAAGATTTGTGAAATACATATGCCAGAGAAAACCTTTTTCGTCTTTCCTCAAACCTTTATGAATGACTCTGGAAAAGCTGTTAAACAGATTCTTGATTTCTACAAGTTAACACCTAAAGATATTGTGGTTTTGCATGATGATGTTGACTTGCCTTTAGGAACAATTAAGTTTACGGATAACTCGGGATCTGCAGGACACAATGGAGTTACCTCATTAATCGACTATTTGGGAACAAAGGAGTTCCGAAGAATACGCATTGGCGTTGAAAGCAGAGAAAACAAGGAACACATGCCAACAGATGCTTTTGTATTACAGGATTTTTCAGATGAAGAACTGGAACAAATTCCTTTTGATGCAATTAAAGCAAGGGTTCTTCTTGAGTTAAAAGCAAAGGTTTAAAAAACGTGTATTAAAAACTGCAGGACCTGGATTCTTTGGATTTTTCAATCCTCAGAACCCAGGTCCTTTGTTAATGACGCGATCCGATCAGTCAGCGACTTCCTCGATCGGCAACTCGAACGCCGTGATCGAACCAATGTAGCGGTTCGATTGGTACGTCGGCAAGCCGCAGTCAACGAATGCTATCTGATCAACGTCGGAATACCCGAAACGCGGACAGAACCAGCTAGGATACATCGCCGAACTCGGAACCTGCTGATCCCGCTTGTGCCAGCCACACTTCGCACCGATGCAGTAGAACCCGAGAGCGCCCTGCGCGAGCCGGTTCGGATGCGTTGCAAGCAAGCACAATGCCTCGTAAGGACCGAGGCCAATCTCGTTGTGCTCATAGCAAACCTGGGCACGGCGCCTAGATCTGCCGGCGTGCAAAGCACCGAACTGGAACGGGAAAACCAGGAAGTCTCCCGGTGTCTGCTCGGTGATGCGTTCATGCCACGCAGCAGTCTTCCTGGTCAGACGTGGCCTGTCGCTGTGGTCGTTGATGAAACCGCTCCACTGCATCATGATGTGTGGGAAGTCCCCGTCCAAACTGAAGTACGTGTGCACGAGGTGCTGGTAGGCACCCCAGTAGTCGGGAGCGCGAAGCAGCTGAGGCTTCGGAACCACACCCCACTGCTCGGCGAGCTGGTACAGATCAGGGTCTCCTCCGGCGAACTTCTCAAGATACGAGAAGTCCGCATCTGGGAGAATACGACTCCAGAACTGCGCCTGCTCCCAGATGCTTGCAGGCTTGTGGTTTCCGTTGTACATCCCCTTCTCTTCATCCGAACACTCCTCGTCGCTGTATGTCAGCGGCGGTGCCGTGAAGTGACCTTCATTGGCACGCTGGAGCTCCCGGATGATCTTGTCGATTGGGAGACGGCCCCTTTGAGCCTTGTCTCTCAGACTCGACCAGACCCCATCGATCTTCCGCATGTCTTCATCAGACACGCGGAAGTGCACTTCGCGATGCGTCATGTGAATCCTCCTTCGACTTCCGTGTCTAGCCACGGCGCCTCTCTCTCGTGTGTGAGTGAGCAACTCAATATACCATAAAAACAAAAAAGCGCAAAAGCGCTTTAATATTTCATACAATACCCTATTTACGAGTGAAAGGAAGACAACAAACGCTGCCAACCTTTACTTGACAGCTACTTACAAATAGTAGGAGGGATTCATATCTATTTTCGCTACTCGCAAATAGGGGGCTGGATGAAATATATATAAAGGAACAACTAACACTGTAATTTAACACAATACCGTTACTTTGTCAACGGTACTAAACCCCCTTTGTTTATTGCCTTTTCTATGCATTTAGAAGTATACCACACCTAGATATTAAGGATTGTAGTTATGGGTTGTTTTTGAGAGGTATATTTGACAACCTTTGAAACATATAGTTAAACTCTTAAAGTAATTAGCGCTGTTTCTGCAACTAATATATAGAGTGGATGAAAAAAACATTAGTAATTGTTGAGTCTCCGACTAAAGCAAAAACAATTTCCCGTTTCTTGGGAAAGGATTTTGACGTTCAAGCATCTTTCGGACATGTTAGAGATCTTCCTAAAAGCAAGATGGGTATTGATATTGAAAACAACTTTGAACCCACATATATTGTTCCAGTTAAAGCTAAAAAAATAATCAGTGAATTAAAAGCTAAAGCAGATAAAGCAACTGAAGTTATTCTGGCAACTGACGAAGACCGCGAAGGAGAAGCTATTTCCTGGCATTTGGTGTCTGCCTTAAAACTTAAGAATAAGGATCCAAAAAGAATTGTATTCCATGAAATTACTAAAACCGCGATTGATGAGGCTTTAGCACATCCTCGTAATTTAAACATGCATTTAGTAGATGCTCAGCAAGCACGAAGAATCTTAGATCGCTTGGTTGGTTATGGACTCTCCCCTTTCATCTGGAAAAAAGTCCGTTATGGTTTGTCAGCTGGAAGGGTTCAGTCTGTTGCTTTACGTTTGATTGTTGAACGTGAAAGAGAAATTGAGAAATTTGTTAAAGAAGAATACTGGAGTATTGATGCTTTGTTTTCTAAGGACAAAACTTCTTTCTCTGCGAAGTTAAACAAAATTGATGGTAAAACTCTTGGAAAGTTTGATATTGTAAAAGACGTTTCAGCAAATGAGGTCGTGTCTGATTTAGATGGTGCAAAGTATACAGTCACTGAAATAGAAAAGAAAGAAGTCAACAGAAACCCAGCAGCACCCTTTACAACATCAACTTTGCAACAAGAAGCAGCTCGAAAATTTGGTATGTCTGCAAAACAAACAATGGTCATAGCTCAACAGCTCTATGAAGGTATTGATATTGGAGAAGAAGGTTCAACTGGTTTAATCACTTACATGCGTACTGACTCTGTTAATCTTTCTGAGTTTGCTTTGAAACAAGCATCTGAAGTCATTGAATCCCGTTTTGGTAAAACCTATTATCATGGTCAAGCAAGAAGGTATAGCAACAAATCAAAGAATGCACAGGAAGCACACGAAGCAATCCGCCCAACTGATTTAATGCGTCATCCTGATATGGTTCGTTCTTTCTTAGATCGAGGACAACAAAAAATCTATGATTTAATCTGGAAAAGAACTATTGCAAGCCAAATGGCACAAGCTGTTTTTGACGCAACTGCAGTTGATATTGAAAGCAAAGGTAAATCCTCTAAAATATATGGATTGAGAGCAAATGGACAGGTTGTTAAGTTTGAAGGTTTCATTAAAGCATACACTGAGGGGCGTGATGATGAAGAGTCAGAGGTAGAAGGACAATTACCTGAACTTTCTAAAGGCGAAGCTTTGGAGCTTTCAGAGCTTGTTCCAAATCAACACTTTACAGAACCACCTCCAAGATATTCTGATGCTACTTTGATTAAAGCTTTGGAAGGACACGGTATTGGCAGACCTTCAACATATGCGCCTACTCTTTCTACAATTCAAGATCGTGAATATGTTGAGAAGATAGACAAAAAGTATAATCCGACTGAAATAGGGTTTTTGGTTAACGATCTTTTAGTCGAACACTTCCCTGAAGTCATAGACATTGGGTTTACAGCAAAGATGGAAGATGAGCTTGATGAAATCGCTGAGGGAAAGATTGAATGGCAACCAGTCATTAAAGAATTCTACGATCCTTTTAAAAAACATTTGGATATAAAAAATGAAGAGGTTGAAAAACAGGTTACTGTTTCTGACACTCCTTGTCCTCACTGTGGCAAACCAATGATTATAAAATACGGGAGGTTTGGAAAGTTCTTGGCATGTCCTGAGGGTGAAAAGATTACTAAACCAATGCCTGAGGAAGAAGCAAAGATTAAAGAGCTGGAAGAGAAAACAAAAGGAGAGCTCTGCCCTATCTGTAGTGGTCCTATGAAAATACAACGCGGAAGGTTTGGTTTCTTCTTAGGTTGTGCTAAGTATCCAGAGTGTAAGGGAATTAAAAAGATTTTAACTAAGGTTGGTTTTAAGTGTCCAAGTTGTGGTATTGGAGAGGTTGTGGAAAAGAAAGCTCGTGGACGTGGTCAGCCTTTCTATTCCTGTTCTAGATATCCTGATTGTAATTTCATCATAAACAAGAAACCACAGACTGAAGAAGAGCTTAAAACGCTTTGGGAAGAACAAAAAGCAAAACCCAAAAAAACAGGAAAGAAAAGATTTTACAAAAAGAAAAAGGAATAGTTAAAAACCGCAGAAAGCTCTGCGGTTTTTTTAATCATTCCTGGTATATATTTCAACATCAAACCAAGCAAGCCAGATTGCTTTCCAAGGGGGTAGTAAACGCATAAAATATCTTAAGTTTGCGAATTGCTTTACAAACCAAGCAAAGAATCCTTTGATATTCACACCATTTGCAAGGTGTAATAATGCCCACTTCCCTTTTACAGGGATGATGTATGGTGATGGTTTAGTTACATATTCAAATGTTGGATATCCGTTTACTGAAGCAGCAATGTTATGAGCTACAAACTCTGCCTGATCAATTGCCTGTGTTGCTGTTTGTGGCATTGGCATTTTGTTTGGGTCTAGCACACAAGCATTGTCCCCTATTAAATACACATTAGAGAAATCTTTAAGGGTTAAATCAGTACTGGTCATACAACGATTTTTGTGATCTGTTTCGGTTTTTTCATCTAAAGGAATATCCGCCCCTTTTATACCAGCTGCCCAAATGATCATATCAAAATTTTGAACCTCTCCATTTTTTAAAGTAATGCTTTTTTCTGAAACTTCTGTGATTATTGAATTGAAGCTAATACGAACTCCAATCTCCTTTAATCTTTCTGCGATTGGTAAGTACACCTCTTTCCCCATTCCTGGCATTAACTGATTAGATCCTTCTATTATCTCAATCTCTATTTTCTCTTCTGGAAAAGAATATTTCCAAGCAACAATCTTTTTTAGGTTTGTTAGTTCTCCTGCTAACTCAACTCCTGTAAAGCCTCCGCCTGCAATGATTATTCTAACAGGTCTCTTTGCTGTGGTTGTTGCTGCTTGTTGAACCAGTGCTTCAAGACTTGCTCTAACTCTTAAAGCATCGTTTACTGATTTAAAGGTTAGAGCGTTTTGTTCTGCTCCAGGAATGTCGAAGAAATCTGAAACAGCACCTGTTGCTAAAACAAGGTAATCATAGTCTACTTTTTCTTCTCTAAAAACAACGTAGTTTTCTTTTTGATGTATTTTGGTTACTTCTGCTTCGATGAACTGAATGTTGTGTCTTGAAAGCACATCAGTAAAAGGAAGGGCAATGCTTTTCTTCAAAGCCTTTATACTAACAAACTCTTCTTCTGAAGAAGCGACCTCATAAAGGTTTGGGTAGTAAAGATGATACGAGCTTTTATCTATTAACAAAACGTGTGCTTTTTCCTGACGAAGGTATTTGCGTAATAGAATGGCGGCGTTTAAACCACCAAATCCTCCACCGACTACTACGATTGTTTTTTGTTTTGGTTGCATAGATATATCTTAGCACAAAAAAACCCGATTGCTCGGGTTATTCATATCTTAACGCTTCTATTGGACTAAGTTTGGATGCTTTATTTGCTGGATATATTCCAAAGATTAAACCAAATAGCGTACAAACCCCAAAAGCAAGGAGTATTGAACCTATGGAAACAACAGGAGTCCATTTCCCTATTAACGCTATACCAACAGCTCCCAAGTATCCTAAGAATATTCCAATAACCCCACCTAAAATTGTTAAGAAAACCGCTTCTATGAGGAACTGCAAGAGAATATCTTTTCTCTTGGCTCCGATTGCTTTTCTTAAACCAATCTCTCTTGTTCTTTCTGTAACTGAAACAAGCATGATATTCATAATACCAATACCACCTACTAACAAAGATATTCCTGCAATTGCTCCTAAGAATATTGTTAGTACTGAAGTGATGTTTGAAAGCAGGCTTAAAGCATCTTGAGGATTACGAACGGTAAAATCATCTTTCTGTGGATCTGATATTTTATGATTGTATCTTAAAATTCGTTCAACTTCTTCTCTTGCAAGTGGAATTGAGTCTGCGTCTTTAACCTGAATTGAAATTAAGTTGTAATGGTTAATTCCTAAAAGAAGTTTTTGAGCTGTGCTTACAGGAACAATGATCTGGGTGTCTTGATCAACACCAAAAGCACCAACTCCTTTTGGTTCAGAAACACCAACAACTCTAAAGCTCACCTGCTTTATCTTAACCAACTGACCGATTGGATCTTGTTCTCCAAAAAGATCCTCTTTTATAGTTGAACCTAAAATTGCTACTTGAGTTAAACCATCTACATCTGATTTAGTAAACCAGTTTCCTGCTGTTAAATTAATGTTTCTAACAACACCAAAGTTTTCATCTTCGCCGACTACAGGAGCAATCTGGTCAACGTTATTGTATGAAACTGTATATTGTCCTCTAACTTCCGGACTTACATATTCAATGTCAGGAGCAAGCAATTTGTTACGGAGTGATTTAATATCTGAATCAACTAAAGACGTGATGATGATTCCTTGAGCTGATGCTGGCGCTGAAAACTGTGATTTACCACTTCCACCAGGAATTACAAAAAGAAGGTTTGACCCTATTCCTTTAACCTGATTAACAATGAGCTCCTGAGCACCTTGTCCTGCTGAGATTAGGACAATAACCGCGGTAATACCAATGATGATTCCTAACATTGTAAGGAATGATCTTGTTTTGTTAAGAAGCAATGCTCTTGCCGCTATTTTTATGGATTGGAAAAACATATTATATTCTGTTCCTGTTAAGTTCGTCTGAAATGATGGCACCGTCTTTTAATCGGATGATTCTTTTTGCGTATGCGGCAACATCTTCTTCATGTGTTACGAAGATTAAGGTTCTTCCAGAATCATTTAAACGCTTAAATATACGCATCACTTCTTCGGATGATTTGGTGTCTAGGTTTCCCGTTGGTTCATCAGCAAAGATGACCGCGGGATCATTAACTAAAGCTCTTGCTATGGCAACGCGTTGTTGTTGTCCACCAGAAAGCTCTGATGGATGATGGTCTTTTCTGCTTTCTAAATCAACTTGTTTAAGCATTTCTAAAGCACGTTGTTCTGCGCTGGATTTATCTGAGTTCGCTGCATACAACATTGGCAACGCCACGTTATCAAGCGCTGATGTTCTTGGTAAAAGATTAAAAGCCTGAAAAACAAACCCAACTCTTTTGTTTCGTATCTCTGCTAATTCATCATCTGTTAAGGTAACAACGTTTTTGTCTTCAAAGAAATAGTTTCCAGAATCTGCTTTGTCTAAGAAACCAATGACATGCATTAGTGTTGATTTGCCTGATCCTGAAGGACCCATGATGGCAACGAAATCACCTTGCTCTATTTCAAGATCAATATCTTTTAAGGCAACAACTTGGTTATCCTCTCCGTTGTTGTAGATCTTTTTGATCTTCTCCATTCTAATTAAAGTCATGTTCTCCTCTGTTATTTCTTTGGTTCTATGGTAGTAACTATTTCTTCCCCACCAGACAACCCACTTGTAATTTCAGTATATGAATCACCACTTAAACCAATTGTTACTTCTATTTCCTTAACATTTCCATTTTCTAAGACTGTTACGTATCTATGAGAGTTGCTTTTAACTAATCTGTTTGGAACTGCTAAGACCTGAGTCTTTTCGTTAACTAGTATTACTAGGTTAACTGTCATCCCTGGTTTAATATCAACATCTTGTGGAATGGATGAGATTACTCTGTAGTTTATGACTCCAGAAAGAACAGTTGATGCGGGATCTATTGAAAGAATTTCTCCTGTAAAGTGTCTGTCAGGACCAAATGCATCCATTGTCATGTCTATTTTCTGACCTGATTGTAATAGCGCAATTGAAGATTCAGATATATTAGACTCAACATGCAAAGAAGACTGATCTAGGACTACAATAACGGCTTTTTGCGGAGCAACGTTTTCTCCTAGCTTTAAATCAACAGAAGTTACTGTTCCATCTATTGGAGATGTGATTATATTATTACTGTATTGATTCTGAGCTGCTTGTAATTGTGCTTGTGCTGTTTTAACTTGCGCATCAGCAGCAGCCAAATCCTCTGGTCTTGCTAGAGACTGTTTTAGATTTAGGTTTGCTTGAGCTTGTGTTAAAGCAACGCGTGTTGAATCAACAGCATTTTGAGCAGTAACTAAGGCTTGATTCTGAGTTTGCAAAGCGCTCTGGTATGAATTAGATGCTGTGATGTATGTAGAAGATTGAGTGTTAGGAACATCAATAACCCAAGAATCGCCACTGTTTAAAGTCCCACTTGTCCCGATGGTTATATACAACCCTCTGTTCCCTATTTTAGCTGGGACACCACGTTGAAACTCAGCGTAGTATCCTTCTAAGCCTGAAACATTGTATGTTAATCCTGATCCGCTTGTACCCATAACTACTCTGTATCTACCTTGTTCTGTTCCTGTGTATGTTCCTGAAACTGTTCCTGTAATTGTTGTTGAACCGCTTTCAACAACTGCTTGCAATCCAGAGTTAAGCATTGCTCCTTGTGCAGAAGCAACCAGACTTTTCTGTTGAGATTCAGTTGCAGTGTATGTATTCTGGGCATTTTTGTAAGTTACTTCAGCAGCAACAACAGAAGCTTGCGCAACTGCAATTTCTGGTTGAGAAGCACCACTTTTAACTTTCTGATAGTTTGCTTGTGCTGAAAGCACAGATGCCCTTGCTTGGTTTAATGATGCGCTTGCATCACGCTGATCAAGCATCGCTAGCACCTGACCTTTTCTAACTTTGTCTCCAACTTTAACGTTTATCTTACTTAATATACCGCCGTTTTTAAAACTTAAGTTTAAGTTTGATTGAGAAGTTATGGTTCCAGTTGCTAAGACGGTTTGTTTAATGTCTTGTTTAGCAACTGTGTAAGCTACGGTGTATTTAGGACCATTACCTGAATTTGCACGCCAAATGATTAGCGAAAGCAAGATTACTCCACCAATAATCCAGTACTTTCTTCTTTTGATGAATTCTTTCATTTCTTTCTCTTAATTATTTCTTACTTTTAAGTTTTCTAATTGTTTTAAAATCTTTGCAGGGATCTTTAACAGGAGTTCAATTTCTGCATCACTTAAAGACACCAAAAGATTTTGCATTTGTCTTAAGTGTTGAATCTTGAATTGATCAAATGTCTTTTTCCCTATTTTAGACATACTAATCTGTACTGACCTTCTATCTGTTGGATGAACGACTCTTTCAAGGAAACCATTTCTAACTAGTCCTTCTATCATCTGCGTTGCAGCACTGCTTGATATGTTCATTATCTCAGCAATGTCTTTGATGGTTTTAGATCCACCTTCTGAAATGAAATACATAACAACCATCTGCGGACGGCTAAGTTTGTACTTTGTTAAAAAAGAATCTTTCTTAGAAAACATGAGCCTTTGTAGCTTGGCCATTTCTTCAAAAAAAACCTTTACTTGTTCTTCCCTGTTATATTTCAATGTTTTTAGATATGTTAGTACCTAACATATTAACCAACTTACGCAATTTTGTCAATTGAGCTGGGACTGTAAAAATCCTCAGTTTGTCGCTGTGTTTGAAGTTGATACAAACTCGCGTATTTGCCGTGTTTCGCAAGTAATGCCTCATGATTCCCTCTCTCCTTTATTTCCCCTGCTTCTAGAAGAATAATCTCATCTGCATTAACAACTGTTGAGAAACGATGTGCCACAGTTATTGTAGTTACATCTTTAGAAACATCTGAGATTGCTTCTTTTATCATTTCTTCTGAATGCGAATCTAAGGAAGACGTTGCTTCATCAAAAATTAAGATGTCAGGTTTTTTAATAATACTTCTAGCGATTGCAACGCGTTGTCTTTCACCACCAGAAAGCTTAACTCCTCTTTCACCTACTAAAGTTTCTAAACCTGAACTAAGTTTTTTAAGGAAAGGGGAAAGGTATGCCCTGTTTGCTGAAGCTTCGACCTCAGTATCACTTGCTTTGAATGTTCCGTAACGAATATTTTCTGATAGCGTGGTGTTGAAAAGAATGTTGTCTTGCAAAACTAAACCAATTCTTTTGTGAAGTGCTTGAAGATTGTAATCGGCAATGTTTTTACCATCAATTAAAATCTCGCCTGTTGTTGGTTCATAGAAACGAAGTAATAACTTAACTATTGTAGATTTACCACTGCCTGAAAATCCAACGATTGCTAACTTCTTTCCTGGTTCAACTTTGAAAGAAACATCTTTTAATATCTCACGCTCTTGATTGTAGTTAAAGGAAACATTTTTAAACTCAACTTTTCCCTGAAGCTTTTTTGGTTTCAAAGCATTTGGCTTTGAAAAAATTGTTGCTTTTTCAGAAAGCAACGTTTGTAAACGATCAACAGCACTAACACCTTCCTGGTATTTAGCATAAATATCTCCAAGATCATAGAGAGGTTGATATATGACGAATGAATACACTCCAAAAAGAATGACATCTGCAAAGGTTAGTACTCCTTTGAATGCAAGAACAGAACCAAACCAAATTAAGGAAACTCTTGCAAGGTTTACAATTGTTCCCTGAACAAAGAAAAGCTGCTGGTATGCTATGGTTTTCTTTTTAACATTGTCGTGAGTTACTTTGTTGTCTTCTTTAATCTGATTAATTTCGTGTTCTTCTGAAGCAAAGGATTTAACAACCTCAATGTGGTTTAACGCTTCAAATGATGTTCCAAAAAGTTTCTCGTTCCTCTTGTTTATCTCTTCCTGTATTTTTTTAACTCTTTTTGTGAAAAAAGATGTTGCTATTATGAACACAGGAACTAGAATAACGGCGATTACACCGACTCTCCATTCTCTGATGAAGATATATATGAGGACAATGGATATTGAAAACACGTTTTGAAAGATCTTGTCAAAAGCAACGCTAAAAAGTGTTGTAATGTCTTCTCTAGCTTTTGATATTTTTCTAAAGACCTCTCCTGTTTTCTGGTTTGCATGGAATTGAATTGGAAGTGATATTACATGTTCATACGCGTGGTTAAAAACATTTATTCCAATTCTGTCACTTACTGTATTAACATAATATTGTTGCAGGTTTTTAAATATTCGTGCTGCAAAAGCAGAACCTATCCAAGCAAGAACTGTAATCCCTAAAGCTACGAAGAAAGCGTGTTCTGTTGGAAACTTTGTTAAATTATGTGAATCTCTTAAGAATCGATCTAAAATTCTAGTGTAGAACACCGGCTCTGCCAAAGAGAAGGTTTGCGAAAGCATCACTAATACAAAAATCAAAACGATGTTTTTTCGCTCTTTTTGGAAGTAGCTAGAAAGAAATTTAATATATTTGAACATCTTTAAGTACCTTGAATTTTTCTGATATATATTGTAAAATACGGAAGTTAAATCAATTTTGACTCGCAAAGCTTGCGGGTCGGTAGCTCAGTTGGTAGAGCAGCGGCCTTTTAAGCCGTTTGTCGTGGGTTCGATCCCCACCCGACCCACCATAGAAAAATCCCGCAAACCGGGATTTTTAATTTGGCTTTTTTCTTTACTCTAGTCTGTGGTCTGAGATGTGCCTACCCACGAACACTAAGAAAGCGATCGGCAGAAGCAACCAAACAAAATTTGCTGTTTCTGAAATGAAAACAAACTTTACAAGTGGTGCGAACGTCGTTTTAACTTCAGGGGGTAAGAATGAAAGAATAACACTGATTAAAAAACCGACCTGTAAGACAGCGAAGATAAGGGAAAATACCCATGAACCCCAACGACGATTTTCCACAGAGGTTCTGAAAACAAACTTTGAAAGAACAAGGAAGAAAAAACCAAACAAAACTAGAAATGTGATTAAACGACCTAAATACAAAGCTAAACCAAACTGATCCCCTACTGCTGTGCTTAAGAAAGGGGCCTGAATTACCAACAGTTCAGACATGTAAACAGCAACTAATATGCTAATTATTCTTCCTCTACCAGCTGAAAAGCTGTATATGACAGCCACTATGGCCCAAAAGAAGAAGATAAAAGCATCCCAGCTGGGGTTTTGGAAGTTAACACTGTTTAAAAGCGAATTATAATCTTGTGGCATTTTGTTTCTTTACTCTATTTTGTTTCTCTAATTATACCATACTTAAACCCAAACTAAACTCCGCCTGTTTTATTCAACCTCTTCTAATTGTTTAAGTAGCTCTTTTTGTTTCTTGCTTAATTTTTCAGGAGTATGAACTTTGACTGTTACATACATATCTCCTCTGCCAGAATGATTTAAATGCGGAACACCAATATCGGATATCCTAAAAACCTTTCCTGATTGTGTTCCTCCTGGTATCTTTATCCTCACGCTTCCATCAATGGTTTCTGTTTCTAAAGTCATTCCAAGCGCTGCTTGAGGAAATGAAATTGTTTCTTCTTTGAAAAGATCAAAACCTTTTCTAACAAAGTCTTTGCTTCCCTGAACCTCTATTTGAATATATAGATCACCGACAGCTGAACCACGGTATCCTTGCTCTCCTTCTCCTCTAACTCGTATTCTCTGTCCATCGTCAATTCCTGCTGGAATTGAAACCTTGATTATTTTTCTTCCTCTCTTTAATCCAATGCCTTTGCATTCAGCACAAGGTTTTTCAGGAACTTTTCCTGTTCCTTCACAACGATCGCAGGCTGTTGAGGTTGCCATTGTTCCAAAGATTGTTCTTCTCTGCGTCTTTATCTGTCCTTGCCCATGACATTTTGGACATGTGTTAATCTTGCTTCCAGGTTCTGCCCCACTCCCATTACATTTAGCACAAGGGTTTTTCTTTTCAATGGCAATTTCTTTTTCAACACCAAAGACTGCTTCTTTAAACGAAATTCTTAGGGGCATTTCTAAATCAATACCGCGATTCCTTGCTTGTGTGTCTTCTCCACCAAACATGCTTGAAAGAATATCTTCAAAACCAAAACCAGCATTGTTAAAGTTTCCTTCAAAGTCACCAAATGGATTACCTGAAAAACCGCCCTGTCTTTGGGCTTGATCAAATGTTTGACCATACCGGTCATACTGAGAACGTTTTCCTGAATCAGACAAAACCTGATATGCATCATTTAATTCTTTGAAGCGATCTGAACTACCTCCCATGTCAGGATGGTGTTCTGAGGCTAACTTTCTATATGCCCGTTTAATTTCATCTGCACTTGCTGTTTTGCTGATGCCTAGAATGTCATAGTAGTTTTTTGCCATACTTGTTATATCTGAAGGGTTTTTGCTGTAACCTGAGTTTCTCTAATTTTAATTAATCCCGAACTTTCAAAGATCTTAAATATTAATAACGCAATTAGAGCGAAGAGTAGTCTTCCAATCGGCCAAAGAACAAGAAGTGAAAGGAAGATGACGTATATACCCGATTTTTCAATGTGATATTCTTGAAGGAAACTATTAAACTGATTTGCAACAAAGTCTTCACCCAAAGCAGACATGCTTTCTTTCCCGTTTAAGTTTAGGTTAAGTTGTTTAGAAAGTTCATTTCTTGCTGTAGCAATCATTTGTGGTGTTGGTTGTTGAACGCCTTGCTGTGTAAACTCAGAGGCTAAAAATTCATTAACTGTTCCGTTGGTATTGTACTGGTTAAAATATTTACTTACATATGGCCAGATAGCTCCAACCGCTTTTTGAGATACTGCTGTGTTTCCAACGTTTGCAACAACTCGGTCCTGAAAATATATTGAAGTTATCGCAAGTAATGCAATGATAACTAAAGCTATTTTTGAATATGCTGTTGAAAAATAGTTTAGGTCTATCGAGTGTTCCAATGCGCTTGCAAACTCTAACAGTGCTTGGGAGAAAAGAAAAAGCACGATTGCTGCTATGATGTTTCTTCCTGTTGTTCCTAAGAATACAGGGATCCAAAGAACTGAAAGTAATGAAGTAACCTCAAAATCAAAACGATCTCTGGTTGCTGCTATTAAGAAGCTGAAAGCATAAGCTAAGGCGATACTAAAAACGAAACCAAACCAATTCCAGCTATTGCCTTGGAAAATATTACTTCCATCAAAGATTTGAGAGAATAGATACCAACCCAAACCTGAGAATATTACTGCTCCAAAACTTAGAAAGAGTTTTTTTAGTTTCATTTTTTTGTTTTAGTTATTCTGCCTTAAATCCAATCTTTGGCTCTGGCGTATCAACATGCTTTATTGTACCAAATTTATCTTCGAAGAGCTTTAAGTTCTGTTGCATTGCAGCTAACACTCTTTTGTAGTGTGCTGGAGATACAATTACTTTTGAAGTAACTATACCAACTCCGTTTGCTGTAAATATGTTCATGAAATCAAGAACAAATTCATCAGGAGTGTGGCTTACTTGCATTGTGTTTGCATAGACGCCTTTTAAGATCTCGTCTGTGATCTTTACCTGGATCTGTTGATCCTGTTTATTTTCATTGTTCATGTGTTTTCTCTTAATTATTTAACAACCTCAGCATCTACTGGTCCTTCTTTGTTTTCACCAGAAGGTTCTGCACCAGAGGTTTGTTCTGGTGGTGTTTGCTGATACATTGCAGCGCCAATCTTTTGAATTGATATGGAAAGCTCATCTAAGGCTTTTTTGATTGCATCAATATCATCTTTGTCTTTGATATTTTTTAGAGCGTCTAGTTTTTCCTGAGCATCTTTTCTGTCTGCTTCTGATGCTTTGTCTCCTGCATCTTTCAAAGTCTTTTCAGAAACAGAGATTAAGGTATCTGCTTGGTTCCGAATTTCAACAGTCTCTCTTCTCTTTTTGTCTTCAGAAGCATGCTCTTCTGCTTCTTTTCTCATTCTTTCAATATCATCTTTTGAAAGGTTTGAAGAACCTTGAATTGTGATGTGTTGTTCTTTACCGCTTGCTTTATCTTTTGCTTTAACGGTTAAGATACCGTTTGCATCTATATCAAAAGCAACTTCAACTTGTGGCACACCGCGTGGTGCTGGTGGAATTCCGTCTAGTATGAATTTACCTAGAGTTTTGTTGTCTTTAGCAAATTCACGTTCCCCTTGCAACACGTTTATCTCAACAGATGTCTGGTTATCAGCAGCTGTGCTAAATACCTGTGACTTTGATGTTGGAACTGTTGTGTTTCTATCAATTAATGGTGTTCTAATACCACCCATTGTTTCAATACCAAGCGTTAAAGGAGTAACATCAAGTAAAAGAATATCTTTCACTTCACCGCTTAAAACACCAGCCTGAATTGCAGCTCCTTTTGCAACTGCTTCCATTGGATCAATACCACGTTCTACTTGTTTACCAACAAAGTCTTCAACGAATTTCTGTACAATAGGCATACGAGTAGGTCCACCAACCAATATAACTTTATCAATCTGGTGAGGAGTTAATTTTGCATCTGCAATTGCCTGCTCCATTGGATGTCTTAATTTCTCAATGATTGGCTTAACCAATTCCTCTAATTTCGCTCTGGTTATTTTCATAGTCAGATGTTTTGGACCACTTGCATCAGCTGTAATGAAAGGAAGGTTTAAATCTGTTTCCATTGTTGTAGAAAGTTCAATCTTTGCTTTTTCTGCTGCTTCTCTAACTCTGTTTAAAGCCATTTTGTCTGCTGAAACATCAATACCGCTTTCTTGTTTGAATGTAGTTATGATGTGGTTGATTACAGCAGAGTCCATGTCTTTACCGCCAAGTTGAGTATCACCAGATGTTGAGATGACTTCAAATACTCCTTGGCCAAAGTCCATTGTTGTAACATCTAATGTTCCACCACCAAGGTCAAAGACTAAGATTTTTTGTTCTTGTCCTACTTTGTCTAATCCGTAAGCTAAGGCTGCTGCTGTTGGTTCGTTGATTATTCTAACAACCTCTAAACCAGCAATCTCTCCTGCATTTTTTGTTGCTTGTCTTTGAGCATCATCAAAGTAAGCAGGGACTGTAATAACTGCTTGAGAAATTGCTCCTCCAGCATAGCTTTCAGCATCCTTTTTAATCTTTTGTAAGATGAACGCAGAAATTTGTTCTGGAGTGTATTCTTTTCCGTTTAATGAATACTTAAAGCTAGTACCCATTTTTCTTTTTGCTTCAAAAACAGTTCCTTCTGGGTTAGTAACTGCTTGTCTTCTTGCAGGTTCACCAACTAAAAGCTGCCCTTCTTTTGTAAATGCGACGTATGAAGGGAATGCTTTACCAGCAATACTGTTTCCTTCTGCTGATGGAATAATTACAGGCTTTCCACCTTCCATCACTGAAGCTGCAGAGTTTGATGTTCCTAAGTCTATTCCGATTATTTTTGCCATATGTTCCTTTCTTAATGTTATTACTAAATATTCTTTTTTGATATTGATACTTGCGCTGGTCTTAAAAGTTTTCCTTGAAGTGTGTATCCGGTTTGATATTGTTCAACTACTAAACCATCTTCTTCTCCAACCACTTCTTTTATAGCTTCATGCAGGTTTGGATCAAACTTTTTTCCAACTGCTTCTATCTTTGATATACCCATTGCAACTATTGCTGCGTCTATTTGTTTAACTATTCCATCTAAACCATTTTTGAAATTCTTGTACTTTTCATCCTCAATCTCTGGTGCGTGTAGTATTGCCATTTCTAGGGAATCAAGAACTGGGAGTATCTGAACAAAACCTGCTTGTCTCCCAAACTGAACTAGCTCTGTTCCCTCTGCTTCTTTTTTCTTTCTGTAGTTTTCTAGATCAGCCTGTGTTCGTTTCCATCCAGAAAGATTTTCTTCTGCTTGTTTAAGGGCTTCTGAAAGCTCTGCTTGCAGCTGCTCTATTGTTATATCTCCGCTGCTGGTTTCTGATATTTGTTGTTCGTCCATAGTTATTCTCCTGTGCTTAAGTATTTTGCAAAATATTCAACTAAACTAATATTTTTGTCATATCGCATTGATTTTGGTCCGACTATACCAATTAATCCACGCTCTCCTGTTGGTAGTTCAACTTTAGAAACAATTAATGAGTAGTTCTTTATTGGCGCCAGATGATGTTCTTTACCAATTAACGCTGATGGTTGTTCTTTAAAGAAATCGCTCAACATCTGATCAGCATATTCATCGATATCCTCAAAGAACTGAACTACTTCTACAACGTCTCTTTTATCAAACCTCGGATGTTGCAAGATGTTTGAAAGACCGCTAGCTGAATTTTCTTCTGGTAAAAGCGCGAATGCGGCTTGATCTGTTTTTTCAGCAAGTAATCTTGCGATGTTTTTCCCTATTTCATGAGTCTGTTGTTGTAACCTACCAAGCTGTTCTCTTAAAGAGATTTGTTCTTTTAATGAAAGCTCAAAACGCTTCATCAGCTCTTTTACGAAATATCTATACCCAAGATCAGTCGGTACTCTTCCTGATGATGTATGTGGCTGTTGGATGTATCCGTTTCTTTCTAAGGCCATCATTTCATTACGGATGGTTGCTGAGGATATATCCAACCTATATTTCACGCTTATATCCTCTGAACTAACTGGTTCTGGGGTATTTGAATACTCCCTAACAATAGCGGCTAATATCTTAGCTTGTCTGGGAGTAATGTTTTGGGGCTTTTTTCCATTCATTTAGCACTCTCCTCTACTGTTTGCTAAAGACATTTTAATATTTAGCAGTCTAACATGTCAAGTGCTAAAAAGACCCTTCTTAAGGGTCTTTTGTTAAAGCATCTTTTTTAGATATTGTCCTGTGTAACTTCTCTTTATCTTCGACACATCTTCAGGGGTTCCGGCGGCTATTAATTCTCCGCCCTTGTCCCCGCCTTCAGGACCTAGGTCAATAACCCAATCCGCGCTTTTTATGACATCAAGGTTGTGTTCAATGACAACGACTGTGTTTCCTTTTTCAACAAGTTTGTTTAAAACTGAAAGGAGTCGTTTAACATCGGCAAAGTGCAATCCTGTTGTTGGTTCATCCAAGATGTAGAGTGTTCTCCCTGTTGATGCACGGGAAAGTTCTGCAGACAATTTTATACGCTGTGCTTCTCCACCAGAAAGAGTTGTTGCTTGCTGACCAAGGTGCATGTAACCAAGACCTACTTCTGAAAGTGTTTCTAGTTTCTTGTAGATTAATGGGATATGTTTGAAGAAAGTCTTTGCTTCATCAACTGTCATCTCTAAAACATCAGAGATATTTTTTTCTTTGTAATGTATTTCTAAAGCTTCTCTGTTGTATCTCTTACCTTTACATTCTTCACAAGCAACATAGACATCAGCTAAGAAATGCATCTCAATTTTAATAACTCCGTCACCACCACAAACCTCACATCTACCTCCTTTAACATTGAAGGAGAATCTACCAGCTTTGTAACCTCGCATTTTTGCTTCTGGAGTTGCAGCAAAGAGATCTCTAATATATGTGAAAACGCCTGTGTATGTCGCAGGGTTTGATCTTGGTGTTCTTCCGATTGGTGATTGATCTATGTTTATTACCTTGTCGATGTGTTCAACACCTTGAAGTTTCTTGTGTTTACCAACTGCTTCTTTTGAGTTGTAGAAATAGTTTGAAAGAGCTTTTGCAAGAATTTCATTAAGCAAGGTTGATTTACCTGAACCTGAAACACCAGTTAAAACAACAAATTTACCAAGAGGAAGATCAACATTAATATTTTTTAAATTATGCTCTTCTGCTCCTATGATGCTTAGTTTCTTACCGTTTCCAGGATGTCTTCTTTTTGGCACCTCTATTTTCTCAACACCAGAAAGATATTGCCCTGTTATTGAATTCTTGTTCTTCTTTATTTGTGCTGGTGTTCCTTCTGCAATGATTTCTCCACCATGCTTACCTGCGCCTGGTCCAATATCAACAACCCAATCAGATGACTCAATGGTATCTTGATCATGTTCAACAACAATGACTGTGTTTCCTAAATCTCTTAATCCTTTAAGGGTTTTTAGTAAACGGTCATTGTCTCTTTGGTGTAAACCAATTGATGGTTCATCTAAGATATACAAAACACCTGTTAAACCAGAACCAATCTGTGTTGCTAAGCGAATACGTTGTGCTTCTCCTCCGGAAAGAGTGTCTGCGCTTCTATCAAGTGTTAAATAGTTTAGACCAACATCTTTGAGGAAAGAAAGTCTTGCGCTAATTTCTTTTAATATTTGATATGCAATCTTTTTGTCTTTCTCTGAAAGTTTTTTGTTTAAGTCTCTAAAGAAAAGTTCAGCATCATCAATGCTCATTTTTGAAACATCAACAATTCCCTTGTCTACAACTGTCACAGCAAGAGCCTCTGGTTTTAATCTCTTTCCAAAACAAACAGGACATTCAGTAATACGCATGTAGTTTTCAATTTCTCTGCGCATGTAATCAGAATCAGTTTCTCTGTATCTACGTTCAAGGTTTGGAATTACACCTTCAAATGTGGTGTTGTAATCATATTCAAAATCATCTTCCCCATGTTCTACTGAGATCTTTTTTTCTCCAGTTCCATGCAGAATTATATCAACCGCTGATTTAGGAAGTTTTGAAATTGGAACATCCATTGAAAAACCAAACTCATCAGCAACTGCTTGTAGAATCCTTGTATACCATGAAATACGAGATGTAGTTTTGCTCCAAGGACGAATTGCTCCCTCTGCTAAGGTAAGTTTTGGATTTGGTATGACTAGTTCTGGAACAATTTCTAATTTTGTTCCTAAACCTGTACATTCAGGACAAGCACCGTGTGGTGAATTGAAAGAAAAGTTTCTTGGTGCTAACTCTGGCATGCTCATGTGCCCTTCTGGACATGCAAATTTCTGAGAAAGTAAAATTTCTTTACTAGAATTGTCTGCTAACTGAACAATGGCTGTTTCATCACCTAACTCCAAGGCTGTTTCTAAAGAATCAGCAAGTCTTCCACGCTCATCCTTGTCTATGGTAATACGATCAATTACAACTTCAATTGAGTGTTTCTTCTTTTTATCTAAGTTTAATCTTAAAGCCTCATCTAAATCCATAACTATACTATCGACTCTGACTCTGGCATACCCTGCTTTTTTTGCTTCCTCTAAAACATGTTTGTGTTCTCCTTTTTGATCTTTGATGAACGGAGCCATCAGGATTATCTTTGATCCATGAGGGAGGTTTGAAAGTTGATCGATCATTTGGCTAACTGTTTGTCCGGAGATTTTCTTTCCACAAACAGGACAGTGTGGCACACCTACTCTTGCATAGAGTAAACGGAGATAGTCATATATTTCAGTAACAGTTCCAACTGTTGAACGAGGATTATGTGATGCGCTTTTCTGATCTATTGAAATTGCTGGAGAAAGACCTTCAATGCTTTCAACATCAGGTTTATCCATTAACCCCAAAAACTGTCTTGCATACGCTGAAAGCGACTCAACATATCTACGCTGTCCTTCCGCATAGATGGTATCAAACGCTAAAGAAGACTTCCCTGAGCCGGAAAGTCCTGTCATTACGATAAGCTTATTACTTGGTAAATCCAAGTTAATATTCTTCAAATTATGCTGTTTTGCACCTCGTATCTTTATCATACCTTTTATTACAAACAAAGTAAGAAAAAGTATACACCCGATGTCAAGCTCCGGTCAAGGAGCCATGAGGAATGAACCAGCCACCATCTTGGTGTTACCCAAGGTGGTGGCTGTTGTGTTCAGGAAGCTCACTGCTTGATGTGCAGCAGCGAGGAACGGGATCCAACCGCGTTCTTGCGAGCAAGCGTGGCGATCTGCGCCGCCACTTGCTTCGCCTGTGCGTCGGGATCTTCCCGACGACGACGGGCTTCTCCCTTGCTCTTCTTGTGGCGAGCGGCGTTGTCAAATCCGGAATCCCAGTACGCTCTCATACGTGCCATCGGTTCTCCTGTGTGAGGACTACGCGCAACGTGAACTGAAAAACTCTTCCTGTTATTTCCTCCTATTCTAAAGTCTGGTTTGTATATCTTGCATCCGTGTCAGGATTCCAACCAGCTGCGGTCGGAGCCTATACACTGTTGCATTGGGGCTGTTCGCAGCACGGGCGAAGATGTGCACCCAGTGTGCGCACTCCTTTGTCAGCTGTATCAGATGCGAGTGTCCAGAGTCTTGCAGAACGCGACGCCGGAAACGGAAAAACTTCTGCGGCAAAATATGCGCCCGGTCCTTCAAGAATTTGAGCTGAGCAGCCTCCAGCTTGTGCAAAAGCGTGGTAAGCTGCTTGATCGCCCACCAATAACGGACAATCTTATCGTCGTCAGTGTGGTATGACCGAAGCACTCCCACCTCTCTGACAACGAACTCCATCTGCCCGGTGTACATCGAGTAGAGCCTGAAACCATCCAGCTGTCGGGCGCTGTTGATCTCCCGATCGAGAGTTTCGAGAAGACTATTATACTTCTCAGTCACTCGAACCAGAGTCTCAGCCCCATTGCTGTTTGGCATGCTTGGTCCTCCTGAGGAAGAGACCCATGGGAATACTGCTAGGACACAGCTAAAAAATATACTATATAATAGCGATATGGACAAGGTCAAGGTTAAATTACGAAATACGCCCAAGAAAACAGGGGTTTACCTGTTTAAGAACAAACAAGGTGCTGTCATATATATTGGAAAGGCTCTAAACCTGAAATCAAGAGTTGGACAATATTTTGATGGGCACGATAACCGCCCACAAATACCTTTTTTGGTTAATGATGCGGTTGATTTTGATTACATCATTACAGACAATGAGCTTGAGTCTTTGATGCTTGAAAACACACTGATCAAAAAGCATCAACCAAAGTACAATGTCATGCTTCGAGATGACAAGAACTATGCATATATTAAAATTGACTATGAAACTGAAATTCCGCAGATATATTCAGTAAGAAATCCGGATTCTAAAAACGCGAAGTATTTTGGACCATATTCCTCTGCTATGAAAATAAAGGAGACTCTTAATATCTTAAGAAGAGTTTTCCCATATTGTGCAAATAAGAAGGTTTCAAATCGCCCCTGCTTCTATTACTTCCTCCATCAATGTCCTGGTGTTTGCGTTGGAAAGATATCTCTTTCAGAATACGAAAAAACAATTCAAAAGATTGTCTTGTTCTTAGGCGGACATATTTCTGAAATTAAAAAAGAAATTCAAGCACAAATGCTCAAAGCTTCTAAAACTAAGCAATTTGAAAGAGCGGCAGAGCTTAGGAATCAATTGCAATCTCTCCTCATTATTGAAGAACGTCAAAAAGTCATTTTCACCCAAAAGGTTTCGTGGGATTTTGTTTCGTGTTTTCAAAGTACCGACAAAGCAACTATTAATGTTTTTGTGATACGAAATGGGAAGTTAAATGACCGAAAAAATTTCATTTTAGAAAACACTGAAAACAAAGCTGAAGAAGAAATATTCTCTGCTTTCTTAGAAAACTATTATTCTCAAGCAACAAATCTTCCTAAGGAAATCTTTGTCCAGCAAATACCAAAGGAGCTTTCTGCTTTGACTAAGGTTATGACTTTAAATTCAGGGAGAAAGATTAAGATTACAAAGCCAAGGATTGGAAAAAAAGCCGAGGTTATCAAGATGGGAATTGAAAATGCCCAAGAGTATTTTGAGTCATGGGCAACCAGTCAAGCAACTGAACTTTCTAGAACAACACTTGCTTTAGATGAACTAAAGAAAGTTTTGAAGCTTTCTGAAACTCCATTCCGTATTGAATGTTTTGATATTTCAAATATCCAAGGAACAAACTCAGTTGCGAGCATGGTTGTCTTTGAAGGTGGAAAAGCTAAAAAATCAGAGTACAGGAAGTTTAAGATAAAAAATGATGGGAGACCAAATGATTTTGCAATGATGGAAGAAACATTAACTAGAAGATTTAAAAACAGTGCTGAACACAAATGGCCTCTACCTAACCTCTTGATTGTTGATGGAGGAAAAGGACAACTTGGTGTTGCTGTGAAAGTGCTTTCTTTGTACAAGCTTAAAATTCCAGTTATTGGTCTTGCAAAAAGAGAGGAAGAAATCTTTGTTCCTGGAAAATCTAATTCAATTATTCTCTCAAAATCAAACCATGCCTTGCAGCTACTACAAAGGTTAAGAGATGAAGCACATCGTTTTGCAATAACCTTCCATAAGAAGCTTAGATCTAAACAAGCATACAAATCAGTGCTTGATGAAGTTCCTGGGATTGGTCCAAAAAAGAAAAAGCTCTTAATTCAAAGATTTGGGTCAGTGGGGGGTATGAAGAAAGCGTCTAAAAAGGAACTAGTTTCAATCTTAGGTGAAAAGACTGCTAAGGATCTGTTAGAAAACCTCTAAAAAAGCATCGTTGACCGCAAAACCCTTTATTTGATATACTTTTCGCATGACTAATTTACAAAAAATACTAAGCTTAATACAAATAGCGGTTGGGGTTATCCTTACTGCTGTAATCCTTTCCCAAAGCAAAGGGGTTGGGCTATCTGGTGTGTTTGGTGGTGGGGATGCGATTTACAGAACAAAACGTGGGTTTGAAAAGTGGCTTTTCTACTTTACTATCATATTAGCAATTGCCTTTGTGGGATTAGGATTAGCAGTTGTCTTAGTTAAAAAATAGCATTGGAAAAAATGTTGTTAGAAAACTCAATAACTGAACTTAAGAGAACTGGACGCGGGATTAGAAATCTGCGTTCTTTTAAGTTTAAGCATCTTACCCCTATCTTTAAGATGTTTGGCAAAAAAGAAAAGATTTGGATCTTTTCCCTCCTTGCTTTAATAATCATAGATGTGTTGTTGTTAAGCATTGGTTTATATTCTGCAAACACTGTTGTTGTACCTGCAAATGGTGGTAGTTACAGTGAAGGTATGGTTGGAGAACCACGCTTTATTAATCCCCTACTTGCTCAAACTCAAACTGACAAAGATTTAACAAGGCTTGTTTTTTCAGGACTATACAAGTATGACAATCAAGGAAATATTGTTCCTGATTTAGCCACTGAAAACTTTAAGCTTTCTGATGACCAGAAACAATACACCATTTCTTTAAAACCAAATTTAAAATGGCATGACGGACATTCAATTACTGCAGATGACGTTATTTTTACCATTCAAACAATCCAGAACCCTGATTACAAGAGCCCAGTACATGCACTTTGGAACAGCATTGTTGCAGAAAAGATTGATAACTTAACTATTAAGTTTACAAATAAGAATGTTTCCGCTCCTTTTGTTACTAACTTAACTCTTGGAATTCTTCCAAAACACATTTGGCAAAATGTCCCCCCTCAAAACTTCTACATTGCTAAATACAATCTAGAACCTGTTGGCAATGGTCCATATTTTGTTAAAGAAATTAACAAATTACCAAACGGAACTGTTAGATCTATTCTCTTAGAGTCATATTCTAATTATGCAAACGGCAAAGCATATATAGACGAAGTATCTCTTAAGTTCTACCAAACCAACCAAGACATGATTTCAGGACTACACACTAAGGAGGTTGATTCAATCGGCTTCATTCCTTTTGACAAGAAGATTTTTGTTGACCCAAAGAATACAAAGTTAAATATCTTACAAATCCCTGTAAACCAGTATCAAGCGTTGTTCTTTAACCTTAGCAAAAACAAAGCTTTGGGAAGTCACGCTGTTAGAGAAGCGCTTGCAAAGAGCATCAACCGAGAATCTTTCATCAAGGATGTATATGCAGGAATGGCACTGCCCGCGTACACACCGATTCTTCCTGGACAGATTGGTTATGATCAAAGTGTTACTCAGAAAAACTCTTTTGACTTGGAAGCAGCAAATGCAATCTTGGAAAAAGACGGTTGGAAAAAAGATTCTTCTGGAATGCGCTTTAGAGGAAAAGATGCATTGCAATTTACAATCACTACAAATGACTTTTCTTTGAATGTTAAAAGTGCCGAGGCTTTGAAAGAGCAATGGTCTAAGATAGGGTTGAATATTAATGTTAATGTTGTTGCAAGCGCAGAGTTTGAGAAAAATCACTTGCGTACAAGAAATTTTGAAGCTTTACTCTTTGCAGAAAGCAGTGGCTACGACCCAGACCCATTTATATTCTGGCACTCATCTCAGAGTAACAACCCTGGAGTTAATCTTGCTCAATACAAGAACTTAACAATCGACAAGATTATTGCTGATGCAAGAACAACTTTTAATGGTTCAACTAGAGATGGTTTCTACAAACAGTTTCAGGATATTTTCTCATACGACCTGCCTGCAATAATCCTGGACCAAAGCGTTTTTGTTTATGAGATGCGCCCTGATGTAAAAGGGATTAACATCAAGGTGCTTGCAAATCCAGAAGATCGCTTCTATGATGTAAATCACTGGTATTTAGAAACCGGTAGAGATCTGAAATAGTTTCCTGCCCTGGTGGCGGAATTGGCATACGCGTACGTTTCAGGTACGTATGGGAGTAATCCCGTGTGGGTTCAAGTCCCACCCAGGGCACCAAAAAAGAAAAACATCGATCTATCTATCTCAATGGCTAATTAGTATTAACAAGGGAAAGAAAATTTTGATCATATGAGCTTACTAAATGAAGTTTTAAATCATCTAGGGAGTGCCGACGCAACGAGGGAATCGATGCGCGCTTCATACAAAAAACATCTTCTTGCAGCACAACAAGGAAAGATTCCGTTAAATGGCGACACAACGCCTCACCTGGCTGGTCTCTATGGCGCACTATCGACTCGATATATAGCAGCCGGTATCCCGAAACAAGAACCCTTTGTCTGGTCGGAGCTTGCACCATTTCTATTAATGAATGATCCTGATTCAGTTGAGGCGTTGGTGGAATATGTAGTTTGCCAAGAACATCCGAGCGAAGGAAAAGAAGCTTGGTTGCGAAAATTAATTAACGATGCTTTGCGAACTTTACAAAATGCCAATGAAGAAAGAAGAGCAATGGCAACGATGGCGCTAATCCAACCAGTGATTTATTGGAATAATCTTTTAGATAAAGATGTAAAAGAAATATTGCAAAATGAATTTTTGAAAATACTCCCCTCTAAAGAGAAAATTGCACCTGAAATATATTCACTATTAGACGATGAATTACGAGCAAAGGTCGACAATTTAAAAACATAATTTAATAAATCCGACATGCAAAAATCACACATTTACACTTGGATATTTTTTGGAATAGTTTTTTTGTTCGCATTGCAATGGCAAATAGGTAAAATGGATCGAAAACTTACCTGTATTCATAACTCAGTGGATGCTTTACCAACTTTGATTGTTCCAGAATTGAGATCTGATCTGATTGCCCTTCAAGAACAAATTGATTACATTGAATCGTCTTGCAATAAGGAATATATTTTCTTCGGCATAAAAAATTAAAACTATAATAAAATATTTTCTAAAATGCCACGTTTGCGGTATTTTAGTTATCTAACACAATCTGGTGCGCTTGAAAAACAAAATAGGCTCAACTATATCCATAACGGCAGAGCTATTATGCTATACTAATACAGCAAGTATTAAATAATTTAATAATCTAACAAAATATCTATGAAAAAAATATTCGTATCTAGCATCTTCGCACTAGTGACCTTGTTTGCAACAGTAACGGGAACTGCTTTTGCACAAAACACACAAGTCACGCTTCCGTCAGCAGGTCTAACTCCGGCAAGCCCTTTCTATTTCCTTGATCGTTTAGGCGAAAATCTTCGTCAATTCTTTACCTTTAATCCCGAGGCAAAAGCTAAATTGCAAATTGAATTTGCAGGAGAGCGAATTGCGGAAATTAAGATAATGGTTGAGAAAAAAGGTGTTAATGCTAAGGGGCTTGCAATAGCTGAGTCGCTTCTTAAAGCTAATGTGGCATATGCCGCAGAAATAGTTAATGAAGAAAAAACATCTGGCAAAGATGTATCAGCTCTTGCCAAAACATTGAACGATGAGTTTGACTTGCGAGACAAAATTTTGGAGGAAACTTTTAAAGCAGCGAAAGACCAACTAAAAGCACAACGTAAAGAAATCAAGACAAATCTTCTTACAGAGGCACGTCGCATCGGAAACACAACACAGATAGCGATATTGGAAGCACAGCTTAAGGATATTGATGGACAGATTGACACGCTTGAACAGAAAAAGGATCAGCTTGAAGATTCTCTTCAAAACGAACAGGAAAACATAGAAGAAGAAATGAGTGAAGATGATCAGAAAAAAGAAGAGCTTGAGCAAAAAGAAGAACAAGAAGCTGAAGAGGTAGAGGAAGCAGAAGAAGCAGAAGAAACCAAGGAGTTACAGGAGACAGATGAAAAAGAAAATACTCAAGGTTCAAACTCCTCAGACCAAAGTGATCAAAGCACTAACAAAGCGGAAAACAACGATTAAAAATTATTGATACTCACACTTTCCAAAATTTGATAAGTAGTATTTTAAAAAGCACCGTTAGCTACGGTGCTTTTGTTATCTAACACAGTCAGGTGCGCTAGAAAACCAAGTTACAAGTCCACCAGCACTGCGATACTTACAATATGCATTGTCCCCTTCAAAATATATTCCTAAACCAAAGTTTCTTCCCCCTGCATCTGTAACATATCTATACGGATGATTTTGTGCAGCAAGTGCAGGGTCTGTTGGTACTTGACTAACATATCCTGGAACCAAAGGAGCAGGGTTTGCATTTGCCATTGCTGTGCTTAAATCATATTCTGTTCCTGCTGTTCCGTATTGAGGGTAAACACCATTATCATTTAAATACAATTCAAAGCTTTTGATGATACTTTTTGCATCAGTAACTCTTTTTGCATCTCTCGCTTTTAGCCTAGTATTTCCAAGGGCAATGAGAATTATTGAAGCAAGAAAACCAATCATTGCCATGGTTACCATTAGCTCTATGAGGGTAAAAGCTTTTTGTTTCCTTAGTGTTTTCATTGTTTTCTTCATTCTACACTCTTTATACTACGTTGACAAAAACAGGTAAATCATGTAGAATGTTAATAACTTAGTTTTTCGTGTTATTCCTTTCCTCAAGGAAACCAAAAAACATTTGAATATCGATAATTAAAACCGAACCTACTAAAAGTTCGGTAATAGGAATTTTATGATAAGAAACAGGCCTGCAGGCAGAACGCCGCAGAAGCCCACAATTGTTGCTGTGCCGAATGGACAAACAGTCCAACCACAGGTCAGCATAAACACAAGCAAGTTCACAGCTTCACGCCAGAACTTGCGCGTCATCCCAATGGGTGGTGTTGAAGAAGTCGGTGAAAACATGACTGTCTTCGAGTATGGTGATGATTTAGTAATTATAGACATGGGATTTGCTTTCCCAGATGAAAGTATGCCCGGTATTGATTACATCATCCCTGATACTAAATGGCTTGAAGAAAACAAACGTCGAATTCGAGGTGTAGTTATCACCCACGGTCACTTGGACCACACTGGTGGTATTCCATACATCTTACCAAAGCTTGGTGACCCACCAATCTACACAATGCCTCTAACCGCCGGCTTTATTAAAAAAAGACTGGAGGAGTTTAACATGGTTCATCGCGCAAAGATTAACACCTTGCACATTGATGATGTTTTAACTCTTGGTGCATTCCAATTCAGATTCTTCAGAGTAAATCACAGCTTCCCTGATGGAGTTGGCTTAGCAATCAAAACTCCGGTTGGAACAGTTGTTTACGCAACTGACTGGAAATTTGATTACACTCCAGTAGATGGTAAACCAGCTGAGTTTGATAAGATTGCGAGAATTGGCGGAGATGGTGTGTTGCTCTTAATGAGTGACTCAACAAATGCTGCTGTTCCTGGTTATGCAATTTCAGAGCGTGAGCTTTCTGATACGATTGACCGGGTTTTCCAAGAAGCAGCCGGCCGTATTATCTTCGCAACTTTTGCAACAAACATTTCACGTATTCAACAAGTCTTTAATTCAGCAGCAAAGTTTAACCGCAAGGTTGTTGTTGTTGGTAGAAGTATGGTTCAGAATATTGAAATTGCTTTGTCTCTAGGATATCTAAAGATTCAACCAAAGATCGTCATCAAAACTGAACAGATGAAAAAGTTTCCAGACAAGGATGTTGTTGTTTTGGTTACTGGTTCACAAGGTGAGGAAGCAGCTGCTTTAGCAAGAATAGCGCGAAGCGAACACAAAACCGTCAAGATTAAAAAGGGCGACACAGCAGTTGTATCCTCTACTCCAATTCCTGGAAACGAGAGGTCTGTTGCAAGCGTTCTTTCTAACTTAACCCGCGAAGGTGCTAAGGTCTTGTATTACAAGAACCTAGACATCCACACATCCGGACACGCTAAACAAGAAGACTTAAAGCTGATGATGTCCTTGATTAAACCAAAGTACTTTATGCCAATTCACGGTGAACACTACATGTTAGTAGCACACGCGGAATTAGCAAAACAACTTGGTATTCCTGATGAAAATATTTTCATCATGGACAATGGTCAAGCAGTGGAAATTAATTCAGCACAGCAAGGAAAAATTGCTGAAGCAAAAATCCCAGGCGGCTATGTCTTCATTGATGGTCTTGGTATTGGAGACGTCGGTGAAGTCGTCATCCGTGACCGACAGGTTATGGCAAAAGACGGTATGTTTGTCATCATCTTAACTGTTGATCGCAAAACCGGAAAATTAATTTCTCAACCAGAAATTCTCTCTCGTGGATTCATATATATGAAAGGTTCTGATGAACTAATCCGTGAAGTTAAACACGAGGTTCGCAAACTCTTTGAGAACAAGGGACATGGTGAAGCAAACTATGCTCAAATTCGTCAAACAGTTCGTGACCAAATTGGTGAATACCTGTACACAAAAACCGAACGCAGACCAATGATTCTGCCGGTGGTTATGGAAGTATAATTTAGAGATTAAAAAACAGGCTTTAAAGCCTGTTTTTTAATCTTGCCCAACAGCAAAGTTTTTTCCGTAAACAGTATACGTTCCATTTCCACCTACACCATTACAAGTTGTTTGGATAAAAGCAATATCATTAGCAGTTGGATATTCTAATGTCGCTGAGAGCGCATATGATTGTCCGTTATTACAAAGATAAATCATGTAACCAGGATTTTGCATAGGATCCTCTGCTTTGGTATTTCCTAAGTACCCAAGAATATTTAATCGATGTGCAACTGAAGTTACATATGACGATCCATTCTCATATGAAAACCATCCTTGTCCGCCATCGAAATATCCGCTACTTACGACCTGAAAAGTATTGTAATCGCTGTAATACAACTCCATAGCAGTCATTATTTGTTTTAGATCTGCCCGTCTTTTAACGTCTCTGGCTTTAGCTCTTGCCAAACCAAGACTCATCATTACAACTGAAGCTAAAAGACCGATGATTGCAATCACCACTAACAGTTCAATTAGGGTAAAACCTTTTTGGTCTTTTCTTTTTATTTCCTTTAATATATTGGTGATTTTCATCAAAATCTTCTTTTAAATGAGTATATCATAATATTAAATATGCTATACTTTAAGCATGAAAAAACAGATTTTAGTCTCTGGATTAAGAGCAACAAGCGAACCACATATTGGTAACTACTTAGGAGCAATTAGACAGTTCATTGAAAAACAAGATGACTATGACTGCTATTTCTTCATTGCTGATTTGCACACCATGACAACCCCTTTTGAACCTAAGGAATTAAGGAAAAGCTCTTTAGCAGTTCTTGCTGACTATATTGCTTTAGGACTTGATCCAAAGAAAAGCACAATCTTTTTACAATCCCAGGTTCCTCAACACACTGAACTAGCTTGGATTTTTAACTGCATTACTCCTGTTTCTGAACTACAAAGGATGACTCAGTTTAAAGACAAAGCTTCTGATACAAAAAGTGTTAATTCCGGATTGTTAAACTACCCTGTGTTAATGGCGGCTGATGTTTTGCTTTACAAAGCAGAGGTTGTTCCTGTTGGTGATGATCAAGTTCAACACCTTGAACTATCTAGAATCATTTCAAGAAAGTTTAACAACGCGTTTGGCAAAACATTTCCAGAACCAAAACCTTTGTTGAACAAAAACGCGAGGGTAATGAGTCTTACTGACCCAACTAAAAAAATGAGCAAAACCGGAGGTGCTGGAATTCTCTTAAATGATTCACCAGAAGAAATTAAGAAAAAACTAAGAAAAGCTGTAACAGCAACTGATGCTAAAGGAAAATCTGAGGGAGTTGATAACCTGATGGGATTGTTAAAAGAATTTGGAACTGAGGGACAATATGAATTTTTCCAAAGCCAGCTTAAAGACAACACTATTCAATTCTCACATTTAAAGGATGCTCTTGCAGAAGTAATTGCAAATCACTTCGCAAAATTTAGAGAAAAAAGAGCCAAACTTCTTGCTGATCCCGAATATCTAGTTGAGGTGTTAGCAGATGGGGCAAGGAAAGCACAAAGCATTGCTAGCAAAACAATATTAGAGGTTAAAGAAAAAGTTGGATTGCTATAGGGAACAATAATAAAAAGCACCAACATTGATTGGTGCTTTTTGTATACCAGGAAACCCCGGACGGAAGAGCCGACAGGAACGGTTTGCGAA
>CAYIKZ010000001.1:0-96654 GCA_964364285.1 uncultured Candidatus Saccharibacteria bacterium | reverse complement strand
TTCGCAAACCGTTCCTGTCGGCTCTTCCGTCCGGGGTTTCCTGGTATACAAAAAAACTCCCCTTGGAGTTACCCGAGGGGAGTTTTTAAGATTTAGAGTTAGTAGCTATCTCTTCTTCCACCAAATCCACCATTGCCACCGCGGCTACCGCGATCGCCAAATGATCTCTTTGGTCTTTCGGTCATTGGGCGAGCTTCGTTTACTACGAGCTTTCTTCCGCCGTAATCTTGACCGTTGTACATCTCGATTGCTTTCTGAGAGTCTTCATCAGACATCTCTACGAAACCAAACCCTTTGCTTCTGCCGGTCATTCTATCTTGAATAACGGTTGCAGAAGTTACTGCTCCAGCTTGAGAGAACAATTGGTTCAACTCATCACTGGTGGTAGCCCAAGGAAGACCACCTACGAACAATTTTGCCATTCTAGGCCTTTCACACAAGACTTACGATCATCCAAATAAGTCTCACAAAATATATAAACGGATGATTGAAAAAAGTATACAGTATATTCCCCTATGCGTCAATCTCTGACTCCAAGAAGAATATAAACAGCTTCTCGCTATCATTGATCCGTTTATGCAGTTCTGGGCTTAATATCTGAGCCAGATGTAAGCATTTTTCAATCTTTTGGAGATCTTGTCCTGCAGCATACCAAGTCATCTTAGTTAATGAGTTAATAGTGCTTTCAAGAAAACGATCTGCTAGCTTTAAGGCATCCAAGGCAATTTTAAGATTTACCATTACTATTTCACCCTCAACAAACTCTCGCATTGCTTCGCTACTATTTAAAGCAAAAACAATCTTTTGAGGAAGAAGAATACTATTAACCTTAACCCTAAACATGTCGTTATCGCTTTTTTCTTTGTAATCCTTAGTTAACTCATCAATATGTTCTGCAAGCTGTTTTGCTTGCAGATATAATTGATCGAATTGATATGGATGATTTTTCCTTTGCTTACTAAAGTCTGGTAAACTTTCAATTGTTTCGATAGTTAATGTTTTTTCCGGGGAATATGGATTTTCTTTATTTCGTCGTCTAGTCTCCCAATCTACGTAGTAGTTGTAGTCCCGAATAATCTTGTGCCATCTTGCATGATGTTTGTTTTCCTTGATGTATTTTTCAAAATCCCGATTGAAAAATATTTCAAATGCGGGATTCTGTATTGCAGAGGTTTGCTTTACCTCCTCTAAGACACTCTCAAAGTCACTATCAGGGAGCCCGTCGTAAACCAAAAGCTGCCTGAAGATCTTTTCTAGGTACTTATTCTGTGTCTGACCATATTTTGTAGTTGGCAGGTCAAACAGTGCCAAACTTTTGATGAGGTTTGTTGCATAAACTCTCATTCACACTCCAAATTAATACTCTTTTGTAAAGATAGTATACTCCTTTGGAATTAAAGAAATATTAAATTCGTAAAAAAGCTCCAGAACTTCTTAGTTAAGCCTTTAATTCCAGACCAAAGTCCTTTTTTAGGAACCTGCACCTCTTTTTCTGGTGTTATTTCTTCTTGCTTATCCACAGATGTTTCTCTCAAAAACAAACCCTCGGGTAACTCTAGAGTTATATGTATGTCCTGAGCACCCAAAACCATTTCAGGTAACTCGTATGCAAAGGAAACAGTTTCTTGATCATTACTTTTCGGTACTTCAGGCTCTTCTGTCTGAAAATCTTCTAAGGTTTCATTTTGAGCCACGACTCCGTCTTCTGCTGGGTTGTCATACGAATTAGTAATATAGTATATATTTTGTGGCTGTGGACTTTCTGTTGGAGCAGGAGGTGTTGGTGTGTCTTGTGGCTGCTGGTTCTGATTGCCATAATCCCATGTAAAGTTTATGACATGCAGGTCTTCTATGTTTCCGGCTTTGTCGCTGCTGTAAAAAAGCAGTTGCTGCGTATCGATCGGAATATCCACTAATGTATCATTCAAAATCGCTTTCCATGCTTCCCCTGAATCTAGAGAATATGCTGATTGAAAAACTCCTGAAATATCATCACTTACCTTAAAACGAAACTTTTTATCACTCAAACTAACCGCAACATCGCCATCTGTTGTTGTTTGGCTATTACCAACTCTTTTAAAACTGCTCTCTGGTGGATTAAGGTCTTCCACAGAATCATTCTGTTGATATGTCGGCACTATATCCTCCGCGTTATTATCTCCATCATAATTCTGTAAAATTCCATTATCATCCTTAATGTTTAAAACCAACCTCTGTTTAATGGTTATATTCTCATAGTTATTCGTTGTTTCAGTCGTGTTCCCTGAGTTAGTTATGTAATTCTTAACAGTTGCGCTAACCGGACGGCTTATGCTTGTTGCTTTTGGTCTTGCGCTTAATGAATACTGCTGGGTATTCCTAGTCGGCAAAAAAACATAATTATCATTACCAACTTGTGTTTCTGTATATTCAAAACCAGCTGACAGATCTTTTTGGGTTACTGGATCTGTAACTACAATTTCCAAATCACTTGGTAAATTAACCAACTTTCCTTGCAACCCGCAAAAATCTGGTTTGAAAGAATACCCTGGCGCCAGATTCTGTATCTTTATGCCATGCATAAGAGCATAAATATATGCTGAATTCTTGTCCTGACTTAACATTGTTGAATGTTTTGAATCAAGAACAAAAAGAGTTTTTTGGTTGTCTGTTTTCAAAAATTTAGCACTTGCTAAAGGCACTGTTCCATCTCCGCTATCAGATAATATTCTGTATTTAGGTTGATTCAAAAACTTCTTTGTTAGAGAAGGCGCTCCTGAAAACATCTTAGTTATTGTCTTCACGGTAAATATTCCACAACCAACAATATTGTAAAGATCAACTCCTAGTGTTTTGTAATCAAAGTTATCCAAAGCATCATGAAGCGCTTCAGCTTCATCTAGAAGTCTACTGTTCTTACTTAAAGAAACAAGCATTGCTTTGCTTCTCGTGTAATCCAATATTCCAGGGTTAGCAATATTTGTGATGTCATCATAATACCCCGGCTGATGTTTAAAATATTCTTTAGAAGGAAGGGCTTGATATATACTTGGCATATTTTGAGCAATATTGCGTATTTCATCTTGATTCAAAAGCGGGAAACCAAAGTTGTCTCCAAACATTAGAGTCTTAGCAGCCTGAGGGGTGCCTAAGTTTGGCACACCTACAAAAATTGCTTTATCAATCTTTTGTGAAGCTCCTGTATCTAAAATATATTTCTTGGCAATCAAACCTCCAAAACTATGAGCAACAATGTTTACTTTCAATGCACCTGTATATCTAATGACATCAGATATCTTCTTGCTTAGCTTTGCTGCATTTTCCGTTATTCCAAGCCGCCAATCATAATTAAAAAGGTAGAGGTCATTATCCAACGTGTAACCACCAGCAACAAAGCGACCCTGAAGCCTACTCATATATTCAAAGCTTCCCAATGGGTATGATATATTCTGCAAAACTGGCCCCACAGCAACAACCGCACCACTTCCATTTGAATTAAGAGCCAATGGATCCATAAAACGATCTGCTTGCTCGGCAATTGTTTTTTCAATGTTTGGCCAGAGGATCTCACCACTTGTTGAGTTTAACTGTGTTCCCAACAAACCAGGAATCAATATGACCGGATTTCTAGGAACAAAATTCTCTCGGATTGGAAAAGACCCAGTGTGTATAAAAGAAGCGCTGCCATCAATTCCAGCGAAATAACTAATACTTGAATACCTTGAAGCGTTCTCGATTAAAAAACTACAAGTATCGCATTCCATCGGTAAATCTATCTCGTCATTCCAAAGCTGAACCAAATTGTCACCCGCAAAACGCAAACTAAAATTAAGAACACGCGCAGGTACACCGTTTTCCCTATTTAATCCCAAAGTAACAACATTGTCTGTTGAACAATCAGGTTTATGCAGAAATAGATTCCCGTTCCAACCGCGCCCATCAGCGTAATCTGGTTTCAATTTAAAATGGATCGCTAAAAATCCATTCGCATAGTCGTGGCTTTCGTAGTTATCAAACAAATACCCGTCATTAGCAAAAAACGTCCTACATTGTGATTCAGGTAAAACTTCTGATTTTGCAACAGGAATACCAAAAAAAGAAACCAAGAGACTCAAAACTAGGATTGTGTGTATTATTTTCTTCATGCTATTAATACGCAAAAGACATTAAAAATACCTTAATTTTTCATTAACTTTTGCTGCTTCCCCTGTTATCCACCTTGTCCACCTATGGGGAAATTGTCCCTGTATTGCTAATCTGTTAAGATGGTTTTAATCTCTTTTTAATGAATATTTAATGTTATGGAAAACACACCAAATCTCGGGCAAATAGACAGACTGCCTCCTCAAAACCTTGAAGCAGAAGCAAGCGTTCTGGGTTCTTTAATGATTGATAAAGACGCAGTCGTTAAAATTGCTGACATTCTCCACTCAGACGATTTTTACGATGAACGAAACAAAACAATATACCTAGTAATGCTCGAGCTCTATGAAAAGAGCATCTCCATAGATATTCTTACTGTTTCAAACCTTTTGGATGAACAAAAGAAACTAGATTTTGTTGGTGGCTCTTCATACCTTGCAACTTTGGTAAACTCAGTTCCGTCAGCTGCACACATCACTCACTATGCCTCCATTGTTCGAAGGAAAGGAACACTAAGACGTTTAATCCATGCTTCCAACGAAATTACGAACATGGGCTTTAAAGAAGATGGTGATATTGAAAACATCCTTGATTCAGCAGAACAAAAACTTTTCGGTGTTTCTCAAAAGTTCTTGAAACAAAATTTCATCCCAATTACTCAGGTTTTGCACGAAACCTTCGATCGTCTTGATGACTTACACAAAAACAAGGGTAAACTAAGAGGTATTGCGACAGGATACATTGATTTAGACAACCTCCTTGGTGGTTTACAAAAATCAGACCTAGTTATCTTGGCTGCTCGTCCTTCCATGGGAAAAACCTCTCTTGCTTTAGACATCGCAAGAAACGTTGCTGTTAATTCAAAGATGGGTGTTGGTCTATTCTCTCTTGAAATGAGCAAGGACCAATTGGTTGATCGTTTACTCTCTTCAGAGGCTGATGTTAACCTATGGAAATTAAGAACTGGGCATCTTTCAGACGAAGGACCAAACAATGACTTCGCAAGAATCGGTGAAGCAATGGGTCGCCTTTCTGAAGCTCCAATATATATTGATGATGCCGCTGGTTCTACAATCATGGAAATTAGAACCAAAGCAAGACGTTTACAAGCAGAGCAAGAGCTTGGATTAATAGTTATCGACTACTTGCAGTTAATGCAAGGACATAACTCTGAAAACAGAGTTCAGGAAGTTTCCGAAATCTCCAGAGCGCTAAAAGGCTTAGCTCGTGAATTAAATATTCCTGTGCTTGCACTTTCTCAATTAAACCGCGCTGTTGAAAACAGACCTGACAAAAAACCTTTGCTTGCAGACTTAAGAGAATCAGGATCCATTGAACAAGATGCTGACGTGGTTATGTTCATATATCGTGAAGACATGTACAAAGGAAAAGAATCTCAACATCCTAACATCGCTGAAATCCACATTGCTAAACACAGAAACGGACCAACAGGAAAAATTGAGTTGTTCTTTGACAGTGAAAAAACATCATTCAGAAACCTCGACAAAAACTTCAGCCAATCAATCCCTTCTCCTGCTGAAATTATCGCACCTAGTTCTGAAGAAGGAGGCTTAGATTTGTAATGCTAAAGCTCCCCTCCTCGATTGAAAAATTAATAAACGAACTGTCTAAACTTCCAGGCATTGGTCCAAAAAGCGCCAGTCGCCTAACTTTGTATTTACTTAAAAAACCAGACCTTGATTTAACGCTTCTTTCAGAAGCTGTTTCAAACTTAAAAAAAGACGTTCTTTTCTGTTCAGTGTGTCATAACATGACAGAGACAGAAACATGCTCTGTTTGTACAGACCAAAACAGGGACAGAAGCATACTCTGTGTTGTTGAAGAACCACTTGATGCACAGGCACTTGATGCCACAGGAGCCTACAAAGGGCTGTATCATGTCCTAGGCGGTGTTTTAAACCCTCTTGAGGGAATTGGACCTGATAACCTAAATGTTGCTTCCCTAATGCAAAGATTAGCTAATAGCGAGTTTAAAGAAGTCATCCTCGCAACCAATCCTTCCCTAGAAGGAGAAACAACAGCAAATCACCTTCAAAAACTAATCCAACCATTAGGATTAAAAACAACGAGACTCGCCAGGGGTCTGCCAATTGGCGGAGACTTGGAATATGCTGATGAGATAACTATAACCAGAGCGTTGCAAGGAAGAAGTTAGTTGTTGTACAAAGCACCACTGCAGTTTGAAGAATACGGATCATTGTTTTCAGAAACAGTAACAAAGATTGGAATATCAGAATACAAATATCCTTGGGTGTAATATGTTAGATGTTGTTCAAAATCAGAAACAGAAAGAACGCAGCTTGCGCTTTTAGAAACTGCTTTTTTGTATGCATCTTCCTGGGAGAATTTAAACTGCTCTGCATACTCCCTAGTTATCTCTCCTTTTTGTATTTCAGTATCTAAAGCACTCTGAATGTATTCCATGCTTCCACTAATATATTTTTCATATATCTCACACTTTAAACCAACAGAACCTTTTACTTCATAGAATCTTGTTGTGCTGTATCTTGCAAGACCAGAAGCAAGCGGATGCTCTCCTGAAAAGTTTAGTGTTGCAGAAAAACTCTCACAGTTATTCTCTACTGCTTTTTTCAAACACGAAAGATTAGAATTACAAGCCTGCTCTGATATTTTTGGAACTGTTGTGTTCGGTTGAGTTACCTTAAGCTTAGTTTCTGATGGTGTTTGAAAAATATTACCTGATATTGGTTCTACTATATTTTCTTCAACAGGTTCTCCTTCAAAACCACCACGAATTCTTTCGTTAATAAAAGAAGGGGTATTTTGTTTCGTTGTAGCTACATTAGTACTAACTGGCTTTGCATTACAAGCAGCAGCAAGAAAAAAAATTAAACTCAAAAGAATTGTTTTTTTGTATTCCTTTTGCATATGCATATAATAGCAGAAAAAGAGGCCATACAAACAGAAGCCGCCGAACAATGATTAATTGCCGGCGGCTCTGCTTTAAAAGATACTCACTTGTCCTTGATGACGATCGTAAACAATCGCAGTTTCTGCTGCGAGACGCTCGCATTTGGATACGGCCCTTCGCTCCGCTCCTTGTTAGCGATGTACTCCACGGTTTCACCGTCCGAACCAGGCAGGTATCCATGGCAGAACTTCTCTGGAGAAAAGAAATAGCCAGGATTTGTAATGAGCTCATCCATCTCTGGAATTCCATCACGACTGCCACCAGAAACCGTTCCTTTGAAATCAACACCATTATTTGATACAAAGGTTCGGTTCTTGCTGTAAAAGCAGTGAGTTCCCCAAATACCGACGACTGCAGTCCTTGGGGACAAGGAGTCAGCTTCAATCTTTGGAACCTTCAGCATGAAGCTAATTCTTGCTGTGTCCGCCTTAGTTTCGTCAATCCCGGTACAGATCAACAAAATGGTTTGCTGCCACTTGCCAACTGGCATTGTGCTACCAGTCTTAAGCAAACTGTCATTAACCGAAAAAACAATCTTTTCGGTTTTTGGATCAGCTCTCTGCGGAGTCCCCGGAAGAATAACCGAGGAAAGACTACCACAGTTGCTTACCTGGTATTTGATACGAACTTCTGTATTCAACGCCAGACTGTCTTGAAAGGTTTGGCTGAAGAGCGCTTTCGGTGCTGGAGGCTGAATTACTGTGACGGCAACAGAACCGACCACAATATCATCAGCCAAATATTTCACCTGATACAGCCCACTGACCTTCAAAACTACTTTCGTCTCAGTCCCCGAAGGATCAATCACGGCAAGGATGGTCTCTGATGGATCCAACACCAGAAATACAGTATTGCAATGCCCGTTGTTCGGAGCTCCGAAAGCAACTGCGCTGCCGTAGGCAACAGTGACCGGCAAATTTGGAGTCACCTGAGCCTGACACTTGGGCTTCGGTTCAATAATACCGGAGTTACTGTCTGAACCCTTGCCACAAGCAACAACAAACAGCAACAAAGCTGCAAGTATCTTTTGCATAACTCCCCCTTGTGGTTTCTCTTTCTGAAAAAACAGCGTTACTGACTAATATGTAAAGTTAACGAATCTCTAGTCTGGCATCAGTTCTGAATGGAATGACAACGGGAATAACTGAGCCGGAAATTGTAGTAACACTTATAGCATGTCCTGTTGCTCTAAACCCTTTTAAACCGTTGTATGATACTGCTACATTTGTACTATTAACATCAAGTTTAAATGTATAAACCTCGCCACAACCTAAATTAATCAACAAGTTTTGTCTTCCATCGTTTGCATTAACACTAAATGCTACGATGCCACGCACATCAACAACATAGTCATGCTGATCAAAGCTTGTTTCCCCTGCGGAGTTTATACTTCTAGAAAGATCAACACTGCACTTAACTGTTCCGTTCATCGTCGCAATCGCGATATATCTTGTAGCAGCGTTTACAGAACTCGAGGCATTAAGATAATAGGTGGTTGTTGCAGACGGGGTGTCAGTAATACTACCTGAAGATATTGGACTCACAGGAACATTGTTACCTAAGTTTCCTCCGCTTATTGTTACGCTTGTGCAATTCTTTGTTGTCCAGCTAAGTGTGGTTGGTGATCCTGAATTAAAATTAGTTGCGCTAAAACCAACGATTGAACATTGCGCTTGTGTGCGCAACACTAAAGGAGTAGTGCTAACATTCAAATTACCAAAATCTGATCCTGCCGAAAGATTCCAGGTATCGCCATCATTGGGTGTTACTATCTTAGACCCTGATATATTTTCACCGACTACTGGATAATTTGGTCCTGACAAACCAACAGTCGTGCAGTTTGCAGTATCCCAGCTAATAGTTGTGCTAGAACCTACGTTAGTTGGATTTGGACTGGCAGAAAAAGAAAGAATCCGGCATGTAGTAGCTGGACTAACTGTAACTTCCTGTGTCCTTGTGTTTGTTTGTGTGCCATCAGTAAGAGTATATGTAGTGGTACTTGATGGTGTTTTTGTTGTTGAACTGTTAGTGTTGGTTATGCTTTCAGAATTACCCGCAGAATCACTAAGCGTAAAACCCGTGCAGTTAGATGAACTCCATGATAACTGCGTGTTGCTACCAGCGGTGATAGTCAGAGGAAAAGCGCTGAAACTCGTTATCTTACAAACAGGTGCTTGTTGGGTAACTGTAATAGTTACAGGCTTTGACACGGATAGACCATCAAGATCAGTAGCTGAAAATATGTAAGTGTATGTTGTTGGGTTGGCGTTGTAAGTAAGTACGCCTGTAGAGTAGCTGCCAAACGCGGATTTGTCATAAGTAACATATGGAGCGCCACCAGATTGATCCGAGCTTCTAGGCACGGTTAATGTAATATTGCTACAACCAACAGAGTCCCAAGCTATCGTTGCGGCTGATCCAGAAACCACTGTTTGTGATGAGGGACGAACTAAAATCCCTAAATCGCAACCCGCCGCATTAACAACTTTTGAATTGCCTGCTGGAAAAACCAAAAATGTGATTGCTAGAATGATAAAAAGAACATTTGAAACCGTAAGTTTATTTATTCGTTGAATAATGGACATTTTCTATTTTCCTTTCACAAGATAGCTAATAATTACGTCAAGCGTTTTATTATCAGACAAACCTGTCAAAACAATATTCATATCAGCTTGTACACCCCTGCCATACAAACTGGCAATGGGTTTTTTGTCATCAACAAAATTATTAGAAATGTAATATCTGTTATCTTTTAAATACCGCTGATATTTTAAATCAGCAACACCAATGTCATACTTTAAAGTAAACTCTGTGGTGTATTGCTTGCCTCCCTTGCCATAATCAATAGAATAGCTTTGAAGAATCTTGACATCCTTAGCACCAAGCAAAAGCTCTTCTGGAAAACCAGAGATTAGTGTCCCGGACAAAGACTCAGTTCTTTTAAATATGTTCTTTCTGTGATTAACCCTTTGAATGTACGTTAATCCCGCGAGAATTATGACTAACAGGACAAAACCAAAAATCCGCACTCGCGTTTGTGCGTTTTTCTTTTCATTTATATTTGGTTGTTCTGCCCTGTGTATTTTTTGGAAAGGGTACACTAGAAACCCTTTTTAAAGCTCTTATGTATCACTAGTATACCAAATACACGAACAAAAAACAAGACCGCACTTGCGGTCTTGTTTAACTTCTTTTAAATCTTGATAATCTCTAGTTCTGTGTAGTTTTGTCTGTGTCCCTGTTTTCTTCTGTATTTTGACTTTGCTTTGTACTTAAAGACAATTATCTTCTTAGAACGAGCTTGTTTCAAAACCTTTGCTTCAACAGAAGCATCGGATATGAATGGTTTACCAACAGTAACATTAGCACCGTCTGCAACCATCAAAACTTTTTCTAACTTGATTAAACTGCCAACTTCACCGGCAATCTTTTCAATCTGTATTTTGTCACCTTTTTTAACCAAGTACTGTTTGCTACCTGATTCTATAATTGCTAAATTCATTGTTTAATTTCTTTCCTGTATTGGGATATATAAATTAAAAAGGCTTTTAAAGCCGAGGTAATCATAGCAAAAGAACGAAAAACCGTCAACAAAGTTGTACTAGACGTGCACATTTGCAGAGATCAGAAGATTTTGTAGTTGTTTTTTGATCTTCCTTGATTTGGCATGCTTTAACATTCCTAGATACGAGGGAATGCTCTTACTTAAAAATTCTTGGTTTCCCATTTTAACTTTTAATTTTCTAAACATCCTTTTCTTTGTCTTAATTCTAATAACGGTATGATACGGACGTATTACATAACCTAAAAAATCGATTCCTTGTGAATACTTCCTAAATATTATTTTTCTTGGATGCAGAATGAGTTTAAGCTTTTTGTCTAAAAAGACTTGAATTCTAGGGACCAATGTTTCTAAAGACTCTTTGTCTTTAGCTAAGAATATAAAATCATCGCAATATCTTAGATAGTACAGCTCTTTCAATTGATGTTTTGCGAACTGATCTAGTTCGTTCAGATATACATTAGCGAATAGCTGGCTGGTCACATTTCCCAACGGTATTGCTTTTCCCTTCTGTTTTTCAAAACTGTACAAAATTACCTTGAGCAAACAAACCACATCCTTATCCTGAATCTTGTTTTCCAGTAATTCCAATAACAGGCCATGGTCTATTGAATCAAAGAATTTACTAATATCGCATTTAAGCGACCAAATGTTCTTCTTGTTATTCTCACTTACTTTAACCGCAAACTGCTCAAGCCTCTTTACAGCCCTATGAATACCTTTTTTGTTTCTACAAGAATACGAATCATGGATAAATGAAATATCAAAGACAGGATACAATATTCTAAAAATTGCATGGTGCAATACCCTATCCCTGACTGACGCCTTATGTATATGCCTGACCTTTGGATCAGTTACATAAAATGGGATATACTCTGAATGCTCGTATGTCTTACTTTTGAGTTCGTTGTGCAATTTAAACAGGTTGTCTTCCAGATTGTATTCAAAGCTCTGGACATCTGGTTTGTTACGTTTTCCTCTTTTAAACTCACGCCAAGCCAAAAATAGATTTTCTAAACTAATTATTTTCTCAAAGCTTCCATGACCCAAAATATTTCTATTAACACGCCCCCCCCCCATGCTCGGTTCTGCTCCCGTTGTTCATAAAGTTACAGAGTTCTACAAATTAATATATTTACTAAGGTCCAAAATTCCGAAAAAAGACCGTTTTGGAATTTATCTTAAAATTGAAAATAACTGCCTTGAACTAATTGATTTATTGATTACCGCATCTTTGGAATCTAAGACGAACAAACTTCCGACATTAAATACGGCAAGAACAAAAACTGAGGTATTAAAAAGACTGATTAGACTGAGCAGCGAATTAAAAATAATTGATAACAAGAAATATATTGGTCTAGAAGCTGAACTGCAAGAAATATCCAAAATGATTAATGGTTGGATAAAGTATGTAAAATAGCACAATCAAGTCCCGAGTGACCGGGACTTTTTGTTGGATGCTACCTCACGGCAACGCAGATTGTCGTTCTCATTGTCGGGATTGTACCAGTGGACGCTGAGCCTGCCAGTGTCGTTCCAGTAGACGTTCGGGACATTGCCATCAGAGTTGCGAGAACCGTTTTGTTTGTCCAACCTCATCCCATGCACCGACGACCTTTTTAAAAATCATCTGAGTTCTCCGATTCTTTTCGGAATTATTTACGAAGCATGCACTTTGCAACCTCCTCTAAAGCTGAACAAGTAGTTTCCATGTATTAGGGCAAACCGATGTCTCATTGAGACCGGTTGTATTAGCCAAATATATTCTAGCAAAAAATGCTCCAAAAAACCAAAGTGCCGACATGATCAGAGATCATATCGGCACAAGGGGTAAAGCCAAGAGTGAGAAGGGTTACACGGCAGCTTTCGCAGCCGCAGTGGAAACCACCTCACGGCAACGCAGATCGTCGCCCTCATCGCCGGGATCGTACCAGCGGACGCCGAGCCTGCCAGAGTCGTGCCAGTCGACGCGCGGGACACGGCCAACAGAGTGGCGAGAACCGTAGCAGAGTGTAACGTTCACGATGTCGAGATGCTCACCCGTTTCCAGGTAGTACTTCAACTCGTGAAGCAAACGCTCCAGAAGGGTCTCGCCCTTCACTCCGATGTGACTGAGTGCGTTCGCGGACTTGTTCTTCCACTGCTCGTCCGCTTCGACTACATCTCGGACCCAGATGGCGTAGCTGCCGTGACTCGCATCACGATCGTTGGTCGGGACTGCTTCGTCGAGGTTCTGATCCGTGTACTTCCATGCGCCAAACTTCTCGGCGCACTTATCGAAAACCTGCTGGATCGTGACGCCTTGGGCGACAACGATCAGCCTGTCGAAGCCTTCGCGGCGCTCTGGGATCTGGAGACTTGCGAAGCTGAGCTCGAGACCGAAGTGAACGCGGTAGAAGCTCTGCCACTCAACCAACTTCTGGTTGGTGGTCCACTCCATCGAGTACTTCCCGAACGTGGTTCGGATGTCTGCGATGAAGTCGCCCTTGTGCGCTGTGATGTTCTTCGCGTCGGCGAACGACAACGGCGGCAACGCTTGAACAAGCGTCGTGATGATGTCAGTCCTTTGACCATCGGTCATGGGACGGACTGCCTCATGTCTTGGCATGAGATATTCCTCCTCTACGAGTGAAATTGTCCGAAACATCTCTGTCGGATCCACAGCTTATCTCAGGAGTGAGACAAGATTAAATATAATACCATAATAACCTATTTATGTCAAGGGTTTTTCCGGAATGTGCGGGTATTTTCGCTTGTAAGCAAATACTGTGCCTAAAGCGATGGATATCATTATGATAAACAGAATTATGAGGGATACTAGTTTACCCATTGATTGCATGGATATTGCAATACCACCAAACACAACCGCTATACCATAAAGGCTTAAGACTGTTTGTCTTTGTGAAAAACCAAGATCTAGAAGCCTGAAATGCAAATGTTTCCGGTCTGCTTTAAACGGTGATGCTCCATACCAAATTCTTCTAGCTATAACCCAGGCAACGTCAAGAATTGGAATACCCATAACCAGTAACGCTGTCGCTATTTTCCCTCCCAAGAGCACTGAAAAAACACCAAGCATAAAACCAAGGAAAGTACTTCCTGATTCTCCAAGAAAAATTGATGCCGGATTAAAATTGTAAACTAAGAAACCAGCAATTGCCCCACAAAGGATTATTGCGATACTTGCTGTTACGGGTTGATTGATTCTTCCTGTTAAAGAAAGAGCAAAAAGCGTTAAACTCGCAATAAAAGAAATACCGGAAGTTAAACCATCCATGCCGTCTAAGAACTTTGTGGTATATATCATGCCTAGTATAAAAAAGAAGACCAGAATCCCAGATGCTTTAATACCCAATATTAAAAAATTAAGGTTAATAACTCCACCAAAAGGATTGGAAATGAAATTAATCCCCACCCCTATCCCAGATGCAAGAACAACTAAAACAGCTAGTATTGGAAAAATAAACTGGAATCTTGGGCTTAGGGAATATTTGTCATCTAGATACCCACCGATCATCAACAATGTTCCGCCAATGATCATGCCCCAGAAAAATCGCATTGGGATGACAATCAAATTCACCTCAAAGAAACGAAGATAGATAAAAAGAGAAATCATAAATGCAGAAAATATTGCAAAACCACCGAGCAGTGGAATCGGTCTGGTGTGTATTTTCCTTGGATGATTAGGGAGATCAACTGCTGAGACCTTAAAAGCCAGCCTCTTAACCATTGGGGTTATAAACAAAGCTATGAGGAATGCAAGAAAAAAGAAAAATGTATATTGCATATTATTCCATTAAGTTTGCTGCCATTGCATCAGGAGTTCCTGATGACTTTCTTGATTTAGGAGTAACCCAAAAACCCATATATTTCCCAAGCATTAATCTGGTTTGTGCATCAACTGCTGGGAGACTTCCGAAGAATACTGAAATGATCGGAACGAAAATCCATTGCAAATACATACTAACAGTTCTCCAAATTGTGTACTTCTTTGGTCTTGGAGGAAGCAAGTACATGTTTATATACACTGAAAAGATTAGGAAAAAAGTCGCGGCAGTCATTAATATTCTAGTCATGAAAGGAAGATTAACTGCAAAGATCGTATTCCCAAAATTACCGCTGCCAATAACTAGAGGGAGCCAACCTAGAGCTGATATAACGATGGAGGCTGTAGCCCAGTTATAATTCCCTTCAATGTATTGAAATGCTTTGTAAAACCTGTCCCAGCGCGGAGCCTTTAACTTAAACAACGCTGGTATTAAAGACGGATAATATTCAACATTGTAAGCCCAGCGTCTTTTTTGCTTGTATTGGTTAATTAAAGTTTGAGTATATGTATCTGCTAAACAAGTATCTAAAGAAACAGACATAAACAAAGGAACTGTTCTGTAATCACCATTGTAATGGATATAGCACTGCCAGAAAATATATCCATCTTCATTGATTAAATCTTTTCTCCAAAAACCAACTTCTTTCAAAGCTTTTAAAGTCATGCTATGAGACGAAAAGGTTCTTAATCGGTTTGGTCTTGAAGATTCAACGAACTGCCAGAAAGTGTTGCTTACAGAAACAACTCTAATAAATGCCGGGGAATCCCAAATATTGTTGTTGTAAACAGCGATTGGTTGATAGCTTGAACGGTAAGGTTTTTCAGCAGTTAAAAACTCGTACATTACTCTTGCAAAGTACTGTGGATGAACCATAGTATCAGAATCAAAGTTTGAAACAATAACATTATCAATTCTAATGTTTAATTTTTCTAACTCTGGAAGAACAGATTGAACAGCCCATGAAGCATTTGCGCTCTTCCCTTTTATCTCACCCTCTAACCCATCAGGATGAACAGAAATAAAGAAGCGGAAAAAATCATTACCGTATTTCTCTTTGATTGCTCTGGCAATCTTTTGTGCTGACTCTCCCATTCTTTCTTCGCTAGCCAGTATAACTATCATTTTATCCTTAGGATAGTTAGCTTGTTCTAAAGACCTTATGGTTGTGTCTAGAACCTCTTCGCTTTCATCAACAAAGGGATACAGAACAAGATGGTAATAATCAAAATAGTTGGCACCTTTTCTGCCTATTGTTAAAAGCTTACCGATTCTTTCCATTTCATCCTTGAAATAGTGCCTTGCTCTGCTACTTTTAGCATGTCTTAGTTGTTCTGAAAGATATTCAATGTACTTTGGAAAGTCATGTAGATGGTCAACCAAAAAACGCCAATCAAGAGTTGCAAAAAAACGATATCTCTTGTATGAAAAAACTAGATGAAATGATCCATTGATTGCTTTAAAAAGCCAGTAAAGATCAAAAAGGATTATGAATACAGAAACCCAAACTGGATGGTTCCTTGAAAAGAAAAGGGCAAAAAACAAAGTAGCCCAGAACATCGCGCCTGGGATTATTTCAAAAATACGGTCAACAAAGCTCTTCTTTTTTAGTGACATGTTTAGATAACAATGATTGACTTCAAAAACAAGACTGCGATTAGAATTAAAGCTTGAACCAGCATAGTTACTGCAACAACTATTTTAGCAGCAAACTCTTCGCGTTCTTTGGTGTATCTGTAAAAAACATAGTTAGCTAACAGGATTAACAATCCAACTAAAGGCAATGAATACAAATAGTAGCCTGTGGTAACAATATCAGGACCAAAGAAAATATTGTAATGCAAAGGCAACTGCTCTGCGTTCGGCTTTATCTGGGCGATAATAACAACCCATGATATAATATTCAGGAGAGCGCTAACAGCGATCTGAAACAAAATATTTCCTGTATACTCTAACACCTTATTCATGGTTTTGATTATACCAGAAAACAATTAATTTTTCCACTTAACAAAATGAAAAAACACTATGTTTTGCTTGGGTCCATTATCCTGGTCGCAGCTTTGTTGCGCCTGTTTAATTTAACCGCAATTTCTCTTTGGCACGACGAAGCTTTCTCAGCACTGCTTGTAAACTATAGCTGGCAAGAAATGTTCTACAGGATTGGTTTAGACGTGCACCCTCCTTTCTACTATGTTATTTTAAGACTCTGGTCTGATCTCTTCGGACACTCTCTATTTGCTTTAAGAGGTTTTTCTGTTTTCTTTGGTATTGCAACTATTTGGGCTGGGTATGGCTTCATAAAGATTGCCTTCAAAAAAGAATCGCTAGCACTAGCAACAGCGCTTCTACTTGCCGTTAATCCTTTTCAAATCCAATATGTTACAGAAGCAAGAATGTACACCTTAGGAACTTTTCTGTTGTTAATCTCTGGATATTTTCTTGTTAAAGCATTTGATACGAAAAAATTCCTTTACTGGCTTGGCTTTATCCTCTCAACCAGCGCAGCCATGTATACCCACTATTACCTATTCTTCTCTATCTTTGCTATTGGCTTGTTCGCGCTTTATTATCTCTTTAAAAACTACCGCTTTGAATTAAAGAAGTATTCACAACTTGTTTTTTCATACATTATCGTCCTTCTGCTATACATCCCTTGGCTTAAAACCTTTAAATTCCAGTTTACACAAGTCCAGGAAAACTACTGGATTCTAAAAATGAACGAATGGTCAGTACCACTAACTAACTGGAGGATGATCTTCGGTACTGGAGCAGACAGCAACAACCCAATAACTAAAGTTTTCTTGGTTATTGCTTCCTTGTTTACTATTTTTCTTGTTTACCGAGTCATCAAAAAAGAAAAGTCCATTTACAAATGGCTTGCTTTGTCAGGAACAATTGTTCCTTTCTTAGGAGCACTTCTTCTTTCGTTAAAACAATCAATATATCTTGACCGATATTTTCTTTTTGCCGCTCTTTTCTACACCATTCTTCTTTGCTTATTTATCTTTGAATTACCAAACAAAAAACTAAAGTACGGAATATACATTCTGATGGTTGCCGTCTCCATATTAAACTGGTGGGGCTTCTGGAGCTCAATGGATATTAAGCACAAGACTGGGATGGCTTCCGCTGCCTCATATTTAAACAACAACATTGAAGAAGGAGATCGTCTACTAATTGGTTCTTCTTCTGAATTCTTTAATTTTAAATTCTATAACAGATCAACAGCATCACCCTTGCTATACATTCCTGGCATTTCTGAGGTTAAACAATTACCACACTTTTCTGGAACAGCACTTTTAACAAACGCTGAACTAATTCATGATTTAAACAAAGGCGTAGAAAAAGGTAGCACTGTCTGGATACTATGGAATAATGCTTTTGGAGGAGTTAAACCAGAAGTACCTCAAAACTGGGTACAGATCGGACAAGACCATTCTTGGGAAGATGTAAGACCATTTGCCGGCACATGGATAATGGTTGCTGAATATCTCGTGAAATAACAGCACCCCACACTCTGACCGAAGTCAAAGTGTGGGGCAAAGCAGGCCACAATGGCCGTGAGCTAGTGCTGACGAGGGCGTACAAACCGATCGCTGTCCCCGAAATCGGAGCTGAGCGGACTGTAGTATAGATTCCAGTCCTTACCACCCCAGAGGAAGCAAGCCACGAATGGCTTCTCATTTTCGTTGAGCAGAATCGTACGTGGCATCAGGAAATAATGCTTGCCACGCGACTCGACAGGGAAAATCTCCTTGCCTTCTCCTTGCGCCTCGAGTAGGACGGACGCGAAGCCAAGACTGCCGTAAGCGTCGCCTGCCCTCTCGAGCATTGTCGCGCCGTCGACGAGTTCGTCGCCTTCACACAAAGCGCAAGAAGAGTAGTCCAGATTGTTGAGGTTGATTTCGCCTTCAAGACTATCACTCTTCACCGTCCAGCCAGGTGGAACGTGACCAGTCTTCTGAGCAGCAACGGTAGTGAAGAACCCGGCTTCCTTGAGAGCGAAGGCGAAGACGAACTCCCGAAAAGCAACGCTGAACTTCGCCTTAAACTTGCCACCGGCAGTATGAACTACCTGGAGTTGCCCGTACGTGAAAGGGAACTTGCACTCCAAGGTTTCTTCCACTGCCTCCCAAGCCAAGTTCCGCACGCGACGAATTTGGCCTCGAGTGGGTCGACCATTGGACGTGAGCGATGTAGTATCCATCGTCAGCATCCTCCATGCAAATTGTGATAATACTATCCCCTGAAGGATACTCTGCTCGTTGGTGAGCTAAGAGTCAGAGATACAAACTTCTTTGTAACTAAGACTTGTAGCCCACTTGTTAGTTTCACATCATAACCTTCGATCCTTGTTTTGTCAAAGCTAATTTAACAGGTCATTAAGCATCTGCGGTGTTTGTTGAAGTTGCTCTGTTGAAACGTTTGATGATGAAAGAATTATCTGGAACATTATTAAAAACGCTCCTGCTGTGAATATGGTTATTAAAACGCAAACAAGAGATACTTTATTTGCGTCTTTTTTTTCGCTAAAAACAAAATAGTATAGAGCAATGAATAACCCTAGTGGCATAAAAAGAAAAGAAAACAAATACGCATAGCGTTTGCTTTTAACACTGACATTATTCTCTTCTATATGTTCTAAATCGACAATTGTCTCTTCCATGTTATTCGATTACTGTTCCTTTAAACTTTCTACCAGAAATTAGGTTTTCAAGGTTCTTAAAGTCTTTGCCATTCATAACCACAACTCGAAGTTTATTTTGCTGAGCATGTTTGCTTGCAATCGGATCAAATGGTGCGTGTAAACCCGGATCCCATTTATTACCAACTATTTTTCTAAACTCAGTCCATGATATTTTCTCTATCTTTTTTGCTCCAGCTAATTTTGGATCTTTAGTGTATACATAATCAATGTTGCTTAAGTTTATAACGGTCTTTGCGCCATAATTCTTAGCAATCAAAACAGCACAATAGTCTGTTGAGTTCCCTGGTCTATACCCTGCTGCAATTATTAAACTCGCTTTAATATTACGCTTTTTCGTCGGATCCTTAATAACTTTCTGGTATGTTGTTCCTCTAAATATTGTTCTCAAGAGCTGCGCATTTAAACGAGTAGCATGAATTCCTAACCAATCTAAATCCTCAATCGGCATTTTATGAACAACTGCAGCACCTGCATCTCTGTATTTTCTTGCTGTTGCTCCGCCTCCTGCAACGACTATGAATCGATTTCCTTTTTTAATCTGTTGCTCTATGAAAACCTTAAACTTCTTTAAAAACCCTGTATCAATACTGTCTGGAACAAAAACTGAACCACCAAGTGAAAGAACAAATGTTTTTTTTGCCATTTTCATTTTTAATTAATTAGATTCTAAATTAATATTTGAACTAGCGCACTTATCCCCTTTAAAACAAGCATAGGCATTTTTTTCAAAACGCAGATCAAAATATGCTAAACGATTTTGTTGATCCGGTGTTAGTTGAATCCAAAGGGTATAGAAACGATCAAGGAAGATTTTTGGGTCTGCGGTTGAATTAAAGTATCCAACAAAGCCTTTTTTCAGATGAACTATTAACTGATCAGAGGCTCTGCCTGGAACCTCAAATGATTCAATAGGCAGAGACATTTTCTTTTCAATGTTATCATTTAAATACTGTAAAAAATCATTTTTTTGAGTATTAAGAAACTTTTCACCAGGATTAACTACTTCTTCTGCACTGTCTTTAACTTTTTTGAATGCCTTGAAATCTGAGAGGATCTGTTCTGATGTGATACTACTACCAATAGTTGAATCTGAATTTAACACATAGTTATTCAAACCCTGTTCTAAAACAAACTCCGGTATTCTCTGATTTATTTCTACCACAACCTTATGCAAAGGTTTTCTTTTAATTTCTATGACTGCTGCAACCTGATAATTGTTTTCTAGAAGATAGTCTGTAAAAGAACGTGTGCCAAAAAAGAAAATGTTTTTTCTAGGAAAGATTCCTACTCTGTATTTCTGTATGTATTCATTAAAGTTCTCTTCGATCTTGGAAGCTGCTTGTTGATCTGTTCCTGATATTTCAATGCTGTTTAGTTTCAAAAAAGGAGCAAAATATATGCAATATACAAAAAAAACAAAAATCAATGAAGCTATTGTTTTACGCTGCCAAGTATCAAGACCTAAATAGTACAAGAGTTTTTTTAAAGGTTCTTCTGGCGCTTTATGCACTTCTCTCTTGTATTTACGAGCGCCTTGAATCTGGCTTTTGTATTCCGGTTGATTAAAGCGTTTTGTGTCCATTATGTATTTGCTTTTAAAACTAAGCTTTTGTAATTTTCTTTTTGCCAAACATGAAAGGCTGCAATGCTTCTGGAATTACGATTGTGCCGTCTTCTTGTTGATAATTTTCTAAAATTGCGATTAAAGTTCTTCCGGCTGCAGCAGTCGCATCGTTCATATACACCAACTCTGTTTTACCGTCTTTTCTTTTTACTTTGATGTTTAATCTTCTTGATTGAAAATCAGTCATGTAATCAGAAGTGTGGGTTTCTCTGTAACGATCTTGTCCTGGAAGCCATGTTTCAATATCTATCTGGCGATAGTCAGGAGCACCCATATCTCCTGTGCTAATCTCCACTACTTGATATGGCAATTCTAAGCACTGATTAATATGCTCTTGTAAAGCAACTATTAACAACTGTTCATCAGTTCCGTTTTCAGCGGTTGTATATGTTTCCATCTCCAGCTTATCAAACTGATGCACTCTTAAAATTCCTTTCATATCCTTGCCGTATGAACCAGCCTCTCTTCTGAAAGCTGTTGAAAAACCAATGTACCTAATTGGCAACTCATCTTCTGGGATTGTTTGATCCATGTGAATTGGACCAAGAGTATGTTCTGCGCTTCCAACCAAATACAAATCATCACTTGGAATGTAATATCTTTCTTCTTTTGGCTCTAAACGTCCCATTCTTTGCATTACCTCTGGTTTAATCATTACTGGGGGCAATACAGGAACAAAAGGCTTTGTTGAAATATTTAAACCTGCTTTTTTAGCAACTTTTGCAATGATAGTTTCATCAGTCAAAATACTAAGTACTAATTGAATCACAGCAAACTCTAAAAGAGCCATGTCTCCTTTTAAGTATGCAAAACGAGCACCAGTCACTTCAGCTGCTGTTTCTGTATCAATAATCCCTAACTCTTTACCAAGTTGCCAATGTTCTTTTGGTTTAAACGAAAAATCTGGAACATCACCATGTTTAGAAATTACTGTATTTGCAGACTCATCAGGACCAACTGGTGTATTAGCAGATGGAATATTTGGTACTGCATACATTAACTCAGTATATTCAGCATCTAAAACCGCAAACTTTTCTTCTAAGGAAACAAGGTTTTCTTTAACCAGCTTTCCTCTTTTAACATCTTTATCTTTTGCAGCAATGTTTTTTTCCTGGTTTAAGTTTTCTATTTCTGTTCTTAATTTTCTGCGCTGTTCATCAACTTCCAAAAGACGATCAATGTTAACCTTGCCTTTTTTGTCAGCAACGGTTTTCTTTATTAAATCCGGATTTTCTCTGATGTATTTTATGTCTAACATGTTTTTCCCTTTATTTATCTAACAGCTCAATTATCTCTTTGCAGTATCGCAAAGCATTTGTATAATCAATATTGTCTCTTTTGTAGAAAGCGCCAGAAAGTACTTCTCGATCATCAGGTTTAAACTCTCCTCCAATAATCTTACAATGGTACGAAATTATGATGATTTGTAATTCTGTATCAGGAAACTCTTTATCATTTGGTTCAGCCGGATAATAACTGGAGTATATCTTTGGTAACAGTCTGACGACCTCTACATCAAATCCAGATTCTTCCTTAGCTTCCCTGACAACAGCCACTTCAGGATCTTCACCAAAGTCTATTTTTCCTCCAGGAAACTCTAGCTTTTCATGCCAGCTAGTTCCTGGATCATTACGCTTTGTTAAAAGCACCTCTCCATTCTCATTCGTAATTATTGCACAAACAATAACGAGTTGCTTTTGCGCTGCCATATATTAATCCTTCATTGGTGGGAAAATGACTGTCTCGCGAACTGACTTGTCATACAAAACAGCAAATAGTCTTTCAGACATACCAAATCCTGCTAAAGGCGGCATTCCATATTCCATTGCTTGGAGGTAGTCTTCATCAATCATTTGTGCTTCAGTATCCCCTTTTTCTCGAAGTTTCATTTGATCTTCAAATCTTGATCTTTGATCTATTGGGTCATTTAATTCACCAAAGCCTTTACCGAGTTCAGTGCCATATGCTAAGACCTGCAACCTCTGAACAACCTTTGGATTCTTAGGATCTCTTTTAGCAAGTGGCTCTAATTCTAATGGTTGGTTAACCAAAAAAACTGGTTTGTTCAAACCTAACTCTGCACGGATTTTCTTAAATATGAGGTCTATTAAACGACCACGTCCCGCAAACTCTCCAAATTTAATCTTATTCTTTTTCGCATATGCTTCCAGGTCTTCATCTGTTGCTGTTTCTAGATCTAAGCCTGTGTGTTTTTTGAAGGTTAGAAAATAGTCGACATCTTCCCAGTCACCGCTCCAGTCAACCTCGTGTCCTTCTGAAACAATTTTCAAGGTTCCAAATGTTTCTTGGATGATGTACTGGTACATTTGCTGTAAAAACTTTTTCAGCATTTCAAAATCAGCGTAAGCCCAATAAAACTCCATCTGAGTATAGTCTTGAAGATGTGTTGTTGAAATTCCCTCGTTTCTAAATATTCTTCCAATCTCAAAAACTTTTTCATACCCACCAACAATTAACTTCTTTAAAGGAAGCTCTAAAGAAATACGCAAGTAAAAATCACGATCAAGCGCATTATGATGAGTGATAAATGGCTCTGCTTCAGCACCTCCAGGAATTGATTCTAAAACTGGAGCTTCAACCTGTAAAAATCCTTGATCAACTAAAAACTTTTGAGTTGCTGCCCAAAACTTAGACTTCTTAACAAACATTTCTCTTGCTTCAGGGTTCATTAAAAGATCTAGGTATCTTTGGCGCAACCTTATTTCCATGTCAGAAAGACCATAGTGTTCAGAAGGAAGAGGTCTTAATGATTTTGCAAGCATTTTGAAATCTGAAACATCCAAAGTTTTTTCTTCAGTCTTGGTTTTAAACAAAACTCCTGTTGCTTCAATGAAATCTCCCAGATCAAAATTCTCAAGTAAAACAAATTTCTCTGCAAGATTGTCAGCCTTAAAAAACAACTGGATTTTTGTTGTTCCATCTTCAATGTGTGCAAAGGTAATCTTACCTTGTGTTCTTAAACTTCTAATTCTTCCAACAACAGTAATTTCTTTCTTTGTTTCAGCTAGCGCATCAAAGTTATCCAGTGCTTCCTGGTTGGTATGGTCTCTTTTTGTTGATGAAGGATATGGATCAATCCCAGCAGCTTTTAATGCAGCTAGTTTTCTCTTTCTAAACTCGATTATATCTTCAATTCTTTCAGACATTTTGTTGATTTAATACTTTCAAATTATACCAATTTAAAGGTTTTTGGGCAAAATTAAAACCCCCGAGCTCTCGGGGGTTTAGACTATTCGATATGTGTAATTTCGTAGGTCATTTCTCCGGCAGGAGTAGCAACCTTAATCTTTTCTGAAGCCTTTCGTCCAAGCAATGCTTTTCCAACTAAGGATTCATTCGAGATCTTGCCTTCAGCAGGGTTTGCTTCGTTAGCACCAACAATGGTATATTTTCTCTCACTTTTTTGTTCCTTGTCATCATAGACCAAAACTGTTGCAGTAGAACCTACCATGACTGTGTTGTGCTTGCCGTGCGTATCAATGATCTCAGCATTCTTAATCATGTCCTCAATTTCCTGTATTCGTCCTTCAATGAAAGACTGTTCTTCCTTTGCTTGTGCATAATCTGCGTTCTCAGAAAGATCTCCGTGGGCAACTGCTTCTTGAATACGTTCAATTACTTCCTTGCGTTTCTCATTTATCAAAACCTTTAATTCTTCATTTAGTTTTTCCAACCCTTCTGGGGTTAACAAGAATTTTCTTTGGCTCATTTTCGTAATTTTAAATATAAAAGCGCGGGGGCTTTACGGCTTTTGCGCTGGGATTATATTATGCGATTTTGCGGCTATTGTCAATTAGCTGTTCGTCTTTTGGCAACAGCAACTACATTGCTTAAAAGCATGGCTACTGTAACTGGTCCAACTCCACCTGGAACTGGAGAAACAGCAAAAACCTTATCTTTGATACCCTCAAAATCAACATCTCCTGAAATACCACTGTTTGATTCTGCGGTACCTGCATCAATGACAATACTTTCTGCTCTAACCATTGAAGGCTTAATCAAACCAGGAACCCCTGTTCCACTTATTATGATGTCAGCAGAAAGACAAAGACTTGAAAGGTCTTGAGTTGATTGATTTGCAACTGTAACTGTTGCTCCTGTTTGCATTAACAAGAAAGTAACTGGTTTACCAACTAAGTCTCCTGCTCCAACAACTAAAACATGTTTGCCTCTAAGATCAATATTTAACTCTTGGAGCATCCTCAAAATTGCGGAAGCTGTTGCTGGCATAATTTTTTGCTGCCCTGTAAAAAGTTCTCCCAAACTAACTGAGGTTATCATATCAACATCAATATCTGGATTAATTGCATTCATAACTGCTTGTTTGTCTAGATGTTTTGGGAGAGGCAATTGAACAATGAGACCGCAAATGTTTTCTACGCTGTTCATTTTTTTAATATCAGCAACCAAAGTCTCCTCTAAAACATCTTGAGGGTATTTCTTGATCTCAAAATCAATACCAGTTTCAAAAGCTCTTTTAGCTTTAATATTTACGTATGATTCTATAACTGGATCAGAACCAACGAAAACATCAATTAGTTTTGGTTTAAAATCTAAAGACGCAACTTCTGTTTTAAGTTGATCTAATATTTCCCTTGCTATTTTTCTTCCATCTATAATCATTTGTTTCTATGCTCTGCCCACCATAATAATGTTTCTTTAACAACGGGGGAAGCAGCGGATGAACCCTCACCTCCAGCTTCAATTAAAACTGTAATAACGATTCTTGGATTTTCGTAAGGCGCGAAAGCTGTAAACCAAGCGTGTGTTGCAGCAGGATTTGCAGAATCAAATTGCGCGGTTCCAGTCTTCCCAGCTACAGTTACAGGCAAAGTACTTAAACTCCTTGCGGTTCCTTGAGTTACTGTCATGCGCATACCTTCTCTAACAATTTCAATGTTTTTAGCATCAATGAAATCTGAACGAATGACTTCTTGTTTCTTTTCAAAAATCACTTTGTTTTCAACATCTGTAACTCTATCAAGAATATACGGTCGATACAAGGTACCGCCATTTGCAACCACAGAAGTCCACATAGCAACCTGCAATGGTGTTGCTAACATATCCCCTTGTCCAATAGAGACGTGATAGGTGTCTCCTGGGTACCAAATCTGCATTTCCTTTGTATCAAAATGGTTCTTTTTCCAATATGGATCAGCAACCAAACCAGCTGCTTCTGAAGGTAAATCAATTCCAAGAGGAGAACCCATTCCAAAAAGCTTGTCATATTTAGCAAGTCTTTCAGGACCAAGTCCTGCGATATTTAAGGCTGACTGTCCTCCACCAACTGTATAGAAATATATATCTGAAGACATTGCAATTGCACTTCTAACAGTCATTGGACCTAAACCGTCTTCTTTCCAACCACGGAAGTGGAAACCACCATAAACCAAATCACCATTGTCATAGATGACAGTTTTTTCATCAACTACTCCTTCTTGCAATGCTGCTGAAGCAATCACGGGTTTAATTGTAGAACCAGGAGGATATGTTCCTGAGATGGCTCTGTTGAAAAGAGGTTTTTTTGGATCAGTGGTTAATTTTAGATAGTCTTTCTGAGAAATTCCTTGTGAAAACAGATTATTATCAAAACCAGGTAAAGAAACTAAAGCCAAAACTTTACCGTTTTGCGGATCAAGAGCTATTGCTGCTGCTTTTTTGTTTCCATTGTGCGCAACAATATTTTTGTAAAGTTCTTTTTGTAATTCTGAATCAATGTTCAATATTAAAGAATCACCTGGTTCAGGATCAATCTGTCCATGCAAGGATTTTAAGTTTCCTTTAGCATCAACTTCAACTTGTTTTTTTCCTGAAACACCACGGAGATATTTTTCATATTCTGCCTCAATACCAGTTTTACCGATATAGTCATTGTATGCATATTCACCATCTTCTTGGTTTGAAAGTTCTTGATCTGTAATTTTTCCTGTGTAACCTAAGAGATGAGAAAAAACTAAAGCATCGGGATACTGTCGTATTGGATTATGTTCTATTGCAAAACCAAGGAACTGACTTGCTTTTGATTCAAACAAAAGCGCGTAGTCTTTAGGAAGATTCTGCATTACACTAATTGGCTGATATGATGTTGAGCTCTTTTTTTGTATTTCTTCAATCAAAGGATCTGCTTCAAAACCCATTAAATCAGCGAGCGTTCGAATGCTTGGCTGATATTCTTTTGGTAAATCCGCTGGTGTTACAACTAACTCAAAACTTGGAACATTTTCAACCAACTGTTTTCCCTGTGAATCATAGATAATACCTCTTGGAGCAAGAATTTCTTGAACTCTTAAACGATTCTGATCAGCAAGAGTTCTAAAGTGTTCTCCTTGAGCAATTTGTAAAACTATTAAACGTCCAAAAAGAACAAGAAAAACAACAACAACTATGCCTACATAGAAAGTAATCCTAGAATCTTCATTCTGCCCTTCATAATAATCATCGGGTTCGCTTGCCTGAAACAAAGCACCCTCTTCCCAATCAAGCTTTGGGCGATGGGCTTTCTTCTCAAAATTTGAATTGTAAACGCTAAAAGGATCCTTCATCTTTTGAGTAGTAATTAATTATCCTATCATTAAATAACGAGAGAAAATACATTGGTGCAACAAATACTAGGTTTAAAAACAAATCCAACCAAATCTTAACCGTTAGATATTCTCCTGAGATCGGCAGTGATGTACCAAAACGAGAAGCAATTGAGTTAAGAATATACACCAAACCAACGACTAATAAATATGCTAAAGTAACAACCACACCAATATATACAAAACTTAAATCAGAGCTGAAAAATGTTCTAGTAGTGTAATTAATAATGAAAGCAACAATTAAAAAAGAAAGCGCGAATATCCCCAAAAAAGTATTGGTATACAAATCAAGAGCTAATCCTGAAAAGAACGCTAACCAAAGATAATCAGAATCATCTTTCCTAAAAGCATAAACAACTGCCAACAAAAACAAAAAACTCGGAGCTGAAGCACCTATCTTTGGAAAAACAATGCTTAAAGAAAGCAAAAGAATTACTACGATTGTATATATGACAACCTTTGCCATGCTACTCCTTTATGATTGAAACAAATTCTAAGTTCTTTAAATCAACACCTGAAATCACTGTAGCTTTTTGTAAGAGGTCGCTTTTTTGAGACTGTAGCTGACCAATGTTACCAATTAACAAACCTTTTGGAATCTCGGAACTTAATCCTGCTGTCATAACTCGGTCATTGTTGTTAACCACAGCGCTTTGAGAAAGATTTTCAATAATCATCCCAGAACCATAAGAACCGCGAACAATCCCGTTATCTCCTGTTGCACTAATTTGAGCATCAATCGTGCTTTGTGGATCAGTAACTAATAAAACTTTAGATGTAAAGCTATCAACACTAACAATCTTCCCTATCAAATACCCTTGTGAAAGAACGGCTGCACCAACTTTAATCCCTGAACCACTGCCAATATTTAAAACCAAGCTCTGGCTAAAACCGCTTGGGTCTTTTCCTAAAACTGTTGCTGAAACTAAATTATGCGCTGTTTTTTGTCTGTATTCCAATTCATCTTTTAGTTTTTCATTCTCAAGTCTGTATTGTTGCAAAGCAACGTTTTCTTGCTGTAATTTTCTAGCCTGTTCGCTAAGCTCTGCGTTCTTTTTGTTTACAGAATTAACTGATGAGAAATATGAGAAAAAGCTTTTGAATGAATTACCAATTCCAGAAAATATATATACCAAAGGACGACTTGGTTGAACGCCAGTGCTCTGCAAAGGTCTAGAAAGCCCATTAATGCTTAATACAAGCAAAACAAGACCTAAAAATATGAGTAAAGAAAAAACACCTAATTGTCTGTTTGAGCGCATAGTTCTGCTCCTTTAATGATATAATATTAGCATGAAATCAAAAATCAGACTCATAGTCTTTGACCTAGATAAAACACTCATAAAGAACAGTTCTTGGCAGAGATTGAATTTTGCCTTTGGTGTCACCAAAGAACAGGACAAAAACATGGTCTCTGACTATCTCAAGGGAAAACTTCCATATGTTTCCTGGATTCAACGACTACTCCGTTTGTACTTAAAAAACTCTCAACCTTCTAAAAAAGAGGTTATTTCTGTACTTAAAAAATACAAATACAAGAAGGGCGCAAAAGAAACAATTAAATACTTACAAAGCAAAGGATACCACATTGGGATAATCACTGGATCAATAAACCTGCTGGTAGAAACTGTTGCAAAAGAGTTAGGCATTCCAAAAAAAATGGCTTTAGCAAATAACACGTTTATTTTTGATTCTAAGTCTAAATTAAGAAAAATAGATACAATCGCAGATGATCCAGAAGCAAAACTACTGATGCTTGAAAAACTTTGCAAAGATTTAAAAATTACAGCTGACCATTGCGCACCTGTTGGAGACGGTGATAATGACAGGTCTTTGTTTTCAAAAACCAAAAACGGTATTACTTTTAAAAACTCACAAATTAAAAAGCTTGCCTGGAAAACAATAAGCAAGCTTGATGACCTAAAGAAAATATTCTAACTATCTCGGAATTCTTTCAAAGGTTGTATTAACTAATATATCTTTTAGTGTTTCAAGGTCTTCTACGACAACACCACAACCCCGGCAAACAGAGGTCAAAGGGTCATCTGCAACATGCACGGGTATTTCAGTAATCTCTGCTATTAAACGATCTAGTCCTCTAAGCAAAGCGCCTCCGCCAGCAAGCGTGATTCCTTTTTGCATTAAATCTGCAACCAACTCAGGAGGTGTTTCTTCAACCGCAGCTTTGATGTTATTAACAATTGCTCTAACTGATGGAGCTAATGCTTCCCTGATCTGAGTATCATTTACAAAAACTTCTTTTGGAAGTCCTGTTACTAAATCACGTCCGCGCATTGAAGTTTCCAAAGGTTGTTCCAAAGGATAGGCTGAACCTATTTTAATCTTAACGTCCTCTGCTGTTCTTTCTCCCAAAAGTAAGTTAAAGTTGTCTCTTGCGTATTCAATGATTGATTCATTCATCTTGTCTCCTGCCATACGCAAGGATTTAGAGATAACCACGCCGCCAAGAGAGATAACAGCAATTTCCGATGTTCCTCCACCAATATCTACAATCATTGATCCAGCAGCATCCTGAACAGGTAAACGACTTCCAATTGCTGCTGCCATTGGTTCTTCTATCAAAAATGCCATTCTAGCACCAGCGTTTAAAGCAGCGTCCTGAACAGCACGTTTTTCAACCTCAGTAACACCAGATGGGATACCGATAACCACTCTTGGGCGTCTTAAGAAAGAATATGTCTGTTGATGAACCTTGTTTATGAAATACCTAAGCATCTGCTCAGTTATCTCAAAATCAGAGACCACACCATCAACTAAAGGCCTTGAAGCGACTATATGAGGCGGGGTTCTACCAACCATTCTTTTGGCTTCATTGCCAATAGCCAGGATTTGCTTGGTTTTGATGTTTAACGCAACAACAGAGGGCTCATTGATAACAATACCCTTGCCTTTTACATAGACCAGAGTGTTTGCTGTCCCTAAATCAATCCCTATGTCTTTGCTGAATTTTGCGAAAAATGAGTCTAAAATTGCCATAACTAATATATTTTAACTGAATAACCGGCTTTTGCAAAACCCATATTTTCGGTATAATTGCAATATGAAAAAGATAACAACAAGAAACCAAAATTATTCTCAATGGTACTTAGACATAATTGATGTCGCAGAGCTAGCTGAAAACTCTGTAACTAAAGGAAGCATGGTCATAAAGCCATATGGATATTCAATCTGGGAAAGCTTTCAAAAGGTTTTAGACAAAATGATAAAAGACACGGGGCACAAAAATGCTTACTTCCCTCTCTTCATTCCAAAGTCACTACTAACAAAAGAAGCAAAGCATATTCAAGGTTTTGCTAAAGAGTGCGCCATTGTAACCCACCATCGACTTAAAGATTCTCCTGAAGGAGTCATTGTTGATCCAGAATCAAAACTTTCTGAAGAACTAATTGTTAGACCAACCTCTGAAACAATAATGTATGATACTTTTTCTAGATGGATTCACTCTTGGAGAGACCTCCCTCTTCTAATTAACCAGTGGGCAAACGTTGTTAGATGGGAAATGAGAACAAGGCCTTTTTTGAGAACAACTGAATTCCTTTGGCAAGAAGGACACACAGCACATGCAACAGAAGAGGATGCTGAAGAAGAAACAAAAAAAATGCTCGGTGTTTACAAAGATTTTGTTGAAAACTATCTAGCTATTCCTGTAATCTCTGGCCTTAAGACTGAATCTGAAAAATTCGCTGGTGCTTTAAGGACCTACAGCATTGAATCAATGATGCAAGATGGAAAAGCATTACAAACAGGAACATCTCACAACCTCGGACAAAACTTTGCCAAAGCTTTTGAAGTTAAATTTACAGACAAAGACGGCAAAGAAAAATACGTCTGGCAAACAAGTTGGGGCGTATCAACAAGAATGATTGGTGCTTTAATCATGGCACACAGCGATGATGCTGGATTAATCGTTCCCCCAAAGATTGCCCCTGTTAAAATAGTTATCATCCCAATTTACAAGAATGAAGAAGAAGCTAAGAAAGTTCTTGAGGTTGCAAAAACAATACAGGAAGAACTAAGGTCTCTTGATGAAAACATTCTCTTAGATCAAAGAGATTACGAAACTCCAGGATCTAAATTTAATGAGTGGGAAAAGAAAGGCATTCCTTTAAGAATCGAGCTTGGTCCAAAAGACCTTGAAAACAATACCGTCACTATTGCAAGAAGAGACACCATGAAAAAGCTCACAGTTGCTTCCTCTGAACTTAAAGAAAAAGTTAATACCCTGTTAAATCAAATACAAACTGATCTCTTTTCAAAAGCAAAAAAGTTCAGAGAAGAAAACTCATATGAAATTGATAACTGGGATGAGTTTAAAAAGCACTTCCAGGAAAAAGAAAACTCTGGGTTTGTTTACAGCCACTGGTGTGGAAGCGAAACTTGTGAAAAAGAAATCAACGACGAACTACAAGCAACTACTCGCTGCATCCCTCTTGATCAAAAAGAAGAAACCGGAAAATGCATTAAATGTTCTGGTGAATCCAAGAAAAGAATAATCTTTGCAAAAACATATTAAAAAAACTCCCCAGTTGGGGAGTTTTTAAAACAACCCTTTAATATCCCGCGCTGTAATTACAAGGATTAGCATTATTAACAACCCAAAACCAATAGCATTAGCGTATTGCTCAAATGTTTCGTTATTTCTTTTACCACGTATCTTTTCAATGATCAGAAACAAAACTCTTCCACCATCAAGTGCTGGAAACGGAATTATATTCAAAATACCAAGGTTAACAGAAAGGAATGCTGCAAACTGCAAAATATATGCAAAACCAAGTTTTGAGACCTGACCTGTTAAAGAAGCGATCTTAACAGGACCACCTACTGAAGAAAGCCCATCGCCATGCGCAATTAAGTTCCAAAAAGCACTGGCTGTTCCTGAAATAACATTACCTGTTGCTTTAAGACCCATTACCGGAGCTAGATACCAAGGAAAAGAAAGCTTACCAACATTGCCTAAAGCAATACCAATAGCTCCTTCTTCTGGTGGTGGATTTAACCTTGGGTTGATTGTTAAATACAATTCTTCACTTCCTCTGCGTACATGCATCTGAACGTCTGTTCCGGCTTTTGATTTGACATACCCAATGAACTGATCAAGAGACGTATCGCCCTGACCTGTTAAAACAAACTCATCTGCACCGAGTATGTTATCACCTGCCATTATCCCTGCTTTTTCTGCTGGTGAGTTAGGTGCAACCTCTAAGATAGTTACAGCTTCTGAACGAAGCGTTCCATATTTTGGCAATGCTTCTCCGCTTTGAATAACTGTGGGGAGACCGATACCAAACCCGATTGAAAACAAAACCCAAGCCAAAACAAAGTTCATTAAAACTCCTGCAACTAATGTTGAGAAGCGGGAGAAAAAAGATTTGTTAATGAAACTTCTTGGATTTTCGCCTTCTTTGTTGTTCTCTCCTAATATCTTTACAAAACCACCAAGGGGGATGAGGTTTATTGAATACTTTGTTTCCCCTTTTTGAAAGCTAAAAAGTCTTGGTGGAAAGCCAATACCAAACTCTTCAACAAGCATGCCACTTTTTTTAGCAACTATGAAATGACCAAACTCGTGCACTAGCACGAGCAAACCCAAAATTATTACAAAGATTATTACAGCAATCATTAAACTATATTGTCATTATTTCTTTTTCTTTTGCAACGGTAATTTCCTTCACCTGTTCATTGTATTTATCAACAACCTCTTGAAGGTCTTTTTTCATTCCTGCAAGATCATCTTCAGTTAAGTTCTCTTCGTCCTGTTGTTTTTTATATTCCTTAAGAATTTCTTCACGAGCATTTCTAATTGCAATCTTTGCTTTCTCAGAAATCTGTCCTAAGAGTTTAACCATTTCTTTTCTTCGCTCTTCAGTCATCGAAGGAATACTTAAACGAATTAAGATTCCATCATTGACTGGATTTAAACCAATGTTTGCAACCTGGATCGCTTTTTCAATTGGACCAATGTTTGATTTGTCCCAAGGTTGAATGGCGATTGTTTTTGCATCTGGAATGCTAATTGATGCAACGTGAGCAAGTGGCATTTTGCTACCATATGAATCAACCATTACATTATCAACCAAGGCAGGATTTGCCCTGCCAGTTCTTAAACCACCGAGCTCTTGTTTAAAGTGTTCTATTGCTTTATCAAATTTTTCGTTATTCATAATTTTCCTTTATGGTTCAATAAATCCAGCATAAGTAACCTGGGGTAACAACGGATCAATAATTATCTTGTTGATTACATTTGTTGTTGCTAAGGACTGTGTTTGCCAACTCTTTCCACCATCAAGCGTTTTAAAAATCGTGTTACCGATGCTGGTATATGCTAACATACCACCTCGGGTTGAAGCAATTGCTCTTGGAGCACTGCTTTCAACAGGCAGTTTTTGTAACTGCCAATTCTTACCATCATCAGTTGTTTTGTACAGCCCAGAATTGGTTGTTAGGTAAATAACTCCTGCGCTTTGGTCATCAATGGATATTTTGTAGAATTGTTCAACTGTTCTTGATACATAACTAGAAATTCCACCTAAACCAGTCAAAGAGTCTGTTATGCTTGTCCACTTTGCACCGTTGTCTAAACTCTTGTACAAACCTTTTGCTCTAGTTAAGACATATATTGTTTTATTTATATACCTTACTTTCAAGATTTGATTATTAAAATCATTAACCACCAACCAGCTATCTCCACCGTCTATGCTTTTAATTAAAACGCCTGAATTGAGTGCGGCAAAAATCTCTCTTGAGTTTGTCGGATTTGCAGTGATTGTATTTACAGAGTTACTAACGCTTGCTTCGCTGTATACCTCCTCCCAAGTAACACCACCGTCCCTTGAACGAATAATTCTACCGTGGTCACCATATATTCCAGTAACAAAAATAATCTGCGTGTTTGAAGGATCAACAAAATAGTCGTAAGCGGTTATTTTTGAAAGGATTTGCTTCCATTTTCTCGCGCTATCACTTGATTTCCAAAGACCGCTGTTAACAGAAGCTAAATATATAACCTCGTGGTTGCCTGGTTCAAAACCCATCTCCGCGACTGAAAGTCCAGCAATATTAACCGTTGTTTTATCAGTTGCATTGCTTTGTTGCCAAGAACTGCCTCCGTCAGTTGACTTCATTGTTCCTAAGATACCGCTATTGCCAAAAATGCCACAGCTGGCTGAGAGAAAAAAGATTGCGGAAAAAAGTATTATATTTTTTTTCATTTATTTTAAAGTTAAAAACAAACGTTCTAATATTAATTTTTTGTTTAAATTTTGTTTTAAACCAACCAAAGAATCAAGCAAAACCTGAAGGTTTAAGTATTTTCCAGCGTCTCCGGAAAGAAGACTCTCTCGTTCTACACTAATCCAATCCTCAAACAAAGATTGTAATTCTTCTGTTTCTTTTTCAGCGTATCCTTTTATGCTCAGAATTCTCTGAGCAACCGGGAGTTTAAATATTTCTTTCAAGGATTCTGCGTTTTCGTTTACTATCTTCTGCTTTGGAATATTAAAATATATACTTTGACATCTAGAAACAATTGTTGGTAATAGCGACTTCTGATTTCTTGAAAGAAGTATAATTAGCGAACTATTGTTTGGCTCTTCGAGAGTCTTTAAAATACTGCTTGCTGCTTCATCTGTTACATCCTCAAAGTTTTGAATTATGGCTACCTTTTTTTGATATCTAAAAGGTTTTAATGAAAGCTCAGAGATTAAAGCTCTCATCTCCTCAATCTTCATTTTGCTTTGATCTATAACTATGAGGTCAGGGTTTATACGTTCTTTCTCTTCCTCTGAAACTCCTAGGATCATTGTTGCGAATTCAATAGCGAGTTGTTTTTTTGTTTCTCTGTCAGAACCAGTAAAAAGATAGGCATGCGCAAGCTTGTTGTTTACAAACGCATTGTCTAAAAAAAGCTTTTGATTTTCGTATCCTTTAACGCTCCACATATACTTAGAGTATACCACGTTTGTATATTATCTCAGCAGACCCAAAAGTTTATCCTCTGAAATACCCGCTTCTTTTACTACAAACTCACAAATACTCTCAGAAGTTCCTTTCTTCAAGGTATTGGATCTTGGAATAGTAGTTTTAGGTCCATTCTTTAAATACGCAAGATCATGTTTACTACCATGCTCAATCGTAAATCCGAGCTTCTTTAAAGCTCGGATTAATTTAGAGGTTTTAATTGAGAAATAGAACCTCCCCATCGCTACGCCCTTTCAAGAGTCAAAACACCTTTTTGCGCTTGCATAGCTTTTCTTAATTCCTCGTTCTTTGGGAAAAAAGAAGGCATGTACGGCTGGTACTCTTTTGGTATCTGTAAATATGTTAGAACTGCATTGTTAACCATTTCAAATAGTTCTTTTTCATTTTCTGCTTGTGTAAAACATCCTGGCAAAGTTTTAACAGAAACAACAAAACCACCCTCTTCAGCTCCTTGCAAATCTACTTCCAAAGATTCAGGTAGTTTCCATCTCAGAGCGAGAACAACATCTTGATCTATTCTTTTTTGGAATAAAGGAAAATTCATATTGTTTATTCGTTAAATCACTATATATACCATATCATTAAAAAACGATTTTTTCAACACTAGGAAACCTCTTCTTTTTTCGTTATCTTGCGCTTAAAATACTCTTCTTGTAGCTCTCAAGGTTGTCTAAAGCAATACCAGTTCCTTTAGCAACACAAAGGATTGCGTCTTCAGCTACATATGCCGGAACACCTACTGCTTGGGAAATCATTTTATCTATGTTTCTAAGTAAAGAAGAGCCACCGGTTAAAACCATCCCTTTATCAATAATATCAGAAGCAAGCTCTGGCGGAGTTTCTTGAAGCACTGTTCTAACTGCTCTTATTATTTCCCTTAATTCATCTTGAATTGCTTCGACAACCTCATTAGTTGAAATACTGATACTTCTTGGTAACCCTTGAATCATATCTCTCCCTTTAACCTCCATTGACTCTTCTTCATCAACAAGCGTTGCTGATCCTATGTTTATCTTTATCTCTTCCGCCGTCCTGTCACCAATAGCTAAGCCATGTTTTCTTCTTACATAATCAATAATCGCTTGATCCATCTTGTTACCAGCAACACGCACTGAAGTTGACGTAACAATACCACCCAAGGACAACACAGCGACATCTGTTGTACCACCCCCAATATCAATAATTAGGTTTCCTGTTGCCGAAGCAATGGGAATACCAGCGCCAATTGCTGCTGCAACTGTTTCTTTAATGACATAGGCTTCTTTAGCACCAGCTGCTTTTGCCGCATCTATGACAGCTCTTCTTTCAGTTGAAGTAATTCCTCCAGGAACTGAAATCATAACTTCTGGTCTGAAAAAATGAACATTACCCAATGCTTTGTTTATGAAATATCGAAGCATTGCTTCAGTAACTCTGTAATCAGCAATGACACCGTCTCTCATTGGACGAGATGCAACAATTGTTTCAGGAGTTCTACCAAGCATTTCTTTTGCTTCTGAACCAACCGCTAAAACACGGTTGTCGTCAAGAGTAATCGCAACAACTGTTGGCTCGTTTAAAATGATTCCTTTTTTAGGAAGATATACCAGTGTATTTGCTGTGCCTAGATCAATTCCGATTTTTTTAGAAAACATACTATTCCACTCTTTCTATATCCGCTCCAATTGCTTTAAGTTTGTTAACAATATCTTCATATCCTCTTTCAATATGCTGAATCTCATGCAATGTGCTTTGTCCTTTTGCTACCAATGCTGAAATGACTAAAACCATTCCGCTTCTAACATCAAGAGAGCTAACATTTGTTCCTGAAAGTTCAGTTGGTCCAGTAATCTCCGCGCGGTGCTGATCTATGATGTGTGCTTTAGCGCCCATCTTTGAAAGTTCGTGAATATATCCTAGTCTTCCTTCATACATCCATTCATGCAACTGAGTTGTTCCTTGAGCCTGTGTTGCCAAAACCGCAAAAGGAGGAATGTAATCACTCATCAACCCTGGATATATGTTAGAAGTAATCTTAAAAGCTGTGTATGGTTCTTTTGGTTTCAAAACCTTAACCCAAGTATCACCAACTTCAAAATTAACATTCATCTGCATAAACTGAATGAAAGCAGCAGCTAAAAACTCTGGCTGAACATTTTGAATGGTTAACTCGCTCTTTGTTGCAGCTGCAAGATTTATGAAACTACAAGCAACTTCATTGTCATAAATAATCTTAAAGTCAGTCCCGTGTAGTTTTTTAACACCAGCAATAACCAGATCATGCGTTCCGATTCCCGAAATCATTGCTCCCATTGAATTCAACATGTGACATAGAGATTGCACGTGTCCTTCGGTTGCAGCCAAATGAATTACTGTACTACCCTCTGCTGTAACTGCTGCCATAATCGCGTTTTCTGTTGCAGTAACGCTTAACTCAACCATTATAATGTTTGTTCCTACAAGTTTTTTTGTAGAGACTTCTAAATTTCCATTTATCTTGGCGTTTGCACCTAGCATTTCCAATGCAACTAAGTGCGCGTCTATCGGCCTTTTACCGATTAAATCTCCTCCGGGAATTGGCATTACTACTTTTCCAAAACGTGCTAACAAGGGACCAAGCAACAAAATTGAACCACGAAGCTTTGCTACCAACTCTGGTTCTGGTTTGTAAGAATCTACTTTTGAATTATCAATCGTTAAAACATGGTCTTCAAAAGTAACCTTTGCTCCCAGATTTTCAAGTATGCTCTTTAAATTATATACATCGGATATTTCAGGAACATTTCTAATGATACAAATTTCTTCGGCCAAAAGTGTGGCACACATTGCCGGCAAAATTGCGTTCTTAGAACCACCTACAGTAACTGTTCCGGAAAGCTCTTTGCCCCCGGTTATTTTGTATATCGCCATAGGATAATATAATGATTAGACTTCGCTATTATATCATAGTAAAATACTGTTATGAAATCACGTCCAAGGTACTCTTTAATTGCTAGCGGAATCCTCGCTTTCATAATCTTAACCCCTTTTATTGTACTTTTTGTCAGTGGCAAAAAGTACGACTTTAAAAATGGCCGTTTTGTTAAAACCGGAATCTTAGGCATCAAGACAGAGCCAAAGAACGCTGGCATAACAATTAATGGTTCAACACACGGCACAACAAACCAAAACATTAGATTCTTAGAACCAGGTAATTATGAACTAAGCATCAAAAAACAAGGGTACTTTGACTGGAACAAACGTTTAACTGTCAGATCACAGTTTGTTACTTGGAACTTTGAAAGTACGGACAACCTTTTTCTTTTCTACTCAAACGCAGAAAAGCAAACGCTCTCTGAAAATGCTTTAGATTTCTTTGCTGGAGAAAAAAGAATTGCCTACCTTCAACAAGATAAAATAAGTTTTGCAGATATCAGTAGTCCTGAAAAACAAACCTCTGTTAATTTTAAAGAGAACATCAAAGCAGGAAAAATCCTTTCAAGTCCTGATGAAAACTTCTTTTTAATAAACAGTGGGGTTAACAACTTTGTTTTAGATACTAGAAACAATACGCTAACAGATATTACTGAATTAACCACAAAACAAGCTGCTTTTTCATCAAAAACATCATTCCAAGCATCAGAAAATACCTTTAAGTTCTCACCAGACAACAAACTGTATCAGCTTCTAGAAGGTTCAATATATATTCTTGATTGGAACAAAAACGAAAAAGAGGTTGTAGTGGATAACGTGCTGGCATTTGAAGTAAACTCTTCTGGAATATATTATATCAAACTCGCAGAATCTCTTCTGGGTATCAGAAGATCATTGGCTCATGCAAGCATGCCAAACTACACTGAAACAATTTTGCTTGAAAATATTCCTCCGTTTGTTGATGCACAAATATATCTAACGGAAAACAACCAACTCTTTGTTTTAGGAAACAAGACGTTGTATGTTTTAAATGACGAGCTTGAAAAAATCGTTGAACACGTTGAAGAAGTTCAGATTGAAAACAATGAAGATGTTTTCTTTAACACTGGAAATGAGATAGACAGATACAACATGGCTAGCAGAGAAACAAAACTAATTACAAGATCACTTAAAGAAATATCAAACATTTCAGGAAACAGCCAAGTTGGTTGGGTATTTTTCAAAAATGACAACCACTTACAAGCCATTGAATTAGACACCAGGGACTATCAAAACAATTATACTTTTGCAGAATTAAACAAAGAAGCTAAATTCTACATTGATTCTGACGCAAAAACAATTTTCTTGTTAAACAACGAGACAGTTAGTTTATTAAAGGTTAGATAACAAACAAGGTCTTAAGTTCCCGACTAAGGGAGACTTAAGACCATTGTTGTTTGTTCTGTGCTTCAACGACGCACGAAGTACGGACTTCCGTAAGGTCCGTAGAGCGGAACACGCGGTGATGGCTTGCTAGGCTTTGTTACGCGCTGTAAAACGATTGACCTCTTGGTCCAGATCGCCCTCTGAAGCATCGACTGCTTGAGCTTCCCCTCCTTGTCATGACCTACGAAAACCACCGAGCATCCGTGATGGACCAGCGCACCGTCTTCGTAAAGACGGAAGCGCCTGCTCTGACCAGACCGCGGCTTGCAACCGCAAGGAAACTCTACGCTCTCGTATACGTCAAAATCACTGTAGTGCCGACGATCCTTGCCCCTGCGGTTACGATACATGACCCCAAGCTCATCGATGTGGGTGAACACCACGCCCCAGAAACGACCAAGCTGCCCTTCTTCGCTACGTGAAAGCATTGTCAATCCTCCAATTGGGTCTTGAGATTGCGTCCCAAGTGCGCCGAACCAAAAACAAAAATCCCAGCGTTGGCTCGCTGGGATAATCTTTTAAAAAGGAATTAGAAAATTACCGCAGCGAAACAACCCTGGAGTATGTAAAGTTATACCAAAACTTTGGCATTCCGTTATTTACTGCTTGTAATTGATTAGAAATCATAATGGAATAATATTATACTTTTCCGACTGCTTCGTCAATAGCTTGATTAACTAACTTGTCTGCTAAAACGTTTTTCTCTCTATGAACGTGCGTAAAACTAACGTTCGTAAACTTATGCGTCAATTTAAAAATCTCTGAAACCAATGGTTTTAAAGACTCTTCTCTAACCTTGTACAAACCATTTAACTGTTTAACAACGAGTTCGCTGTCTAAATAGCAGAGGACAACTTTCTTACCAATTTCCGATGCTCGCTGTAACGCCTTTATCAAAGCAGTGTATTCAGCAAAGTTGTTAGTTTGTTCTCCAATGTATTCTTTAAGAATTTCAAGCTCTAATCTTTTGCCTGCCTCATCTTCCAAGTAAAAAACAGCGCCAATACCTGCAGGACCCGGGTTACCTCTGGCTCCACCATCTGTGTATATAACTAAATGGGTTGGTTCTTCTGTGATGTTCATATTCTTTTTTTGTAATCAATTATTCTTAATTTAACATTACTTAAACCATTCCACTCGTCCTTTATCATCTCAAAAACAATATCAATCTTTTGCCCAGGAAGCAAATCAGGTGCTGATTTTCCAAACCCAAAAGCAATTGCTTTCAAGAGTTTTCCGGTTTCGGAAACTAAGCTTAACTGCAGATGTTTCTGTTCTTTGCCGACTAATTTCTGATCTTTAATAACAAGGTCTGAAAGCAAAAGCTTAGGCTTTGGGTTATCAACACCAAAGGGTTCAAAAGCTTCAAGCATTTCAGCGTTCTTTAAATTAACATCCTCTGCTTTTAATTCTGCCTCAATCTCAATTTCCTTTGAAAGATCTTCGGTATTTAAATTCTGATCCGCAAAATCTAAAAGATTTTTGTAAAACACGCCAATATGTTCGGTTTTAACCGTAAACCCAGCAGCAGCTGCGTGTCCTCCAAACTTAACTAAGTGCTCTGATGAAAATTTCAATGCTTCAACAATATTAAAGTTAGCAACGCTTCTTGCAGAACCTGTGCTCTCTGTTTGTCCACGCTCCATAACTAAAACCGGTTTGCCAAATTCTTCAGTAAGTTTTCCAGCAACTAAACCAACAACGCCTTTTGGCCAGTTTGCTCCCGAAGCAAGCAATATTTTTCGTTCTGAAACTAAAAGCAATTGCTCACGAGCTTCAGAAATGACAACCTCAGTGATCTTTTGTCTTTTTGTATTTAAGGCTTCAAGATTTTTAGCAGCCTCTTCTGCTTCTGAATATTCATTTGCAATCAAAAGATCAAAAGCCGAAGACGCGTGCTCTATTCTTCCAGCCGCGTTAATACGGGGAGCTATTATAAACCCTAAGGTGTATGTATCTAAATTTTTAGAAGTCATTCCAGCAAACTGCAACAAAAGCCTTAACCCAAGCCATTTAGTTTTTTGAAGAACCTTTAAACCAAACTTAACCAAAAGCCTGTTTTCTCCTATCAAGGAATGACAATCAGCAACAGTTCCAATAGCTACTAAATCTAACAACCATTTTTCCCAACCAGGAGTAAGATTGTGTTTTTCTTTTTCTGAAAGCACAGCACAAGCAAGCTTAAAAGCAACACCAACTCCAACAAGTTCATGGTATGGATATTTTTCTTTTGGATTCTTTGAATTAATCAAAGCAAAAGCATCTGGCACTTCCCCAGTTATCTCATGGTGATCTGTAATTATTAAATCAATGTTGTTTGCTTTACAAAACTTTGCTTCTTCTACTGAATTAGTTCCGCAGTCAACAGTAATTATTAAACTAACTCCCCCTTCCTTTATCTTTTCAAAAGCATCCAAGTTTAAACCATAACCTTCTGAAAAACGATCAGGGATATATGTTCCTACATTAACTCCTAATGCTTCAAACATTCTAAACAAAACCGCGTTTGCTGTTATGGCATCAGCATCATAATCGCTATACACCAAGATCTTTTCTTTTTTCTCAATTGCTTTCCAAATACGGTCAACTGCTTTACGCATTTCTAAAAAAAGAAAAGGATCATTTAACTGATCATACTCAGGGCTTAAAAAAGCTGATATTTCCTTTTCCCCGAAAATACCACGATTTGCTAAAAGCTGGGCAAAAAGGTCTTTTTCTGTTTGTTTCTTAAGTTTCCAAGTGCGATTCATATTTTCATTGTAGCATAACAAAAGATTGTTTTTAGAAAAGGCAGAACCGCGTTTCGACAAACAAAACGCGGCTCCAGCTTCGGGCACAAGGCCCAGAATCTTGATGACATCAGCGCAAACGACCACGTCGGAGAACAAGGAAACGCTCTCCAGTAGCGAACCGGGCTTCGAGGAAGAACTGGCGCACAATCATCTTGTGCAAACCCTGCCAATTCAGAAAGGTCATGCCCCATAGCTTGCCCATGGCCGCGAACAGCACGTTGATTGGAGCGACCATGTAAACTTCTGGGTACCTCGCAGCGTAGCGCAACGCTGTCAATGGAGAGGCAAAGGCTTCAAGCGGATACTCCTCGAGAATCTGATGAACCGAACGGAGAATACCGTTTGGAGCTAGACCCACGTCGTCGAGTGACTGCTCGTTGATGGGAAAATCCGCATACTGCAGATTGGACGACCCAGCAACGATCTTGAACTTGCAGTCTTCGATCGCCGCTGGGATAATGCGCTCAGCGAGGAACCGAGTCGTCAGCAAGTCGAAAGCGTCTCGGTATTCCTCACAGGCATCAGCCAGAACGGCGGCATGAAGCGGTGTGAGTCCTTCAAGCCTTGGCTCCAATGCCTCATGCCGAACCAGTCCAAGATGGCAAACCTTTACTGACCCGTGCGAAGACGGAACATCAGACGAAACCGCGAGTGTCATCGTAAATCCTCCTCAAGGTTGCCGAGTCTAAACCGAAATACTCTGCTCTCTGTGAGCTAAGAGTTCCAAGCATAGACATAAATCTATACCTAAAACCATGAGCCCAGCTTAACTCCCTAACATGTTACTAACTTTTTTCAAAATCTCTTCTTCTAAAACAGGAATCAAGCTAATTCCTGTCATCTGTTCTGGTTTTGGTATTCCAAAGAGTTCAAGAATCGTTGGTGCAATATCTGAAAGCGCTCCTTCTGGCATAAGACCAGCGAGCGTGTCGTAGTCTATCTGCTCTGGTTTTGATCTTTTAAATTCATTAGCAATCAAAACAAAGGGGACTGGGGATGTTGTGTGGTCCTTATTTATCTCCCCTGTGTTGTTATTTATCATCAATTCAGCATTGCCATGATCTGCTGTGATTATCAAAGCTCCTTGCAGTGGTAAAATTGCGGCCGCAATTTTACCAATCTCTTCATCAATTGCTTTAATAGCGTCGATTGCTGAGTTTAAGTTTCCAGTGTGTCCTACCATATCCGCATTAGCAAAGTTCACGACATAAAAACTATCATCCCCGTGATTTATACGATCTACTAAGGTGTCAGTAAGTTTTGCAACAGACATTTCTGGTCTATCTGAATAGTTGCTTGTGTTATCAGGGCTTGAAATTATACTTCTCTCTTCTCCTGGAAGAGGATCCATTTTTCCACCATTGAAAAACGATGTGACGTGTGCAAACTTTTCGCTCTCTGCAGCATGGAATTGTTTTAATCCTGCTTTAGAAATTAAGCTTGCAATGTCATTGTCAATCTCAATTGGTCCATAAGCAACATCTGCTTTCAGATCCGGCATATATGAGGTCATTGTTACAAAGCAAAGGTTTTCTAAAGGTTGATGTTTTTGTGGTATCTCCATTTTTTCAGGAGCAACAAAAGCAACTGTTAACTGCATTGCACGGTCTTGTCTAAAGTTAAAGAATATTACAGCATCATTATTTTCAATTTTCGCAACAGGTCTATCACCTTCTGTGATGATGGTTGGTTTAATCATTTCATCAAATATACCTTTAACATAATTTGTAGCTACTGCTTCCATTGGACTGATTGATTTCTCTCCCACACCATTTACCATTGCTTGATATGCCATTTCTGTTTGCTGCCAATGCCCGCCTCTGTCCATTGCATAGAATCTTCCACAAATTGTCGCAATTTTTCCAACACCAATCTGAGCAACTTTGTTATGTAGCTTTTCAAGACTTGCTAGAGCAACTTTTTGTTCTGTGTCTCTTCCATCTGTAATCATGTGAATATATGTGTTTTGAATACCCTGCTCTGCGGCTAAACCAAGCAGCGCATAAAGGTGTTCGTCATAACTATGAACTCCACCTGGGCTGACCATTCCAAGAAGATGCAATTTTGAGTTGTTTTTCTTAACATGCTCGCATGCTTTTGAGAACACTGGATTTTTAAAAAACTCTCCACTTTGAATGCTTGCTGTAATACGAGGCAAGTCTTGAGCAACGATTCTTCCTGCTCCGATATTTAAATGTCCAACCTCTGAGTTCCCCATTTCACCCCAAGGCAAACCAACCAAAGGTCCTGATGCCTGTAAGGTTATTGCTGGATAATTTGCGAGTAGGTTGTTTAAGTGCGCTGGGTTTGCTTGAGAAATGGCATTTCCTCTTGATTTAGAAGCAACACCAAAACCATCCAACACCAGAAGAACTATTTTTTTGTAATGAGGTATTTCCATATGTTCCGTTATTCTAACGCTTTCAATCCAGGAAGATTTTCACCTGCCAGGAAATCTAATGTTGCGCCCCCTGCTGTTGAAACAAAATCAATCTGGTCTAAAACTTTCGCTTTGTTTAATGCATCTAGTGTATCACCACCACCAACAACTCCATATGCATAACCATTGCAGCGGGCAGCGAATATCAAGGCAAGACTCATTGTCCCGTGCGAAAATTGCTTTTCTTCAAACAAACCCATTGGTCCATTCCAAACCATTTTTTTTGACTCTTTAACAATCTTTGAAAAAAGCAGAGTTGTTTGTGGTCCAATATCTAAAATTGCTTCATCTTTTGAAACTTGTTCTGGTTTACAAACTCGTGCTTGACTGTGATCCTTTGATTTTGCAACAACAACATCAACAGGCAAAACAAGTTTTTGCTTGTAATTGCGCATTAAATCTTTTGCAACATCAATCTCTTCTTTTTCACAAAGAGATCCTCCAATTTCAAAACCTTGGGTTAAGAAAAAAAGATTTGCAGGACCACCGCCAACAAGAATATGCTCTGCTCTCTTCCCCAGATTTTTTATGGCACCAATTTTGTCGGAAATCTTTGCTCCACCAATAATTACAGTAAATGGATTTGCTTTTAGCGTTAAAAGTTTGTTTAGAGCATTCAATTCTTTTTCAACATTTAAACCGGCAAAACTTGGTAAATATTTGGGGATGAGTGAAACAGATGCTTCGTTTCTGTGCATCATTGCAAAAGCATCGTTAACAAATATTTCTCCTAAACTTGAAAGATATTTTGCAAACACTGGACTTGGTTCTTCCTCTTGTTTGTAGAAACGAATGTTTTCTAGAATGACAATGTTTTTTTGAGAAAGTCTTTTAACAATATCAACAGCTCCATCTTTGATTATATCCCCTTCAAAAAAAACTACTTCATTAAAATACTGATCTGAATATTCTTTTGTAGAAACAAAGTTTTTAGAAAGTAGCTTTGCAAGATATTCTGCGATTGGTTTTAAAGTGTATTCTTCTTGCCAACCTTCTGGTCTTCCGTTTTTTGAAACAACAACTATCTTTGCTCCCTGATCTGTTAGATACTTAATCGTTGATACAGATGCTTTAATTCTTGAATCATCAAGGACTTTGTTTCCTTCTCTGGGCGCATCTAAATCAGCCCGCAAAAGCACGGTTTTCCTCGAAAGATTCTGTTGGGAGCTTAAAAACTTCATCCCGTTATTTCCCCGCAACCATGATCACTTCTTCAACTAAACGGTTGGAATACCCGAATTCATTGTCATACCAAGCAACAACCTTCACAAAGTCCCCATCAATGACCTCTGTAAGACCTAAATCTACGATTGCAGAGCTTGGATTGCCAACTATGTCAGAAGAGACCAAAGGCGCATTAGAGACGCTTAAAATGCCTTTAAAACGGCTTGTTTTAGAAGCATCTATAAAGGTTTGGTTTAACTCTTCTTTGGTTGTTTTTTTCTCTAGTAAAGCAACGAAGTCTGAAAGAGACCCAACAGCTGTTGGAACACGTATTGAAAGACCGTGGAATAGTCCTTTAAGGTTTGGAATTGCTTCTGTTGCTGCAATGGTTGCTCCTGTTGAAGTTGGAACAATGTTTTGTGCTGCTGCTCTTGCTCTTCGAAGATCTGTCGAGTGTCCACCAGGAGGAGGACCATCAACAAGGTTTTGTTCTGCTGTGTATGAATGAATTGTTGTCATCATTATTTTCTTAATCCCAAACTTGTCTTCTAGAATCTGAGCAACCGGAGTAATACAGTTTGTTGTGCAAGAAGCATTTGAGATTATTGGTTCACCATTGTAGTCTTTGTCATTAACTGAAAGAACAAAGGTCTTTGTTTCACCTTCATCTTTTGCAGGACTTGAGATGACAACTTTTTTTGCTCCTACTTTTATATGTGCGCCCGCTGTTTCTGCGCTGTTAAATCTTCCTGTTGATTCTATGACAACATCAACTTTCATTTTTTTCCATGGAAGCATGCTTGGATCTTTTTCTGAAAGAACAAGAATCTTTTTTCCATCAACAATAATATGTTTTTCATCAAAACTCACATCCTTGCTATAAATACCGTAGTTGCTATCATATTTTAAAAGGTGCGCCAAAACTTCTGGACTGGTTAAATCATTTATCGCAACAATCTCTATCTCTTTTTTTTCTAAAGCAATTTTAAAAGCCTGTCTTCCGATTCTACCAAATCCATTTATCGCAACGTTTATTTTCTCCATTTTGTTTGTTATTTAATTATTTTTGCTTGAAAGCTTTTGTGTGATTTCAAATCTTTTTGCATCTGAGAGAATTTAACTAATCCTTCTTGAGGACCAATCTTGGTTGCTACAGAAGCGCCGTTTCTAGAGCCCCAACGCAAACTCTCAGGTACTGAAAGTCCGTGAACTCTTGCTGATGTAAAACCAACAGCATACGCATCTCCACAACCTGTCGCTTCAAATGGCGTGTGAGGATATATACCCATGTAGTAGAAAGCATTGCCGTGGAGACAGTAAGAACCTTTTAACCCGTTTGTTATGACAACAGTTTTAGGCCCATGTTTATGCAGTCTGTTAGCAAGCTCTCTAAAATCATCTGTTTTTCCATCAACTAAAAGTTGAGCCTCTTCTTTGTTAACAAAAAGGATTTCTGTGTGTTTGAAAAGAGGTTTTAATTTAGAAAGGCCCAATCGCAACTGATATGTTCCTGGATTGAAAGCCATTTTGATGTTTGGATTCTTTTTAAGAAAATCAACAATTTCCGTGTGTAGCTTTAATCCTCTTGGACCAACTGTTGAAAGATATACCCAATTTGTTGAATTAATTCCAGAAGGAAGATGGTATGTGTATGGCTGGTGCTTTATGAGTATTGTTCTGTCTTTTTTGTACCAAAGAACAACATGAAAATTTGTTTGAGCATGTTTTTGTATACTCATCAAATCTCTACTAACACCCTCTTTCTGAAGTTTGTTTAAAATGACATGTGAGTTATGATCTCCGCCAACTGTACCATAATATCCTGCTTTCAAACCCAAACGAGAAGAACCAACCGCAATATTATTGCAATTACCTGCTGAGAGTATTGTTAAACTCTCGTAAGGAATTTTGTCGCCATAACTAAAGCTTAGCTTCTTTCCTTTTTTTGTATTATGTACTTCTGCTTCTTCAATATGTAAAAACGCATCAATGGTACAATCCCCTATTGAAACAATATCAAACTTTATTTTTTTAGCTTTAACCATTTTTCACCTTTCTTTGTATTACTTTTTGAATTGCTTTTTTAATAGCTTCTGAATCCATGCCAAACTTTTTGATTAGTTCTTCTGGTTGACCGCTTTCTCCGAAAGAATCAGGCATACCAACCATTTCAACAGGAACAGGATAGTTTTTCGCAAGCACTTCACAAACTGCACTACCAGCACCTGCGCTAATTTGATGTTCCTCTAAAGTGACTACTGCGCCACATTTTTTCGCTGCCGCGATAATTGTATCGTTATCAATCGGCTTTATGGTATGGTTGTTAACAATCATGACACTAATACCTTGTTTTTCTAAATCTTTCGCTGCAAGAAATGCGTTGTACAAAACAGGACCACAGCCAATGACGACAACGTCTTTACCATCTCGCATAACTTGTGCTTTCCCAATCTCAAATCCAGTTTCAGGAGAAGTAATGATTGGTGATTTTTCTCTTGTAAATCTAAAGTATACTGGTCCTTTGTAAGCTGCCGCAGCTAGGGTTGCTTGTTTTGTTTGAAGATAGTCACAAGGAACTATGACAACAAGCCCTGGCAAAACCCTAGTCAGAGCAATATCTTCCAAAGACTGGTGCGTTGCGCCATCAGGACCAACAGAAACACCTGTGTGTGCTCCCGCAATTTTTACGTTCGCTTGGCTATAAGCAACACTAACTCTTAGCTGGTCCCAGTTTCTTCCAGGAGAAAATGTTGCATACGAAGAAACAAAAGGAATTTTTCCAGCAAGTGCAAGACCTGCTGCAATACCCATCATGTTTTGTTCAGCAACTCCAACATCAAAAAATCTTTCCGGGAATTTCTTTTGGAAAGCCTGAGCTCTTGTAGATTCTGAAAGATCCCCTGTAAGAACAACAACGTTTGGGTTCTTTTCACCAAGTTCAACCAAAGCATCACCATATCCGTCTCTGGTTGCTTTTTGTTCTATATCTTCTGCTCCAATTTTTTCAGAAATCTTTATAGGTTCTAAATTAATTTCCGGCATTATTGGTGTTCTCCTTGAATCATGCCTCTTAATGTTCGTAGATCATTTAAGGCCTTTAGTCCTTGTTCTTTGTTTGGTGGCGTACCATGCCATTTGTAATCATATTCCATGAAGCCAACACCTTTTCCAGGAATTGTATGCGCTATTATCATAGTTGGTTTTTCATAGATTGCTTTTGCTTCATTGCAAGCATCAATGATCTGCTGATAGTTATGTCCATCTACTTCAATTACATGAAAATTAAAAGCCTCGTATTTATCCTTCAACGGTTCTAGGGGCATAACATCTTCAGTGTACCCATCTATTTGAATGTTATTGCGATCTAGAATGACAGTGAGGTTATGCAAACGATTTTTTCCAGCAAACATCAAAGCTTCCCAAACCTGTCCTTCATCTTGTTCACCATCACTGCAGATTGCATAGATTCTTCCTGTTGTTCTATCCATACGAGAAGCTAGCGCCATACCAACTGCTTGAGACAGTCCTTGTCCTAATGGACCTGAAGAATTTTCAATTCCAGGAAGAGCTAAATTATGGGGATGGCCATGTAATCTGGTACCAAGTTTTCTAAGAGTTTTAAGTTCTTCTTTTGGAAAATATCCAGCTTCTGCAAGGGTTGCGTAAAACACAGGACAAATGTGTCCGCAAGACAAAACAAGCTTGTCCCTATCAACCCAACCTGGATTTTCCGGGTCATGTCTTAGAATATTAAAATACAGGGTTGCAAAAACATCTGCCATACCTAAAGGCCCGGCTGAATGTCCGGATTTAGCTTCTAAAAGCATTTCAATGATATCTTGTCGTATATCATTCGCTTTTAGTTGAAGTTGTTGTGTTGTTAATTTTTGCATTTTTGTTTTAGTGAGGAAAGACTTTAAAAACTATGTATGTTATTAAAACAATGACTAAGGAAACTGCTGTTAAAACTTTGAAGCGAGAACCAATATCTCTGTTTCTCTGCTCTTCTGTTGCTTCAAGCATTTCAATGTAGAACAGGCGAATGAAATTACTTTGTACCAACCCCAGATATATTATTAATCCCAGAAGAACAAAACCTAGTATTAGTTGTTGAGAGATCAGAAAAACGATCGCAACCAGAAGCAGAATGTATCCGATGGAAAGAAGTCCTAAGGTTCTTGCTAAAACAAACCAGGCAAGCCCTCTTGAAAGTTCTTTGCTTCTTTCTCTGGCTCTTTTCCAATCAAGGTCTTCATAAACAAAAAGGAAAGGACTAAAAATGAAGTTGCTTCTTGCAAGGAAACAAGGACAAGCTAGTAAAACCTGTCCAAAGAACAGGATAACTCCAGCTCCAAAAGAATTTGAGAAGAACTTCCAACCAAGACGTTCAGCTTTAGAAGATATTTCTAAGATTTTTGTTTCTCCCTGGGAAAGATATGTATAGACTAATCCCAAAGCGCCGTTGTATTTCATGAACCAAAACAGGAAATATACCAATGAAAGTATTTCTAAAACCAAGCCTGTTGGTTGATTCTTTTTTGCAACAAAGTATCCTGCTGCAAACAATGCTGCTGCTATTCCTAAATCACGCAGGGCGTACAAAAAAAGAAGTATCCCCGCTTGTAAAAGAACAAATAGCTGTCTGTTGGTGCGGCTGATACTCTCTGATATGTTGTGCCAAAAACTAGAGAATTGCATGACTCAGTTCCTGGAAGTTATCCGCAGGAGTTTTGTTACCTTCTGAGCCGGTATCAAAAAGTGCTGAGTTAGCTATCAAAAGGTCTGCTCCGGCTGCGGAAAGTTCCTTAATATTCGATATTTTTACGCCGCCATCCACCTCTAATATACCATTTTTGTAAGCATTTCTCAATTCTCTAACTTTCTCAGCCGTGTTAGGGAGCTCCTTCTGTCCTTTATCACCAGGATGCACCCCCATTATTGAAATTTGTTTGAAAAAATCAACATATGGCAACACCTCTGTAATGCTTGTCTCTGGGTTAATTACTAAACCTGGAGTTAATTTTAGAGCATCAAGTTCTTCTGCTAGTTGAAAAATCTCATTCTTGTCTTTTATGGCTTCAAAATGGAAAAGAACTGTTTTGAAACCAACAAGTTTTGCTTCAAAGAAATATGCTCGTGGATCATTGACCATGAGATGTGCTTCCCATTCAAAAGCAGGATTTAAAATATCAAGTTCTGATATCTGTAAATCCTTGTGAGATGTAAACTGACCATCTGAAAAATCAACCTGGATGCGTTTTACACCAGGGATCTTTATTATTATTCCTAACTTATTTCTAAAATTATCCCAGTCATCTTCAAGGATAGCCGGAACTACAATAGCCATTATTTTAGATTGTTAATTTCTTTTATTCTCCTAATAAATCGCTTTTCAAAAGAGAACTTTGTTGTTAGCCAAAACCAAACTATATCTTCTGCTGTTTCTGTTGAAATGAAATCAGATGGAAGACAAAGAACATTAGCATCATCATCGTGTCTTGAATGAGTAGCTGCGTGTTCATTCCAAGCAAGAGCTGCTCTGACATGTTTGAAACGATTAGCTGCGATGCAAACACCCTGTCCTGATCTACAAATTAAAATGCCTTTGTTTTTTGCTGGATTTTTTTGTACTGCTTTTGATACTTTTGTAGTATATGGTGTAAAGTCATCATCTTTAACAAGTTTTTTTGCACCAACATCAACATACTGCCATTTAGCACGCTTTAAAAACTTCTTCAAATCTTCTTTTAATTTAAACCCGCCATGATCAGATCCAATGTATATCATATTTTTATGGTTATCATTTTATTAAACTCGTCAGGTCTTAAGCTTGCTCCACCAACAAGTAAACCATCAATTTGTCGTTGTAAAAAGCTCTCAGCATTTGAAGCATCACTGCTTCCACCGTAAAGAACTTTTGAAACTTTGAACTTAATTCTAATGAACATGCAAATTCTTTCAGCGTGGTCTGGGTTTTCAACTGCTTTTGTTTTGTAAGGATCTCCGTTTGATATTGCCCAAGCTGGTTCGTATGCTACTACGACTTTTTTTGGATCAACATTTGTTAACCCTGCTTCAAGTTGGTTTTGTAAATGCTCCATTACTTCTTCTTCACCCATTGCTTCTGAGAGACCGTATCCCACGCAAAGAATTGGAATTATTTTGTTCCCTATCGCTGCTTTAACCTTTAAGTTAACCTCATTGTCTGTTTCTCCCAAAGCACGTCTTTCAGAATGACCTGTTATAGCGTATTTAACTTTGAATTGTTTAAGCATGTCAGCTGAAATCTGTGATGTAAAAGGGCCACTGCTTTGCCAAAAAATATCTTGTGACCCGAGTATTAATTTTGTTTTTAAAACAGGAAGATATACAAAAGGCGGACAAACTACTACTGTGTTTTGTGTCTTTGTTTTTGAAACAGCTAAAACGAGCTTCTGTGCTTCTTTGAGAGTCTTTGGGTTCATTTTCCAATTTGCAACTATTAGTTTCTTCATGTTATTTCAAAAACTTTACTGCGTCTTCAGGGGACATTGGGTTAATTGGTATACCAGTAGCATATTCAAAACCAGCCCAAATGGCAATTCTTGGAAATATAACCAGGTGCCAATGGAAGGTTTCTTTTTTGTGCGCGCTGTGAACTGCTTGTGCAAGCGGCATTGTGTGAATGTAAAAGTTAAGAGGTGGATCTGAAAGTTTTGTATATAGTCTTCCTAAAACCATTTTTAAAACATTCGCGAGTTGAATTGTTTCTTTCTCTGAAATCTCTTCAAAGTTGGAACCGTGTTTTCTAGGAAGAATCCAAGTTTCAAAAGGGCTTCTTGAGGCATATGGTGCAAGGACGATGAAATCCTCGGTTTCATACATTACTCGTTCGTTCTGTTTTCTTTCCTCTTCTATTATTGCACAATAAATACAATTTTTGTGTGCTTGGTAGTAATGATAGCAACCCATAATTTCTTCGTGAACATTATGAGGAACAAATGGTGTTGAAATTATCTGAAAATGAGGATGGATTAAGGAAGCCCCTGCTTCTCTACCATGGTTGTAGAATATTTGAACATAAGCAAGGTTTTGATGTTTTGCTAATTCTAAATATCTTTGTTGCAAGACTTTCAAAGTATTAACTACAGTTGTTGTTGATTGCAATGCAATTGGCTCATTATGCTTCCTTGTAATAACTACCTCATGATCCCCTGTTCCTGATCTTGAGATATAGAACTCTCTATCAGCTGTTAAAGGAACATCTGAAAGCGCTTCAAATTTGTTTGGGATGACACGAATCTCCCAATTTTTTCCTTTCGGAAATCTTAATATTTCATCGTTCTTTGATTCATTACCAGGACAAAAAACACAAGCTGGAATAATTTCAGGCATGTTTTGAGAAATCACTGGTTCTTGTGCAAATTGCTCTGGACGCTTGCTTCGATTTGGGGCAATTAAAACCCAGTGCTTAGATATTGGATTTTGTCTGAATTGAGACATTAGTAAATGTTAAAGTTTCTAACAAATCGATCAATCCAAGAAGAGTGGCCATAGATATAGAAAAGGCTGTTGCCATCGGTTATTAAAGCAATGTCATATATTTCAGGATCTTTGTCTATCCTTCCTTTTATTATCGCAATCTTTATGTCACCCCTTGCCGTGTTGTTCTCTTTTATAATGGTCAAAGCTTTACGAACAGCTTTTTCATCTTTTGGTTTAAGTGGAACAACAACGAAGCTCTCAGAAAGGTTTTGCGGGTTCTCAAAAACTATATTTCCCACTTCATCTCTTTCAAGCTGCCAGTTGTGTGGGTATCTTGCACTGTAATTAAATTGGTTATCCAAGAAAAGCTTGTTTGTTTTTAACTCCGCAAAAACAAAATCTCTGTCAAAGTAGTAACCAGATATATATATGTACGAAAGAAGCGCAGCACCTGAAAAAAGCAAAGCAAAAATTGCCCATATGAAATATCTGTTCGGATGTAATACCTTTTTCAATTGATGATGCATTTTGTTTCTAGTTAGTTTGTTTGTTGAGATAGTTCTGTAGAAATATTTGCGCAGCTAGAGAATCAATGTTTTTGCTATGACCTGAAATATTTTCAGCCATCTTTGAACTCAATCTCTCGTCTACCAACTCCACCCCAAGTCCACACATTGCTTCTATCTTTTTCTTAAACTCCACAACCTCTTCTGTTTTTTTGGTTGATTCTCCACTCATATTTAAAGGATTGCCTAAGACGATTTTGCTAACACCTTTTTCTTTAAGTAAGTTTGGAAGGTCTTCGAAGATTTGTTCAGGGCTCCAAATTTCAAACTCAAAAGCAAACTTTTGCTCTTCATCACTTAAAGCCAAACCCATTCTTTTTTCACCATAATCTATTGCTAATATTCTAGACATTATTTGCTTTCACTTAATACAACCTTAATCTTCATGTTTTGTTTGTCTCTAATCACATCTAGTGTAACAGTATCTCCTGGATTATACTGCCTTATCAATCCTGCCAAGCTGTGAGTATCATCAATCTTAACGCCATTAACCGCTGTGATTATATCAGAATCCTTAAGTCCTGCTTTTTCTGCGGAGCTACCAGGAGTGACACCAGAAACCGGACTGCCATATTCATCTGTTCCAGTTATGATCCATGCTCCGTGATCAATAGGCAAGTTGTTTTGTTGTTGGATCTGAGCATTGATTAAAGCGTATCTAATACCCAAAAATGCTTTAACTATTCGTCCGTATTTTTTGTAGCTCTGTAAAGCTTTTGAAATATCATTTGAAGGAATTGCAAAACCAACAGACTGCCCTTGCTGTGCCATTGCCGTATTTATACCAATGACATCTCCATACTCATTAAGCAATGGGCCACCAGAATTCCCCGGGTTGATTGCAGCGTCTGTTTGGATAACTCCTTCTAATGTTTCAGAGGTTCCAGCACCTCCTGCAGTTATTGTTCTTCCGATCCCCGAGATTATACCTGTTGTAACAGTATTGCTGTATTCACCTAATGAATTACCAATAGCTATAACTCTCTGACCAATCTGAATCTTAGATGAATCAGAAAGTTTTAAATATGTAGCGCCTTTAATTGATATCTTAATAATCGCGAGATCACTTAAAGGGTCTTGTGCTAAAACTGTTGCATCAAATCTTTTTCCATTTGAGGTTACAACCGTAAATTTAGCAGTAGTGCTTGCAACAACATGCTTGTTAGTCATAATCAAACCATCAGAACTTACAAAGAAACCGCTTCCTGCTCCTGTTTCTTTGTATTGTGGAGTTGTGTTTTGCTGTTGTTGGTTCTGAAAGAACGGATCAAAGAAAAACGGACTGCTAAATGAATTGTATTTGTTAATATCTTCAGAAATAATCACTGAAACAACAGCTGCACTTGCCTTCTTTATGACATCAACTGTATCTGGTGAACTTTGAACATTTTCTTGTTTTTGTTCTGTTGATGCTTTGTTTTCTGTATTCTGAGCAACCACACCCGCTACTTTTGAATTTAAACCAAAGAGTTTGCTTTTGGATGCAAAAACACCGCCAGCAAACCCTGAAATTGCTCCTCCAAAAACGCTAATTAAGACAATAGAGACAATTAGACCATTGCCTAGCTTTTTGATGCTTTTTGATTCTATTGTTTCTTTTATTTCTTCTTGCATAAACCGTCTCCTCAGCTATATATTATCATACTCTAAGCACGGTTTTAAGTAAGGATTTCTGGACCGCTTTTTGTAATTACAATAGTATGCTCAAAGTGTGCTGCCAGACTTTCATCTTTGGTAGTTACAGTCCAACCATCATCTTCAATGAAAATATCATCAGTACCTAATGTAAACATTGGTTCTATTGCAATGACCAGTCCTTCTGTGAGTTCAGGACCTGTTCCTTTTTTACCATAGTTTGGGACTTGCGGTTCTTCATGCACTGCATGCCCTACTCCATGACCAACAAGATCTCTAATTATTCCCAATTTGTTGTCATCAGCAACTTTCTGTACTGCAGCCCCAATATCTCCGACTTTATTTCCAATCTTTGCTTCTGCAATACCAATTGCTAGAGCTTTTTTAGTAAGTGAAAGAAGGTTTTGGGCTTTCTCTGAAATCTTGCCAACCGGAACTGTTATGGCTGTATCTGTAAACAAACCTTTATACTCCATACCAATATCAAGTCCAATGATGTCTCCTTCTTTCAAGATTCTTTCTTTTGAAGGAACACCGTGAACAACTACAGAATTTACAGAAGTACAAAGTCCTGCTGGAAACAAATGTCCTTTGTTACCATATCCTTTAAAAGATGGTTTGCCTCCTGCTTTAAATATTTCTTGTTCTGCAAAAGTATTTAGTTCCCAAGTTGAAACACCTGGTCTTACAAGCTCTGCTGTTTGTAACAAAATCCGATTTAAGATCTTCCCGCCTTCTTTAATTTTGTCTATTTCTTCTTGAGTCTTACGCATGTTTTAAAAACTCCGTTATCACTCTATCAATTCTCTTTTTTACCTCTGTTCTGCTTCCTAAACCATTAATTTCTTTGTAATAGTATTTTCCTTTAAAGAAAGAAATAACTTGTGCAATATTTTTTCTGTAATATTTAATTCTATTTTTTAAAGAATCAATTGTATCATCAGGACGTTTAGAAAATTTCCCTTTAAAATATTCTATTCTGTTTTTAGCACGCTTTAACACTTCTTTCTCTGGTATATGTAAATACAAGGCAATTGTGCTTTTAGGAGTTCTTTTAACCTGCTGCATCCATTTGTAAACAAGTTTTGCTTCACCAATCATTTTAGGAGTACCATCTAGCAAAATACCTTTGTTTTTTGAAGCCGAAAGAATCTTCTGTTTGTGTATTGCGCGAACAATGTCTGTTGGTGCTAACTTTCCTTTGCTGGTTGTTTGTTTTAAGGCTTTTCTAACCGCACTACTTCCCTTTCCGTTTAATATTAAACGCATCTCTCGACCCATGTCTAAATCAAGAAGTTTGTGTTTGTTGAGTAAGAACTTTGCTTGAGTTGCTTTTCCTGCTGCTGGATCACCAAGAAGAATAATGTTTAAAGGTTGGTTCATTTTAAATACCTAATGCTGCGTTAATATCAGAAGTAACTTTTGGAATGATCTGATCCCCGTCTATTTCCACAAACTTAGTATGGTCTCTAAGGAAATCTACAACCGGTAAAGTATCTGTTTCATACTGATCAAGTCTTTTGTTTATTGCTTCTTCCGTATCGTCTTTGCGAATTATTAGTTTACCTCCACATTTCTCACAAACCTGGTTTGAATCCCCATTTGAAATAGCTGGAGTGGTACAAACTTCACAAATCCTTCTTAAACTCAAACGATGAAAAGTTTCTTCTCTAGGCAAACTTATATAAATAGTGACTAAATCTTTTCTGCCAATCTCTCCTAATAGCCTTAGCAAAAAGTTTGCCTGACCAATTCTTCTTGGAACACCATCAAAGACAACTATTTTTGAAGAATTAATATGGGACAATTTCTCTGTTAATACCTTTTCAATATCATCATCGGTAAGTAAAACCCCTTGGTCTATTAACCCTTTAACATGTTTACCAAACTCTGTGTCTTGGCTTGATATCTCTCTAAGCAACCCACCCATTTCAACAAACTCAGCATTGAGTTTTTGAACTAAGAATTCTGCTTGAGTACCTTTGCCTGAACCTTGCGGTCCTATGAATATATATGTTGATGCGTTCATGTTGTAGTTATTATACATCTAAAAAACCGCTCTTGCGAGCGGCGTTTAAAAATTAAATAGTTTCATAATCCCGCATGACCATTTGTGCTTCAATTGATTTGATGGTCTCAATGACAACAGAAACTACGATTAACAAGCTTGTGCCACCAAGAGTTAATACCTGGGTGTTAGTATATGCTTGAAAAACATATGGTAATACAGCAATCAAAGCAAGGAAAACCGCTCCAAAAACTGTGATTCTGTTTAAAACTCTGTAAAGGTATTCTGCTGTTTGTCTGCCTGGTCTTAAACCAGGAACAAACCCACCGTTCTTTTGAATGTTCTCTGAAATCTCGTCTGGGTTGAAAACTATTGCTGTATAAAGGAAGGTGAAGAGCAGAACTAGTACAAAGTAGAGCACTGCATAGAAAGTCTGATTTCTAAAGATTTCTACAATGTAGTTAGCTGCATTTGCAACCATGGCGCTCTTTGCTGTTAAGAAGAAATTTGCGATTAAACCAGGAAGCAACATCACTGAAATTGCAAAGATTATTGGGATAACTCCAGCTTGGTTAACACGCAAAGGTAAATGAGTGCTGACTCCACCATATGTCTTGTTACCTGTCATACGCTTGGCATATGAAACAGGAATGTTTCGTTGTGCTTCTGTTACATACACCACAGCAGCTATGACTAACAAACCAGCTGCAATGAAAGCAATAATCATTGGTAACTTGCTAGGATCATACAAGGAAACCATTTGCTGTAATGCTTGAGGTAATCTTGCAACTATACCAGCAAAAATGATTAAAGAAATACCATTACCAATTCCATATTCTGTAATGAGCTCACCAAGCCACATCAAAAGAATCGTACCAACAGCAACTGCTACCAATGTAATTAACCACTGGAAAGAAGTTAAGTTGCCAATGGCTGCTCCGCCTTGTGCTGATTGGAAAAGACGGATTGTGCTGTAACCTTGTAATACTGACAAAGGAACTGTTAGATATCTTGTATATTGGGCTAACTTTGCTCTTCCTGCTTCTCCACCCTCTTTTTGTAATTCAGAAAATGAAGGAATAATTACGGTTAGAAGTTGGATGACGATCGATGCTGTGATGTATGGTCCAACACCAAGCATTGCAATTGAAAGGTTGGAAAGACCACCACCTGAAAAAATATCTAAAAGGTTAAAGAGTTGATTTTGGTTAAAGAAGTTCTGTAATGATGTTGCACTTAATCCTGGAATTGGAATGTGTGCTAAAAAGCGAGTCAAAATCAAAAGACCAACCATAATCAAAATCTTGTTGCGAAGGTCTTTAGTTTTCCAAATTAAAGCTATTTTGTTCATACGTATATATTATCACAAAAAGCAAAGAAACGATGTTTAAGCGTTTACTTTGCCACCAGCTTTTTCAATTGTCTGTTTTGCAGTTGCAGATGCTGGTACAAATACTTCAACTTTCTTTTTTAACTCACCACCAGAAACAATCTTTACTTTCTGGTCTATTGCTCTAGTGATTCCTAATTTAAACAAAGATTCCATTGTTACTTTAGCTCCGTTTTCAAACTTGTTAAGTCTTGATACTTTGACCGCAAAAGCTTCAGCGTGTGGGCTCTTGAAACCACGGAGTTTAGGTGTTTGTCTAATTAAAGGTTGGCGTCCACCTTCAAATCCTGGGCGAACATTTCCGCTCTTTCTTGATCCTTGTCCTTTAGCTCCTCTACCAGAATATGTGCCGTGTCCAGAACCAAGTCCGCGACCAACAACCTTTCTGCGCTTTGTAGAACCCTTGTATACTTTTAGTTCGTGTAGTTTAATCATATGATTATTTTCTTGCCTGTCTTAATTGATCAGCTGTTTTCATTTTCTTGAATGCTTCAAAGACAGCTTTAACATTGTTTACTTTGTTAGAAGAACCAAGCATTTTGCTTAAGATGTTCTTAACACCGGCTAAATCCAAAACGCTTCTTAAAGCACCACCGGCAATGATACCAGTACCTGGACGAGCTGGGAGAAGAATAATTCTGCTTGATTTGTACTTTAATTTAATCTGGTGTGGGATTGTTCCGTTGATCAAAGGAACCATGATCATATTTTTCTTTGCTGCATTAACTGCTTTGTTTACTGATTCAGCAACGTCAACACCTTTTCTCAAGCCCATACCGACTTTTCCTTTTTTGTCACCAATAACTACGAGAGCTCTGAAACGCATGCGTTTACCACCAGCAACAACACGAGTAACACGCTTAATCTCAACAACCTTTTGTTCAAAGTCGCGTTTTATTGGTTCTCTATTTGATCTCTCTCTTTTGTTATCTCTTGCCATATATTTAAAACTTTAATCCTGCTGCTCTTGCAGCATCTGCTAATGCTTTTACTCTACCGTGATATTTAAATCCACCGCGGTCAAAAACAACTTCTGAAATATCTTTTGCTAAAGCCTTTTTTGCAATTGCAGTTCCAACTTCAGCAGACTGGTCTGCTTTCTTTCCTTTGGTTTTTAGTTCTAATGAGGAAGAAGCAACAATCGTCTTTTGGCTCGCATCGTCAATGATCTGAGCATAGATATGTTGGTTTGCACGGAAAACAACCAAGCGTGGTCTCTTTGCGTCACCAGACATTCTTGCTCTGACGCGCTTGTGTCTTCTAACTCTTTTTGCGATTTTTAGTTCTTGTCTATTCATATATTTCTAATTATTTACCACCAACAGCTTTAACGACTTTACCAGCTTTTCTTCTGACAATTTCGTCTGAGTATTTGATACCCTTGCCTTTGTATGGTTCTGGTTTTTTCAAAGCTCTAACTTTAGCTGCAAATTCACCAACCGCCTGCTTATCAATACCTGTGATAGTTATGACGTTTTTTTCTATAGTAGCGGTTAAAACTTCTGGAACTTCTACAATAACTGGGTGGGAAAAACCTAGTGCTAAGGTAATTGTCTTACCTGCAATTGTTCCTCTGTAACCAACTCCGTTTATTTCCAATTTCTTTTCAAATCCTGAAACAACACCCATAACTGCGTTTGCAATCAAAGCTCTAGTTAGACCCCAAAGAGATCTTTCAAGTTTGTTTTCTTTGTTTGCTACATCTACTATGATTTCATTTTCTGAAACAGAAACCAAAACCTTAGGATGAATGACAACTGTTAAGTTGCCCTTTGGTCCTGTAATCTTCAAGGTTAGATCTTTTAATTCAGCCTTGACGCCATTTGGAATTGTAACTGGTTTTTTACCTATACGTGACATATGTGTTAAATATTTCCTTTACCAAATTTGGCAAATTACTTCTCCGCCGTATCTCTGCTTGCGAGCTTCTTTGTCAGTCATCAAACCTTTAGAGGTTGAAAGAATGGTTACTCCCAAACCACCGTTGGTTCTTGGAATTCTGTCCATTGGAACATAGATTCTTTGACCAGGCTTGCTTACGCGCTGAATACTTGAAACAACCGCTTCTCCGTTTGAAGTATACTTAATCTTTACTGAAAGCTGCTTTAGAGAACCTTCAATTACTTCTACTCCGGCGATGTACCCTTCGCGTGCCAAGATGTTTGCAAGGTTGTGTTTTAACTTTGAGTACGGCATCAAAACGTCTGTCTTGTGGGCAGCTGCTCCGTTGCGTATTCTAGTTAACATGTCTGAAATTGGGTCTGTAAACATATATTTAAATTAATCTTACCAAGAAGACTTAACAATACCTGGGATCTCACCTTTTGAAGCGAGTTCACGGAAACAAATTCTGCACAAATCAAAGTCTCTCATATATCCACGGTTTCTGCCGCATTTCCAGCAGCGTCTAACAACACGTGATTTATACTTTGGCTTTGTTCTTGATCTTAATGCTTTTGCAATTAACGATTTCTTTGCCATATATTTAAATTATTTCTCTTGTTCCGCAAATGGGAAACCCAAGCTCTTTAAAAGTTCTCGACCTTTAATGTCATCACCTGCATCTGTTGCTATCGTAATCTGAAAACCAAAGGAATGCTCTAAACCTTCTTCTGAAATTTCTGGAAATACTGTCTGTTCTTTGATACCAATGTTGTAGTTACCGCGTCCATCAAAAGCATTGATGTTTAAACCACGGAAATCTCTAACACGTGGTAAAGCAATGCTAACCAGCTTGTCTATGAAATCATACATTCTCTCGCCTCTTAGTGTTACAGCAACTCCGACAACCTGATTTTCTCTAATTTTGAAACCAGCAATTGATTTACGAGACATTGTTTTAACTGGTTGCTGACCTGTGATGATTCTTAAGTCTGCGATGACTGATTCTAATAGCTTTGGATCTTTCAGAGTTTTACCAACACCTGCATTAACAACAACCTTTTTTACCTGAGGCACTGCTAAAACATTTTTCAGGCCGAGTTTGGTCTGCAATTCTTTTCGTATCTGCTTATTATATTTTTCCTTAAGTCTATTCATATATATTCTTTAGCTTAAATTGCTTTCTTGCATTTCTTGCAGATTCTCTGCTTCTTACCATCTTCTAAAATCTGATGGCCAATTCTTGTTCCTTTAGCACAGTTTGGACATACCAATATTAACTTAGAAGGTGACATTGGTGCTGGAAAAATAATCTTCTGACCAGGCTTACCAGTGTGTTTCTTTTCAAATCTTGTGTGCATGTTAATAGCTTCAACCGTTACTCTCATGGTTTTTCTATCAACAGAAATGACTTTGCCTGTTTTGCCTTTATCTTTTCCGACTAAAACCGCAACATTATCGCCTTTCTTTAAATTTGTGTTCTTTATGACTGTAAACATATTAGATTACCTCTGGTGCTAAGCTGATAATTTTAGAAAACCCTTTATCTCTCAATTCTCTTGGAATTGGTCCAAAGATACGTGTGCCTTTTGGCTCAACTGAATCTTTGCTTACCAAAACACCGGCATTGTCATCAAAACGAATGTAAGATCCATCTTTTCTGCGAACTTCTTTTCTGGTACGGACAATAACTGCGTAGACTTTGTCGCCTTTCTTAACTTGACCTTTTGGAGCTGATTCTTTTACAGAACCAACAATAATATCACCTATGCGAGCATAGCGGCTAGCATTTTTGCCATTGACTGAAAACACTGCAACTATCTTTGCTCCTGTGTTATCCGCAATTTTTATCCATGATCTTACTTGTAACATATTATTAGCTAATCTTTCTAATTACTTTAAAATGCTTGTCTTTAGACATTGGCTTTGTTTCTTCAATTTCAACCTTGTCGCCAATATGGTATTCATTGTTCTCTGAGTGTGCTTTGAACTTGCTTGAAACTTTGTAGCTCTTCTTATATTTTGGGTGGCGCTTCAAAGAGTCAACTTTAACAACAACGGTCTTATCCATCTTGTCTGAAGTCACTGTTCCAATTTTTGTTCTTTTTACTTGATCCATATATTTAAATTACTTAGATTGCTTAGAACGTTGTGTTAATACTGTTAGAATTCTTGCGATAGTTTTCTTAACTTTAGAAAGCTCGCTGTGATTCTTTAATTCACCTGAATTAAGCTTGAAGCGCATTTCTCTGCTTTGTTCCTGAAGTGCTGAAAGGTCTTTGCGCAACTCCTCGTCATTCTTTACTTTTAATTCTTTGATATCCATATTAGTCATTCTTAGTTATGAACTTAGTCTTTATAGGCAGTTTGTATGATGCCAATCGCATAGCTTCTTTTGCAAGTTCTAAAGGAACTCCATCCATCTCAAACAAAATCTTTCCGCGTTTTACAACTGCTACAAAATGGTCAACTGCACCTTTTCCTCCACCCATTGGAGATTCATTACCGTGTACTGTAACTGGTTTGTCTGAAAAAACCCTGATCCAAACTTTACCGCCTCTTTGGATGTATCTAGTCATAGCTCTTCTGGCAGCTTCAATCTGTCTTGCTGTTACCCAAGAGTTTTCAAATGCTTTTAAAGCATACGCGCCAAAAGCAATTTCGTTTCCTGCCATTGCTTTACCTTTGGTATGACCGCGGTGATGTTTGCGGTGTTTAAGTTTTTTAGGAATCATCATATAGTTATCTAAATTACTTTACTTCTCTCTTTGGTCTAAATGCTGGTCTTGGTGCTTCTGCTGTGTTTACTTTCTCAAAAACTTCACCTTTGTTAATCCAAACTTTCACACCAATTGTTCCGTAAGTTGTAAATGCTGTTGCTTTTGCAAAATCAATATTAGCCCTAAGAGTATGTAAAGGAAGTTTTCCTTGAGAGAGCCATTCTGTTCGAGCAATTTCAGCTCCACCCAAGCGTCCGCCAGTTGCAATCTTAACACCCTTTGCTCCTGCATTCATGATCTGTTCAATTGATTGCTTCATTAATCTTCTGTAAGAGACACGCTTTTCTAAAGAATCTGCGATGTTTTGAGCAATGACAGCTGCTTGAAGGTTGATGTCTCTTACCTCTTCAATGTTTACTTTAACGTCTTTCTTTAAGCCGATCTTTGCTTTGAGCTTCTTCTTTAAATCTTCAATACCATTACCGCCTTTACCGATTATCATGCCTGGCTTTGTAGATTTGATGATTACTGTAACTCCTCCGTCGTTTAAACGCTCAATATCAATTCTAACTAAGCCTGCTTTTTTCAACAGATTATTTAAGTATTCACGAATCCGAACATCTTCACGCAAGGTTTGCGCAAAGTGAGTCTTGGAAAACCATCTGGACTTCCAAGTCTCAGTAATGTTCATTCTAAAGCTTGTTGGAGAAATTTTATGTCCCATATATTTCTAATTAAACTCCGCTCTTTCTATTAAATAGTCTGCGCTTTTGGGTAACAGTGCTCTTCTTAATATCCTGTTCCCCTTTATCAACTTGATTACGAACTACTGGCTTGTTAGCCTCTTCTGATAGTTCTTCTTTAGAAGTTTTTGCTTCTGTTGGTTTTTCAGCTTTTACTTTCTTTTCAAATCCGAGTCCTGCAATAGTGTGTTTTGCTTTACCATCTCTTTCTTCTAAAAGAACATTAATATGGCTGAAAGGTTTTCTTAATTCAGATGCGCGTCCTTGTGCTCTTGGCATATAACGCTTTAACTTTGGTCCGCCATCTACTGTAATGGTTTTAATATACAAACTTTCTTTTTTTAAGTTAAAGTTGTTAGCACCGTTTGAAATTGCTGACTTAATGACATCGGCAATGACTGCAGAAGCCTTCTTGCTTACAAAACGAAGCTGAACTAAAGCATCCAAAGCATACATGTTTTTTACAAGGTTAGTAACCAAGCGCGCTTTGCGTGGACTAATTCTTACAAAACGAGCATGTGCTTCAGCTGTTTTAACAATGTTCTTTTTTTCTGTAGTCTTCTTTGCCATATATATTGAATATCAGTTATTTCTTTTTCTCTGGTTCTTTTACTTCTTGCATCTTTGCTTTTTCTACTTGAGCTGCTGCTGCTTCCTGTTCTTTTGCCATCTTACCACCATGTCTGAAGAACTTACGTGTTGGAGAAAACTCACCGAGTTTGTGTCCTACCATGTTTTCTGTAACAAAGACTGGTAAATGGGTTTTTCCGTTATGTACTTCAAAAGTAAAGCCGACCATTTCTGGGAAAATAGTTGATTCACGAGACCAGGTCTTGAACTTAGATCCAGGTTTTGCACCTACTAATCTTTTCAAGATTCTTTCGTCTATGTATGCGCCTTTTTTAAGTGAACGTGACATATTATTGGTATCTTCTCTTAACTATAAACTTGGAGCTTGGCTTTTTCTTGTCCCTGGTTCTAACACCCAAAGCATGTTTGCCCCATGGGGTCTTTGGATATTTCATACCGATTGGGTTATGACCTTCTCCTCCACCGTGTGGGTGGTCTACAGGGTTCATTGCTTTACCTCTGACAGTTGGTCTTCTTCCCATTAATCTAACTCTTCCTGCTTTCCCAATTCTTACATTCATCCAATCAGTGTTTGAAACCTGACCCATTGTTGCCATGCTGTTTTCAGAAACCTTACGGATTTCTCCGCTTGGCATTTTTAGTAAAGCATAACCATCTTCAACTGTTTGTAAAATTGCATAACTGCCAGCACTTCTTGCGACTGCTCCCTTTTTTCCAGGAATGAGCTCAACATCATGAACAAAAGATCCTGCAGGAATGTGCTTGATTAACATTCTGTTACCTAACTGTGGTTCTGCTTTTACTGAAGTAATAATTGTCTGACCAACTTTCAAGCCGTGCGGTGTGATGATGAATCTCTTTTCTCCATCTTTGTATGAAAGCAAAGAAAGGAAAGAAGATCTGCCAGGTGCGTATTCAACGCTTAAAACCTTTGCTGGTATGTCCATTTTATCAGCACGAGAGTAGTCAACAATACGAACGATTTTCTTGAAACCACCACCTCTATGACGGACTGTAATCTTACCGGAGAAGTTTCTTCCACCACTCTTTGATTTTGAGAGCATCAAATTCTTTGGAGTCTTTGCGCTCTTGTTCAAAACAGAGTAATCAGTTACTGAATGAATTCTTCTTCCGCTGCTAGTTGGTTTGTAGAGTTTAACTGCCATAATCCTTAAGTTATTCTAGGCTAATTAGCCTGAGCAATTGTGTTTCCTGGTTTTAATGTTACAACTGCTTTCTTCCAATCAGATGTTCTACCCGCAATCTTTCCGCGATTTACTATCTTACCCTTCACTGTGATTATATTAACGCGCAAAACTTTAACATCATATACTTTTTCAACTGCGTTTCTAACTGAAATCTTGTTTGCTTTCTTGTTGACTTTAAAAACATACTGGCCTTTTTCCATTCCTTTGAAGCTTTTTTCTGTAACCAAAGGCTTAACTAAAATCTTGTAAGCATCACCAGTATTTTCCTTGGATTTTGCTTTGGTTTCAGACACTTTCAAATCAGCCGTTTCTGGCTTCTTTGCTTCTTTTTCAGTTTTGTCTTTTCCAAATATTGCCATTGCTTTTAAATTACTTTAAATATGTCTTCTCAATTATTGGTAATGATGCTTGCGAGGTAATAACCGCGTCTGAATTCATGATATCAACAACGTTTAAGCTATTTGCAAAGATTACCTTTACGTTCTTTAAGTTTCTTGCTGATTTAACAATTCCTTCATCATTCTTTGGAATGACTACTAAGAACTTCTTTGCAGATTTTGAAATATTCTTTGAAATCTTGTTTAACCAAGCGCTCATTTCCTTAGTCTTTGGGGTCTTCATTTCTAATTCAGAAAAAACTAAGAAATTGTTTTCAGAAGCTTTGTCAGACAAAGTCATGTACAATGCTTTTCTCCACTGCTTCTGATTCATCTTTAATTCATGGTTACGGTTTGCACGTGGTCCAAAAGTAATACCACCATGTCTCCAGATTGGGGATCTAATAGATCCAGCTCTGGCATTACCAGTTCCCTTTTGTTTCCATGGTTTCCTTCCACCACCGCGAACTTCTCCGCGAGTCTTTGTGTTTGCAGAACCTTGGCGGGCATTAGCAAGCTGAATTCTAACTGCTAACTGAATTAATTCTACAACAGGAGTAATTTCAAAAATCTTTGGATTTAATTCCAATTCTCCTGCTTGTTCTAGTTTCTGGTTATATACTGTAGTCTTCATATGCTATTTCTTCTTTTCTTTCTTTTCAGTTCTCTTAACTTCCAAATCCTTAATCTTCCCTGTTGAAACAATTTCAACAAGACCGTTTCTGTGTCCAGGAACAGCGCCTTTAACAGCGATTAAGCTTCTCTTTGGATCAATATCAACGATTTGTAAGTTTTTAACAGTAACACCAACGCCACCCATTCTTCCTGCCATTCTTAAACCTTTACGAACGTGTTGTGGAAAACGTTGACCAATAGAACCAACAGCGCGTGGCTTGTCGTGTCCGTGAGATGCAGGCATACCAGCAAAACCGTGTCTCTTTATGGCACCAGCAAAACCGCGGCCTTTCATAATGCCGGTTACATGGACCATCTCGCCTACTTGGAAATCAGCAATATCGATTTTCTTACCAACTTCAAACTGAGCAAGATCTTTAACTTTAAACTCTTTCAAAACAGCAAAATTGCCCAACCCCTTAAAGTGGCCGGTCAATGCTTTTGAATGATTCTTCTTTTTTCCATATCCAACCTGGACTGCTTCGTATTTATCCTTTTCTTTGCTCTTAATCTGAGTAACAATAACAGGGCCAGCGTGTAAAATGGTTACGGGAATAGCTAACCCTGATTCCAGGAAATGAGAAGACATATTAAGTTTTTTTGCTATTGTGAACTTCATTGTTTTTAAACAAAAAACCAAGACGAGCCACTTGACCGGAAGAATCAATAGTTATTGACTCTCGGCAAACGAACCGTCTTGGTTCTTTAAAGTGTTTTCGTTGTGATGCAGCTTTTTAAGCTGCGGGGAAAGTTTTTAATCTTCTCTTAGAACTTTGTTGGTTCAGAAGTTATCCTTACCCAGGAACTATTCTGTAACAACTCATTCTATTTTGTTTTGAGCTCTAAAGCCCCGACAATCTAATTCATCTTTATCTCAACATCTACTCCAGCTGGAAGATTCAAATTTGTTAATGAATCTACTGTTTTAGGTGTTGGATCTGTAATGTCAATTAATCTCTTATGAACACGCATTTCAAACTGTTCTCGGCTATCCTTGTGCACAAAAGTTGAACGAAGTACTGTGTACTTGGTTTTTTCAGTTGGCAAAGGAATAGGACCGGTGATAGTTGCTCCGCTTCTCTTTGCGGTGTCTACAATCTGTTTTGCAGACTGATCAATCAATTTGTGGTCGTATGCTTTGATCTTTATTCTGATCTTGCTTTTAGAAGCGTCCATTTTTGCTGTGTTAAGTTGCGGGATTAGTTGATTAATTACTTGCTTATTTTAAACTAAAGCCTTGCTTTTGTCAAAGAGGTCAGAAAATACCCTAAGAAACAATTTTTGGGGCTTTTCTTCTAACCCCAACAATCTGCTTGTTTTCGTCTAAAATGAGCTCTAAGAAGGGTAAACCCATGAATTCTACATACTTAAACCTTGCTGAATCATCATCTTTCATTTTGTTCTCCAAATACGAATTCAGCATTACACAGGAAGCGCCTGTATCTACCAAAACATCAATGGCATGGGCTAATTCTTCGTTTTTGTTATCTTTCTCCCAATTAGCAATTGCATCGTTTATTGCATCGCTCTCTGTTAGCTCAGCATTCAATGCTGGCATAGTATTAAGCTCTTTTTCGAAATTTGTTTGATGCTCTCTGTTCATAGAGTTTAAAAGAGACCCCCTAAAACAAGGGGTCTCTTTAAATTACATAGATTACTTAGTGATCTTTGTTACTACACCTGCACCAACTGTGTGGCCACCTTCGCGAATAGCGAAGCGGAGCTTATCTTCCAAAGCAACAGGGGTAATCAATTTAACATTGATCTTAACTGTATCACCAGGCATTACCATTTCCTGACCTTCTGGCAAAATAACTTCACCAGTAACGTCAGTTGTTCTGATGTAGAACTGTGGTTTGTAACCCTTGAAGAATGGGGTATGTCTACCACCTTCTTCTTTGGTTAAAATGTATACTTCACCTTCAAACTCTGAGTGTGGAGTAACAGATCCTGGCTTTGCCAAAACCTGTCCACGTTCAACTTCATCTTTCTTAGTACCACGAAGCAAAATACCTGCGTTGTCACCAGCTTGACCTTCGTCCAACTGTTTGTTGAACATTTCAATACCAGTAACTGTGGTTTTGCTTGTTGGGCGAATACCGATGATTTCGATTTCTTCACCAATTTTGACCATACCTCTCTCAATTCTACCGGTAACAACTGTTCCGCGGCCTTCAATTGAGAAGATGTCTTCAATAGGCATTAAGAACGGCTTGTCTGTTTGTCTGACTGGGTCTGGGATAAATGTATCCAAGGCTTCAATAAGCTTTACGATGGATGGCTCACCCATTTCTGAGGTGTCACCTTCCAAGGCTTTCAAAGCAGAACCACGGATGATTGGAGTGTTCTTTCCATCATAGTGATACTTAGTCAACAAATCACGGATTTCTTCTTCAACCAAATCCAAAAGTTCCTTGTCTTGAACCATATCACACTTGTTCATGTAAACAACGATGTGTGGCACACCAACCTGGTATGCGAGCAAGATGTGCTCTCTTGTCTGAGGCATTGGACCATCAGTTGCAGAAACAACCAAGATAGCGCCGTCCATTTGAGCAGCACCAGTGATCATGTTCTTTACGTAGTCTGCGTGACCTGGACAGTCAACGTGAGCATAGTGTCTCTTGTCAGACTCGTATTCTGCGTGAGAGGTGTTAATAGTAATACCGCGTGCCTTTTCTTCTGGAGCATTATCAATGCTGTCATATGCACGAGCTTTAGCCTTGCCTGATTTGGCAAGAACTGTAGTAATAGCTGCAGTCAAAGTAGTCTTACCGTGGTCGACGTGACCAATGGTTCCGACGTTGACGTGCACCTTATTACGTTCAAACTTTCCTTCTGCCATTGTGCTTTCCTTTACTGCCCGAGCTTTACAGCTCTCCAGGGCATTACAATTAATTATTTTTATGGGGAAATAAAATTACGCATTATGTATAACGCGTAAAGATATTAACAAATTTGCCCCTTTTTGTCAAAACTCAAGGATTTGTCCACACCTGTGGAATGTCGCTATTCTAGCTCAGTCACAGCCTCTGATAACTCTCGATCAGCCCATGCTTCCGTGTGCTGCATTTCCTTACTCAATGCCGCCAGATTAACATCTGACTCCCTAATATCCTTATCTAACTCGTCTATCAACGCCGCAGTCTTATGCATGAACTGGGCATTTGCCTGTTTTAGGTTATCACTTAAGCTATTTAATTCTTGTGTTGTGGTATCCATAAATTATTTTTTCTTTTTTAAACCCCAACGCCTTATCAATAACCTGCTAAACCAACCAGCCGTTTTTTTACTCTTCCTATTATCAAACTTTGGTCCCTGTGTTCTTCTGTATTGTTCTGTATCATCCATGAATCTAGCAGTGCTTAAGGTGGTATTGCCTTCACTTGAAATATCAGGATCATGCTCTTGAAGTTTTTCTGGACTTATATCATCAGCGTCATCGGAAAGATCATTCCAAAGTTCACAAAGGCTTGTAATGTCAGCTTCTTGAGCATAGAACTCATCACTTTCTTCATCAACATAACCATCCATCTTACCTATTTGATTTTCAATGAAGAACTCTTTGAATTTCTGAACATCTTCTTTAAATTGTGCTACTTCCTCAGGTTTAGATCCAAGAGATTCATCTGTTAAATGCGCAAACTGGTTCTCAATGATCTTTTTAAAATCTCTTAATTTTAATACGTGCTTATTTTTTCTATCAGGGAACATAGAATCAGCGTCTTCTGAAAAAGTTTTTAAATCCAACTGAAACTTTTCAGAAAAACGTTGATTCCAAGCAGTAACCAAGTGTTTTATATCAAACCCGTTGTAACCAAACTTTCTTACTTTCTTTTCTATCACTTCTGTTTCTGCGGCCTCTTCACCTTCCTCAGGCGCTGATCCTTCTCCTACTTCAGACTCTATGGAACCAGCTGGTTCAATAGCTGCCTCAACTGTTTCTTCGGGTGCTTGAGCTTGAGGTGCTTCTTCTCCTGGCATACCGTCAGATGGCTCTATAGTTACGCCTTCAGCAATTGCTTCTGGTGGTGTTCCTGGCACAAGCTGAGATGGTGTTGCTGTTTGTTCTTGGGTCTCTTCTTCTTGTGACCCTGATCTTAATTGTTTCTGAACTTCACTCTCAAAAATATTCCAATCACTCTCTGATATTTTTTTACCAGTAATTTCTTGAACAATATATTTAAAAGTCAGATAATTAACACCTTCTACTTTTATTTTTGGATTAACAAACATCTCAAGTTGTTTCGCTGTTATTCTCAGCTTATTCCCCAACACGCCATTCCAAAGCTTACGCATAACCTCTGGATCAAGTTTGTTTGGTTTTTTCTGTTTCTCTCTATCTTCTCTAGAAAACGCGTCCATCCTAGCTCTGACTGCAGCCATGTCTTCTTGATCAGCATCATGATGCGCGTACTTATATTCTCTATTCAAAACCTTCTCATATTGCATTCGTTTCGCTCGCCAAGAGACAACCTTCCCTGTTACAGATTCGATTGAACTCCCCAATCGCTTTGCTTCTTTGGTTCTTTGATCTAAGTTCTTTTGATAATCCTTAAGCTGGAGCCTTATTTCTCTAATCTGTTCTCCATATGCATCTTTGTCAAAATCAAATCCGGCTCTTGCCTGAACTCTTTCCATCTGATCAAGAATGTTTTCTGTTTCATCAACATTTGATTGGAACGTTAATATTTCAGAATCAAGCTGTTGCTTTCTTGCACGCATAACCTCTAAACTAGCTTCCTGTGGTTCTAAACGTTCGTTAACTCTTTCGACGACTCCACTTGCTATACCTTTAACTTTTTTCTCGTAAACTTGTTTTTTGTAATTAACACTTTCTAAATTTAATCGGGCTATCTCTCGTTCATTTTTAACTTGCTCCATTCTGTGCATCAAAGTTTCTCTATCTTTCTGGGATTTTCTAGAACGTTCTTGGCTACTGCCAAATCTATGCTCCATGTCAGCATCAGCAATGTCTTGTCTTCTAATACGGTCTTCTAGGGCATGTACCTCTCTATCATGATCATTATGTTGTGAAGAAAATTTTCCTGCCTTTTGGTCTTGTCTCTTATAACTAGAATCGTTCCACCATGTCTGCAAACGCTCTACTGTTCCAATTCTAGCAGTTGTTTTAACAGAAGAAACAAATTCTTTAGTGTTGTTTCTTACGCGCTCTAAAAACCCTGGCTGATTATTAATATCCAGGCTTTCGTCTATTTCTACTTGTGGTTTGTTTTTTGTTTCAGTGTCATTTGCTTCAGCTTGTGGCTGATGCTCAGGACTGTGCGCTTCGGTCATGAGTATAATTTAATACATCTTAATTATACAATATTTATACCAAAACTCATAATTTAAATATCTTCCAGCTCTGCTCTGTTTTGCATGTTTGTAGCAGAAACTTCTTCTGGTTCAAAAGAAAAGGTTGAATCAATAACTTCGCTAACTAGATCTTCCTGAGCAGTTTGTCTTGCGGTCTGAACTTTATCTTCTTGTTTCTGTGCCTGGATTATCTTCCTGTTTATCTCATCAATATCTTCAAGCTGGTTTTGAACCTTTTTTAACAATACTTTTTCATACTCATCAATACCCATAATTACCAAGACTGGGTTGCCCTGTTCATCAATTACAAAGAACTTCCCCCCGTCAGCCTTAGCTATATCAATGAGTTTCTTTAGGTTATCCATGGGCATATTCTATGCCTAAGAGCTATTCCCTGCAAATTGACAAAAGCCCCACATTTTTAGATAATGCGCTCAAATACCCACGGAGGATACAGATGTCTCACGACGCCGATAAGGTGCCGGAGCTGGAAAAGGAAACCTTCTTTCTCCCGCTCATTCACTTTCTCTGGAAACCGGCACTGCTGTTCGTGGTGTTGTTCTGGGTCTTTATGCATTTCTTGACCCCGATCAAGATCTACCCGAACGGCCGGTCAGTGCCTGAACAAGCGCCGGACAAACCAGCGCCACCGCATTCGGTGACGTGATGAGAAGAAACGAAAGAGCCGACAAGCGCATTACGCGTCTGTCGGCTCTTTCCCTTTTTTAAATGTTTTTAGTTTTGTCCCTTACGAGCATTAACCGATGCTCTGGATTCAATAATTCCGGCAGCAACATTCTTTGGAACTTCATCGTAATGGTCAAATTCCATTGCATAGTTTCCCTGACCTTGCGTCATGGAACGTAATGCTGTTGCATAACCAAACATTTCAGCTAGCGGAACAAAGGCATCAACAATCTTTAAGTTTCCTCGATCATTCATTTCCTTAACCTGTCCGCGCTTTGAGTTAATATCACCAATAACATCTCCCATAAAAGAATCTGGAATTGTTACTTCAACTTTCATGATTGGTTCAAGCAAAATTGGATCTGCTTTCTTAACGCCGTCCTGAAAAGCTTTTGAAGCTGCGATTTTGAAAGCAACTTCAGAAGAGTCAACATCGTGGTATGAACCATCGTAAACTGCACAGTGGAAGTCAATAACTGGGAAGCCTGCAATAACTCCGTTTTCTGCAGCTTCTTTAACTCCCTTTTCAATTGGAGCGATGAATTCTCTTGGAATAGATCCACCAACAACCTCTGATTCAAAAGTAAATCCAGAGCCTGGTTCTTTTGGTTCCAAACGAATCCAGCAATGACCGTATTGTCCTTTACCACCAGACTGTTTAATGAACTTGCCTTCTGATTCAATAGTTTTCTTGAATTTCTCTTTGTAAGCAACCTGTGGTTTACCAACGTTTGCTTCAACTTTAAATTCACGCTTCATACGATCAACAATAATTTCAAGATGTAATTCACCCATTCCTGAAATGATTGTTTGTCCTGTTTCTTCATCACCTTTAATGTGGAAGGTTGGATCTTCCTCACCAAGCTTGTTTAAAGCAATGCCCATTTTTTCCTGGTCTGCTTTTGTCTTAGGCTCAATAGCCATAGAGATAACTGGCTCGGCAAACTTAATGCTTTCTAAACGGATTGGATGATCAACGTCGCAAAGAGTGTCTCCAGTGAATGTGTCTTTAGGTCCTACCAAAGCTGCTATATCACCAGCGTAAACTTCTTTAACATCTTCTCTGTCGTTTGCTTTCATTAAAACAATACGACCAACACGTTCTTTGTTTCCTGAACGAGTATTTAAGACATATGAACCAGCAGCGAGTTTACCAGAATAGACTCTAAAGAATGCAAGCTTTCCTACGAAAGGATCAGTTGCAATCTTAAACGCAAGAGCTGTGAATGGTTCTTCGTCGCTTGGTTTTCTAATAATCTTGTCTGCAGCTTCAACATTTGCTTCTTTAACTTTTGGATCAACACCAATGATGTGTGACTTTTCCAAAGGAGATGGCAAGAAGTTAATAACCGCATCAAGTAATTTATGAACAATGACTCCGCGGCCGTCTCCACCTAAAACAGCATACATATTTCCAGCAATGATTGCTTTACGTAATCCGGAAAGAATCTCTGCTTCAAAAAGTTCAGCGCCTGAAAGATACTTTTCCATTAACACATCGTCTGATTCAACGAGTTTTTCAATGAGCTGATGTCTGTACTGTTTTGCTTTTTCAAGCATATCAGTAGGAATTTCACTTTCTATTAAAATCTTGTCATGAAAATCAGCGTAAGTGTATGCTTTCATTTTTATCAAATCAACAACACCATTGATATCTTTTTCAAAACCAATTGGTAATTGAATCGGGTATGCGTTTGGTGAAAGACGTTTATGAATTGAGTCTAACGACTTGTAAAAGTCTCCACCTGTTTGGTTGATTTTGTTGATGAAACAAATTCTCGGAACACCGTATTTATCAGCTTGTCTCCAGACTGTTTCAGACTGTGGTTCAACACCCATCTTACCGTCAAAGATGACGCAAGCGCCATCTAATACACGCAAAGAGCGCTCGACTTCAACTGTGAAGTCAACGTGTCCTGGGGTATCAATGATGTTGATCTTGTTACCTTTCCAGAAACAAGTAACAGCAGCCGCAGTAATTGTAATACCGCGCTCTCTTTCTTGTTCCATCCAGTCAGTAACAGTTTCACCTTCGTGGACAGCGCCAATGTTGTGTGTAACACCTGTCTGGTACAAGATTCCTTCGGTGATTGTGGTTTTACCGGCATCAATGTGCGCAATAATTCCGATATTTCTTGTTGTGTCTATTGAATATTCTCTAGGCATTTATTTATATGTTATCTTCTTTGGAATTTAGCAAAATGCGCAAAAGCTTTGTTTGCTTCAGCCATTCTGTGCGTATCTTCTCTCTTCTTTATAGCGGAGCCAATCTTGTTGTATCCATCCATAATTTCAGCAGCGAGTTTCTGATGCATAGGAGCACCTTTTCTAGCTTGAGCAGCTGCGATTAACCACTTCATTCCAATAGCGGTTTTTCTAGGTTCAACAACTTCCATTGGAACCTGGTAGTTTGCACCACCGATTCTGCGGCCTTTGACTTCAACTAAAGGAGCAATGTTTCTCAATGCTTGTTCAAAGATCTGCTTACCTTCTACTGGTTGTTCTGCAGTAGACATTTTCTTTGAGACTTCTTCTAAAGCCATGTAAAAAATCTTTTGAGCAACATTTTTCTTTCCGCGTTGCATTAAATAATTTATGAATTTACCGTATTTAGCATTACCAAATTTTGGATCTGGGTTTGCTGGATGACGCTTTACTGAACGTGCTTTTCTTGGCATATGTTTATGATTTCTTTACTCCATATTTACTTCTGCTGCGTTTACGACCTTCAACGCCAAGAGTGTCGAGTTTTCCTCGAACAATGTGATACCTAACACCAGGAAGATCTTTAACTCTTCCACCTCGAATCATAACCACAGAGTGTTCCTGTAAATTATGTCCGATTCCTGGAATGTAGGCTAAAACTTCCATACCATTGGTCAAACGTACCTTTGCGATCTTACGCAAAGCTGAGTTTGGTTTCTTTGGTGTGGTTGTATAGACCTTTAAACAAACTCCACGCATAAAAGGGCTTGGACGCCATACGGTCTGTCCTTTTATTACGTTAATACGTCGCTCTAGAGCAGGAGTTTTTGATTTGCTCTTGAGTGGGGTGCGTTTTCGGCGCACCAACTGATTGATTGTAGGCACTCTGCTTATCCTTTCTAAAAACGGTTGCGTGGGATTGGAACCTCACTGCTCTTTCACCCGTGCGATGGGTTACTCCGTATTTAGTGATTAATTAATTGATATCGAAATGATATACGTGTCTAATTATACGACCATCCAAGCAAAATGTCAAAGCCCCACAAAAAACCGTTTTGCATTTTAAATTAGTTAGTATACAATGCGTGAGATAGCAGGAACGGACAACCACACAGGGGGACCCATGGTAGGAAGATCTTTGTTCGCGAACGACCAGTTCACCTTTTCGGAGACCAGCGAAGGACTGCTCACCATCGAAGTCGCCGGCTCTATCAGCTACAGAGCAAGGCTGATCAGTGATCTCGCTCACGCGCTGCGTGGCGACGCACCGAGAACCCATTGCCTCTTCGGCCTCCGGAATCATTACCCGGATCTTGCGGTGCCGCTTCTGGCACTGGCTAACCAGATCGACTGGCGCCCCGTCACTGAGGTGACGTTCAACGAAGTAGCGTTGAGCGCGAGACTCCCCTCGCGCGATGAGCAATAGCCCATCGCTCCAGACAACAACAAGGCCCACTGACAACAGTGGGCCGCTGCATTTAAAAAATATATTAAGCTATTCCAAAAAGTCTGAAAAAGAATCCCGCTATTGGCAACATAAAATGTTGAAAAGCACCTGTGTAAAAAAGAATGTAGATTAGGATTAAAAAAGGAAGAATTCCAACAAAACCTCGCATCTCAATATTCATCACAAAGTTAATCGCGTTTTCTCCAAAGATTGCTGCAAGAACTTTTGAACCATCAATTGGTGGTATTGGAATCATGTTAATTACAGCAAGGAATATATTTATCTGTACAACTAAAACAAATATGTTCTGAACTGTTTCGGGCAAAGAAAACACTCTGATAAATATTGCAAAGATCATTGCCAACAAAAGATTCGTCAGAATCCCAGCAATTGAAACCCAGAAAACACCCCAGCGAAAATTCTTTAGATTTGAATAGTTTACAGGAACAGGTTTTGCTGCACCGAAGATTATTGGAGATCCTGACATATACAAAACAATGGGGATCAAGAAGCTAAAATACAAATCTAGATGCACAATTGGGTTTATGGTTATCCTACCCATTACTCTTGCTGTATCATCACCAAAATACTCAGCAACAGAACCGTGCGCTATTTCATGCAATATTACTGAAAACAATAGAACTGCTAAAGATATTATTAAATCCATGTTATTCGGTTATTTATCAATGCTTGATTATTATATCAAAACATGTTAATATATCGAAGTTATTAAACCCCCTACAAGATATATGCCAAGAATGTGCGCAATCTGCGGTAAAGGATATTCCAGGACAATAAAGCGCAGCCACTCAATGAGAGCTTCCATAAAAAGACTGTTACCTAACCTACAATGGACAAAGCACGAAGGTCAAAGAGTAAAGGCTTGCACAAGCTGCATCAAAACTAAAGCAAAGAGACTAGCTAAAGCAGCCGTCTAAATCTATACTGCAATTTAAATCCCCCGGAATCGGGGGATTTTTTAATGTCTTTTTAATTAAAAGTTAACCTGCCAAGCGTATATATATTAGGAGGCAAAAATCTGATTTGGGGATGGCAGGTTAGCGAGAAACAAACCTTACCAATTTTTTCTCGTGGGTTCGAGTCCCATCATCTCCACCATTTGACAGGACGAATTTTATAAAATACGATTGTGTTGGTAAGGTTTGTTTCGCTACCTGTCTTAAAGCCCCGAATTTCTTCGGGGCTTTAAATTATACTGTAAAGTATTCTGTTCCGTCTTTTTTATTATTTGCAATCTTGTCCATAAGGTCGTGGAGTTCTTCTTCAGAAAAGAATTCAATCATTATCTTTCCACCACGCCCTTTCTTTTCAATCTTTACCTTGGTTCCAAGTTTGCTTCTAAGTTCATTTTCCCAAGCAAGAGTGTTTGGATCAGGACCGGCTGCTTCTAATCTTGGACGAGCCATCAACTCACGGACTTTTGCTTCGACCTGTCTAACGTTTAATCCTTGATCTAGAATCATTTTGAATAATGCAAGCTGTCTTTCCATTCCAGCAAGTCCTAAAATTGCCCTAGCGTGTCCTTCTGAAAGCTTTCCTTCTATGATTGCTCTTTGTATTTCTGCAGGAAGGTTTAACAAACGAACTGTGTTTGCAATTGCAGGTCTTGATTTACCAACTTTTTGAGCAACTTTTTCTTGAGTTAGACCAAAACTATCCATTAACTTCTGGTATGCTTGTGCTTCTTCAATCGGGTTTAATTCTTGTCTCTGAATATTTTCAATTAAAGCAACCTCTAATTTTGTCTGATCTGCCATCCCCTGCTTTATAATCACAGGGACTTTTTTAAGACCAGCAAGCTGAGAGGCACGAAATCTTCTTTCACCTACAACTAATTCATAACCAGCAGGTGTTTTATTAACGACAAGTGGTTGGATGACGCCATGTTCTTTAATGGAATCAGCAAGCTCCTGTAAGTGCTCTTGGTTGAATACTTTTCTTGGTTGGAATGGGTTTGCAACAATGTCTTCTATTGGAACTTCTTGAACTGATGCGTCTGAATATGAAATACGCTCTGTTAGTTCAGGATCTTTATGAATTTCAGGCAAAGAAAAAGACTGCGTACCGTTAGGCTCTGCACTTGGTGTAGGAGTCGGATTTGCAGCCTGAGTATTTAAGTTTTGATTGTCAGTATCAAACATTTTTGTGTTTATATTCTCTGGTGCCGGTGGTGGGAGTTGAACCCACATGAGGATAACCTCACACGATTTTGAGTCGTGCGCGTATGCCAGTTCCGCCACACCGGCTCGAAAATTACTTCCTGATTTTATCACATTGTCCTGTGTTTGTAAAACATATATAATTCAAGCATGTCATATATTCACGCAACTATTTTAGGTATTGTTGAAGGGCTTACAGAGTTCCTTCCAATCTCATCAACAGCGCATTTAATACTCGCTTCTGATCTAATGCATTTGGTACAAAGCGAATTTAACAAAAGCTTTGAGATAATCATCCAGATGGGTGCGATCTTCTCGGTTGTTTTCCTGTATTACAAAGATATTTTTAAATGGGCAATGATTAAAAAGCTGTTTGTTGCCTTTGTTCCAACTGCAGTTATTGGTCTTTTGCTTTACAAGTTCATTAAAGGATATTTAATCGGCAACACTGTTGTTGTTCTTTGGGCACTAGCTATTGGTGGTTTATTGTTGATTATATTTGAAAGAGTTTTTGCAAAGAAAATCGCTGCTAATGAATCTGAAAATACAAACCTCAGTGAGATTACTTACAAACAATCTTTCATTGTTGGGTTATTTCAGTCGCTCGCTGTGATACCAGGAGTTTCCCGTTCAGCAGCAACTATAATCGGCGGGATGCTCTGGGGGGTTAAAAGAAAAGCAATTGTTGAATTTTCTTTTTTGCTTGCTGTGCCAACAATGGTTGCAGCAACTGCTTTAGATATTTACAAAAATATGGGTGCTTTTACTAACAGCGACTGGAAGGTTTTGTCACTTGGTCTTGTTGTTTCTTTTGTAACCGCTGTTTTAGCTATTAAATTTTTCATTGCATATATTCAAAAGAACACGTTCAGTGCTTTTGGTTGGTATAGGATACTTCTTGTGATTGTTTTTGCGACAATATTCTTTGGATAAAGAAAAACGCTGCTTTCTAAAGCAGTGTTTTTTTAAACTTTAAGCTATTCCAGGAACCGGATATTTTAAACTGAAGTCAATAACTGCTTGTTTAACCTCTTCAAGCTTTGCTTCGTCGTTCCTGTTCATTATCGCACTATCAATCAAATCAGCGACTGTGTCCATTTCATCTTCTTTCATGCCTCTTGTTGTCAAAGCAGGGGTTCCCAGACGGATTCCTGATGGATCCATTGGTTTTCTTTGGTCATATGGAACCATGTTTTTATTTACAGAAATACCAATATGCTCTAAAACTTTTTCTGCTTCTTTTCCTGTTACTCCTTTGCTTCCGAAAACATCAACTAACATCAGGTGATTATCAGTACCTCCTGAAACAATACGATATCCTTTTTCAGTAAGTTTAGATGCTAATCTCTTGGCATTTAAAATGATTTGATGGGTGTATGTTTGATATTCGGGTTTTAATGCTTCAGCAAATGCGATTGCTTTTGCAGCATTAATGTGATCATGCGGACCACCTTGTACTCCAGGAAAGACTGCTTTGTCTATCGCAGAGGCGAACTGTTCTTTACACATGATTATTGCACCTCTTGGTCCACGAAGAGTTTTGTGTGTTGTTGTTGCAACAACATCAAAATATGGTACTGGGCTATCTAGTTGTTTTCCTGCGATTAAACCAGAGATGTGGGCAATGTCTGCAAATGTGTATGCTCCAATTTTGTCTGCTATTTCTTTAAAACGCTTCCAATCTAATGTTCTTGAGTAAGCTGAAAATCCTGCAATGATCATTTTTGGTTTTTCTGCTAAAGCGATCCTTTCTACCTCATCCATATCAATCTGCTCTGTTTCTTTGTTTACTGTATATGGGATTATATTAAAAAGCTTTCCTGAAAAGTTCATTGGGTGACCGTGTGTTAAGTGTCCACCCTGATCAAGTGAAAGCCCTAGTACTTTGTCCCCTGGTTGTAAGAGCGCGAAGTATACTGCGATGTTTGCTGGTCCGCCTGAAAGAGGCTGAACATTAACATGTTCTGCACCAAAAAGTTCTTTAGCACGTTCAATCGCTAAAGTCTCTGCTTTATCTATGACTTCATTTCCACCGTAGTATCTTTTCCCAGGGTATCCTTCAGAGTATTTATTTGTTAGGATACTTCCCATTGCTTCAAGGACTGCTTCAGAAACATAGTTCTCAGAAGCAATTAACTCTAATCCTTGTTTTTGTCTTTTTTCTTCTTCCTTTATTATTTCGTACAAGACTGGGTCTTGTTTTTGAATGTTTGAATATTTCATTGGATTTTAAAATTAAGAATCTTGTGGTTCTTTGTGTATCTATCTTTTCTGTTTTTTAAGAATTAGCTCATTTTAAAAATCTCCAATTATTTTAACGTTGTAAAAATTTGTTTCTCTGAAATTGGACCAGCTCTTAAAACCTCTAAATCAACTTCTTGCTGGTTTCCTTGGCCTTTTGTGGATAATTTTATAAAGGTTGAAGGCTTAACCTTCTTAAGCTTACCTGCGTTTATAATTATATCAGGTTTATATTTTCTGTCGCTAAATTGCTTAAGTAGGTCTTTTGAAGAATATGAGTCAAAGCCACCCTTTTCTGAAGCAAGATTAGCACTTGTTGCAGTAATTGCTCCTGCTTTTTTTGCAAGATCTAAAGCAAAATTATTCTTTGCAATACGAATACCCAAAAATCCAGTACCAGCCGTTAGTTTTTTTAACACCTTGTTCTTTGATTTTAAAGGTAGGGCCATTGAGAGCGGTCCAGGTAAAAACTTTTTTGCTAACTTTTCTGCAACTCTATTCCACTGCACATATTTTTTAGCAACAGAAACTGAAGCAACAAAAATATGTACGGGTTTATTAAAGCCTCTTTCTTTAATTTTGTAGAGCTTTGCAATTGCGGTTTTGTTTGTAATTAAAGCAGCCAAACCATATGAGGTGTCTGTGGGATAGACAACAGTCTTTCCTTTTTTTAAGGAGTTAACCGCAAACCTTAAAACCTTGCTGTAATTAGTTTTGGTTAGTTTCAGAATTATCATGACGTCAGTATATCAAAAAAAGCGGACTGCCACATCAAGGCAACCCACTTTTTATCTAAACAACAAAATTAATTAATCTTTCAGGCACAAATACTATTTTCTTAACCTCAGAAGCTGCGATGGCATTGCGCACTGTTTCTATCTTTAAAGCTTCTTCTTTAACATGACTTTCTGAAGATCCCCTAGCTATTGAAAGGTTTCCTCTGAACTTTCCGTTAACCTGAATGACATAGGAAGAAACTTGGCTTTCTAATTTCTTAGGGTCATAAACCGGCCAAGGCTGGGTTGTAACACTATCTTTGCCAGAAAGCATTTTCCAAAACTCTTCGGCAATGTGCGGTGCAAAAGGTGCTAGGGTTATAGCGAATTTTTTAAGAGTCTCTTTAGAAATACTTTCGCCTGCAACTGCGTTGATGAATTCCATGAATGAAGAAACTGCGGTATTAAACTTCATTTCATTAACAGCCTCTTCCACTCTTTTTATAACTCTCGCTGTTTCAAACAAAACTTTTTCTGAATCCTTGTTTTTTGAAGATGCATTGTCTGAAACCAAATACCAAGAACGTTGTAAGAAACGATATACACCAACAACGCCTTTTTCATTCCAAGAAATGGTTTGTTCATGTGGCCCTAAGAATAGCTCAAACATGCGTAGAGTGTCTGCGCCATATTGTTTGATGATGGCATCTGGATTTGCAACGTTGCCCCGGGACTTAGACATTTTTTCACCATCTTCGCCTAGAATAATGCCGTGGGGTTGGCGACGTTTGTAAGGCTCGCTCATTGGTACCAAGCCCTGATCAAACAAAAACTGATTCCAAAAACGGGAATACAAAAGATGTAAGGTGGTGTGTTCCATACCACCAAAATATATGTCTATCGGTAACCAATACTTTAAGCTCTTTAAGTTAGCAAATTGCTTTTTATTCTTAGGATCTGTATATCTTAAGAAGTACCAAGAACTTCCAGCCCATTGTGGCATGGTGTTAGTTTCTCTCTTTGCTTTAGCACCACACTTCGGACATTTCACGTTAACCCAAGAGTCAATGGCTGCAAGTGGAGACTGCCCTGTTCCGGTTGGTTCATATTTCTTAACCTTGGGAAGTTTAACAGGTAATTCTTTTTCAGGAACTGGAACAATTCCACAATCTGGACAATGAATTAAAGGAATTGGTTCGCCCCAGTATCTTTGTCTTGAAAAAACCCAATCGCGTAACTTGTAAGTGACTTTGCTATTTCCGTATTTCTCGGTAATTTTCTTTTTACCTGTTTCAAAATCTAAACCATTAAACTCTTCAGAATTTTGAAGCTTGCCTTTTTCATTAACAACAATGCGCATTGGTAACTGATATTTTTTTGCAAACTGCTCATCGCGAAGATCGTGACTTGGTACAGCCATGATTGCGCCAGTACCATATGCCAACATGACATAGTCTGCAATCCAGATGGGAATGAGTTCTTTTGTTGCTGGGTTGATTGCAGAAATGCCTTTCAATTCAACACCGGTTTTTTCTTTTTCTAAAGCAGAACGCTGGATATCAGTTTTGTTTTTTGCTTCTCTTGCATATTCAGAAACACTGCTCCAGTTTTTTATATTCTTCTCCAATCTATTCACTAAAGGATGCTCTGGAGCAAGCACCAGATATGTTGCACCAAACAAAGTATCAGGACGAGTTGTAAAAACTTTTACCTTTTCTTTTTCTCCAGCAATTTCAAAATCAATCTCAGCGCCATCGCTTCTACCTATCCAATTTTCTTGCTGTAATTTAACAGCTTCTGGCCAATCTAAAGATTCTAAGCCGTCTATTAACCTCTGAGCATACTTTGTAATCCTTAAATACCACTGTCGCATTTCTTTCTTTTCAACAACAGTTCCACAACGTTCACACTTACCGTCTACAACCTCTTCATTTGCTAACCCAGTCTTGTCTTTAGGACACCAGTTAATTAAAGACTCAGCTTCATAGGCCAACCCTTTTTTAAAAAACTGCAAGAAAATCCACTGTGTCCACTTGTAATAGTTTGGGTCTGTGGTGTTAACTTCTCTGGACCAATCAAAGCTTAAACCAAGGGAATTAATCTGTTTTTTAAAGTTCTTGATGTTTTGTTTAGTTGAAACTTCTGGTTGGACTCCCATTTTAATAGCGTAGTTTTCAGCGGGTAATCCAAAAGCGTCCCAGCCTAACGGAAACATCACTTCATTACCTTGAGCTCTTAAAAATCTAGAAGTAACATCTGCTGCTACGTATGAACGAAGATGTCCGGTGTGTAAACCAGCACCAGATGGATACGGAAACTCAACTAGAACATATTTTTTTGGTTTCTTCGAAAAATTCTTTGAATGATAGACCTTTTTCAAAGACCAAAATTTCTGCCACTTTTTCTCTATTTTCCCTGGGGTATATTTCATGATCTAAATCTTTCTTTTTGGACGAATGACCATAGCAGCAAAAGCATTAGCAAGGATTGCTAAGACAGACATATATATCAAACCAACAACGTAGATATATGCAGGGTCAGTCTGCAAAGTATCAAGCTTCGAATATATCACCCACAAAGCAGCAAGCAAGGTATAGACATAGGAGCTTTGTCTAAAATGATATTTCCATTTAAAGTCTCTATGATCTTCTAAAGTAATTACTGCAAAATTACCGATTAAGAGGAAAATACCACCTATGATTACTAACAAAAATAAATATGCGGTATTTGGATGCCAAAGTGTTCCTAGATCAGTACCATATGCAATTAAAAATGTGTCTACTATTGCAATTGGGAATACAAAAAAAAGATAGAATATTGGAGTGAGTTTTTTCATAGCTTTAAACTTTAAAAAGTGCTTTTGCGTTTGAAGTAGTTTGTTTGCAAACTTCTTCAAAACTTAAACCCTTAACTTCTGCGATATATTTTGCAACATACTCTACATAGCTTGGCTGGTTCCTTTTGCCACGGTAAGGTGCTGGTGCAAGGTAAGGCGCATCTGTTTCTAAGACTATGCGCTCTAGCGGACAGTTCTTAACAACCTCTTTTAAGACCCCGCTTTTATCAAAGGTAATTATACCATTTAGACCAATGTATCCGCCAAGCTCTAAAAACTTCTCTGCAATTGTCCAACTACTTGTAAAACTGTGAATTTCAAAGCGGGTAGGCTTTTCCAAGTTCAATATCTCTAAGATATCTTCGTAAGCATCCTCTGTTCCTTTTTGAGTACGACAATGAACCACCAAAGCTTTATCTAGTTCTTTCGCCAATTTTATCTGCTGTAAAAAAACTTCTCTTTGTATTGCTTTTACTTCTTCTAAGCTTTTGTCTTCTGGCAGACGATAGTAATCTAAACCACACTCACCTATACCAACAACCTTTGGGTCATCTGCCAATGCTTTGTAGTATGCATAATCAAATTCTTCTTCACGACTTACGAAGTGTGATTCTTCTTCATCAACTTCTTGGGAAATGGTGTGTACTGGGTGCAAACCAACAACTGCGTAGACACTATCAAATTCTTTTGCTAAGTCAAAAGCTTTTTTAGAAGTATCTTTTTGTGTGCCAACGTTATTAATAATCACAGCGGCTTGCTGTGCTTCTTTAATTATCTCTCTATAGTCTTCTTTAAACGCTGCAAGATTAACATGCGCGTGGGTATCATACAGTTGCATTTGATTGTTCTGGTTTCTTTTTAAATTTAACTAAGAACCTTCTGCCCATAACTTCGGCATGAGTATACACACGACTTGCGTGAATATTGTATTGGGCTATTTCTTTTTTCCATTTCTCTTCATCATCCTGAGTAACTAAGTCGATAATTTCAAAGCCCTGTTTATCCAAAAGAGCAGGAAGTTCATCAAGACTAAATGTAGCCGCTTTAGGAGTTAATGTTTCTGCAACTACAACCTGTCCATTCTCAGAAAGAATTCTTTTTAACTCAGGGAGTAACTCTAATTTCAAGCTTTGATCTCTTGAGGGTTCTCCAAACAGATTACCTACATACACTTCATCAATCGACCCGTCAGCAATTGGCAAATCTCTACCATCTGCTTCAACAAAATGAAAATTGTTAGGGTAGTGAGAATTATCCAGATGCTGTTTTATATCCACACCAACATACATTTCGTCAGCAAGGATTTCCTTTAGGCCTGTTTCGGGAAAAGGAAAAACAAAGTTACCCAAATCAAGATATATCTTACGTGGCTTTAAACCACGCTTTTCTCTTTGAGAAACGATCCGATTATATTCATTGCGGTTCTCCGGCATCATAACTATTCTATCCTCGGAAAAAGTGGTTCAATTTTTGTAATTGCGTCGCTTTCAAAAGCTTTGCGTATTTTTTCAGCTGTTTGCGGCATAAAAGGAGCAATGGATAATCCGATAAGCTTAACTTCAGCACCAAGCACTGACAAAACCGCATCAAGCTTCTCTTTACTGGCATCATCTTTTGCTAAATCCCAAGGTTTTGTTTCATCAATGTATTGATTTGCCCAAGCAATTGCTTCCCAAATTCTTGCTAAAGCCTCATGGAAACGAAAACCCTCAATCATTTCAACAACCCCGTCTAACTTATCTTTTGGTTCAACGATATCCGGGATTTCTCCGTGAGAATATTTTTCTATCATGTTTGTTAAGCGAGAAACTAGATTACCCAAACCATTGGCTAAATCACCGTCATATCTTGCTTTAATCTTTTCTTCTGAAACATCACCGTCCTGGCCAAAAGCGATTTCGCGCATCAAAAAATATCTCACGGCATCACTGCCATATTTAATAGCTAACTCCATCGGGTCAATTACATTACCCAAAGTTTTGCTCATTTTCTGTCCATTGACTGTAAAAAATCCATGCGCAAAAACTTCATGCGGAACCTTTTCTCCAATAGCTAGTAATAAGGCGGGCCAAATAATTGCATGAAACCGGATAATATCTTTACCTATCAAATGAACATCAGCTGGCCAATATTGTTTAAATTTTTCTTTATCAGCACCATAACCAATAGCCGAACAATAGTTAAAAAGCTCATCTAACCAAACATAGATGGTTTGGCTGTCATCCCATGGCAAGCTAAGAGCAAATTTTGCAGTACGCCTTGAAATAGTTATATCCTCTAAACCCTGATCTATAAATGACAAGACTTCGTTGCGTCGTTCTGCTGGTTCAATCTTTAACTCACCTTCTTCTATTTTCTTTTTTAAGATTGGTCCGTATTCAGAAAGTTTAAAAAACCAATTTCTTTCTTTAACTATTTCTGGTTTGGTCTTATGCAAAGGACAAATACCGTCTACTAATTCAGATTCTGTTAAAAATGCTTCGTGGCCAACACAGTACATTCCATTGTAATCTGCTTCATAGATCTTTCCCGAATCCTTAAGTTTGTTGAAAAATAGAACAACAGCATCTGTGTGGCGCTTTTCTGTTGTACGGATAAAATCATCATTACTAATTTCCAAGCTTTCCCATGCTTTTTGGAATTTAGGAGTGATCTCATCAACAAACTGCTGTGGATCTTTCCCGGCTTTTTCCGCACTCTCTGCAATTTTAGAACCATGCTCTGCAACGCCAGCTAAGAAAAAAACATCATCCCCCGAAAAACGATGAAGTCGCGCCAAAATATCTGCAGCTATTGTAGTATATGCTGAGCCAATATGTGGCTTGTCGTTAACATAATAAATTGGAGTAGTAATATAATACTTCATTGTTATGGCCTGCTTTTAAGGGTTTCCCATTCTTCAATGATCACCTGGATCACTGCAACTACAGGAACTGCCAGCAAGATTCCAAAGATTCCAGCAAGCTTAAAACCAATTAATATTGCAAGTAAAATTACCAATGGAGAAACACCAACAGTTTTTTGCATGATCTTAGGTACTAAAACATATCCTTCAATCTTTGACAGCACTATATACATAATCATGACAACAACTGCTAAAGTTGGGCTTTGCAAGAAAGCAAAGAAGATTGCAGGGATTGCTGCAACAAAAGGACCAATGTATGGAATCAGTTCAAAGAATCCACTTAAGATTGCTAGCACCAAGGCATATTTAATTCCCAAAACTGTTAAAGCAATGAAAGTAATTGCAAAAATTATTGCAGAAACAATAATCTGACCAATCATCCAAAGTCCGATCTTTTTTTGTATTCTTGTAACAATGTGTAAAATCTTTGGCTGACTTTCTTTTGGAGCAAGCGTATATACAAAGTTCTTCATGCCATTTTTTTCAGCAAGCAAATAGAAAGAAACAACCAAGACTGTAACTATTTCTATGAAGCCGTTAAAGACACCAAGTGTTCTGCTAAAAAAGTTTTCTGAAAGATCGTTAAATTGATTTGCTAAAGACTGAACATTCTTACTAACAATTTCTGTGAGGTTAAAATCACTTAAAAAACTATTTGGTCCAATCTTGCTAGAAATTTCACTTGCAAGGAAATCATTGTTTGTAACTTGCTGAAACTGTTGAATAACTGGAGGAGTTACTAAGAAACCAATTGAAACTACAAAAGCAAGCGCAACTATATATACCGCAACTACACTGACGCTTCTTGGAATACGCCACTGTAAGAGCATCTCCACCAAAGGCTCAAGTGCTGACGCTAGAGTTATTGAAATCAAAAGCAAAATTAAAATATCCTTGATTGTCCATGCAAAAAATAGGATCAAACCAAGAATTGTGATCTTTACAAGAGTTGATGTAGCTACACTAATATCTGTGTCTCTGTTAAACATTAAATCTTACTTTCTAAGCTTCTTTAATAGCTTGATATCCTCTCTCACTTTATCATGTTCTGTCTCCAAAATCAAAAGCTTTTGTTGCTTATCTTTCTTCTCTAAACCTTTAAAAAACGAGAGTATTTCAGCAAAACCAGTCTTACCAATCAGACCTTCGTTGATATGTTCATGTCTGTCTTTGTGACTTCCAAGTTCAACCTTAGAATCATTGCAATGTGACATTCTTAAATACTTTAAACCGATCTTTTTTTCAAAGTCCTTAAAGGTTTTTTTAACGGTCTCCTTGTTTCTTAAGTCATAACCACTGGCAAAAGCATGCTGCGTATCAAAACAAGTACCACCAAAGGTTTTGTATTTCTTTAATGCTTTAACAAACTTTGCAAGCTCTTCAAAGCTGTCACCAATAACTTGACCTGCTCCTGCTGATATCTCAAGCAAAAACAAGGTCTTTCCTTTGTAACCATCCAAAACTTTTTTAAGACCTTTGATAACCTGGGCTTCACCCTCTTTTTGACCAAGATCTTTAAAACTTCCCAAGTGTACCATTAAATATGAGGCGCCAAGTAAACTCGCTCGTTCTAATTCTTCTCTAACCAAAGAAATTGAACCATGGAATGTTCTGTTATTCGCACTTCCAAAGTTTATGAAGTATGGTGCATGCACAACAAAATATTCAAAGCCGTATTTTTTCATCTCAGACTTAAATTCTTTTAAGACAGCCTTAGTTAATTCTGGAGCTTTACCGCCTTGAGGTGAACGTGTAAATATCTGAAAGGCTTCGCAACCTAAATCATGCGCACGTTGCGGTGCATTAACAACCCCTCCGGCAATGGATACGTGACACCCTATCTTCATGGCTATATCTTTAATTCTTTTTCAAAAACAGTTCGTTCTTTAAACGGTCCAATTATTGCCAAACTCATATTCTGCTCTTGAAATATTTCTTTAGAGAGTTTCTGGATATCTTTTATACTAACCTTTTCCATCTCATCTAGAAAACTTTCGATGCTTTTTACTTTACCTGTGAATGCAAAATGATCCATAAACCAGTCAAGATTTCGGTGTCTGTTTTCAAAAGCCAAAGCAATTTTTCCACGAATGAAATCTTTAGCTCGTTTTAATTCCTTTGCGCTTACGGAAGTGTTTTTAACATCTTTTATCTGCTTTAGTATTTCAATTAAAGCGCTTTTGGTCTTTTCAACTTGTAGGCCTGCATGAATCGTAAAATTACCAGTATCATAATACGGCGTGTTTGCAGCAGAAATGTGGTATGCTAAGCCTCTTTTTTCTCGAATCTCAACAAAAAGCCTAGAGCTCATATTACCCCCTAAAACATTTGCTAACAGCATCACAGCAGGGTTTTTCTTTGAAATATGATCAAAGCTTTTAAAACCTAAAGCAAAGTGTGCTTGTTGTGTATCTTTGTATATAACTGTCAGGTTTGGTTTTTTTTGCTTTGTTTCTTTGTGCTTATGCTTTGGGGTTTTCCTGTTCTTTAGCTTGCCCCAGGTCTTTTCAATTTTCTTCAGAGCTTCTTTAGTATCAAAGTTTCCACTGATACCTAAAAGAATGTTTGAAGGTTGGTAAAAAGTGTTTTTGTATTTTAAAACACTAGAGCGTTTCATTCTTTGGATGCTTTGTCTGGTACCAAGTATTTCCCAGCCCAAGGTAGATTCTGGCCACATTACTTTCTCTAAATGATTTTCAACCTGACTTGCTGGGATATCCTCGTATTGGTTTATCTCCTCAATAATTACTCCCTTTTCTTTTTGCAGCTCCTCTTCCCTAAAAAGCGGGTTTAAAACCATGTCTGAAAGAACGTCAAAGATTAAATCGAAGTGGTGTTTCTCTGCTTTAATGTAATACTCGGTTACTTCTTTAGAAGTTGAAGCATTAAAATCACCACCGATTGCATCAACAATTTGGGAAATATCTGTTGCTTTAGGATATTTTTTACTACCTTTGAAAAAAACATGTTCCAGGAAATGCGAGACTCCAGGAACTTCTTTAGTCTCATACCTGCTACCTACTTTAACGAGTATTGTAAAAAGCACTGACTTTGAGTCAGGCAAGTTTACTAGCAACACGTTCAAACCGTTTTTTAAAGTTTTATGTGTTAATTGCATTAATCTTCTAATCTTTCTTTAAAATATTTTTCTAAATCATCAAGCGCGACTCTTTCCTGAAGCATCGTATCTCGATCACGCACTGTTACTTTTTTGTCTTCTAAGGAATCAAAGTCATAGGTCACACAGTATGGTGTACCAATCTCATCTTGTCTGCGGTATCTCTTACCGATTGAACCAGTTTCATCATATTGCACATACCAATATTTACGTAATTTGTTAGCAAGCTCTCTTGCTGGATTAGAAACCTCTTCTTTTTTAGAAAGTGGTAAAACCGCAATCTTAACTGGCGCGATCTTTTTATCCAGTTTCAAGAAAACCTCAGTTTCCTTAATACTTTCTGTGGTTGTTGAACGTCCACCCTCAATTTCTGTGTATGCTGAAAGTAAAACAGCCAAAAAGGTTCGATCTACACCAAAGGTAGGTTCAATGACATGTGGTAAAAACTTTTCACCGCTTTCAGGATCTCTGTATTCCAAATCTTTCTTAGACGCATTTTGATGCTGATTTAAATCATAGTTTGATCTGTATGCAATACCGTAAAGTTCTTTTTGTCCAAAAGGATAGTCGAATTCAATATCAACAGTTCGCTTAGAGTAATGTGCACGCTCACCATCGCCAATATCAACATAGTGTAACTTTGATGCGTCTACACCAATATCAGAAAGCCATAATTTCATTTGTTCTAACCAATATTCAAAATACTTTTCCCAATCTTTTTCATGGATAAAATATTCAATTTCCATCTGTTCAAACTCGCGAGTTCTGAATATGAAATTCCCGGGGGTAATTTCATTTCTAAAAGCTTTACCAACCTGAGCTATACCAAAAGGAATTCTTTGTCTTGAGGTTTCAACGACTTGTGGAAAATCAACAAACATTGCTTGCGCTGTTTCTGGTCTAAAGTAAACAATGTTAGCTTCTTCTTCTGCAGGACCCATGAATGTCTTAAACATCAAATTGAATTCTTTTGCTGCTGTAAATTCTGTTCCTTTACAGTTAGGACATTTCTCTTGATCAAAAGTATCTGCTCTAAAACGAGTATGACATTTCTTACATTCAATTAAAGGATCGGAAAAATTAGAGATGTGTCCGCTTGCTTGCCATACTTTTGGGTTCATCATCAGCGCCGCATCTATCCCAACCATATCATCTCTTTGCTGAACGAATTTTTTCCACCACAGCTTCTTTATATTGTTCTTTAACTCAACACCCAAAGGACCATAATCCCATGAATTTGCTAAACCACCATAAATCTCGCTACCAGGGAAAATAAATCCACGGCGTTTACAAAGACTTACTAATTTTTCCATCATGTTGTTGTCGCTCATATATATATGAAAGTATATCAAACATTAACCGACTCATCTAGAAACTACTCTTTAATCTCTTTGAAACCCTCTGCAAATTCCATAAAATACTCGTTTTCCAGTGCGTTTCGTATTTTTTTCATTAAATTCAAATAGAACTTAATATTATGCATTGTTGCTAAACGAATTGAAAGTGGCTCATCAGAAGCAAAAAGATGACGGATATATGCTCTGGTATGGCTTAAGCATCCATAACAATCGCATTCGTTATCAACTGGAGTAAAGTCTTCAGCAAACTCTGCTTTGCGAATATCAATGGTTTTGTAAGCCTCGCGTCCCTGCTGGTCTCTTGCTGAAATATATAATCTGGCATGACGCGCTTCTCTTGTTGGTATTACACAATCAAAAGAATCACATCCCCTCAAAACAGCCTGAACAATATCATATGGTGTTCCAACACCTAACAAATGCCTTGGTTTGTCTTCCTCAAGATATGGAATGGTCATATCAACAGCTTTCAACATTTCATCAGTTGGTTCTCCAACAGCAACACCACCAATTGCATAACCAGGAAAATCTAAAGCGCGAATCTCTTTAGCACTTCTTTCTCTTAAATCAGGAAACGAAGCTCCTTGAACTATGCCCCAAAGTTTTTGTCCGGGATTTACTGAAGTACCTGATTGGTTAATTCTCTCAAATTCTTTTTTGGCTCGTTCTGCCCAACGTGTTGTTTGTTCAATCGCTTGCTTTGTTCTTTCGTACTCAAAAGGAAATCCTGGAAAGTCATCAAGGATCAAAGCAATGTCGCTTCCAAGATTAGATTGGATCTGAATTGATTTTTCAGGAGAAAGAATTGCAGATTTTCCATCCATATCAAAACGAAAAAGCACTCCAGCTTCCATAACCTGGCGCATTTTAGCAAGCGAAAAAACCTGGTAACCACCGCTATCAGTAAAAATTGCGTTTTTCCAATTCATAAATTTATGCAAGCCGCCGGCTTTGTAAATTAAAGCGTCACCCGGTCTTTGCCAGAGGTGATATGTATTTGCAAGGATCATCTCCGCGCCCCAAAACTTTAGTTCTTCAGAAGTAATACTCTTAACAGTGCCTTTTGTTCCAATTGGATTGAAATATGGAGTTGAAACATCACCATGCGCAGTATGAATTATTCCTAATCTTGCTTTTGAATTTGGATCTTTTTTTAAAATCTCAAAGTATTCCACAGATTTAATATATATTTAATTTCAATGTGCTAATGTCATTTGCATGGGGTGAGTGACTAATGGTAGTCAACATATCTTACCAATTATGTTAAGCCGGTTCGATTCCGGTCGGGTCCACCAATTGATTATTTTAAAAAAGTAGTGTATGCTTTAATTAATTGGTAAGATATGCACCGGTGAAAACCGAAAATTAAAGCCCCGAGAAATCGGGGCTTTATCTATTTCTTAAAGAATCCTCTGAATCCTCTGCCTCCCCGATCATTATTACCATGTCCGTTTCTTAAATCTTTTCGTGCGGGACCTCGGTCTTCGCTAGGACCAACGCCTTGTCCTGGTTCTGCAGGTTTTGCGTATGGTTTATGTGTTAAGTTAATTCTTCCTTGATCATCAATTTCTTTAACCATGACTTTCAAAGGATCACCAACTTTAACAACATCTTCAACTCTTCCAACGCGATAGTTCGCAAGCTCTGAAATATGTACTAATCCTTCTTGTCCTGGAATTAATTCAACGAAAGCGCCGAAGTTCATCAATCTGGTAACCTTACCATCGAATTCTTCACCAGCTTTAATTTCCCTTACAATGTTCTTGATTATACCAACTGCTTTTTCAGAAGCAGCAGCATCAGTTGAAGTAACCATCACCAAACCACTGTCTTCAATATCAATCTTAACACCAGTCTCTGCGATGATGCCGTTAATGACTTTACCGCCTGAACCAATCACTTCTCTAATCTTGTCAGGACTGATCATAAAGGAAACAATTCTTGGAGCATAAGGGGAAAGGTCTGCTCTTGGCTCCTTGATTGCTTCTTTCATTTTACCCAAAATGTGTAAGCGTCCTGGTTTTGCTTGCTGTAGAGCTTCCGCAAGAATATCTTTGGTTATTCCTTTAACCTTAACATCCATTTGCATTGCGGTAATTCCATTTTCATTACCTGTAACTTTAAAATCCATGTGACCGTTAAAGTCTTCGATTCCAGCAATGTCTGTTAAGACTTTAAACTTTCCTGTTTCTTCGTCTAAAACTAATCCCATGGCAACTCCACCTATCATTTCTTTAATCTTTACTCCAGCATCTAACAATGCAAGAGTTGATCCACAAGTTGAAGCCATGGATGTTGAACCATTGGACATGATTGCTTCTGAAACTAAACGCATTGTGTATGGAAATTCGTCTTGTGAAGGAATCATTGGCTCTAGAGCGCGCTCTGCTAAAGCACCATGGCCAATCTCTCTTCTTCCTGGTCCTCTTAACGGAGCAACTTCACCAACAGAATATCCTGGCATATTGTAGTGGTGAATATATCTTTTTGCTGTTCCTTCTCCTGGATCTTCCATACCATCAAGCAATTGTTCATCACCCTTTGAACCAAGAGTCACTGTTGTTAAGACCTGGGTTTCTCCTCTAGTAAACAAAGCTGAACCGTGAGTACGAGGTAAAACTCCGACTTCACAGGTGACAGATCTGGTTTCATCTAACTTTCTTCCATCAACACGGCGTTCTTTTTCCAAGATGTTTTTCTGCATGTATTTCTTCATGATCTTGTCTAAAGATGCCAAGACTTCTTTTTTAATCTGGCTTTGATCCAAGCGTCCTAACGCAGATTCGATTCCAGGAGCAATCTCTGTTTTAGTTGTAATATGGGCTTTAGTGATGGTTTCAACAGTGACGTCCATCAAAGCATTCATCTTTGATTCTCTCTCTTCTTTGTTAACCACATAGATTGCGGCATCAAGCTTGTCTTCGGTAGCATATGCTTTAGTCTGCTCATAGATATCTTTGTTTAACTCTATAACTTCTACAACGGCTTTTGTTTTTCCAGCCATTTCTTTAAACTGATTCTGAACTTTACAGATTTCTGCTAAGTACTTTTGAGCGAATTCAATTCCTGCAACAATGTCTTCTTCTGAAACAAGCATTGCGCCTGCTTCAACCATTAAGACATGCTTTTCATTACCAGAAACAATTAAATCCATCTGAGATTTCTTCAGCATTTCTCGGCTTGGGTTTAAGACCATTTGTCCATCTACTTTGCCCACTCTAACAACACCAATTGGACCGTCAAAAGGAATGTCTGAAATTGTTAAAGCAGCAGAAGCGGCATTTGCAGAAAGCATGTCTGCTTCATGAACACCATCAATTGAAAGAACAGTTACAACAACCTGAACATCATTACGCATCCCATCAGGAAATAACGGTCTGATTGATCGATCAATGACTCTTCCTGTTAAGATTGCTTCATCTGTTGCCCTACCTTCTCTTTTGACCCAGCGACTTCCTTTTATTTTTCCTGCGGCATAAAGGCGCTCCTCGTAATCAACGAGTAACGGAAAGTAATCCATACCTTCTCTTTTACGACCCATGACAGCTGTTGCTAAAACAACAGTATCACCCTGCCTGGCAACAACAGAAGCATTTGCCTGCATTGCCATTTTACCGGTTTCAAATGTTATATCCGCTTGAGACGGATCATTGAAACCTATCGAAACTTTTTTAACGTCCATATTTTCTCTCTCCAGACGTCATTTGCAATCATGTCCGACCTAAAAGGGCTTAAGCCGGACGTGGCTGCTAACAACGTCCGTTAATTAATTAATATATGTCAGAAAGTCCCGCAAAGATGCTTTGCGGGACTCCCAAATTATTTCTTCAACTTCAATTTATCAACCAACTTGTCGTATCTCTTCTGATCTTCTGCTTTTAAGTAACGCAATAGTCTTCTGCGGTTTCCTACCATTTGCAACAACCCTCTTCTGGAGTGGTTGTCTTTTCTGTGCACTTTAAGGTGCTCAGAAACTTGATCTATCTCTTTGGTAAGAATCGCGATTTGAACCTCAGGAGAACCAGTATCATCTTTGTGAGTCTGGAACTTCTTGATCAGTGCGTCCTTTTCCTTTTTGGATAACATGGAGACCTTTCACAATATGCCTTGATACCAAGGCCTGTCTACACGAATATTTGAGTTCTTTTTAAAAGAACTAAAGTATCGTGGAATTAATATTTCTAATGCCATTCTACCAGTTTATGGGCTTTTAATCAAGGAGGTGTATGCGTCCAGGTCAGATTGCACTCTTGGGGTAATTGGTTAGTATCTAAA